>CAJTGD010000002.1 GCA_910575475.1 Lachnospiraceae bacterium | reverse complement strand
GTTATGAAAAAGGACTGATTCCATTTGTTCCCGCATATAAAAAAGAGCCATAGCTAATTCTTATGTAATTTCTTGATTCTATAATACCTAAGTTTAGGAAGTTACGGATTAAAGCTGCGTCAGGAGACAGAGCATCAGTATAATAGTCCTTGGAATACTCGTGAAGACAACGAGCCATGTGAAAGCTCGCTTTCATTTGGCGACTGTCCGCGGGATCGTATGGTACTTGTACCATACGATATTGCGGCAGATTTTATGGTAGAGATGAGCTTTTCCGTACCGGATATTTGAGACCAGGATATATAATCTGTTTCTATCGGAAGAGATACTGAACAGTGCCTTGTACAGGGCGGCTTCTGCGGATAAAGACGGGAACCGTTTTATACGGAATGGTATGCTGGATATGGAGCAGGTACTGGAACGGTTTGTAGTATCATTTTCAGATATTTATTCGGATGCGGATGAATCCTTTATAGAGGAAAATGGGCGTCGATTTTTCCTGCTCTATTTGAAGCCGATCATTAATGGAGCCGGGAATTTTTATATAGAAGCAAGGACGCGGAACCGTCGAAGGACGGATGTGATCATTGACTATCATGGGCAGCAGATCGTGTGTGAATTGAAGATATGGCACGGAAAAGAGTACCATATACGGGGAGAAAAGCAACTGATAGATTATCTGGATTCTTACCATCTAAAAACAGGATATATGCTGAACTTTAATTTTAATAAAAAGAAGAAAATTGGAGTTCAAAGGATCCAGTTAGGAGAAAAATTGCTGATAGAAGCGGTGGTTTGATGATACACGTCATGCACCGGCCAAGGGGATTCGATCACTCGCGGGTCTCATTCCCCGCAGCCTGCTGCGGGAGGGGCATTTACTATGGCCGCGGCAGCTGTTTCCGAAGCGTATCAAGAGGGGCTGCTTTCCACAGCCCCCCTTTTTTCAATCCTGATACTTGATCCTTTCCACCAAGGATGTTCTGTCCTGCTCCTTCAGGCAGCCGTAGGACACCGCCATGGGAAGAAGAACCATGGCCGCGATATACAGCCCCACCGCCGCGAACGGAAACCGGTAATGCAGATAAGGGGCGGTTCGGCTCATATACCGTATAAATCCAAATCCGGCCAGAGATCCTGCCGTCAGCGTGATGACCAGGTTCGGAAGCGCAAGGAGAAGGCTCTCCCACAGCAGCATCCCGCGCAGCTGCCTTTGCTCCATCCCTACGGATTCCAGCATGGACAGCTCCTTTTTCCGGGAGGCGAAGCTGCTGATCAGCGTATTGACCAGGTTGAAAAGACTGAACAAAATGATAAACAGGGAAAGCCCGTAGATCTGCGTCCGGTTGTTCCGGATCATGCCGGAATCTTCCTGTATCTGTTCCCGCAGCGTAAAGAGAGACAGGTCGTCATATCCGCTGATCAATTCCCTCAGGTCCTCTTCTACCTGCAGCCCGTTCTTCTCGTAATCCTCCGCGAAAATGGTAAAGCTCTCCGTAGTGTTCATGTTTTTCCATAATTTTTTCATAGTCACGTCCGCCATACAAAACTCATCTACGTCACCGGAAGGCGGGTCTGCGACGACCTCCGACGCGACGGCCGCGACCTCCAGCTCGATCTGATGCTCCTCCCCGTCAAAATACCGGACGGTCAGCATTTCTCCGGGCACAAAAGGGGCGCCGGTGATCTGTTCGTACAGCTCCGGCCTGGTGATCAGGACGGCATCGTGCTCCGCCAGATACTCATAGGTATTGTTCCCCTCGGCATCCAACTGAAAATATTCGGTATCATTTTCCGTAAGGGGATAAAAGGACTGCGTAAATGTGCTCCCATTGCGTTCGATCACTCCTGTCGCGGTGTGTGTTGTCTGTACATCCTTCACATGGGGGATCTGCCGGACGCGGTGCTTTAGCTCCTCACTTAAATGGCCGGTCAGCTGCATGTCTGTGATCCCGTAGGTTCTCGGCGACGTGTGGCTGTACAGATAAGAGAGATGGTATTCTCCTTTTCGAAAAAAGTCCTGCCTGGAAAATGCTTCCTCGTCCCAGGACGAATTCCAGGAGGCGGCGACCATAAACAGGATGCCGCCAAAGGCAAGGGATGCCGTTGTAAGTCTCCATTTCTTCCGGCTGCTTCGGCTTTCCTGCCGGGCTAGTGTGCATGGGGTCAAGGGCTTGCGGCGGGCGGGAGATAAATGCTGTGCAGGGAATGCGCCAGACGCTGCGTCCGCTGGTTTGAGCTGCTGCAGCGCCGCCGCATTGTAGGCGGCGCTTTCCGCTGAGGCTCTTTTTTTACGCCGCCGCCGGCCAGCTTCATCGCTCCCCGTACTCTTTGCCGCGTCCACCGGGGTAATCTTTGCCGCAAAGGAGGCGGGCCTGCGGATGGAAAACTGTACAATGAAGCTCGCCGCAGCTGCCGCAAGGAGACAGATGATCCCATAATTTTTCCAATTCCATCCGGACGGCAGCAGGATATACGCGATGATCCCGCCAAGCAGCAGCCCCGTGGGAATGGAGACCGCGCTGAGCAGCCAGCCCTCCCGGCGTATCATCTTCCGGACCTGCACCGGAGTCATCCCAATGGTCTGGAACTGTCCGATCTGCCGCACCCGGGACATCACGGAAAAATAAAAGATACTGTAGATCACAAGGCCGCCTGCAAAAAAGAGCAGGACAGCGACGAAGAAAACGACATACAATCCGGAGTTCCCTTTCTGGAGCGATTCGCCGAATTTTCCATTGGGGTTGACGTCCGGACGGCTGATCCCATGATCGGCGGCAAGCTGGTAGATCAGCGTGGTAAATGCGGTATAAGGCATGCCGTCTGTATCCCGGAGACGCACAAGGGCCTCATAGGGGATCTGCTTCATCAGATCGCTCTTCTCCGCAAATTCCCGGGAAACGTAGACGCTGTATGAGGAAGACGGAATTGCGTTCTCCGTCAGTCCGGTGATGACAAAGTTTTCCATACCGCTTCCCGTGTCCAGAGTGACAGAGGAACCGATCCTGCCCCCGTTTTCCAGGGCCGGCGCAGAGCCGGATGCAGATTCATTTTCCAAAGCCGCCGCAGAGTCCGGATCCGCTGATTTCTTCAATGCGTCTATAAAGGTTTTATCCACCACGATCTCGTTATACTTCTCAGGCACCGCGCCTTCTGCGAGCTGATAGGTTTCTATGGCCCCGTCATGGCTTCCGAAGAAGGTGTAGTGATATTTGGCGTCTCCTGCCTGAAAATCCGTTTCACTGAATTTGTAAGGGATCGAAAGCTGGGTACGCTCATCATTTCCCAATTCCTCCACCTGTTCGGCGGCCACATTCATATAAATGACGTGCTGCATTTTTTCAAGGATCTGCTGCTCCGCAAAATGATAGCCCATGAGGTAAAGGGAAAGGGTGGAGACCAGCAGGACCGCCAGCAGGATGGACAGCGCGGAAAAGAAGGCGGACAGCTTCTTGGAAAGCAGGTTATTCTTGGCAAGCCGGAAAAGCAGCCGGCGGTTATTGTTTATGTTCAGTCCCATTGCTGCCACCTGCTTTCTGCGATCTTTCCGTCTTCGATGCGGATCGAGCGGTCTGCCGACTGGGCGATCTCATCGTTGTGGGTGATCATGACAATGGTCTGGTGAAAATTTTTGCTGGTGGTCTGGAGCAGGCCGATCACCTCCTGGCTTGTGCGGCTGTCCAGATTTCCCGTGGGCTCGTCGGCCAGGATGATGGCGGGCTTCGCGGCCAGCGCCCTCGCGATGGCCGCACGCTGCTGCTGCCCCCCGGACAGCTTGCCGGGCTTTCGGGACAGCTTATCCTCCAGCCCCAGGGTACGGACGACCTCCATCATATACATTTCATCCGGTTCCCGGCCGTCCAGCTCCACCGGAAGGACGATATTGTCATAGATGCTCAGATTCGGGACCAGATTGTAATTCTGGAAAATAAATCCGATCTTCCTTCTCCGGAAAATGGTAAGCTCGTTCCGGTCCATTCCGTTCAGCTCCTGGCCGTCTACGATGACGCTTCCGCTTGTGGGCGTATCCAGGCCGCCCAGCATGTGGAGGAGCGTGCTCTTGCCGGAGCCGGAGGTGCCGACAACGGCGGTAAAGCTGCCCTGCTCGATCTCCATGGTGATCCCGTCCAGGGCCTTCACCAGAACCGGTTCCTCGCCGTAATATTTTTTGAGATCATTGGTGCGCAAAATATTCATGTCTATCATCTCCTCGTGTATTCGATATCTTTGCCAGCTGTACAGCCGGTATCTTTATGATAGGCGCGAATGGTATCAATCCTGTTTCAAATTCAAAAAGAAAAGTATCAAAAACGAAACATTTCCACCTGTACGGTTGCAAGGCGCCCTGTTCAGCTCCGGTTCGGGAGACAGACGGAGAAGCAGCTTCCCTCCCCCGGCGCGGAGCGGACGGCGATATACCCCTTCTGCAGCGTAATGATATACCTTGCGAGATACAATCCCAGACCCAGCCCTTCCTCCTGCGACACACTTTTTTCCCGGTAAAACCGTTTGAAAATGTCGTTGATATGGGCCGGTTCGATTCCTTTTCCCGTATCCTGTATCCGGATCTCCGTATACATTTCCCCGACCTGGACCAAGATGCGGATACTCCCGTTTTCCGGCGTATACTTCACCGCGTTGTCCAGAATATTTTCAATGGCTTCCGCCGTCCATTTCCTGTCGTGGCAGACCTGAATGGAGGAACGGCAGTCCACAGAAATCTCGATATGTTTGAGTTCGGCCTTATGCATGATATTATTGACGGCGGCCGCAAGCGTGTCCAGGATCCTGCGGTTTTCCATGTCCGGATGGATCATATCCGTTTCCAGCCGGGAAGCCTTCAAAAGCGTGTCCAGGAGAAAATCCAGCTTGATGAGCTGCTGCTCCATGATCTTGTTTGGGCTGCTGCAGGTGATCCCGTGACCGGGCGTATCCTGCTGCGCCGGATCCTTTGCCGCTGATACAAAATCCGATGCGGCCGGAAACATCGGCGCTTCTTCCTCCGACAGCATTTCGCAGTACATCCTGAGATTCGAAACCGGCGTTTTGATCTGATGGGTGATCTCCGAGATCATTTCCAGGAGCTGCTGCTTTTCCCTTCTGCTTTCTTCCAGACGCAGGGCGGTCATCCGTTCCATTTTCTCCAGTTCCATCACCACCTTGGAGGTGAGCGTCTCCCGGTTCTGCTGGTCGGGCAGAGACTCTCCCTGCATGACCTGTTCCGCGTAGCGGCAGAGCTCCGAGGAAAGACGGACAAACTGCCTGCGGAAATGAAAATAAATGCACAGGCTGATCAGGCCGCAGAACAAAACGGCTGCGGCCAATCCCCCCGTCATTTGCGGCCTCCGACCCATTTATAGCCTAAGCCGTAAATGGTCTTGATATACTCATGCTCCCCGTCCGCGATCTTATTTCTCAGCCGGCTCACGTTTAAGGAAAGGGTATGCTCATTGACATAATTTTCCTTCCGGTCCCAGATCTTTTCCAGGAGGATATCCTTGGTCAGGATCTGGTCCCGGTTCCGGCAGAATACTTCCAATATCTCAAACTCCGTGGGCGTGAGGGAAACCACGTTCCCCCGGCTTTTTACAATCCGGTTTTCCAGGTCAACGGACAGGCTTCCGGCGGTATAGACCTTCTGTCCCTGGGCGCCGGAGCATCTTCTCAGTACAGTCTGGATCTTTTCCATGAGCACCTTGACGCTGAACGGCTTTACGATATAATCGTCCGCGCCAAAGCGCAGCCCCTGGATGATCTCCTCCTCCAGGTTATGGGCGGTCAGGAAAAGAAAGGGAACATCGCTGTGTGAAATGGTTTCCCTGGCAAGATCAAATCCATTTCCGTCGGGCAGATTGACATCCAGCAGGATCAGGTCAAAATGCTCCTGCGTCAGGAGGGACTTCGCCTCTTCGATACCATATGCGGAAAAGGGGGTGATGCCGCGCTTCTGGAGGTGATAGCACAGGCCGGAATTTAAGAGTTCGTCGTCTTCGATGACTAAAATTTGTGTCTGCATGGTGTGATTCTTCTTTCTGTTGGAGTGGATGGATGCGGGGAAAGAAATCCCCTTCGTTACAGGTCACGCCTAGTCAAGATGGGACATGTAACTCCTCTTCTGCTGTTGATAGTATAGCAAGCCCGGGACATTGTTTCAATGGGGCAGATGCATTGCGATGTGAAAAATGATAGTATTTTTCCTACAAATATGGTACACTGAATCATATAAATGGAAAAAGATATGGAGCCTATTTGGTATGTTACGAAAACTGTTAAGATAATGGAGGCGAAATAAACATTTTGAATAAAGATATTTTTAAAAGTACGGTATTGGATTCCTACCCATCTTATACTAAAAAAATTATTTTGAAACAGGCAGTTAATGAAGGACTGATCATTAATAATAAAAAACGCAGTCCACAGATGACATTGAATTTCACGGATAGTATAGACGTGACTGCCGACGAGACATTAGACGATAAGTTAAAACATATGTTAGAATCAGAAAATATTCTGGCATTGATTGAGGAATATGAATACAGAAAACCATATCGTCATTTTTGTTATTTTGAATATACTTTTCTGAATATTCAAAAAATACAGCAATTGGTCGAAAATGGAAAGGTCAATGTTTTTGATAAAAAGGAACAGAGGGCAGTAGATGATCTGAAAAAACCGACAATTTATATATTGGGTGAAACGATATATATCAAGTTTTCCTATATGCTTCAAAATGACGCTGGAAATACAATAAAATATATAATGCTGGCAGTGATTGATAAAGAGAACAGCCTTTTGGAAATCCGATTTGATCAGGTAGGTATCGCATATAAAAATTCTTATACTTTTTACAAAAGCAAGGTCGCTGAAATTTTAGATTTTTTGAAAATAAATATACAGCTTGAGGTAATAGATATTGACTTTAAAGCGGTAGTGGATTATATGAAATCTGAGAAAGATGACATTACGATTGTTGCTCAGAGAATGACGAGAAATGGTACAACAGCTTATCTGGAGGCTTATGAAGACGAGGCTGGCATTATTCCGATACTGGGAGAGCTTGATAAGTTTATTGAGGAACAGAAAGAACTGTTTGAACAGAATGACAGCACCCGGAAAATCAGAGACAGATTAAGAGATTTTCTGAACAAGATTGAAGTAAAATCAGATATGCCTGTTGTGAAGATCAGGATAGATGAATCCGGAATAAAATTTGGTATTACACATAAATATAAAGATACGGATTATAGCTTGTTTATGATTTATGGTGAGTTAATCAGAGAGGAGATGATGAGCAGTGTCAAAGAATACGTTATGCAATGCTATAAAGAACTTACAGCTGCAACATCAGCTGACTCCATATCAACAGAAAAAGTATTATGAATTTTTTGCAGCTATAGAAGAAGGCGATTATATTTACCCAGGGCATTTGAAATCAAAATTGGCGATAGATATAAAGACTGCCTATGGAATCCTGGAAGAGTTGAAGAAGCAGGGATATCTGGAGAACCTATATGAAATATATTGCTTTGACTGCAATAAAAGTAAAGGGATATTTCTTGAGTCATTAGAGCAATTTACTCCTGACCTATATTGTGATTTTTGCGGAAGGCCATTATCACTGGAAGACAACATTATAGTCTTGTATAAGGTGATAAGACTATGAATAAAAAGATGGACAATTTTAACCTCCGAGAATATCTCGACCAGATTGTACAGAATGATCTTGATAAGTTTGAAGGATTTATAAAATGGACAGAAAATGACAAAAAACAATTTAAGGTGCTGCTGGAAAATTTGAAGCAACCTTATGATAAAACTGTCGAAACTACGAAGTCTAAAGGCGATCGGCTGGAAGAATTAGTGGAGTTTATTATTAAGAAAAGCTACTTTTTTGAAATTTTTAAAAATGTAAAAACAGAGACAAATGAAATAGATGAAGTGATTGTTCTCTCAGACAGGGGAAAGCAGGCGATGAAGAGTTTTCAGCTTTCCAGAGAACTTATCCCGATAGACGAGGATATATTTCTGGGGGAATGTAAAAATTTCAGTTCGACGTTGGGCGTAACTTATGTGGGGAAATTTTACAGCTTGATGGTAGTTACAGGTATTTCATTTGGGATTATTTTTACACAAAAGGGGTTAACAGGAGATTCCGAGGGCTATAAGGATGCATATGGTTTGACAAAAGTTCTTAGAATGGTTGAAAAGAGTAAAAAGGATGGAAAGGATTTTTATATTTTGACATTTACTTTGGAAGACTATGAAAAGATGCTGCAGGGAATCACTTTTTTTGAGATTATAAAAGCAAAAAAACTGGAACTGCAGATGGCATCAGACTATATCCATTTTATAAAGGAAAACAGGCATGATGCCGAAGCGGAAGTGATGAAGATAATGGAATGTGTTCCGAATAAAATTTCCGCCTGTATGGCTGGTAAAATTTTATGACACATTCTGTGTCATAAGCTCCATATGCCGCCGCCGCGCCGCCCCGGAATCCCGGGACATTGGTATTCTGATGTGCAGGAAAGCGAATGACAGGGAACCGCAGGAAAAGGGGAACACTATGGGCTATCAGGATGAATGGCTTCTTTTGGAAGCCGAGGATGATCTGGATGAGGTGGAGCACAGACCGCCGACAGAAGAATTTTTATTTTACCAGGCAGTGACCAATGGGGATCTGGACGCAGTCCGGGAGAATTGCGAGCAGGAACGGTTTCTTGACAGTGAGGGAGTCGGCGTGCTGTCCAGGAATCCGGTTACAAACCTGAAGTATCATTTTGTGATCACGACGGCAATGGTCACGCGTCTTTGCAAGCAGAAGGGGATGGAACTGGAGCAGGCGTTCCGGATGAGCGATTTTTATATTCAGAAGCTGGACGATATCCATACGGTACAGGGGGTGCGGAATCTGCACGACTCGATGGTTCTGGACTATGCGGAAAAGATGCGGAGGATCAGCCGGAGCGATACCAATTCCCGGCATATCAATGCCTGCAAGGAGTACATTTATTCCCATATCAAGGAACGGATCACGATCGAAGACCTGGCGGATGCCCTGGGGGTCTCTTCCAGCTACCTCTCCCGGCTGTTTAAGAAGGAGACGGGGGATTCCGTCAGCGCCTATATACGCGGGCAGAAGATCGAGATGGCAAAGAACCTGCTGCAGTACAGCGAGTATTCCATGATCGACATCGCGAACCGGCTGTCCTTCTCTTCGCAGAGCCATTTTATACAGCAGTTCCGCGAAGCTGTGGGCATGACCCCGAAGAAATACCGGGACATCAATCATATGATCCAGTGGGATATCGATGGGGAAAATGAGATCGGAGAGGATCAGGAAAATCTATAAAACAGACGGCGCAGCATATGACAGATGCTGCGCCGTAACATTTTTCCGCCTGTACGGCTGCAATCCGAAATCTCAGTTTAGCAGCCTACAGGCGGACATTTTTCATAGGATCAGCCGAATCTCATTTTCTTCCTCAAGAATTCCGGCGGGGACATAGCTGCTGTCCAGTTCCCTCCCATTGAGGATCAGCTTTTGAAAACCGGATTCCCTGCCGTCCGGGTTCTCGATTCGGATATGCAGATGCTTTCCGCGGAAATCCTTCTCGATCTCCAGGTGCTCCCAGCCCTTCGGGATGGACGGGGCGATCCGGATTCCTTCCGGATCCGGACGCAGACCCAGGATCCCTTCCACACATCCGACCATGACCGTGGAAGCGGTGCCGGTCAGCCAATGGACATGGGAGCGGCCCGGATGTTCGCTGGCGCGGCCTTCCGTAAACTGGCCGTAGCAGTAGGGCTCCAGGCGGCGGATCTCCGCCCGGTCATTCTGGGCGGCCGGGGCATTTTCCATAAAGTAGGTGAAGGCGCGTTCCCCATGCCCCCGGAGGGCTTCCGCCAAGATCAGCCATCCCTGGGACTGGGAAAAGATGCCTGCGTTTTCCTTGGTCCCCTGGTTGTAGATGACGGCAAGCGCGCCGTCAAATGCGTGCGCATGGTAAGGCGGATCCATCAGGAGGGCGCCGTAGTCTGTGTTTAGATTCTTATATACATTTTCCAGTATCGCATCGGCCTGGCCGGGAGAGGCAAGCCCGCTGATGACCGCCCAGCTCTGGGGGTTCAGCCATAGGCTGGCTTCCGGATCAGCCGGGGCGCCGATCCGCTCTCCATGCTCCGTATATCCCCGGATAAACCGGTCCTGATCCCAGCACAGAGTTTGGATGATGGTTCCGGCCTCCGCCAGCTTTTCTTCCAGATATTTCACATAGTCCGCATCCTTTTTATATTCAGCAAATCTTTTTAAAATATCCAGTGCATAGTAAAACTGCATGGCTACAAAGGAAGACTCCCCGTTCGCGCCCAGGCGCAGGCAGTCGTTCCAGTCCGCGTAGAGCCCGGCAGGCATGCCGTGGGGGCCCAGGTGATCTAGAGAAAACTGGATTGCGCGCTGCAGATGCCCGTAAACCGTATCTTCCTCCTTGTCCGCAAAGGGGATGATTTCATCCAGAAAATCCAGATTTCCTGTTTCGGAAATATATTTCCAGACCGTGGGAAAGAGCCACAGGGCATCATCCGCGCGGTAGGCCGGATGCCCGGTCTCCTGCCGGTAGGAAGCGTCATCGGGCGTATCCTCCTGTCCCGGGCAGTGGGTGAACTTTACAAGGGGCAGTCCTCCGCCGCGGCTGACCTGGGCGGAGAGCATAAAGCGGAGCTTTTCCGCCGCCATTTCCGGAGCGAGGTGGATGATGCCCTGGATATCCTGCACGGTATCCCGGTAGCCGTAACCGTTTCGCAGCCCGCAGTAGATGAAGGAGGCGGCCCTGGACCAGATAAATGTCATAAAGCAGTTGTAGGCGTTCCAGGTATTGAGCATGGTGTCAAATTCCGGACTGGGAGTACAGACCTTTAAATGATCCAGCTTTTCGTACCAGAAGGACTTTAATTCCTGCAGCTCCTTTTTTGTCTGTGCTGCCGGATCCGCATAGGAATCCAGGATGGAAGCCGCGGCTTCGGAGCCGTCCGGTCCGAGCGCAAACAGGATGGTCTTCGTTTCCCCCGGCGCCAGCGTGACCTGACAGGAAAGGGCGCCGCAGGAATTCTCATTGTAGCTGTCCACATTTCCCAGGCTGCCGGAAATGACGCCCAGGGGATTGCCGTAGCCGTGGTATTTCCCCAGAAAATGCTCCTTTTCTCCGCAGTAGGAAGCAACCTTGGCTCCGGCAAGTCCGAAGAAGCGCTCGGTCACATTTTTGGAATCCACCTGCCCGTCCTCCGGGAGGGCGTCCAGATTGCCGTGGATCTGCTGGATGATCCGGTTCTTTTCAAACAGGGTCTTCGTGATAAACAGGGAATACTGCAGATTCACCTGATCCTGTTCGTAATTGCTGTGGTTTGTAAATTCGGCATAGCCGGTCAGGGTCAGATCCCTGGCTCGCTCCGAATGATTGGAGACGGAAAGCGTCCAGACCTCATAGGATTTTCCGAGGGGGACGTAATAAGCGGCTTCAGAGCGAATCCCGCTGTAGTCGGCGGTCATTACGGTATAGCCCATGCCGTGGCGGCATTCGTATCTGCACAGATCCAGAGACTTGCCGACGGGCTGCCAGGAGGCGGACCAGTAGTCGGCGGAGTCGTTGTCCCGGAGGTAGAGGTAGCGCCCGGGCTGGTCGAAGCTGTTGAAAATGTAACGGAGGATCCGGCCGTTTGCGCCGGATTTTGCAAAGCTGTAGCCTCCCGCGTTGTTAGAAATGATGGCGCCGTATTCCGGGGAGCCCAGGTAGTTGACCCAGGGGGCCGGGGTGTCCGGGCGGGTGATCACATATTCTCGGTTCAGGGGGTCAAAGTATCCGTAGTTCATAGGGGAATGTTTCCTTTCTTTTATGTGGTTTAGAGAGGGGGGACGCTCAGACAAAAATCATTGTCCGCGTCACCCCGCTTTCGCTTCGCAAAAAACGCAGCGGTACTAAGCTCGAAAGAACCTCGCTAAGTGCCGGCGTTTTTTGAGAGGTTCCTTTGGACAATGATTTTTGTCTGAGCTGCGCTTTCGGCTGAAACGTACAGGTTTACAGCAGAGTTACAGTGATAGTATGCGGCACATTGGGGAGGGCGGTCAGGGTTTCGCGGGGGAGGACTACATAGGCATCTTCGCTGACCGCGAGCGGCGCCTGATCGCAGGCGGCGGAGGCGATGCGGTAGGAGCCGAAATCTTTCCGCTGTTTGTTTTCATATATGATTGTAAAAAGTCTGCCGGCGAAGGGGACGGTGAGGGCGGCGCGGCATTCCTCATCGAATTGGGAGGCCAGGAGCTTGGGGTACAGGACCAGGCTGCCGGACTCTCCGCGGACGCCGAAGACCTCGGTGATCATGGTGAGCATGAACCAGCTTGCGGCGCCGGTCAGGTAGTGGTACATTCCGCGGCCGTCGGAGCGGAAGTATTCCGGGATGCCGGGGTAGATATGGCTGGTGTCAAAATCCAGGGCCGTATCGGCAAGGGTTTTCAGGGCTTTCCAGCCCTCTTTCGCGAAGCCACGCCGATAGAGGGCGTTGGCGTACATGACGGTCATATGGGAAAAGACCGCGCCGTTTTCCTTTTCCCCGTAGGCAAATCCGAACATGCGCCCCATATCGAATTTCAGTTCATGAAAATCTGTGTTCAGGCGGTAGCCGCCGATCTCCTTTTGGTAGAGATAATGGTCAGCGCTTTTGGTGATCTTTTCGATGTGCGTGTCCTGCGCGGTTCCGCTCATGATGGCAAAGACCTGTCCTGTCAGCATCATGCGGACCTGGTCTCCGAAAAAGCCCTCCACCGCGCGGCCGTGGTTGTCGTAGTAGCTGTTGAACCAGCCTTCCCCGTCGGGGCCTTCGATCCATTCATGCTCCCGCAGGTATTCCATGAGCCAGTTGGCCTTCTGGATCAGATTGACCGTAAGGGAGGAGAGAGGAACACGGACACGCCTTCCGCTGAGCGTGTGCCTGCACCGCGCGGTATAGTCGGACAGGATCCGGCGCTTTTTGTCAATGTCGCCGAAGGCTTCAGAGCTGCTGTCCAACAGGATCGTGATCTCTTCCAGGAGCTCGGCGGTATGTGAGGAGGAATGCTCATCCAGGCTGCGGATCATGGCCGCAAGCTCCAGCAGATTGCCGGCGTAGGCACAGGTGAAGGCCACGCTTTCCCCGTGCTCGGAAGCCATATCCAGAGCGTCGTTCCAGTCCGCGCCGCGGAGACGGCAGATATTGTGCGCGCCTGTCTCATAAAAGGCGGTAAGCTGCTGGATGAGAAGATGCTCTAAGATCGTTCCGGTGTAAATGTCTCCGGCAGCGGTGCGCTGTCTGTTTCCGGTTTCCGGCTCCCACAGGGAATCGACGGCATTTCCCCGCATGGTCTGGGCGTCCTTAAAATAGGAAACCGATTTGTTCAGGATTTCGATATCCCCGGTCTGGTCGATATAGAGCCTGGTGGTCATCAGCGGCCAGAGCGCGTGGTCCATCCAGACCCGCGGGATACCGTTCCGGTCCGCAATGAAATTGCCGTCTCCGCTGCCGATGATGGTGGCATTGGTTCCGTCGACGCGGACGCCGCCGTAATTTGCGGCGATCATTTTGCCCACCTGGTCCGGCTCCATCAGCAGCAGGGAGAGGCAGTCCTGCCAGAGATCCCTCCATCCCCGTCCGCCTCTGCCGTAGTCGTGGTGGGGCAGGAAGGAGCAGCCGAACAGGCGGCGCAGAAACGGCTGAAAGCAGATCCATTTCATCAGGCAGTCAAAATCCGCGTCCCCGGTGCGGAAACGGACAGAGACCTGATCCTGCCAGCAGGCTTTGGTATCCTCCAGGGCATGCAGTACCTTTTCGGAGGTATTGTATTTTTCAAAAATGCGGGAAATGCGTTCTTCGCTCTCTTCCGTTCCCAGAAGGACGATGTAGTCCGCCCGCCCGCCGGGAGCCAGGGAAATCGGCTCAAAACGGAAAGCGCCCATGGCTTCCTTTCCTGCCGCGGAGGTATGGGCCGGACATCCGGGATATCCCTCGTATACGGCCCGGGGGTGCGTAAAGGTGCCTCCTTCTCCGAGGAACGCTTCCACAGTGGGATAAAAAGCAGCCGGCGCGCTGCCCGCCCCCGTGCAGCCCATGACATAATAGATCCGGCTGTTGGGACGGTGCCCCTTCTCGTCAAAGGACATGGTGGGGCAGACAAAAACTCCGTGCCGGTCTGTGCGGATGCGGTGGAGCATGGAGGTTACATTCCGATGGTCCCGGATGTTGTCCGCGCTGCGCCCGTAGATGGGGACGGCAGCGTAAGGCGTCAGATTCTGCATGGTATTTGAAATATTCTGCACGGTCACGTACATGATCTCCGCCTGCTCCCCGTTGGGGATAAAGGAAGTCACCGTGGTTTCGAGCTGGTGGACTCTGGAAGTCCTTTTGATCGTGTGACGCATAAATCCGGCTGTCAGTTCGCTGTCATCCTGCAGCTTGGTGAATTTATCCGCCTCCTGCCGCGCAGAGACACCCGCGGCTGAATATACTTCTGCGTCATTTTTTACAAACCAGAAGTTGCGCCCGGAACGGCTGCTGTGCAGATCCTCGGAACTGACAGGCTCTAAAAGGAAGCTTTCCTGGTCAATTTTGGCATCCCCGCCCAGGTTCGGCGTAACGGCGCTTTTCAATCCGGCCTCGGAAGCAAGCGGGAAGTATAAGTAACTCGTATTTTCCGGCCGCTCCATCACAAAGCTGCCGTGCTCATCAATAAATTTCAGATGTTTCAATGTTTTGCTCCTTTCCTGCTGTTTCATACCCACAGGGCATTCCATAACTCCGGCCGCTCATCAAGACGCATGAGTTTTTCCGGCAGTTCCTCAGGTATAGAAACATCATAATAGAAAGAGTGAAATTATGAAAATCAGAATCATGAGAAAAATATCAGAATCATGACCTGAAATGTTATATTGAGCGCCAGATAAATCTGCCGCTCCGTATAATATGACGCGCACAGCCGCACAGGGACATATGCAGCCACGCTGTTCCACGCGATGGTAAAGAATCTGCGATAGGGTCATGAATTTGATATTTTGTTAAAATTCATAATATATTGTCAGAAAATTATGCGCTATAATCCGGGCATACTAAAAAAGCGGGGCGGCAGCTCCGCAGAATGAAGAGGAGGATTTTTCAAATGAAAAAGAGAGTGGTATGTATCGTATTGGCTGCGGCTATGGCAGCAGGCTCACTGGCAGGCTGCGGAAGCAAACCCGGCTCCGGCGGCTCTGACGGCGGGGCGGCAGGAGAAGCATCCGGCGGCGAAGAGGGCAAGGTCATCAATATCTATAGCTGGAACGATGAGTTCCGGGAGCGTGTGGAGGCTGTTTATCCGGAAGTGAAGGAGACCTCCTCGGACGGAACCGTGACTACGTTAAACGACGGTACAGAGATTCACTGGATCATCAATCCGAACCAGGACGGTGTCTACCAGCAGAAGCTGGATGAAGCGCTGATGAAGCAGGCAGACGCGGCAGCAGATGATAAGGTGGATATCTTCCTGTCAGAGACGGATTATGTCAATAAATATACGGACGCGGAAGCAGACGTGGCAATGCCTCTTACAGATCTTGGAATCGACCCGGATTCGGAGCTGTCCGACCAGTATGAATTTACCAAAGTAACGGCTTCAGATACGGAGGGCGTCCAGAGGGGATCCACCTGGCAGTGCTGCCCGGGGCTGCTGGTATATCGCAGGGACATTGCGAAGGAAGTATTCGGTACGGATGATCCGGAGGAGATCGGCGAAAAGGTCAAGGATTGGGATACCATGAAGGCAACGGCGGAAGAGCTCAAGGCGAAGGGGTATTTTACATTTTCCTCCTATGCGGACACATTCCGGCTGTATGGCAACAGCATTGAAAATTCCTGGGTGAGTCCGGGAGAATCTACCATCAAGGTGGATCAGAAGATTGTGGACTGGATCAATGATTCCAAGGAGTGGCTGGACGCAGGCTATCTTGACAAGACGGTAAAGGGCCAGTGGAATGACGACTGGAACAAGGCAATGGGCTCCGCGTCTAAGGTATTCGCATTTCTGTTCCCGGCGTGGGGAATTGATTTTACCCTGAAACCGAACTGGGATGGAGAAGACGGCGTATGGGCCGTGACCAATCCTCCGCAGGAATACAACTGGGGCGGTTCCTATGTACATGCATGTACAGGCACGGATAATCCGGAGCATGTAAAAGACATTATCCTGGCGGTCACCGTGGACAAAGAGAATCTGCTGAAGATTTCCAAGGACTACTCAGATTTTACAAATACGACAAGCGGAATGCAGGAAGCGGCAAAGGATGATTCCTATGCTTCGGAATTCCTGGGAGGACAGAATCCGTTTACATACTTTGCGCCGGTTGCGGAAAATATCAAGATCGCGCCTCTCTGCGCCTATGACCAGGGATGTGTGGAGCTGATCCAGAACTCGTTCAGTGATTATCTGCAGGGAAAAGTGGACTACGACAAGGCAAAAGCAAACTTTGAGACTGCGATCATAGAACGCTATCCGGATATTACCGCGGTAGAATGGCCGGAGTAAAGAGAGAAGGCTTCGGAGCGCCGCGGTTCACCGGCCAGCCGGTGGACCGCGGCGGATTCAGCACGTTTTAAGCCGCCTTCGGTTCGGGTATGCTTTGAAAAAAAGAAAGGAATGACAGTCTATGAAAACAAAACGTAAAAAAGTGGACTATTCAAAATGGGGCTATATTTTTATCCTTCCGTTTTTTATCAGCTTTTTCATTTTTTCCCTGATCCCTCTGGTAGATACTGTCCGATACAGCTTTTTTGAATACTACCGTTCGGGAATTAAAGAGATTGGACCCAATTTCATCGGGATGGCCAATTATGCAAGCCTCCTGAAATCGGATATGCTGAAATACGGCGCAAATACCCTGATCCTGTGGATCATCGGGTTTATTCCCCAGATCGTGATCGCGCTGGTGCTTGCGGAGTGGTTTGTAGACGCGAGGCTCAAGATCCGCGGTACACAGTTCTTTAAGGTGGTCATTTATCTGCCGAATCTGATCATGGCGTCTGCCTTTGCCATGTTATTTTTTACCATGTTCTCTACCAACGGACCGGTCAATTCGATCCTGATGTCTATCGGGATTATCGGCCAGCCCATCGATTTCCTGGGGACTGCTTTTGGAACCAGATCACTGGTCGGATTCATGAACTTTTTGATGTGGTTTGGAAATTCAACCATTATGCTGATGGCCGCGATCATGGGGATCAGCCCGGATATCTTTGAGGCATCAGATCTGGACGGCTGCAACAGCTTCCAGCGGTTTTTCTATATTACACTGCCGCAGATACGGCCGATCCTTGCCTACACATTGATCACGGCTATCATCGGCGGTCTGCAGATGTTCGATGTTCCGCAGATCCTGACAAACGGACAGGGAACTCCGGACCGTACGTCCATGACGCTGATCATGTTCCTGAACAGCCATCTGAAGAGCAGGAACTACGGTATGGCAGGCGCGCTGTCTGTTTATCTGTTTATCGTCAGCGGGATCCTCTGCTTTATCGTATACCGTATGACCAACAATGACGATCCGGACGGCTCCAAGGCAGCGGCAAAGAAAGCAAGAAAACAGCAGCGAAAGCAGCAGAGGAGGGGATAGTCTATGAAATCACAACAGCCAAGCCATTTACGGAGTATCATCGCACATATCGTATTGATCCTTCTGTCGTTTATGTGCCTGTTTTTCTTCTACATCCTGATCGTCAACGCGACACGGTCCCATGCGGATCTGCAGAAGGGATTTTCCGCGCTGCCGGGAAGCTATCTGCTGAAAAACCTGAGCAGCGTGGCCAATGACGGAACCTTCCCGATGTTTCGGGGGATCCTGAACAGCCTGATCGTTTCCGGATGCTCCGCGGCGATCTGCACGTATTTTTCGGCATTGACAGCTTATGGCCTGTATGCGTACGACTTCAAATTGAAGAAGGCAGCATTTACATTTATCATGGCGATCCTTGTCATGCCGACACAGGTAACCGCAATGGGATTCCTGCGTTTGATCACGAACATGGGAATGTATGACTCCCTGCTTCCGCTGATCATCCCGTCCATCGCGTCGCCGTCCGTGTTCTACTTTATGCACAGCTATCTGCAGTCCTCCCTTCCGCTGTCACTGGTGGAGGCATCCAGAATTGACGGCTGCGGAGAATTCCGGACATTCAACCGGATCGTGCTTCCGATCATGAAACCGGCCATCGCGGTGCAGGCAATCTTTTCCTTTGTCGGCTCCTGGAACAACTACTTCGTTCCGGCCCTGGTCATCCAGTCCAAGGACAAGATGACGGTGCCGATCCTGATCGCCACACTCCGCGGCGCGGATTATATGAACTTTGACATGGGGAAGATCTATACCATGATCCTGGTGGCCATCGTGCCGATCATCATCGTATACCTGCTCCTGTCCAAGTACATCATCGCAGGCGTAACACTGGGCGGCGTGAAAGAATAGCCGTCAGGGACCAAA
This sequence comes from Lachnospiraceae bacterium, assembly GCA_910575475.1. Taxonomy (GTDB): domain Bacteria; phylum Bacillota; class Clostridia; order Lachnospirales; family Lachnospiraceae; genus Schaedlerella. The sequence goes on along the minus strand of CAJTGD010000002.1, from coordinate 234,949 downwards.
AAAGACAGGCATTCACAAGTTCGTTTGTGCGGCCTGTCTTTTTAGATACCATCGTATGCAGAAAGGCTGCTCATTATTCCGACAGCCTGATCACAACCAGATCCCCTTCACGGATTACGGAGCCCTGCTGCGGCCATATCGGCATCCCCTTTCCAAGTGTCTCTGCCATTTTCCACTGCTCCTCGTCCGGCTTCTGGTATGTGTACCCCAGTGCGCTCCAGTAATTCAGTATCCTATTACACGTACCGCGGGGAATTGGCTGATCCCATTCATAAAAGGAGTATCCCAGCGTCTCGCCCCGGATCATGGAGGGATTGCGGGAGGGGGACCAGTGTCCCAGGATGGCGACCGTACTTTCCTGACTGCCGCCCGCTTCCGTTACTTTTTCGATCAGCCGCTCCGTCAGCACATTTTCCTGCTGGTGTACCACATAGTCCGAATAAAAAAGACGGTTGCCTGTTACGATATTACTTCGGAAAACAAGAAGCAATAAGAAAACGGACACTGCAATCCGGATAAATGAGAAATGTTCCGAAAGCTTTTCTGTATTTTCTAAAAATCGTTCTGCGATTATTTGCGCACCGGCAGCTATAACAAAAGGCAGAGCAAACTGTCCGCGTGCAACCGGCGGCGAGCCCATCAGAACCGGAAGAAAAAAAGGCGAAGCCAGCAGCAGAAATATCACCAGAATATAAAACAGATAAAACCTTCGTTCCGCGGTTTTTCTGCAGATCCTCCAAAAAGCCGTCAACAGGAGGCCAAAGGCCACCAGGAGATATCCGTGGTTCCAGAATATATTTCTTGCGAAAATAACATCCCCCATATATATTTTTAAGGAAGATATGATCTCCTCCAGAGGATACTTTCCCCAGTGGATCATATTGCCCGTATATGCTCCGGCCGGAATGTCTCTCAAGAACAACAGAAGCTTTCCCAGAAGGGTGTATATGACATAATCACATAAAAATACGGCTGTAAGCTTTATAGAAATTAAAAATACGTGGCTTTCGATTTCTTCATTTCTATAGTAATATCCCAGGACAAAGGAGGCCATGGAGGCGGAGATATAGAGAGGTACAAATGCCTGATAGGACGCAAAGCACCATGTTCCGAGCAGGACGGAGAAGAGAAGACGAATGATCCCGCCGGACAGAATCCACTGCCATTCCAGCAGCAGCGCCGCCGCGCAGAGCATCATGGCAAAGGCAATCTCAAAGGACTGGCACTGAAAGTTCACCTGTTCGATCATGGGAATGCTGGAAAAAAACAGCACGGGGAATACCCAGCTGAGTTCGGTCCTGCCGCTGTTCTGCCCTTTGATCCAATGAAAAAAATGCATCCATACCAGGCTGTATCCGAAGGTCATCACTATCATGAGCATCGTAGCAAATCCTGGTATGACACTCAGCAGGCCTGCGAGCTGTTTCGTGATGACCAGCCCGTATCGGTTGATTCCCAGCCAGCCGTCATAAAAAAACATCTGTTTTACTATGATATCCTCCGTGTCGATGGAAAAACTGAAATGAAACAGCATGAATCCATAAGTCAGAAACAGCATCACCAGTATGATAGCGATCGAGGCTCTATTATTTCTGCAAAAAGAAGTAAAATGTCCGATGTGCCCCTCTGCCAGAGGCTCCTTGTAAGATTTTGACGTTTCCATAATTCCTGTTCCTCATTATACTTGTTTGCCGTTTTTCAGGCAGGATGATTGAGTCTATATATAGTATAGCCAGAAATTTAGGAAATTATTCCAGAAGAAGTGGGGGCAGGGTTTATTTACGTTACCTTTCACGGCGCCTTGCACCTTGCTGCAAGGCACCCGGCCAATAAAGCAGCGGTTTCAGGCCGCGAATTGTAACATATTTTACAGATCCGCAAACACCTCCATCTGCTTTTTCAATTCCTCCACGATCTCACGGTTCACATCCATACGCCCGGTGATATCTGCCATATCGTCCACCAGGCTCTTCGTGCTGCCTGCCACGCCCGTGATCCCGGACGCCCCTTCATCCAGAGCCTTTGTGATGCTCCCGATGGAATCAGCGATCTCGTTCATGGAATTTCTCAGCCTGTCCGTCCGGCTGTTGAAAGCGTCGATCATTTCCTGTACATAATCCGCGTCCTCCTTATACTGCCTGCCAGAATGCACAAATTCCTGAAATTCCTTCAGGATCGTTCCGCTCAGGTAATCGGCCATATCCTGAGAATGCCGGGAAAGATTATGTACCGCCTTTGTCACCACCTCGTTGACCTCCTGGATGCGCCCCGCCGTTTCGCCGCAGGAATCCGCTAGGCTCTTGATCTCCTGCGCCACCACCGCAAATCCATTTCCCGCGTCGCCGGCCCGCATGGCCTCTACGGAAGCATTGAGGGCGATCAGGTTGGTGGTGGAGGAAATGGCTACGATCTCATTGGTCAGGCTGTTCACCTGATCCACACTTTTGCTGTTCTCGATGGCTTCGCCAAGCACCTCCAGGATATCGGAAGCCTTTTTCCGGATCACCTCTGTGTTTGTCTGGGCGGATGATTCCATCTCATTGGCCCGCGTCTTCATAGCCGAAGAATACTCCATGATGGCGCCGCATTCCGATGCCATATCCTGGACATCCAGCTTGATATCCGAAGCGCTGCTGTTGATATTGGACGCGTTGCTTGCCACCTTTACGATCGCCTGGGACAGAGAATCCGCAAGAGAGGAAAGCCCTTCTGCGCTTCTGCCCGAGGTCCGGGTGCGCTTGAGCACCTCGCCGGCAACGCCGTTCAGCTTTTCCGAACTCTCCTGAAGCGTATTCACCGTACCCTTGATCGGCGTGATCACGTAGGTCTTGATGATCTTGACCGCCGCAGGCACCAGGATCACACAGGCCGCAATGGAAACGGCCGTGATGATGAGTGAAATGATATAGACGGCCAGGAGCTTTTGCCTTGCGTCCGCGGTTCGGGCGCTGACGGCTGCGTCCAGTTCTGCCGTATTGCTCTCAATGGCGGCTCCGAAGCTTGCCACGTCGCCGTTTGCGTATGTGTAGGCATCCTGAGTCTTGCTGTCTGCGCTGGCGCACACCAGATAGACCAGAGAGTGCTTGAAGGACTCATAGTTGGATATAAGCTGGGAATAGAGCGCTTCCTCATCCTTTGTGATATATTTTTTGTATTCCTCTAAATAGGACTCCAGCGCCTCTTCTTCCTCCTTGATCTGCGTCACGACGGTGATCATCGTGTTGTAGTCCGTGGCAACAATGTGGGACAGCGCCATTTTGTGGATGTTCGCGGTGGCGTATCGGATATCCTGCAGGGTTTCCGAGCCCACCATATAATTGTCCACGATCTTTGAGGCATTGGAGTTGACATTGTTGATGCTGAAAACCGACAGGAGATTGGAGATCAGCGCCACGGCTCCCAGGAGTAGGATGGGAAGTATCAGTCGCTGCTGTATACTAAGCTTTGTTTTCATGTGGTCTTAACAAATCCTTTCGATAGATAATGCGGTCTTTGTATTCTGTAATCTACCTTGCGCAGACGCCCTCCGTCATCTGGTCAAGCTGCTCCTGCAGATCCTGTCCGGTGGGATTTCCCGCCGCCATATTGCCCGCGAACAGGGAAACCGGATCCCAGAACTTTCCGCCCACCCGCTGCAGCTGGGAAAATTCAGACTGCTCCAGGAGGGCCGCGATCGCCGGGGACTGCTGGATCTCGGCAGATGCCGCAACCGTGATATTGGCCGGCCCCTGTCCCCGCAGCTCAAACCGGAGACGCTGGTTTTCCTCATTGGTGATCCATTCCGCAAGCCGGGCGGCCCATTCCGGGTGCTTAGAATATGCGTTGACCCCGATCAGCTTGCAGCCGGAAAAGGAAGCCATCTGTATCTGTCGGTCAGCGCAGGTATAGGTGGGCAGCTTGGCCGCTCCCGCATGCTCCCCCCAGGCCTCCTCAACTGCAACGGCATTCCATACGCCGCTGATGCCCGCGGCCACAGACCCGTTCCGGACCCCGTCCACAAATTCCGTATCGATCCGGCTGGCGAACCCGGGGTTTGCCGCGATCCGGAGCATGGCCTGTGCCACGTCGATCCCGCGGATGTCCCCTTCCGTCTGGTTCCAGGTGCAGTAATTGGTGATGCCGTCGTCGTTGAGCCCGATCTCCAGGCCCGTATTTCCAAAGAAGGAGTATACATACCAGGCTGAACTCCAGTCCATCACGAACTGCCGTCCGCCTGCCGCCGCGGCCTCCAGGATTCCGTCCAGCGTCTTCACCTGCTCCTCACTGATAAATTGCTTATTATAATATAGAAAGTATCCGTTGTCTGCCGTCAGCGGATAAGCGTACAGCGTATTGCCTACCGAGGCCGCCTCCGCTGCACTGGTCAGGCTTTGACTCCGGATCTCGTCCGCATTGTCAATGGGATCCACGGCGCCTGCCGCGGCCAGCGCATTTAACTGGTCGTCCGCAAATGTAAAGACATCCGCGCCCTCCTCCAGGCCGCCAAGCAGCGCGTCCTTGCAGGCCGATTCGCCCTGCGCCTGAAATGTGATCTGAAAATCCGCCTGGCCCTGATAATGGTTCCGGAAGCTCTGGATGATCTGATTCATTAGCTCCGCATCCTCCTCAGCGCCCCAGACTGTCAGGCTGACCTGTTCCGTTTGCGTATCCGCGGGAGACTTTTTCTCAGAAGCCTTACATCCCGTAAAGGATGCCGCGCAGAGTACGGTTAAAAATAAAAGGTATATTCGTTTTTTCATGTCTGTCTCGTTCCTTGTAAAATCAAGATGATAGCATTTATCCCTTTTTTGCTTCTTAGCTGCATATGAAAACAGGGAAATCTTATTCTTAATTATATAATCGGACGGGGAGTTTTTCAAGCATTAAATATTGCGGAGATCAGCTGCTTGATAAGCACTTGTTACTGTTCACACGGTGTCGCGCACTTGCCGCGCGGCATCCGGCCAATTCAGTGATGGGCAGGATACCGTTACTGTGAGCGCCCGGTCAGGGTATGAACAGTAACGCCACATAAAAGCTGTTATTCAGGTCTGTTTATTTCGGTTGCCAGAAGAGAGAATTGACGATATAATAAGGGTAAGATATTTTTCCATCAGGACATGGAAGAAAATATTTCCAGCTGTGCGGTTGGAATATTTGCGAGAGGATAAGATCGTATGCAGAAAAAGACACCAGATTACGATAACGTGTTTAAGACGATGAAGATGAAACATAAAAGATTGTTTATTTCCGTAATTAACGAAACGTTTGGGAAGCATTATCCGACAGACGCAAGGGTAGAAACGCTGCCTTCAGAAGGGTTTCTGACAGAAAACGAGACAGCGGATGGAAGCAAGGACATCGAAGAACAGATTTCTGATTTTGTTCTTAAGATTGAAAATGAAATTTATCTTTTGGAATGCCAGAGCTATGATGACGGCTCCATGGCGATCCGGATTGCGGAATATGCGTTTATCGTTGCAAGGCAATTTGCGGTTTGGGATATCGGCCATGCGACCATTCCCATGCCGAGATTTTCAATCATTTATATCAAGAGGACGGAAAAAACTCCGAAAGCAACCACGATCACGTTCACATTTCCGGATGGGCAGGAAATCAATTATGAGTCGCCGAATGTGATTTTAGCGGAATTTACAAAAGAATATATTGTGGAAAAGAGGTTGTTTCCCTATATCCCTTTTTATATTGCAAGGTATGAAAAGGATCTTATTTCGGAAAGTAATATAGACAATGCGGTAAAGGATTTGAAATATTTCCGGCATGAGATGGTTCAGATGCATAAAAAAGGTGAGTTATCGGATTATGAGATTGTTGACCTTATGGGATTTGTGAATACGATCATTACCCACATTACGAATGGAAATGAAAATGAGGAAAGGCTGGTGAATATTATGGGAGGAACAGTAATAGAGACAGAGTCTGAGAGATTGATTCGTAAAGGAAGAGAAGCCGGAAAAGCGGAAGGAAAAGCGGAAGGAATAGAAGCCGGAAAAGCGGAAGGAAAAGCAGAGGAAATCGTTGAAATGGGACAGGAATTTGGTTTGGACGATGCAGCGATTTTAAAAAGATTGCAGGAAAAAATCGGGCTATCTCTCGAAAAGGCAGCCGCCTATTTGGAGCAGTATGGAAAACAGCTTGTGTAGACCGTAAAAAAGGTGTTATACTGAGTGCCAGCCGCATAGGGAATTATGCCGTTTTTCGGCAGGCGCGATATTTATGACAGATTTCATCGACCGTGAGTATAGGTCTGTAATTAAAATGGGACAGTGCGGAAAAGGCGCTGTCCCATTTTGAATATGGGCTTTAGCCTGTTGAGTCCAGCCACTATTACAAAAGAAAGGAAAAGTGATTTTATGGCAAACAAAGCCAGTGACATTTCCGATCGAAAACAGGGTGTAAAAGAGGGACTGAAACCGTATAGCTGAAAAAAATATCTGTGGCCATCCGGCCGTTCACAAGATATAAATTGTAGATTTTTGGGCAGTATAATTTCTGTGGTATTCTGTTACAAATGATTTTTCAAGAGTATTCTGCGAAAAAGCGGAGGTGAGGAAGGTGAAGGACGGATTCGCATTTGAGACATTTGTGGATCTCTACGGAGATATTTTTGCGGAGTATCTGAGTGTAGTCACTGCAAAGCTGCCCGGAGAAAATGAAGTCTACCGCTCTGTCCGGGACGAGATCGAAACGCTGTATGAAGCATATCCCAAGGTCCTGGAGATATTTGACGCTGAGAAAACGTCAGACTTGAATGAGCAGGAATGCACGGCGCTGATCAAGGTACTGGAGCTGAAAAGCAGGCTTACAGATATGGAAATGGAGTCAATCTATTTCAGGGGATGCTGTGACGGGATCGGATATCTGAAAAAGGCAGGGATCCTTGGAAGGGATGCTGTGTAGGAGAGCGGTACGGCGTCCGCTCCAGGGATCCACGCCGCGCCGGCTGGAACTTTTAACGACGTAAATGCAACATTGTACTAGGCAATTCAAAAGCCCTTTTTCTGACCGGATGGAGTACTGGCCCGATCAACCGGAGGCTGCCATCTCCTACCATTTTTATCAAACTTCTTTTTCAGAGCGATTTCCGTAGGAATGATAGAACCGGCCAAAATAATCATTTGAACGGCGCACAGGATGAGTCCGGCATTTCCTATGGTATCCTTGTCCTGCCCTATCACATGGCACATGATAATCACGGATATCGGCAATAATAGGATTCCGCAGAGATACCAGATCCTTCCGCAATACCTGTGGGCAAATTCCCAGGTTGTTCTGTTTTTCATGGACATGGATGTCCGATATCCGGTTACGCTGTTGATTTTTTCCGGCGGTTTTTTCATATAAGATCTTCCAATTCCGATCATAGTAAATGGAATCAATAATTCCATGATCAGCAAAAATATCCAAAATCCCATAATGCCCTCCTTTACTTTCCATCCTATCACACGGTTTCGGATAATTCTACATAGAGAACCTGAAATACGGGGATCATAACCTATATTACATAAGTTTTACACAATGAATTTGTCTCGTTCCAGTCTGGATTTTGGCAGGAAACATATTACCAAGCTGCATGCCTTGTAATAATATCAATCATCTAAGGAACTGTCCCTGCGGCAGATGTTTATAATCCCCCTGCTCCGACTTTGAGCGGGGCAGGGGGGGAAAATAATGGGCCGGTTAGATATCCCCGTTCCTCCGGATACATTCCTGATACCAATAATAAGAATCCTTGGGATAGCGCTTCAGATCCTTCTCATTTTCATTTGTACGGTTTACATAGACCAGGCCGTAACGCTTTTCCATCCCCTGTCTGCTGGAGATCAGGTCAATAAAGGACCAGGGGTTATAGCTGAGGATTTCCACGCCGTCACGGATTGCGGCGACCGGGATAGCGCTGGAACCTAAAGCTGCTGTGCAGGCAGAAAAGGAAGTAACGACTTTTAAGAAATATTTTTAAAAATAGGATTGACTCTGACGCTATGTCATAGTATATACTCAAAATTGTTCAGAACAGGATCGCGGCCGCGTCTTTGAAGAACTGAACAGATTATGAATCAGCCGAATTGCCGCGAAGGGATGCCCTTTGGGTAAACCACAGAATAAAGGCAAAAAAAACGGGAGGAAATACGATGCGAACGGTAAATGAAATCAGCAAACTTACAGGGATCAGTGTCCGCGCGCTCCATCATTATGACGCGATCGGTTTGTTAAAGCCCACCAGGGTAACGGAGGCAGGCTACCGGCTCTATGACGGCGCCGCGCTGAAACGCCTGCAGAATATCTTATTTTTCCGTGAATTGCAATTTCCGTTAAAGGAGATCAAGGTCATCCTCGACAATCCGCGTTTTGATCCGGGGGAGGCGCTTGCGCAGCAGATCAAATTGCTGGAGCTGCGGCGAAAGCATATTGATGAACTGATTTCATTTGCCCGTGAAGTTCAAAAAGGAGGAACAGATATCATGAATTTTGACGCATTTCAAAAGACAGAGTTTGACCGGTATGCAGAGGAGGCCCGGGAGAAATGGGGCACGACGAAGGCATACGCGGAGTATGAGCAAAAGAGAAAAGGAAGGACAGAGGAGGAAATGAAAACAGCTGCGGACAGGATGATGGCTTTGTTTGCCGAACTGGGTTCTCTTCGGGAGCATTCGCCTGCCGACAGGGAGGTACAGGAAAAAATAGAAGAGCTGCAGGCATGGATCACAGAGAACTATTATCACTGCACCGATGAGATCCTCAGCGGATTGGGTCAGATGTATGCGGGCGATGAACGAATGAAGCACAACATCGACCAGGCGGGAGGTGAAGGGACTGCCGAGTTTGTCAGCCGGGCAGTCGCTGTCTACTGCTCCGGCAGGAGGGAATAAAAACCCTCCGGGAGGATGCGCACTGCGGCGTACAAGGTAGATGTCATGGCGCGACCGCCGTAGGCGCAAATTTCGCAAGCAAAACTCTTTGTTTCAACTTCTTAGTATCGGACAGTGCAAAGAATGCGCTGTCCGAAGAAACATGTAAATGTTCATTTCTGAGGAACCATCCATATTTATAGGAAAGGTATGTTCCGAGAATCCCTCCGATCAAAATAAGATTCACCAGGAACCACAGCCATTTTTTACGGATCCCTTTCCCATTAATATCACGTATAAAATCAATGAGCAGCCAGATTAAATTAAAAAATACCAATCCAATAACAAAAGCAATCAGTACGCTTCTGTATACAGAGGACTTATCTATATTTTCCAGAATCGAACTGGAAAATGCCATTCCGCCGGTAAATGCCAGCACAATTGATGCAAAGATGCCCAGAATCGTAATATACTCCTTCTGCATATCCCTCTGCTTTTCCTGGACCACACCAGATAATTGCCGGGCATCCTCGATTGTCTTCTGTGACAATTCCTTAAATGCCGCATCCGATGTACGGACTTTTTCTTCCAATTGAGTAACCAGCAGCTTATTCTTGATAAGCTCTGATCTGGTATCGTTCGTCATTGTTTTCGTGTAGTTGATCCGGGCAATATCTAAATTGGTGTGATCGTATAATTTGACGATTTCTTTGCTGATATTGATGAGCTTACCGTTTTCATCTTTGTTCTTAGGCATATATCCGTTTTTGATAGTCTGAATGTTCTGGGCCAGAATGTCCAGACTGCCGAGTGCAGGATCACCGTCGATCAAGGTCAATGCAGAAAATATATCCGAATAAAAATGACGGAAATTTTCTTCATCGCAATTATAATATATGGATTCAAGCCGTATAAAAAAAAGAGGCTCTGCCGCGAGGTTCTTTTAAGATATCCTGTGATTTGGATAATTCAATCAGAACCTCGTTCAGCGAGTCTCTTTTATCCTGTTCTTTTAATAGTCTCATATTTTTATCCTTTGCTGCGTATCAGCTCCTGCGGAATCACCTGATGATCACCCAGGCCGCCCCTGTAGATCAGATCCCAGGCTTTTCCCAGGCTATGTGTATCGCTCACCATATCCCAGGGATTCAGCAAACGTTTTTTTTCAACGATAGGGTCAATGATATTCATAAAATCTTCATCCAGCTCGACGTGATACCGCATCCGGATAGACAGAGCGCCAAAGCCGCAATACTGTCTGTATACTGCCGGAACCACGGGGCCGAACTGCCATGCTTCGATCTCTTCTGAAAAAGCCTTTGTTCCCAACTGCAAAAATTCTCTCTGGATATAGTAGAGTATTTTTTGCAATTGTAAATTGGAGACAGGATATCGTTCTCTCGTGCATTTATCAATAATATACTTTGCAATGTTCAATGCGGAATACATGATATGTCCCCCTTTCTTCCGATTGGAATTTATTTTATTATACGAAAGAACAAATGTTCTGTCAAGCTTTTTTTAGGTTTTTATAAACTGTCATCAATCCAGCACAATTTCATAATACCAGAATTAGACGAATTCACAACTTCTTTTTTGGAACATCGCATTGGAAAAATGTGTTTTCAGTGCTAAAATAAACGTGACATTTTAAAAATCTGCCGGAATACCGGAGAAGGGCGGACAGGATGGGAAAACAGAAAATTTTAATCATAGACGATGAAGAAATGATACTTTCGATGCTGAAAACCTGCCTGCAGGCAGAAGATTTTCTCGTATACACTGCGGACAGCGCGAAGAAAGCTCTGGAGCTGCTGTCTGCCGCCCCGGATCTGATCCTCCTGGATATCAATATGCCCGGGATGGACGGCCTGGAGTTCTGCCGGCATGTGCGGGAACACATTTCCTGCCCGATCCTGTTCCTGACGGCAAGGGTCACGGAACGGGATGTCGTAACGGGCCTGACTGCCGGAGGCGACGACTATATCACGAAGCCCTTCCGCATGGAGGAGCTTCTGGCAAGGATCCGGGCACATCTGCGCCGGGAGGAGCGCAAAATCCGGTCCGCGGATCTGAAATTTGACGAAGAGCTGCTCATTGATTATAATGCCAGGGCGGTATTTTGGGGCGGGCAGGAATTGGATTTTTCGAAAAAAGAATTTGAGATCATCGGGCTACTTTCACGGAATGCGGGGATGGTGCTGGATCGGGAGACGATCTACGAAAGACTGTGGGGGTATGACGGCGAGGGGGACAGCATCGTGGTGAAGGAGCATGTCCGCCGGATCCGGAATAAGCTGGCGGAGCACACGGAGAAAAATTATATCGAAACCGTATGGGGAGTGGGGTACAGATGGGCAAAGTGAAGAACGGACGGATCAAACGATCCATGACAGTTACATTTCTGACCACGGTCTGCGCGGTCGGTATTCTTTCCGGGGCAACCATATTTTTTGCAAACCGGGCACAGCAGGAAATCCTCCGGAACCGCTATGCGACGATCCGAAATCCGTATTATACGGTAGATGAGCACACAGGAGGGATCATACTGGCGGCGGATCAGAACGAATTTGAATGGCATGAACTGAGTCCGGCGCAGAACGCGGCATATTACGGATGCTATTTTGCAATGATCGGGCTGCCTGTCCTTTATATCGTGGGCGGGATCGGTACGGCGGCTGCGGTTTATTACCGCGTGAAGCTGCGGGAGCCCATCCGCCAGCTGCAGGACGGGATCCGGAGGATCCAGGAAAATGACCTTGATTTTCAGATCACTTATACTTCCGGCGACGAGCTGGGAAGCTTGTGCGGTTCTATGGAAAAGATGCGGGGCGAGCTGCGGCAAAATTACAGACAGCTTTGGGAGGCATTGGAACAGCGAAAGCTCCTGAACGAGTCCGTGGCTCACGACCTGCGCACGCCGATCACGGTGCTCCAGGGGTATCTGGATTTTCTGGAAAAAAACATTCCGGCAGACAGGATTACGGAGGAAATGCTGATGGAGACGGTGGCCTCCATGCAGGGGGCGGTTCAGCGGCTGGCCCGATATACGGAGGGAGTCCGTGAGGCGGAAAAGCTGGAGGGCATCCGGCTCAACCGGGAGGATCAGGATACGGCGAATCTGCTGAGAGAGATGGAAAGCAACGTCCGGCAGCTTGCGGATGAGGACACGATCATTTTTCGGGCGGAGGTTCCGGAGCCTTCGGTTTTTCTCGACCGAAGCGTGCTGTTCCGCATTCTGGAAAATCTTCTGCAGAATGCCATGCGGTATCGGAAGAAGCAGGTGATTGTGGAAGTGAGCCGCAAGGGACGGCTGCTTCTGATCACCGTACAGGACGATGGAAATGGATTCTCCGGGGAGACGCTGCGGCGGGCGGCGGAGCTGCCCGGCGGGGATCCTGCACTGCGTCCGGAAGAATTGCGCGATGGAAATCCTCCACTGTGGGCGGAAGAAACACAGGGCGAATCTGCCCGGGACAGGCGTTCCGGAAACAGGGAGGTACATTTCGGCATTGGCCTTGGCATATGCAGGCTGCTCTGCGAGAAGCACGGAGGGTATCTGAAAATAGAGAATATTATTGGTGGCGAGGGGATTTGTGAAGGGGATGAAACGGATATCAATATGGTGAAAAATGAGGATGGAAATGTGTTCGGTGCGGCTGTAACGGCGGCGCTTGATGTTGCGCGGCAGAGGTGAGGCACTGTAAAGATTGATCTCCGTGCTATATGTATGGAACTGTCAATAAATAACTCATCAATTTGACTTGTCTTAAAGTCAGATTTTCAAATTTTATTAAAAATTTCCACGAAGCATCCTGACTTCTTTTGTGTAATGAAAAAAGGGATGCTTTTCTTTTGTCGAAAAGTTGTCTTTTCCATTTTAAAATCCATTTACAGCAAACGGAATAGCGTTTTGCAGATATCTGCATGTACAGTGCTTACACTGTGAAGCACACCGTTTGACTAAAATGATGTAAGGAACTGTTTCAAAATAATGTGTATATCTTGCGGCAGTTTATAAGGAACAGTTCCAAAGGAGGTTTTATATGGAAATTGTGATCACCAATCTGTCCAAAAGCTATTCCCGGAGAACAGCGCTCAAGGACATTTCTCTGACCATCCCTGCCGGGATCTATGGACTGCTGGGCAGGAACGGCGCGGGAAAGACGAGCCTGATGCGGATCCTGGCAGGGCTTTCGGCTCCGTCAGGCGGCGGCATCCGGATGGACAACATTTCAATCAGGGAAACGGCAAGAGTCAGGGAGATCGTGGGCTATCTTTCCCAGGATTTTTCCATGTATCAAAGCATGACGGTTTTTGGAGCAATGGATTATCTCGGGTTGCTGTCGGAGATCCCGAACCCCTTGCGGCGGGAGCGGATCAATGCACTGCTGGAACGGGTGAACCTGAAAGACGAAGCCGGGACGAGGATCCGGGCACTTTCCGGCGGAATGTTGCGGCGCCTGGGAATCGCACAGGCTCTCCTGCATGATCCCCGGATTTTGATTGTGGATGAACCGACGGCAGGACTCGACCCGGAAGAACGCATCCGGATTCGCAGCCTGCTGAGTGATTTTTCGGAGGGAAGGATCGTGCTTTTATCCACCCATATTGCTTCGGACGTGGAAGCCATCTGTGGCAGAGTTGCCGTGCTGCATGAGGGCAGTCTGCTTTTTCAGGGGAGCACGGAGGAACTGTCCGGGCTGGCAGACGGAAAAGTTTATCAGATTACGGCGCCGAAGGAACAGGATCAGCAGATCAGGGAGAAATATATTTGCCTGAATATCAGCCATCTCCGCGGGGGTATGGAGTACCGGGTTCTGTCCGATGCCCCGCCGGAGGAACCGTGGGAAGTCCGGCAACCCTCCCTGGAAGACGGGTATATGTACCTGCTGCGGAGTCAGGAAATGGGGTGGACAGCAGGAAAAGCAGAGGGCCGGCAAATAACAAACATTGAGAAAGCGGAGACAGACGGAGCGCAGGTTACGAAAATTGAGAAAGCGGAGGCATGCGGCCCGCGGATTCCGAAAATTGAGAAAGCAAGGGCATGCGGAGCGGGAACCTGCGGAGAGCAATGCTCAGACAGGGGAGGTGCGGATTTATGAAAAATTTCCACCTGTGTACCCGCGGATTTCATTTCAAGCCATATGGGGCGTTTGGACTATACCGGAAGGAATGCCGCCGGACCGCATGCAGCCTGATTTACCTTCTGTTCCTTGCGCTTTTGATCTTAAGCTGGCATAGAAATTTTCAGGGAGTGACGGCAGAGGAGATCAGCCGGGCAGAAGGTGGGGCTTCCACTGCAGGCGGATTTGACCGTTCGCTGCTGGCAGAGCCATCCGAAGCGGACGTATTTTTCGGCACAAAATCCGTGGAAGATCCGGAAAAGATCATGTGCGGTATGGCGGACACGCTGCTGCGGGAATATCGGAATAATTCCTACACTACATATCCGCTTGGATATTACAGGGCGGTTTCTTTAGATGAGGAGGAGCAGGGCAGGATACTGGAAATCCTGTGCGAGATCACGGGGCTGACGGAGGCACAGCTGAGAGATCTTCCGGAGGATTATTTTCCGGCTGTAAACGGAACCATCATCCATCCCGGTGGATATGAAAAGGACAGCAACGGAAATATTACGATCAGGCGCGGGAAGGAGGACGGGGGCGGCGAGGAGGAGTTTGAGACGAACGGAGGAAATTTCCAGACAGAGAGCAGCAATCCTGAGACAAACAGCGGAGATCCCGCAGCTGACAGCCGGGAGATCATGGACCACACAAAACATTTCATCTCCCAGGTTTCCTATGAGCGGTTCCTGGAACTGCTGGCGGAAACCAAAGAGCTGACAAAGGGCGGATACTATTATTCCATAGATATCCTGGAGCAGTATTTTAGTATGGACGGCATGGATTTTGAGGATGCGGCCGCAGAATATGAACAGACTGTCGAAAAGGACCGGGTGACAGGCGGATTTGCCAGGCTTTACTGCGATTATATGGGGCTGGCGCTGGGATTTTACCCGGTATTTACCGCAGTATTCCTGTGGCTGCAGGACCGTCTGGAGCATACGTCGGAACTGATCTTTTCCCGCAGGATTTCCTCCCGAAGGCTGGTGCTCACCCGGTATCTGGCGTGTGTTTCCATGACGATGCTTCCTGTGCTCCTGCTGTCCCTGGAATCGCTGCTTCCGCTGGCCTCATTCGGAAACCGGCACGGAATTTCGATCGACGGTCTTGCCTACATCAAATATATTCTCTGGTGGCTCCTGCCGACGGCAATGGCTGCGGCTGCGGCCGGGACATTTTTTACAATACTGACCGATACGCCGATTGCGGTTTTGGTGCAGTTTTTGTGGTGGACGGTGGAGAAGGGTGTGACCGGGCTGTCCGGAGATACGAAGCTCACAACCCTGATGATACGGCATAATACGCTGCGCGGATATGAAATGATCCGGAAAAATGCTTCTGCAATCTGCAGGAATCGGCTGGCGGTGACGGGGATTAGCGCGGTATTTCTTTTCCTGTCGGTTCTGATCCTGCAGAAAAAACGAATCGCAGACGGCTCCCGGCCGGACAGCCGGAGATTCGGCTGCGGCAGAAGGAGATTCGGCTGAGACATAAGGAGATTTGGCCGCGGCAGAAGGAGATTCGGTTGTGGCAGAAAGAGATTCGACTACGGCAGAAGGCGATTCCCGGCCGCGGCAGAAGGAGAAAAGATCAATGAAGAAAATCATTTATGAGCGTAAGTGCCGCATGATCTGGCGCATTTTGAAAATCAATTTTCATCTGTCCATAAGGAATCACCTGCTGCTTGCCATCCTGTACCTGCTGTTCGTCCCTGTCCTGCGGGGGATTGAAAATCTGGACGCGGCCCGCTCCGCCGAGTGCCTGGAGCAGTCGGTGTCGCTCATCGGAATCCTGCTGCTCGTCCCCTTACGCGCGCCCGAGCAGCCCCGGGCCATCCGGGATGCCGCGTTCACAAGAAAGATAACGGGGCATACGATCCTTCTTCTGCGGTTTGCGGAGGCGCTGGTGCTGCTCGCGGTTCTTACGGCAGTATTTGCGGGAATCATGAAAATGAATGGATGTACATTTCCGTATGTGGAATACGTTTTTGAGACGGTTCTGAAAGAAATTGCGGTGGGCGGGATTGGATTTTTGACGGCGGTGCGGGGCAATTCCTCGGCAGCAGGGTATCTGGCGGCGGCTGGGCTGGAAATGATGCTGGGAGTCGGGTAGATCTACATTTTTCACGTGGCTGTTTTAACATTTCACAGGGTATCCCCATGGCCATAATGGAATGCCCTTGGGGATACCCTGTGAAATGGTCGAATGGCTTCCCTGCTCTCCCCTACCGTAATCCCACATTCATTTAAAGCGCTTCCCTGTCTACGCCAGAATCTCTCTGACTTCCTCTGCTGTAATCCCGCATTCAGCTATGATCTCCTGCTCTGATTTACCCTGGGCCTGTAGGCTGAGCACCCGCTTTGTCAAATGGATTCCCTTTTTTATGCCACGTTTTTCCCCACGTTTTTCTCCGCGTTTTTCTCCGCGTTTTTCTCCACGTCTCTCAGCACTTCCGATCTGTGTATTATAGTCCTTCAGTGCTTTCTCCCTTGCTTCATACTCCAGGCGTTTTTGGTCATCCGCACTCAGCTTCTGCAGCGCTTCATACGCCTCCCCCAGATATTCGCTCGTCTTTGCCATACGTTCAAATTCCTCCTTGCTCTTTCCGTTGAAAAAACGCATCCAGTTGATGATATCGTCTCCTGTCCGAACCTCTCCCGGCAGCTTCTTTAATTCCAGGATCTGTAACTCCAGCTTGTCACTGTAGACCGCATTCGTCTTTTTATTCAGAAGCCCGATCGTCCGATAGCATTCCGTATCCTCCGGGAAATGAATAAAATCCAATATGCTCACATGGATGCATTTCCATATTGATCTGAAGGCCGTCCAGCAGACGAACCCGCACGTCTAAAATCCCCAGCTTCTCATCCGCATAGTCCCGTTGCAGATGGGTCTGCAGCAGCTCCGTGTCCCGGATCGATTCGGGGGAGATCCGCAGGATCGCCGCGCAGAATCCCTTTCGTACCTTCGGATTCTCCATCAGACCGGCAAAGCATACGTCTACCGTCGGGCGCATGATGAAATCATCCTTTGCTGTCTGATTTTGGTTATTTTCGCTCTGTGCCTTTTGGGTTGTCTGGATCTCACCCTGTACCTTTCGAGTTGTTTGAATTTTACTCCGGGACTTTTCTGTTTTTTGGATTTCATCCTGCGGCGTTTTGATTGTTTTGGTTGTTTCGTTCATTCGATTCTCCTCTCTCCTGCAAAGCTTTTCGGGCAGCACGCACAATGATATCCTACGATTTTCATTAGAAAATGGAATGCCTGCCTGTACATCTGTACAATTCATGATGTCAGGATCTGGAAGAATCTTTTACTATGAGTACTTTACGGCAGCATCTCAGCCGATCATGTACCATGCATGAAAAATAGCTGACAGGAAATAAACGAGTCTGCTGCTTATCATTCCCTTTGGAATAAGACAATCATAACATGAAATATCCGTTCAGGAAAGTAAAATTCACTCAGAAAACGATATCTGACATCATGTAATTAAACTATTTTTAATAATTAGACTGCAGCCCTGAAGCCAGCTTGGTAAACATAATAAGCCGATCGTTCCCATTATCTTTATGCCCATTTGTTCAGCGACAAATCTGCCTTTTGTTTCTGCCGTGTAATTTACCCTAAAAAATGAAGCCATTGCGGAAGAATCAATGTCTGATTTTTACAATATGTATTGTCTGATAATTACGATTGCTTTTTTCACATGGCTGCATTAACATGTTACAGAATCCCCATACTATGGCCATTCGGCCATTTTGCAAGGTTATACATTTAAAGGAGAATTTGATCATGGCATTTCAAACATTTCACAATGGCATCAACTTAGGCGGCTGGCTGTCGCAGTACGAAGTTCCTGCAGGCCAGCCTTTGACAGACGCAAGCTTAAAATCACATTTTGATTCCTTCATCACGGAAAAGGATATCCGGCAGATCGCCGCATGGGGATTCGACCATATCAGACTGCCTGTAAACGGATATCTGCTCTATGACGAGACCGCACGGAAACTGAATGAAAGCCCGCTTGCATCTATTAAAAAATGCATCGGCTGGTGTCAGACGCATCATCTGAATATGATCCTGGACCTCCACGATTTCCGGGGAAATGTCTACGGAGCCATGGACACCCCCATGCCGCTTTTGACAGAACATCCGCTGCAGGAGCATTTTCTTGCGGCCTGGTCGGCATTGTCGGAACAGTTGAAAGCACATGGAAATAAGAACGACAGCAAAGGCGGGATCGTAATTGCCTTTGAACTGCTGAATGAAGTTTCTGACGCCTCCCACTATCTTTGGAACCGATTATACAAGTCGGCAGTCAAAGCGATCCGGGAAATCGACAGCACCCGCATGATCCTGGTCGGAAGCAACTGCCAGAATTCTGTGGCTTACTTAAACCAGCTTGATCTCATCAACGACCCGGCGGTATTTTATAATTTTCACTATTATGAGCCGCAGGTATTTACCCACCAGAAAGCGCATTTTTCTGAGGAAATGAAAGACTATGACCAGACAGTCACCTACCCCGGTGATATTTCCGGCTTCCGCACATACCTGAAATCTCACCCGGAATATCTCATGAAATATCAGCTTACTGCGGAGGAAAGCACTCATGACAGAAAGCTTATGGAAAAGCTCTTAAAAAATGCCATTGATTTCGTCAGATATTCCGGATGTTCTCTTTACTGCGGAGAATACGGCGTTATAGACTTGGCTCCTCCAGCGGAAGCCGTCAAATGGATCCAGGATCTGCTTTCTATTCTGGACGCGAACCAGATAGGCCATGCATTATGGAACTACAAGGCCCTGGATTTTGGACTTCTCGATCTGAATGGAGATATCGTATCGGAAGAGCTTCTGTATTTTATGATCGAAAATAATCGCTGATCAAGCATAAAGGAATCCTTACTGCAGAGCAATTTTTAATAATTGCTGATCCCTAACCGTAAGGATTCCCATACGATCCGGACACACAATGCCACATGATCGCTTCCCTCAAAGAGTTCTTTTTCCCATTCCACTTCGCATTCAAGATTCAGAAAGCATTCCTCAACAACGGGCGCTTTTACGTTGCTGCCGTCATGATAATGCAGACCTGAAGCTGAAAGCTCGTCAATCTCATAGCTGTTATTTTTTACGGTAGCCATGCAGTTCTCAAGGCATGCCCTGTCCGGAAAATTGATCACCAGCTGCCTTTTCCCGGAAGCAATCTCGTACATATGGGTATATTTATTTACGCTCCCGAAAATACAGTAGAAATGCTTCACGCTGGAAAAGCAGAACCACGACTGCATCGTTCCGTTTGCCAGACCGTTTTCTTTATAGCCTGTAACAAGCGCAAGCGGCGCGGGGATTGCGGTCACATGTTCCAGCCAGTGGAACCCCCACCATTCTTCTTTTATCCCATCAGGAAGATCCATAAATTGTTTTTTATTCATTATGTTCACCTCTTAGAAAAACTCTCCCAGCTCGATTTCTTTGCGCGTTTGGGACATGCATTTTACTGCACGCTTACAGGCCGGACCGCCCCTGCTGCTTTCGAAATTCGCTCGGTGTGATCCCGCATTCTTTTTTGAACACCTCCCGAAAATTATAGGGTGACGGGTACCCCACGAGCAAAGCGATCTTTTCAATGCTGTGGCTGCTGTACCGCAGATATTCTTTTGCTTTCTGTACGCGGATATGCTGCAGGTTCTTCTGGAACCCTTCGTCCGTATAGGCAGATAGGATCCGGGTCAAATGCCGTTCACTGTATCCGAAAAATTCACTCATCTTCTTTAAAGTAATGGTGGCATAATTATTTTGCATATACCGCAACAGCATAGAGATGTTGTGCTCGGATTCCATGGCGGCATGGAACATTTCATAATGGTCTTCATGCATATTTAAAAGCCTGGAAAAAATCAGCGAGACATAAGAAATCTTCAATGAATCCAGATAATAATGAAAATGTGTCTGATCATTGAACAGATTTAGGATGCAGCTTTTTATGACCATATCATCATGGGTATGGTAAAGGAGAAACGAATTTTTGACATTGCTGTTTAAAACCTTGCTGAAAAATGTATAAACCATGTCCGATTCCGGGATCTGTTTGAAGAACATGTTCTCAAACAGAGAAGCGCGAATCAGGATATTGATGATCCGGTTGCCGTCTGCGAAAGAGGAGATAGCATGCTCTGTACCGGGCGGCAGGATGAGAAGGTCCGAACATTTCATTGACAGCGGCTGTCCTTCCGTATAATTGACGCAGACTCCGTCCAGCACATAGATCAGTTCAAAATAGGTGTGGTTGTGCAGAACTGCCGGGAAATAATTATGATGTACATTGATAAATATATCGGTATCCATATCTGTAAATAAAAAATCGCAGATACCGGTTTTGGTGATCCCGGGCAGGCGCAGGGACAGTGTATGCCCATATTCGTCCCTGATAGAGCACTCCATTGTGGGGAACAGGGAGGAGTCATGGATAGGGTGATCCAGATTTTTCTTCCTATTTTTCAAATAATATTTTTTCATATAATATTCGTTTTTATAGACATCATCCCCGAATACAAAATCCTGTGAAATCTTGTAATGTTCCATTCTCTCTACCTCATATTCATGCCGGAATCCATGAAAACCTTCAATCCCAATAACAAAATCATACCTTGTGAAACGGCCGGATGGCCATAATGGGATGCCCTTGGTATATCCTATCGGATTGAAAATTACTTGTCAAGAAAAACACACGTAAAAACGGGTTCTTCCGGAAATGTGTCTGAAATCATGCCGTGCATGTCTTATTTATTACTATATTTCTTCCCATACGCCCTATAAAATATTCTATATCAAGCATATGTGAAAGGAGGAGAATGGATATGCGGATCTATGATATGCGGACGGAACACTTACAGGAACCATTAGGGCTGGACAGTGTAAATCCGCGTTTTTCATGGAAAATACAGGGATATGAAAAAAATCGGCTTCAGGCAGCTTACCGGGTTAAGGCTTTCTCGGACTATAAGGGCAGCAGGCTTTTATGGGATTCCGGCAGGGTACCGGGAAGGCAGACCACAGGCATTGTATGGGGGGGCGTGCCGCTTCAATCTGGGCAGAGGGTATATTGGAAAGCATTCTCGGAGTTTGAAGACTGCGTTCTGGAGAGCGGGATGACTTGGTTCGAGATGGGATTGCTTTCAGCTGAGGACTGGAAGGCAGAATGGATCACGGACCGGGAGCCAGTATTGAAGGATGAGTTCCAGCCGGCGCTTTATCTCCGAAAGACTTTTTTTGTAAGGCACTCTTTAAAGCGGGCACGTATTTACCAGAGCAGCCACGGACTCTATGAATTTTTTATCAATGGAAAAAGGGGAACCAGGGATGTATTCAAGCCGGGATTTACATCATATGAATTGAGGCTGCAGTATCAGGCATATGACATTACATCATTGCTGAGATACGGGGAAAACTGCTGGGCGGTGATCCTTGCGGACGGCTGGTGGAGAGGGACCACCGGAGGCTGCCTGACCAACAATTTCGGCTATCGGCTGGCATTCGGAGGAATGCTTGTGCTGGAATATTCTGACGGAACATCGGAAGTTGTCTCAACAGATGAAAGCTTTCGGTATTCCTCCGGAGGGCTTCTTCAGTGCGACCTTAAGCAGGGGGAAATATTTGACGCGCGGAAAGAACCGGACAATTGGAAGCTGGCGGATTTCCCGGCAGAAGGATGGAAGGAGGCTGCCTGCATAGAAAAGGGCAGTGAGATCACGAAAGCGCTGATCGCTTCCCGAAGCGTACCGGTGCGGGAGCAGGAAGTGTTTGATCTGGAAATTCTGCATACCCCGGATGGAAATACAGTTCTTGATTTTGGACAGAACATTGCCGGCTATGTAAAAATGAAGCTCAGAGGCGGACGAAGAGGAACCAGGATTTCGCTGACCCATGGGGAGGCACTGGATAAACAGGGGAACTTTACGATGGAGAACCTCTATATGCTTGAGCCGGGCGAACTTTGCCAAAAAGTGATCTATATCAAGGCTGGAGAGGATGAGGAAATTTATCAGCCGATATCCGCTGTGTTCGGATTCCGGTATGTTTTGCTGGAAGGTGTGGACTGGGAGCTTGAGCCAGGTGATTTTTCCGCAGTTGCCGTGTACTCGGATCTGCAGGTGACCGGAAAGTTTACCTGTTCCGACCATTTGGTCAGCCAGCTGGTGAAGAACAGCCTGTGGAGCCAGAAAGGAAATTTCTTGGATGTCCCTACAGACTGCCCCCAGAGAGAGCGTTCACCCTGGACAGGGGATGTGCAGATTTACATAGAGACAGCCTGCAGCTTTATGGATGTGTACCCGTTTCTGGCAAAATGGCTGCAGGATCTGGCTGCAGAGCAGCTCTCAGATGGAAAGGTGGCCAATACCGTCCCGGCTGCTTCCAGCTATCACAACTATGAGGAATACCTGCGCATCAAAGAAAAATGCAGGAAGGAAGGGATTGAAAACTGGAATCTGGATTTTCTTACCGGCTATGCAAAGGAAGGCTGCCCGGGGGACGGATCCGCAGGCTGGGGCGATGCGGCGGTGATCGTACCTTATGTACTGTATCTTTATTACGGAGACAGGAAAATATTGGAGGTCCAGTATCCCAGCGCGAAAAAATGGGTGGATTATATCCGCACCCAGGCACGGAAGCGGAATCCGTTGTTCCAGGAACTGCCGTATTATGAAAAGCCGGAAGATGCAGAATATGTGTGGGATACCGGGTTTCATTGGGGAGAATGGCTGGAAGTCGGCAGCGACGTGGATCAGATCTGCGAACTGAAAGAGCGGCCGGATTATCTGACGGCAACCATGTATTTTTATTACTCGTCATATCTACTGGCTTCTATGGCTGAAATTCTGGGCAGGAAGGAGGATTACAATGATTATCGCAGTCTTTCAGAGAAAATCAAGGCTGTTTTTAATCGGTATTTCATTTCCGAAGACGGCATGATCCTGGAGGGAAAGCAGGCGCCTTATGTGAGGGCTCTGGCATTTCATCTCGTGGAAGAATCGAAAGAGAAGCAGGTGGTAAAGCGGCTGGTAGATCTGGTCATTCAGAATGCTTATAAACTGAATACGGGTTTCCTTTCCACAAAATATCTTCTGGCCGTATTGTCGGATCACGGGTATACGGATGTGGCCTATCGTGTTCTTTTGCAGAAGGAGGAACCGGGGTGGCTTTGCAATGTGGAGGCCGGGGCCACGACGATACCGGAAATGTGGAATGGGTACCGGGATCGTGTGGGTTCGTTTAACCATTACAGCTACGGCGCGGTGTGTGATTTCCTGTTCTCCAGGATTGCAGGGATCAGGCCGCAGAAGAAAGCTGCGGGCTTTGAGCGGTTCACCCTGATGCCCAGAATAGATGACAGCCTGGATTATGCCAGTGCGGAATATGAATGCGTCCATGGAAAGATAAGGTCAGCCTGGTACAGGAACGGGCAGGAGATTGTGTATTGTTTTGCGGTTCCGGTCAATACGACAGCAGACGTATTCATTGAAGGGGATGAGAAGCAATTAAAGAAATGGATGCAGCCGTATGGGGCAGTATGGCATGACGGCATGATCAGGATGACGCTTGGGAGCGGGATCTGGACGTTTGCAGCTGCCGTATAAACAGGCGGAAAAAAAGGAATGTTTTTTGCTGAGAGTAACAATTACAGGTTATGTTGTATAAGAAGGAGAAAAAGATGAAAAATGAAATTACATTAAAAGAAAAAATAGCGTATGTCATGGCAAATCTGGGAAATATACCGATTCAGACTGTGGTGGGAACTTATCTGATGATTTTTTACGTGACGGTCTGCGGGATTGACCCGGCCGTATGTGCGACACTTTTTTTGATCGCAAGGATCTGCGATGCAATCAACGACCCGTTTATCGGGTTCCTGATCGACCGGATTCCAACAACGAAATTCGGCCACTTCAGGAAGTCTCTCATTGTGGGCTCTGTTCTGTGCGGGATCAATTTTCTGCTGATGTGGTACGGGCCGCTGATGCTGCCGGCAGGAAAGGTTGTGATCGCATATATTACGTATTTGCTGCTGGGGGTTTTGTTCCCGGTAATGGATATTTCTCTGAACAGTCTGCTTCCGGTTATGACGACAAACATTGATGAGAGAAATGGCCTGGGAGCATTAAAGGGTTTCTTTTATTCCGTGGGTTCTACCGTGATCGCGATGATCGCCCCGCTGATCATCGGCGATACCAGCAAACGTGACGGCTATGTTGTTCTGATCGCGCTCGTTGCGGCGATCGTTATTATCTGCTCCGTGGTTGGGGCGCTTGGAGTAAAGGAGCGTGTAGTTTCCTCACCAAGTGAAAGATATTCCATAAAAGACCTGTTTAAGATTATCGTGCAGAAACCGGTGATCATCAGCTTTTTGACAATCCTCCTTTATATGGGGACACTTTTTATGGCCGGGACAGTGGAGATTTTTTTCTTTTCCTATATTCTGCATGATCTGAAGATGTATAGTGTATTGATCCTGGTTACGATGATCGTATCCATATTGCCGATGGCGCTTCTGCCAAAGGTGGTTGGAAGATTTGGAAAAAAAGCAGTATTTACCTTTGGACTTGCGGTCTACGGTGTGGTTCCGCTGATCCGTTTTCTCAATCCGCTGAATATTCCGCTTTTGGTGATCTCCTACGTGGCGTTGGGGATAGGAAGCGGATTTGTATCCCCGCTGATCTATATTATTCAGGCGGACAATACGGATTATGTTAAGGTTCATCTGCATAAAAGTGCGGAGGGCGCGATCGCTTCCTTGAACAGCTTTATCACGAAGCTGTCTATGGGTGTTGCAGGTGCGATACCGGGATATCTCCTGGCAATGGTAAACTTCGACTCTACACTTGACCCGTCGATTGCACAGCCTGCAGGAGTCAATACAGTCATCATGCTGTGTCTGATCGGGATTCCGGCAGTATTGTGTGTGGTATCAGCGGTGATTTTCGGAGCGTTTTATCCGCTGACAAAAGAAAAATTATTGAAACAGGAAGAAGAGGTCGCAAGGCTGCGGGAAGCAAACAGCAGCAGTAACTGATGTGAATAGGGACGATATCCTGCAGAAAACCATTTTTAAACGTGTTCCAGGGAAGCCGGTTAGAAGCCAGGCTTCCTTTTTTTGCGTTAATATCAGATTTTTCTATCAAAACCAGATACAATATTTACCGCAAAATACATACAAAAAACAAGGTACCGAAATCCCTCCCCCCTTTTGTATAATCAGTACAGAAAAGGAGGTCGAGAAAGAGGATGAAGAAACAAAAGAAACAAAACTTAAAGGAAAAATTTTCCTGGAATCTGATGTGGCGGCAGAGATATCTTCTGGCCATGTCCGTGCCATTCGTGATCTGGCTGATCATATTCAAGTATGTCCCCCTGTGGGGCTGGACGATGGCATTTCAGGACGTGAAGCCGGGGACGTTCGCGCTGCCGGTCTGGGAAAGGCCGTTTGTGGGGCTGGACAATTTTGTCAAAGCATTTACGGACCGGCTGTTCCCGCAGACCATGATCAATACCATCGGGATCAGTATCCTGGGGATCGCGGTGGGAACGATCACATCCATTCTGTTCGCATTGGTACTGAATGAGATCTGTTTTACCCGGTTTAAGAAGATCACGCAGACCGTGTCCTACCTTCCCCATTTCGTGTCCTGGGTTATCATTGCCAGTATCGCGAAAATGCTGTTCAACGACGGCGGCGCGTTCGACACCATGCTGGGGACAGACCTGCACATCATGTCCACCAACAGCCCGGTATTCTGGTTTGTGGTCTGCATGGTCGATGTCTGGAAGGAAATGGGCTGGAACGCCATCATCTATCTCTCCGCAATGGCAGGGATCGACCAGGGGCTGTACGAGGCGGCAAAGGTTGACGGCGCCAACCGTTTCCAGCGGATCTGGCATGTGACGCTGCCGTGCATCAGGCCCACGGTCATCGTCCTGCTGATCATGAGCATCGGCTCCGCCCTGAATGTAGGGATGGAACGGCAGATGCTTTTGAGCAACAGCATCGTACAGGACCACGCCATGGTTCTTTCCTGGTTTGCGTATGTCCGCGGTATCGGAAGCAACAATTACGGGCTGGGTACTGCCATCGGTGTGTTCCAGTCGGTAGTCGGCGTCATCCTGCTGTTCCTTGCCAACAAGGTAGCGGGTATGATCGGCGAAGATAAGCTTGTATAAAGGAGGTAGGCAACATGTCAGGCAAAGATTTTGAAGGAAAGCGTTCAAAAGGAGAAAAGGCGTTTGACTATGTACTGCTGGTATTCTGCCTGTTCCTCATCGTGATCACAGTCTATCCGTTTTTAAACGTACTGGCGATCTCGCTGAATGATTCCATGGACACCATGAGAAATGTGAACTTCATCATTCCAAGAAAATTTACATTGAGCAACTATACGTACATATTCAGAGAAAATAATCTCGGCGGTGCGTTCCTGATGTCTGTCGTCAGGACGGTCGTGGGAACCGGGGTCGGTGTGATCTGTACGGCAATGCTGGCATATGTGCTCAGCAGAAAGGATTTTTACTTTAATAAAGCCTTTACGATCTTATTTATCATCACCATGTATGTGAGCGGCGGTATGATCCCGGAATACCTCCTGCTGACAAGGACATTGAAGCTGAGCAATAATTTCTGGGTATATATCATCCCGGGGCTGATCTGGGTGTACAACGTGATCCTGATGCGTTCCTTCATCGAAGGGCTGCCCATCGCGCTGCAGGAGGCGGCGAAGCTGGACGGGGCCAATGACTTCACGATCTGGCGCAAGGTGATCCTTCCGCTGTGCGTACCGTCCCTCGCGACGGTGGCGCTGTTTTTGGCAGTGGGCCAGTGGAACGCGTTTATGGATACCTATCTGTATGCAAGGGATCTCCCCACGCTGCAGTATGTACTGTATGAGATCATGGAGCAGGCCACCATCCAGATCGATCCCCATGCGGCGTCGGCCCAGCTGAAAAATGCGGTATCCCCGATGTCCGTGCGTATGGCGATCACGATCGTGGCTACGGTGCCGATCCTGATCGTGTATCCGTTCCTGCAGAAATATTTCGTAGGCGGGATGACGCTGGGCGCGGTGAAAGACTGACAGAGTATTTGCTGCTGATCAGAGCGGCAGCAGATAGATCAGCGGCCGGAACACCAGCTTTTATGCGTATCCTCCGGATTGATCAGCGTGGTGATCGGCCAGAGTGTATCATGTGATAAACCAAAACAAAAAGGAGAAAAAAGTTATGAAAGCAAAAAAGATTTGGGCATTACTGCTCACAGCCGCAATGGTAGCCGGCCTGGCGGCAGGCTGCGGCGGCAAGAAAAAAGAATCCGGCTCAGGCAGCACGGATGAAAACGGTGTAACGACATTGACATTTTACAATTCGGACCTGCAGGAGGACGATCCCTGGACGGATCCGGTGGCGGAAGTTCTGACAGAGAAGACCGGTGTGAAGCTGGACACGGATCATCCGGTGGGAGAGGATAAGGAACGGATCTCCCTGATGATCGCGGAGCAGAAATTCCCGGATATGATCTACGCGAAGGGCGATGCGGGCAGCCTGATCGACGCGGGAGTACTGATTGATATGACGGATCTGATCGAGGAATACGGCCCGAATATCAAGAAAATGTACGGCGACGAGTTTGATAAGCTGAAGCATTCCGAGGACGATCCGGCCATCTACCAGCTTTCCTCCTATCAAATGGGCGGAACCAAGTATGAAGATTCTGGCACGGCGCAGGTACAGTTCGCGGTTTTGAAGGAAAATAATTATGAGGTTCCGAAGTCATTGGATGAATTTGAGAAAATGATCAAGGACTATCTTGCGGCACACCCGAAGACAGAAGACGGCATGGACATGATCGGGATCTCCCTTTCCGCTTCTGACTGGCACTGGATGATCACGCTGGGCAACCCATCCGGATATATTGCGGAGGGCGCGCCGGACAACGGGCAGTGGCTGATCGATGAGGACTACAACGCGACCTACAAATTTGCCTCTAAGAAGGTGCGTGAATATTTCCAGTGGCTCAACAGAATGTACAATGAAGGCATCCTGGATCCGGAATTTGCGACCCAGACCCATGACGATTATATTGCAAAGATTTCATCCGGACGTGTATTGGCATTGTTTGATACCCTCTGGGACTATCAGGACGGAGAGAAGATCTTAAAGCAGGACGGCAAGCTGGAGCAGACCTACTGTGGACTTCCGCTGGGCATGGACGAGAATGTAAAGGTTCCGACGCTGATGTACCAGGGTCTTGCGACCGGGCAGGGAGTTGGCATCACGACCTCCTGTGAAAATCCGGAAGCTGCCATCAAGTACCTGGATTATATCTGCTCCGACGAAGGACAGGTGCTGGTGAACTGGGGAATTGAGGGCACCAATTATCTCGTGGATGAGGACGGACACCGTTACCGCGAACAGGATGAGATCGACGCGTCAAAAAAAGATAAGAACTATAAGAAAACGACGGGCGTTGGTTTTCATAGTTATCCGTTCCCACAGTACGGCGTAGGCGTGGAAGATTCTACGGGCAGCACCTATACGACTGACAGCAGGGACTCGGTCATTGCGGAATACAATGAGGAGCAGAAGGCGGCCTGTGAAGCCTGGGGCGTAGAAGCACTGCTGGATATCTTCCCGCAGCCGGATGAATTTGAGACGCCGGATTATTCCCCGGTATGGGCCATGTCCAAGCCGGTGGAATTCGATGAGATCGGCAACAAGCTGGACGAGATCGCACAGGCTTCCCTGATCAGCTGTGTGATGGCGAAGGAAGCGGATTTTGATAAGACCTATGATGAGATGCTCTCCGAGCTGGAAGGCTCCGGCATGTCGGAAGCAGCGGAAATGCTGACAGAGATTGTGAAGGGTAAGGCGGCTCTGTCGAAATAAAAAATCGGGAGGGAGAAAAATATCCGTCCGGACCGAAAAAAGAACAGGAGCTGCAGCACCGAGATGGCGCTGCAGCTCCTGTTTCTGCTCTTCCAATTTACATCCCCTTCTTCTTCCGATACTCCGCCGGAGAAGTCCCTTCGTATTTCTTGAATTTCCGATGGAAATAATCCACATTGCTGTACCCCACCTGTTCTGCGATCTCATACACCTTCAAGCTGCGGTCCTCCAGCAGTTCCTTCGCCTTCGCGATCCGCACCTGGTCCAGATAAGCATTGAAATTCACATCCAGCTTTTTCGTAAACAGCCGTCCCAGATAAGAGCTGTTATATCCAAACAGCGGCGCCAGCGTCTCCAGCTTCAGGTTTTCACGATAGTTATGCCGGATATAATGCAGCACCTCATCCAGCACATTTTCCCCGGAGGAATACCCCACGGAATGCATCCACATCTCGAACTGCTCCGCCAGAAACGCAATGATCTCGTAGAGGTAATATTTTTCCTCCACCAGGATGATGACCGAGGCGTTGGCCAGAAACGGCAGGTCCGCATGGGGGAAGGCCTGCATGATCTTCTGCTTCACCAGGATATAGATGTCGATCAGGAAATGCTTGATATCCGTGATCTCCGCCACGCACCCGGTAAGATAGGCGGACAGTTCCCGAAGCGTCCCGGTGATCAGAGTCGGGTTGTGGGACTGGATATAATTGGAAAATGCTTCCGCGTATTCCGGCGCCCGGTCCTGGGAAAACAGATGGGTGGAGGACAGGTGCCTGTGCAGCTCGTCATAGCCGATCACATGCTGGTTCTGGGCGCAGAAAAACCGGCGGTCCTCCAATTGGCACACATCCTGATAGGACAGATGGACGTCCTGGATCTGGGACACCGGCTGTCCGTAGGTGAGGAAAATGGAGTCAAAGGGGGAGCCCTTCTGGGGCGCCGCGCGGTAATGCTGGAGCATATTTTCGAATCTTGCGATGGCAAAATTTCCTTTTAAAAGGATCACCTTCCTCTGCTCCACCTCCAGGATATCAAAGGAATGGTTGTCCTGGTTGGTGACCCGCATCAGGTCGGAAAAATTCCATTCCTGATAAAAGGTATCCTGATTGTAATTCCCATAGGTAATGACCTGGTAAATGCCGGCCTGCAGATCCAGATCCTGCAGATCCAGGGCGCGGCAGTCGCAGGTATTTAAGAGGATATCCCGGAGGATATTATCCCTGGCCCGGTCCCGGTACTGGGAGTAGGAGCGGGAGGCCCGGGATTCCTTCTCGATCAGGTCATGGACGGTGCGCACGGACTGCTCCAGCTCATCCTCGTCAATGGGCTTGGTCAGATAAAAGTCCACGCCGTAGCGCATGGCGGTCTGGGCCAGCTTAAAATCAGAGACCCCGCTCAGGATAATGAATTTTCCCGAAAATCCGGCTTCCACGGCGGCCTGTACCACCTCAATGCCGTTCATTTTCGGCATCCGGATGTCCAGGAGCACTAGGTCGGGAACGAGCGAGAGGATCTTGTCCAATGCGTCCTGCCCGTTGACGGCAGTCCCGCAGAGCGTAAATCCGCAGTCCTCCCAGTCAATGATACATTTCAGTCCTTCCAGCACAAGCTGTTCATCATCTGCGATCAATACATTCATAGCAATTCCTCCTCTGCCGCGCACAGCGGAATGGTCAGTGTGACACAGGTTCCGAAGTGTTCCCTGCTCCTTATGGTGATCCCGTATTCCGGCCCGTAGAATAAATGGATCCGGTTGCTGATATTATAAAGTCCGACTCCATGCCCGGTATCCTCAGGCGGGGTGTCCAGATGGGATGCCACCTCCCGGAGCGTTTCCCGGGACATCCCCGAGCCGTTGTCAAAGACATATGCGCACAGCCGTGTCCGGTCTTTGGACGGCCGGATCCGGAGAATAATGTGCCCGTTTTCATCCAGATCCGCCAGACCGTGTGAAATGGCGTTCTCGATGACAGGCTGCAGAAGGATCGGCAGGATCTGGCAGGCTGCCGGATCCAGGCTTTCGTCCAGCTGCAGGTCATAATTGATGCAGGAACCGAACCGCAGCTTCATGATCGCCATATACGTTGCGATGTAGTCCAGCTCCTTGTCCAGGGTGGTGGAGGTGGTCTGAGTATTACCGAGCACGTAGCGCATGGACTTGCTCAGCAGCTTGATGGCGTTGGCGACTCCCCGGTTTCCCTCCACAAATGCCTTCATCCGGATGGCTTCCAGCGTATTGTACAGGAAATGCGGGTTGATCTGGTTGGCAAGAAGTTTCAATTCCACCTGCTGCTGCTGGTTCGTGATCATCTGCTCCCGGATCTGCGCTTCGTAGATCCGGGCCTCCGCGCTTTTGAGTTTCTGCACCATGGTCTTCATGTCCCGGAATGTTTCCGTCAGCTCATCGTCCCCCCGGATGGTGTCCACGATCTCATAGTCGTTGTTGCTGACCTTGTACATGGCAAGCCGCAGGGTATTGATCCGGCTGCTGAAATACGTGGCGTACAGGAAAATGATTACGGCGGAGATCAGCAGCGCCAGCGCCATGATCCCGATAAAGACCTCCAGAAGATGCCGCGTAGTGCCCACCGCATTGGGATCCGCGACGAAAATATGAAGCTGATCCGAGGAGTGGTACAGGGTGGCTTCTGCATAGGAGCCGATCACCTTTTCCCCGGCATCCGGAGCCGGGTGCGCTCCCGCATCCTGCGGATATAACAGAAAGCTCCCGGTGCGCGAATCCTCCATTTCTTCCGACAGCTC
Organism: Lachnospiraceae bacterium; assembly: GCA_910575475.1. GTDB lineage: Bacteria > Bacillota > Clostridia > Lachnospirales > Lachnospiraceae > Schaedlerella. The sequence continues at coordinate 203,274 of CAJTGD010000002.1, read as the reverse complement.
CAGAGGAAACGGCCGGCCTGCGTAATGCCGGTCCGAGCTGATAAAAACAGGCTCTTCATTGACATTGATGAAGATCTGATAATTCTGGTTGGAGATCAGGCTGCGCAGATAATCATTGGAAACGGACATCACAAGCACGGCGTAAGCATTTTTCCGGGGAAGCGGGATACGGCAGCAATAATGAAGCTCCCAGTGGGTCACCTCATTCTGCCCGGTGCGGATATCGCTGATCCAGAAATTGCCCGAGATCTCGGTGGATTTCTGATACCACCGGGAATCCCGGATCTCCTCCGTAAAAGGCAGGATGTACCGGTTGGGCGCCACATTTTCCATCAGCTCTTCAGGCGCATACAGGCGGAGGCTGGCGAGCATGGCGGTATTGGACAGGGTCTTGTCGAACAGGGCAGCCAGGTCGCCGGTGGCCTTCATGGGATCAAGCTCCGGATCCTCCGCGCACAGCAATTCCGCGATCTCCTGGTTGCTGATCACGGTCTCGTAGATGGAGTGCATATAGATCGATGTGGACACGATCGTGGAATGCACCAGCTGGGCCTGGGAACGGGTCAGGTCCTCATAGTGGGAAATGGTCCTGCGGTAGGTCAGGATTCCCAGCACGCTGCCGATGATGAGGACCGGGATCACAATGGCCCAGATAAACAGGGTGATGAGCTGGTGCTTCATATTCTTTTTTGAAAAATATTTTAGATGGAGGTTATTGATCATGGCGGCCTCCTCTTGAAGTTTTATTTCAGTTCCAATTGCTTCCTTAATTTATAGCCTTATTTTAACATAAAAATCCTCTAAAAAAAGTGGTATTTTTTTGCGAATAAATACGGTATTAATTATAGGGGTTCTTTCTTATAATGAGGGCGGACAGGGGGAAAGCGCACCCTGCCTGAATAGTGCAGAATTGTGCGACACTCACGGCAGATTTCGTCGGACGTGAGCATCAATAGGGCATACAGGAAAATGATCCCTGGATGACAGAAGGAGGACAGATCAACTATGAAATTTCACAATGGATGCTGGTTATTGAAAGAAGGATACGGGTGCTTTTCACCGGCACACGTTTATGAGGTGAGAGAAGGAAAACGGGAGGTGACGCTGTGCGCGCCGACCATACGGATCGAAAAAAAAGGAGACACGCTGGGGGGCATCAACCTGACGGTCCGGATCACGGCTCCCATGCCGGAGGTGATCCGGGTGCAGACCTTCCACCACAAGGGAGTCCGGCCGGATGTGACCCGGTTTGAGCTGGAGCTTCCCGAGGAAATGGACTGCTTTTGCATGGAGGAAAGCGAGGAGGAACTGACCGTATCCAGCGGGGCTCTGCGGCTGGTCATTGACAAGGAAAACTGGTCCATGCGGTATGAGCGGGACGGTAAGCTGCTGACGAAGAGCGGCCCCAGGGATCTGGCTTATATGAAGACAGACTGGAAGGGAGCGGCCTACGACAGAGGAAGCGGGGACGCTTACATGCGGCAGCAGCTGGGACTGTCCGTGGATGAGCTGATCTACGGGCTGGGAGAGCGTTTTACGCCGTTTATCAAAAACGGACAGTCGGTGGAGATCTGGAACGAGGACGGGGGCACCAGCACGGAGCAGTCCTACAAAAATATCCCGTTTTATCTGTCCAGCCGGGGCTACGGCGTGTTTGTCAATCACCCGGAAAAGGTGGAATTTGAGGTGGGCACCGAGCAGGTGACGAAGGTGGGATTTTCCGTAAAGGGCGAAAGCCTGGATTATTTCCTGATCAACGGGCCCTCCATGAAGGAGGTGCTGATGCGGTACACGGATATCACCGGCAAGCCTGCGCTGCCGCCCCAGTGGACCTTCGGCCTGTGGCTGTCTACTTCATTTACCACAGATTATGACGAGGAAACGGTGATGAGCTTTATCGACGGCATGCTGGAGAGGGGGATTCCTTTGAGTGTGTTCCACTTTGACTGCTGCTGGATGCGGGAATTTCACTGGACGGATTTTGTCTGGGATGAACGGGTATTTCCGGACCCGGAGGGGATGCTGCGGCGGATCAAGGAAAAGGGGATCAAGATCTGTGTGTGGATCAATCCCTACATCGGCCAGGAGTCAGTCCTGTTCGACGAAGGTATGGAGAAGGGATATTTTCTGAAACGGGCAAACGGCGATGCGTGGCAGTGGGACATGTGGCAGCCGGGGCTTGCCATCGTGGACTTTACCAACCCGGCGGCGGTGAGCTGGTATCAGGAAAAGCTGGAAGACTTGCTGGACATGGGCGTGGACTGCTTCAAGACGGATTTCGGCGAGCGGATCCCGGTGGACGCGGTCTATTACAACGGCGCGGATCCCGAGAAAATGCACAATTTTTATACGTATCTTTACAACAAAGCGGTCTGTGAGGTGATCGCAAAACGGAAGGGAAAAGAGGAGACTGTGGTATTTGCCCGTTCCGCAACGGCCGGCGGCCAGAAATTTCCGGTTCACTGGGGCGGGGACTGCTGGTCGGATTATGAATCCATGGAGGAAAGCCTGCGGGGCGGGCTGTCTCTGACCAGCAGCGGCTTCGGCTATTGGAGCCACGACATCGGCGGATTTGAGAGCAAGTCCACTGCAGACGTGTACAAGCGCTGGGCGGCATTCGGCCTGCTGTCCACGCACAGCCGGTTCCACGGGAGCACCTCCTACCGGGTGCCCTGGGTGTATGATGAGGAGGCTGTGGATGTGGTGCGTTTCTTCACCAGGCTGAAAATGGAGCTGATCCCGTATCTTTACAGCAGTGCCTATATGACCTCCCGGACCGGGATCCCCATGCTGCGCAGTATGGCGCTGGAATTTGAAGGAGACCGGAACTGCCGTTACCTGGATAAGCAGTATATGCTGGGGGACAGCCTTTTGGCGGCGCCCATCTTCAACGAGGAAGGCAGGGCCGTTTATTATCTGCCCCAGGGCCTTTGGATCAATTATCTGACCGGGGAGCAGGCGCAGGGCGGAGTCTGGCGGGAAGAGATCCATGATTATCTGTCCGTTCCGCTGTGGGTGCGGGAGAACAGCATCATCCCCGTGGGACAGAATGCGGACTGCGCGGATTATGATTTTCATGACCGGCTGGAAATGGATGTATACGGGCTGCTGGATGAGGCGCATACGGAGGTCTACCAGCATGAAAAGCTGATCACATCCGTAACGCTCCGGCGGGAAGGCGGCAAGATCTACGGAGAGATCAAGGGAAATGCGAAGCTGAAGATCCGGCTTGTAGGTGAGCAGGCCGCGGATGCGGCCGGAGCGGAATTTGAGATGGAAGGTAATGACACGGTGCTGCAGTTGGCGGAGACGTATGGGACGTTTATCTGTACGGTGGCGTAGCTGAGGGAATGGGGAGAGACAGGATATGGAAAATAAACAGACACTAAGAAACGAAGCGGAGGCTTTGATGCGCAAGCTGACGCTGGAGGAAAAGATCGGCATGATCCACGGCGCGGAGCTTTTTTGCACTGCGCCGGTGGAACGGCTTGGGATCCCGGCCCTCGTTATGTCCGACGGACCCATGGGTGTGCGCCAGGAATTTGAGCCGGACAATTGGAAAAGCGTGGGAAATCACGACGACTACGTGACCTATCTTCCCTGCAACAGCGCCCTGGCTGCTACCTGGAACCGGGAACTGGCCCGGGCTGCGGGAGAGGTGCTGGGGGCGGAAGCCAGAGGCCGGGGCAAGGACGTGATCCTGGGGCCGGGGGTGAACATCAAGCGGAGTCCCCTGTGCGGGCGGAATTTTGAATATTTCAGTGAGGATCCGTTTCTCACAAAGGAAATGGCGGTGCCTTATATCCAGGGCGTCCAGAACTGGGACGTGGCGGCGTGCGTAAAGCATTTTGCCGTCAACAACCAGGAGACACAGCGGCTGTGGGTGGATGTGAAGATCGATGAAAAAGCCCTCCGGGAAATTTACCTCCCGGCCTTTTACGACGCGGTCAAAAAGGGTGGCTCGTATACCATCATGGGGGCCTATAACAGACTGTATGGGGAGCATTGCTGCCAGAGTGATTTTCTGCTGAACCAGGTGCTTCGGAAGGAATGGGATTATGACGGCGTAGTCATCTCCGACTGGGGCGGGGTGCATGATACGGCGGAGGCAGCAAAGTCCCAGCTGGACATCGAGATGTCCGTGACCAGTGACTTTGACCAGTATTTTATGGCGGAGCCGTTGCGGAAATTGATCGAGGAGAGGGAGGAGCCTACAACTGTCCAGAGTGCGGATGGAGGGCATACGCGGGAAGAAACTGCGGAGGAAGAGCGCCGGATGCCAGGAAAAACAGTGGATGAGGAAGAACACAGGATCCTGGCGAAGAACGCAGAGGAAGACAGTCAGACGCAGGGGAAATCGATGGATGAGGAAGAGCGCAGGATTCTGGCGAAAGCTGTGGATGAAAAAGTGGTGCGCATCCTGATGCTGATGATGCGGCTGCATATGTTGGGGGGAGAGCGGAAGAGCGGCGCCTACAATACGCCGGAGCACAGACAGGCGGCACTGGACGTGGCAAGGGAATCTGTAGTGCTTCTGAAAAATGATGCGGGCATCCTGCCCTTTTCTCCGGAGGATACAAAGGAAGTTCTGGTCATCGGGGAAAATGCGGATCTGCAGCATGCGCCCGGAGGAGGGAGCGCTGAGATCAAGGCATTGTATGAGATCACGCCGCTGATGGGGATCAAGATGCTGCTGGGCGGCAATGCGAAGGTCACTTATGTGAAGGGGTACTGCCAGGATCCGAAGGAGGAAGGGACGGAGACCAACTGGCAGGAAACCAGCCTGGAAAACGGAGGCGGCGGGGTCGGAAAAACGAGCGGCGGAGATGACTTGCGGGAATCAGGAAGAGATGCTGCCGGAGAGGCGGAGCAGGGAAACAGCATGCAGGATGCTGCCGCAGAGGCGGAGCAGGGAAACAGCATGCAGGACGCGGCCGCAGAGACAGCGCAGGGGAATTGTATGCAGAACGCGGCCGGAAATGACGCGGCATCGCTTGCACAGTACCGCAGACAGCTCCGAGAGGAGGCTGTCCGGAAGGCGAAGGAATTTGACAGGGTGATCTTCGTGGGCGGCCTGAACCATGAATATGACTGCGAAGGAAATGACCGTGCGGATATGAAGCTGCCCTACGGCCAGGACATTTTGATCCAGGAGCTTCTCCAGGCAAATCCCAATACGGTCATCGTTATGGTGGGCGGCAGTCCGGTGGAGATGGGCAGCTGGGTCAGCCGCGCGGACAGCCTGGTCTGGAGCTGGTACGCGGGAATGGAAGGCGGCAGGGCGCTGGCGGAGGTTCTGTTTGGTAGGATCAATCCATCCGGGAAGCTGCCGGAGAGCTTTTACAAAACCCATACCGACTGCTCAGCCCACGCCTGGGGACAATTTGCCGAAACCGAAAGCGTGGATTATGCGGAAGGGATTTTTGTGGGCTACCGTTATCTGGACGCCCGCGGGATCGAACCGGAATTTTGCTTCGGTCACGGCCTATCCTATACGTCATTTGCATATGAGGCGGCAGGGCTCATAGAGGAGGACGGAAAAGTCTATGCAGACTGCCGGGTGACCAATACAGGAAATATGGCGGGCAAAGAGACCGTGCAGGTCTACCTGGCCCCGAAAAACCGGAAAGAAGATGAGGCGGTGCAGCAGCTGAAAGGCTTTGAAAAGGTGTATTTGGAGCCGGGAGAAAGCAAGACGGTAAGGATTGAGGTTGAGGGATATTCCGAGGGGATGAAGGTTCGGGTGGGAAGCTCATTGAAGGAGATCCGGGCGGAAATGGCATAGAGCGCCAGATAAATCTGCTGTGAGTATATGCAGCAAGGCGTTACTGTTCACACGGTGTCGTGCACTTGCTGCACGACATCCGGCCAGGGTGTGAACAGTAACGGCAAGACAGCCTCATCCGTCCTGCAAAAGTATCTTAAATCATACCCAGGGGCATCCTATTATGGCCATGATGGGATGCCCTTGGGTATACCTTTGCAGGATGGATAAGGCTGTCGGAATCAGCGGCTTTTCTGATTATCATGATCCAGCGAATAGTGTATAAATCTCATCCACTGTTTTTCCGGGATTTTCGATAATGAGATTGTAGATTGGGAGAACCTCTTCAGGCTCGGTCTCCATTTCATTGGCAATCACTGTAAGAGATTTATCCTTGGCGCATTTTTTCCAGACCATGGTGATGCGATCTGTTATCCGCGCTTTTTTCATTTCTTTATCTACTTCTTCTTTCAGCTTCCTGTCAAATTTCTCCTGTACGATTTCCATAAATATATCACTCATACCATTTACCTCCTCAAACAATTTTTGATTTGCGCGCATGATCGTCTCTATGACTGCCTTGTGCAGATTATTTTTCTTATGCTCCACATAATCTTCAACCAGCAGTTTCGCATTTTCCCGCGTGTCCAGTTTATTGGTGAGACTTCTCAGCCATAGATTCTCTTTCCTGGATAACTGCCTGGTGACAAGAATCTGGATTGGAATCTTGTCGCCTGCAACGGAGTAGATCCCGTCCTCCGTATTCTCAACTTTATAACCTCTTACATCCCGCAGATGTCTGATTAGTTCCCGGGGATAGCCTTCCGATACGAGGGTGATCGTGAGCTCCTCCAAGGGAATCTCATTTACAGCGGCCGTGTCCGATTTGTAAAAGCAGGCATATCCGTATACCTTATAAAAATCGTCAACGGAGAGGGAATCGTCCGGAGATTTATATTCCAGTATATTTCTTTTTCTGAAAAATCTCCCGATGTTCTTTTTTACTGGCCGGTCACTTTCTTTTTTGATGATTAGGATATCGATCTGCATGGGCTTTTTGCTCAGCAGATGCTCGCTTTCAAACTCCAGATTATCCGCGTCGTCCAGCAGTTCGATCTGAATACCCGCGTAAAATGCGGGATGCCAGTAGATCGTGCCGGTTTCTTTGTTCGTCTGCTCCATAGAAAACCTCCCTATTCTGTTTTTTCAGGAGATTTTCCGATTCCTGTTCAGAAGAACTCCTGCTTATCTGGATAAAAGCACGAATTTTCTGAAAGGACAGGGAATGAAATCCCTTGTGTTGATCTGTTATAGATATAACGGAAACAGACGTTCCGATATAAACGAACTTTAAGAAAATATGCTTTGCCTTATTCTAGCATACTGTTCTGGGAGAATACAAGTGAAAATTTTGTGACATATAAAAAATATTTTTACAAATCACAGTCATTTCACTCACGTGTGCATTTTAATTTGGGGCTTATGTGTATGAAGTGACTGATTCCAGTCAGATAAAAAATACCAAAACAAATATAAAAACATCGTTACAGGGCCCGCCCCGACCAGGCGTGCCCTGTAACGATACCAACTCATATGATGCGCACAGCCGCATAAGAAACTATACCGCTTTCCATCGATTCTGAACGCTTCCTTCTCTTTCTACAAACGAACCCCCAGATCATAAGCTCCCCAGATCGCCTTCTTGAGATTCCCCACCGCCTGGGCATCCCCCAGGACATGGATATGCGTGTCTCCATCTGCTTTTCCGCCCTTCTTGGCGTCAGCCTTCGGCCGGTACAGGGACTGATCCGGCACATACCCCACGGAAAGGATCACCGAATCGCATGCGATCTCCCGAGTTCCCTCTGCCGTAGAGATCAGAATGCTCCCGTCCCGGATCTCTTTCAACGTGCTTTCCAGGTAGACCGGGATCTTGTGGAAACGCACCAGGTCACGGAGACACTCAGAATTGGCGGCGCAGATGCCGACTGCCTTTACCAGGTCATCGGTCATTTCCACGATCATCGGCTCTTTGCCCTTTAACGCCAGGTCGTAGGCAATCTCACAGCCGGTCAGCCCGCCGCCGATCACGGCAACCTTCTGGCCGGGCTCTTTGGTCCCGTTCAAATACTCGACGGCCTCGATCCCCTTTTCAAATCCGGGGATCGGCAGTTTTCGCGGCGCGGCTCCGACCGCAATGACATACTCATCCGCGGAAAGCTCTTTCAGGCTGCGGACCTCCGTATTCAGATGAACCGAAACGGCGGATCGCTCCAGCTGCCTGCGGTACCATGCCAGCAGTTCTTTGTCCTTTTCCTTGAAGGAGGGAGCGGCAGCGGCGATAAAGACACCGCCCAGGGCATTGGTCTTTTCGTAGAGGTCCACCTGATGTCCTCGTTCGGACAGGAGGATGGCAGCCTGGATCCCGGCGATTCCGCCGCCGATGACCGCGATCTTTTTCGGCAATCTTGCTTTTACAAGCTTATATTTCTTTTCCTCAAATGCTCTTGGATTCAGGGCGCAGTGTCCCTGTGTCGCGGCATCGGCCATATCCATGACGGCTCCGGAATTTTTATAATAGGCAACCGGGAGGCAGGCGTTGTGGCAGGAAATGCATGGGCGGATATCCTCCTCCCTTCCCTCTTTCAGCTTGGTAATGTATTTGCCGTCGCAGAGCAATTGGCGGCCGATGGCTACGGCACCGATCTTTCCCTCACGTATGGATTTCTCCGCGGCGTCGGGCTGCATCCTTCCGGCAACGATGACCGGGATATCCACGAACTGGGAGATATGCTCCGCTTCCTGTAAATTGCAGTTGAGCGGCATATACACCGGCGGGTGCGCCCAGTACCAAGAATCATAGGTGCCGTTGTCGCAGTTGAGGGCATCATATCCCGCATCCTGCAGATATTTCGCCGCCTTTTCACTCTCTTCCAGATCTCTCCCGATCTCCGTAAACTCCTCACCTGGAACGGCTCCGACCTTAAAGTCGATCGCTTTCGAGGTCACGCTGTAGCGGAGCATGACAGGATAATCCTTCCCGCATTCCTTTTTAATTGCCTTCACGACCTCAACTGCAAAGCGGTAGCGGTTTTCGAAGGAGCCGCCGTACTGGTCTGTCCGGTGGTTCATGTAAGGCAGTGTAAACTGGTCCATCAGATAGCCTTCATGGACCGCATGAACCTCCACCCCGTCCACTCCGATTTCTTTACAGAGCTTTGCAGATTTTGCATAGCCTTCAATATAAGCCTGAATTTCCTTCACGGTGAGGGCACGGGTGGAAAACTGGGGCGCCCAGACCATGGGGAGCCCGTCATCCGGCGCGACCATCATTTCGTTGAGATGCAGAAGCGGATTGGTCAGCTTTTTCAGGGCCGGGTTGCCTGCAATCTTGAGCATCTGCGCCGGAAGCGTGTAGTTCCGTCCGGCAAAGCCGGCGCCAAGCTGGAAGAAAATCTTCGCTCCGTTGTGGTGGATCTCCCGGATCAGCGGGTCGGCCTGCAGAAAAGCGGTCGGATTTTTGTGCAGCCATTTTCCCATCATCATGGAATACACCGGGATCATCCCGGGAATAAAAAGCCCCACGTTGTTTTTGGCGCGTTCGATGTAGTAATCGTGGGCCTTTTTATTGCATTTCGGGGCAAACATATTCTCGACGATATTGGTGCCCTCCATGGCAGGGATCACGATCCGGTTGCGGATCTCACAATTGCCGATCTGAAACGGCGTAAACAGGGTTTTGTACGGATTGCTCATAAAAATATACCTCCTTTGTAATCTGTAACCAATTACCGTATTTTTTACTATTGTACAGGAATATAGGGGGGGAATCTATAGAAAAATTGCTAACTGTACGGTTGGATGATCTAAAGATCATCCAACCTGCGCATTCATTCGCAAAATCCGTGCTATCGCACTTTTGCGTCTGCTGATGCAGCCGCATTTTGCCCATTTATGCGTAGGTTGCTAATCCATAATCTCAGTTTTATTGCAATAAATTGCATAAAACTGAGATTCCGGATTGCAACCGTACAGTTAGAAAAATTGCTGGGGCTTCCTACTTTTATTTTCCCATGCTTTCAGTTATAATACTTTTATCAAATGAGAAAGCAGGTATGCCATTATGAACAGAAACAAAGTAATCAAGAAAAATGAAAATGATATGATCAAAATTTTCGAGGAAGAAATTGCACTGAAAGATAACCTGATAAAAGCGCAGGAGGAACTGATACAAGGTCTGAAGGAGAAATCAGATTTTCTGGAAGAATCGTATGAAAAACTGAAAGCGGAAATGAAAGAACTTATGGAGGCGTATGAGACTGTGAGAGAACTCAGTGAAAAGCAGCAGGAACTTATGGATCGTCTTCTGAACGAAGCCGGGTTAGATGAATTGGATTGTGAAGAATCTGAGTGACGGCATCTGCCGGGGAAATGTGACATACTATGAAAATTGAACCAAGGAGGTGCTTATTATGATGTCTGCTGTAAAGGGCTACTATGATGGCAAGCAAATCGTAATAAATGAAGATGTGAAAATGTCCATAGGTCAGGAGGTGATCATTACAATTCTGGATATGCTGAGAAAAAAGAAAAAAAGAATAGACCTGGAAAAATATATGGGAAGAGGTAAGAAAATGTTTACGCAGGATGCCCAGGACTATGTAAAGGAGCTTCGAGATAATGACAGATTATAGTAAAGTGTTTTTGGATACTGCGCCGATCATATATTTCTTAGATAATGATATTCATTATGGAAATCGCGCAAAGCTCATTTTTGAGGAAATATTGGGGCGGGAAAAGGAAATGAGATGCATTACAATGGATCAATGGAAAGTATGAGAAAGAGTCCTGAAGCAGCGGAAAGTGCGGCAGGATTAAAAATACCATACCTTGTGAAACGGCAGAATGGCTATGGTGGGATGCCCTTGGGGATACACATCTGGACGAACAGGAGATTTACAGGATTGAAGAGTAAAAAAGGGAGGAGATAGATATGCCGTACTTTAAATACAACGGAAACCGGGTTTTTTATACGGAAACCGGTCAGGGGAATACCTGTATTTTTCTGCATGGAAACACGGCATCTTCAAAGATGTTTGAGTTCATTTTACCGCTGTACACAGACGAGATCCGGGCGGTTCTGATCGATTTTCTGGGAAATGGAAAATCGGACCGGGTTTCAAAATTCCCGGATGAACTGTGGATCGATCAGGGGCATCAGATCGTGGAACTGTGTAAGGTACTGGACATGGGCAGGGTGAATCTGATCGGGACAAGCGGCGGGGCCTATGCGGCCATCAATGCCGCTTTGGAAATGCCGGAGCTTTTCAGCAGGGTGGTGGCGGACAGCTTCGACGGGAGTACCCTGCCTGCCGGATTTGCGGATGCGATCATTCAGGAAAGACAGTTTGCCAAGAGCGATGAACAGGCACGGGGATTTTATGAATGGTGCCAGGGCGGAGACTGGGAAACTGTGGTGGATCTGGATACCGAAGTTCTTGTGAATTATGAACGCAGTCAGACACGCATTTTCCGCAGTCCTATAGAAACGATCCGGGTTCCGCTGCTTATGACGATCAGCAAAGAGGATGAGATGCTGGCAAATGATATGGAAGCAGAGTGCAGGCGCCTGTATGACCTGAATCCGAACATCAGCTATAAAATATACGAGACAGGCGGGCATCCGCTGATTGCCTCACGGGCGGAAGAAATCGCGGAGGTGATCAAAGGTTTTATAAACTAAGTTCCAGCGCTGGAGGATGTCCAAAAACTCCATAGTTTTTTTCTTATTCTATTAGGAAACTAATATTTTCCGTTTTTTTTGTACATACTTTTGAGGGAAAGCCCTATTGACTTTCGTCTTTGAACTTGCTAGAATGTAGGTGCAAGGAAAGTTTACCACTGACCGATATGTGGTATATAAATGGTCGGGTTGAAAGTTTACCGCTGACCGATATGCGGTATATAAATGGTTGGGTTGAAAGTTAAGTCCTTTGCCGCAAGGTAGAGGACTTTTTCCATAATGAGGACAAGCAAATGAAGAAAACAGGGTTTTACATCATTAAGGATAAATTTTTTGAGGATATAAATGATCCATATCTTAAAAGTAATAAAGAAGGAAACAGACCGCATTACTATTGTTTTGAAGATACCAATATCGGGATATATTGGATGATACCATTGTCCAGCCGCATTGATAAATATAAACGGATTATGGATAGAAAAGAAAAATCAGGAAAGCCATGTGATATTCTTCATATTGCGAAACTGGATGACAGCCGGGAAAGCGCATTTCTGATACAGGATATGTTTCCAATAACAGAGGAATATATAGAACGTGAATATACAATCGCCGGGAACCATTTGATGCTGACAAGCGAACATACTGTTAAAGAGATTGAGCAGAAAGCGAGAAAGGTTATAGGGATGCTGAAGCGTGGCATTAAATTTACGCCAACGCAGCCAGATGTTATGGCGATATTGGAGAAACTGCGGATGCACAGGTAGCATCTCAAAGAATATGGATAATAAATGCTTGAGAAATGAGAAAATAGCCAGTATAAAAACGCTTATAAAGAAAAAAGCGCTGGATGATGTGTAAAGTTATCCAGCGCTGTTTTTTGTTCTATAGGAAACTTTTCCGAATTTTCCTATAGAATAAAAAACTCCGGAGGATGCGCACTGCGCGTATAAGGAAGCTTCCATTTTATATAAACAATCTATAACAGTACCATTCTATATTTCACCCCATCACCACCGTCACCCGGTATTCCTTCTTCACCCCATCCGGCCGAAGGCTCAGGCTCTCCACTTCCACGCCGTCCACTTCCATCCGTTTCACTCCTTTTTCCACATGCTCCGGGTTCCGAATCTCAATCTCATAATCCGCTCCCCGGTAATGCCGTCGGATCCTGAGCGATTCCATTTCCGCAGGAATGCACGGATCCACATGGAGTCCGTCAAATTCGGGCCGGATCCCCAGGATATACTGGGACACATTGACAAAGGTCCAGGCCGCGGTTCCAGTGAGCCAGCTGTTTTTTGCCTCCCCGTGCTTCGGGGCGTCCTTTCCTGCCACCATCTGGGAATATACATAAGGCTCGGTGCGGTGGATTTCGCTGATATCCTCGATGTAGGCCGGGCAGGTCTTTTTATAGATCTCAAATGCACGGGAGCCACGGCCGATGCGGGTCTCCGCAATGGACACCCAGGGATTGTTGTGGCAGAAGATCCCAGCGTTTTCCTTGTAACCCGGCGGGTAGGAGGAAATCTCGCCGAGATTCATATAATAATGGCTGTAGGGCGGCTGCTGGAGCACGATGCCGTACCTGGTATCCAGCATCTGTTTCACAGAGTCCAGCGCTTTTTCGGCATGTCCTTCCTGGATTCCTACATCCGCCAGCACACAAAAGCCCTGGGGTTCGATGTAGATTTTTCCCTCTTCGCAGGCGGCCGACCCCACCCTGCCGCCGTTTGCGTCATAGGCGCGCAGGAACCATTCTCCGTCCCAGCCCGCGTCCAGGATCGTCCGGTACATGGCAGATACCGCATCCTCGGCGCGCCGGGCTTCGGATTCATTTTCCAGAAGGCGGCAGATCTGGGCGTATTCCCGTCCGTATTTGACAAACATTCCCGCAATAAATACGGATTCTGCCACAGGCCCCTCCGACGGGCCGAAGGTCTGGAAGGACTCGCCCGGCTCGGTGGAAAAACAGTTCAGGTTCAGGCAGTCATTCCAGTCCGCCCGTCCGATCAGCGGCAGCCCGTGAGGCCCCAGGTGGGCCAGGGTATAGTCGAAGGACCGCTTCAAATGCTCCAGAAGAGGCCGGGCTTTGGAAGGATCGTTGTTGAAATCCACCTGCTCCTCCAGGATGCTCATATCCTCGGTTTCCTTGATATAGGCGGCAGTCCCGGCGATTAGCCAGAGCGGGTCGTCGTTAAAGCCGCTTCCGATATCCGCGTTTCCCTTTTTGGTCAGAGGCTGGTACTGGTGATAGGCGCTCCCGTCCTCAAACTGGGTGGCGGCGATGTCCAGGATGCGCTGCCTTGCCCGGTCCGGGATTAGGTGCACGAAGCCCAGCAGATCCTGACAGGAATCCCGGAAGCCCATTCCACGCCCGGTTCCGGATTCAAAGTAGGAGGCTGACCGGGACATGTTAAATGTCACCATGCACTGGTACTGATTCCAGATATTGACCATGCGGCTCAGCTTTTCATCCCCGCATTCCAGAGTGAAACGGGACAGCAGGCTGTTCCAGTAATCCGCCAGGGCCTGCAGTGCGCTCTCCACCTTTTGGTCGTCATTCAGCCGGGAAATGGTATTCTGCGCGGGAGTCTTGTTGATCACATCCGGCGCCTCCCATTTTTCCTCAGCCGGATTTTCCGCATAGCCCAGCAGGAAGATCAGGCTCTTCTCTTCACCCGGCGCCAGAGTGACGGTCAGGTGGTGAGAGCCGATCACGGCGCCGCCGCTGGCTATAGACTGGTAGGAAGCAGATTCCCGGACGGCCTTCGGATTCTCGATGCTGCCGTAGATGGAGGGACAGAGCCGGACGGCTCCGGCGGCAGAGGTGTTCCCGGCGACAGAGACGATTCCGGCGGCAGAGACGCTCCCGGTGCGGGACAGTTCTCTGTCAGAGCCGGCATTTCCTTCCCCACTCTGTGCATATCCTCCGAGAAAGACATCCCGGTCCGTGTCGAAGCCGTCGCTCTCCGCATTGACCGTATAATACGCATAGTGGTTCCTGCGCTCCCGATATTCCGTCTTATGGTAAATGGCGGAGCCAACGACCTCCGTTTCGCCCAGGCTTAAGTTCCGCTGGAAGTTCGTAGAATCATCGACCGCGTTCCAGAAACAGAATTCCACATAGGAGCTGAGAGAAAGCGTCTGCTCCTGCTCCGTGTCATTGCACAGGATCAGGCGGTTGACCTCGCAGGTCTCTCCAAGCGGGACAAATGCGGTGAGCTCGGCGCGGATCCCGTTTTTGGAGGAAAGGAACCGGCTGTAGCCAAGGCCGTGGCGGCATTCATAGGTATCCAAAGGCGTTTTCACCGGCTGCCAGCCGGGAGTCCAGACCGTGCCGTTGTGATTGATAAAATAATACCGCCCGTTGGTGTCCGCCGGCACATTGTTGTAACGGTAGCGGGTCAGGCGGAGGAGCTTGGCATCCTTATAAAAGCTGTAGCCGCCGCAGGTGTTGGAGATCAGGGAGAAAAAATCCTCATTTCCCAGGTAGTTGATCCACGGGAGCGGCGTCTCCGGCGTGGTGATCACATATTCTTTCATTTCATCATCAAAATATCCGAATTTCATGGGCTTTTATCCTTTCTGATTGTAAAGTTTTTCCAGCTGTGCGATCGGAGAAACAGACAAGTCAAACCGCATAAGTTATACTGCGCGCCAGATTTCATCGGCCGTGAGTATATTTTCATACAGTTCCTGAACATTCGCGGCGGAACTCAATATTGCGAAGTCCCGGTCATCATGTCGGCGTGCTCCCGCAGAATACTCTGCTTTTTGGATCCCCTGTCCTGTTCTTCGTAGGGTGTAAATATTTTCCGGAAGATCCGGCACCTGCAGTACGCGAGAAATACAAACCCGAAACCGCACATGGCCATGATCACCTTTGACAGCGGAAGGAACAGGCAGAAGCAGGCCGCGCATACATCGATGGCCAGCAGGAGCAGCGTACCCTTCAGATTGCGGAGCGCAAGTCCCCACGCATTTTTGACGGATTGAAGCGGCGTATTTACGAACCGTCCGATGAGCGCGAAGGTGTAGTGGAAAATGACCAGCCATACAACGGAGACCAGGATTAAAATGCCCGTCACCGCAAAGGAAAAGGAATTTCCCTGGGCAGGCCAGAAGAGCAGGTTAAACACCAGGATCCCCCCAATCGGGAACAGGATCAGGAAAGCGGCGGTCCCGGTCTTAAAGCTGCGCTTCAATTCCCGGAAATAAGTACGCACGAGATAGCCGTATTCGCCCCTTGCTTCCCTGAGCGAGACATAATCCAGCGCGGCGGCCGCGGCACCGATCGTAAAGACCGGAAGGCATGTGATCAGAAACACCATGTTCAGCACGATATAATTGCAGATCGTATTGATAAAGTCGATTACAGGGTTCAAACGCCAGGTTTTCATCATGAGACGCCTCCTTTTTCGTTGTTCCAAGCGGCAGGCCGCAGATCCGTCTGCCGTTCGGAATATCATTGCTGTTTTTTATTATAGTTTCTCCGCCGGAGATTCAGCTACAGGAAAAAAGCACACAGAACTACATACAAAATTACACATTATTTGCCCCCGTGGCAATTTCAAATTGTCTTTCTGCTGCGGACTGTTGTATACTGTAAATAAGGAAGGGCAAATGGGTTACAAAAGGAGAGTCACATTTTATGAAAAAGAGATTGATCCGGGAAATGTTCTGTCTCCTGCTGACGGCATCTCTGGCGGCAGGATGCAGCAGGGGGGGAACTTCCCAATCCGGAGAAACGGATTCCGGGACAAAAGAATATAAGAATTTCATCACAGTAGATGTATACGACGAGTTTGCCAATTATCAGGGGATCCAGAGCGGCTGGTTTGCCAAAGAGGTCAGAGACCGGTTCAATATGGAGCTGAATATCATTGCGCCGAATGTGACCGGAGGAGGGGATACGCTGTTCGAGTCCCGCTCGGCGACCGGCAGTCTCGGCGATCTGATCCTGGTCAATACGGCAAACGGAAAGTTCAACCAACTGGTGGATTCGGGCCTGGTCATAGACTGCACGGAGCTGGTCCGGGACAAGGATCTGATGAAAAATTACGGAAATGCGGTGAAGCGGACCAATGAACTGGCAGGGACGGAGGGAATCTACGGCTTCCCCAACTCTATTTCCTCCCATGCGGCAGTGGAGCCGTCGGAAGGCTCAGATCCCACGTTCGGCCCCTATATCCGCTGGGAATATTACCGGGAGCTGGGCTATCCGGAGATGAACGGCCTGGAGGATTTTCTGGATGTGCTGGAGCAGATGCAGACGCTGGCGAGGAAAGAGGGCAGCAGCGACATCTATGCCATTTCCCTGTTTAAGGACTGGGATTACAATATGATGAACAATGCGAAGCAGATCGCCTGCATGTACGGTTATGATGAGCTGGGATTCGTCCTGTCCAGGGCCGACGGCACCGACTATCAGGATATTCTGGATCCGGATTCCTTCTATATAAAGGCGCTGCGCTTTTTCAATGAGGCAAATGCGCGGGGACTGGTGGATCCGGATTCCGCGTCCCAGAATTTTGACAGCTGGCTGGAAAAATACCAGACCGGAAGGGTGCTCTACAGCCCCTGGCCCTGGGTCGGACAGAGTATGTATAACAATGTGGAAAATAAAACGGCAGGCCGAGGTTTTAAGCTGGCTCCGGTAAAGGACATGCAGATTTTTTCATTCGGATGCTGGCCGGAGGGGGACTCCACGAGCATTATCGCCATCGGTTCCGGCGCGGAGGATCCCGGACGGCTTGCGGATTTTATAGACTGGCTCTATACTCCCGAGGGATTTGAACTGAACGGCCAGGCAAACGGGGCGGCAGGTCCCCGGGGGCTGACCTGGGAGCTGGGGGAGGACGGAGAGCCGGTGCTGACGGAATTTGGAAACAGGGCGCTTCCCAACAATCAGGAGCCGGTTCCCGAAGAGTACGGCGGGGGAACCTGGGGAAACGGAGTCTCCGCGCTGAATTTCCGGACCTTCAGCCTGCAGGAGACGGATCCCAACACCGGAGCCCCTTATGACTACCTGCGCTGGGAATCCACCATTGAGGCGAACCGGACCACCCTGGATGAGGACTGGTCGGAGCGGATGGGTGCGGACACCGCCATGGAATACCTGGAGCAGCACGGTATGATACTGACCGCGCCCGGCGCCAATTATTCGACGCCTGCGGAGGACGCCAACATCACTACCATGCGGGAGCGCTGCAAATCCACGGTGATCGATACGTCCTGGAATATGATCTTTGCGCCTGCCGATGCATTTGACGGGCTTTTGAAGGAAATGCAGGATATTGCGGCAGGGCTTGGCTATGAAGAAGTCTACGCGGCGGACCTGAAAAACGCAAAGGACCAGACCGCAGCGAGGAAGGCTGCGGCGGAGAAGTATCCATTGGAAGAATCGGGGGAAAAATGATTGTAAAGTGTCATTCTTATATCTGCGGCTGCGCAGGCGGAAAGATCTTCTCCGCGGCAGAAACGGCGTTCAGAACCTTCGGGAAGCCGGTGTATGGGATGCACTGCAGGAAGGTTTCCACAATCTTTTCGGGAGTGATCCCTACATGCAGCGCAGCCGCGATGTGAACCTCCAGCTGCGCCTCGCAGCCCCCGGCCGTGAGCAGGCTGGCAAGGGTGATCATTTCACGCTCCTGCAGGGAGAGCCCCTCCCTTGCGTAAATCTCACCGAACGCAAATTCCACAATATACGTTCCCAGGTCCGGTGAGATCTGCTCCAGGGATTGGATCACCGCTTCCCCGCCGCGCCCGTCGATCCTCCTCAAATTTTCCATACCGGTTTCAAATCTTGTTTTTTCCATTTTCAATTTCCTCCATATCTGATAGAATAAACAGTAGCTTCTGTAAGGAGGATAGACCTTAGACTATAGTCGAAGTCAAGTGTTTTTTAACATTTATTTTAAACAAAGCAGATTATCCCAGTTCGTGCCGTACCCCATGATAAGCATAATATCTGCGGCCGGAACAGTTTTGACCTGCCTTTGCAGTTTTTTGAAGGCTGATTTCATTGCGGAAACAAATTCTTTTAAATCAGCTTTATTTAACAGAAGAGAAAACATGATGGCTATTGCATAAATATCATTGGTCCCGTATGTATAGGAGCCATCATTTGCCCGTGTGATACCGAGTACAGAAAAATTTTTGATACTTTTTGTATGAATGCGCTCTCGAAATCTCATATCAAAAAAACGCTCGTCATGGGCGCATTTATTGCGGGCAAGTGCAAGCATATGCATAAATTTTGAAAGCTCATCTGGCTGTAAGCCAAATTGTTTTGCAATAGTAATTTTATCCGAGGGTTTCATATTTTTGAAAAAATATTCTATCTTTCCGAAGGTCAGAACATTGACAAGAACCCAGAGCGGAATATATCCGTGTTCAGTCATGTAGTGAGTTACGACTTGATGATGCTTACTCATTTGACGGGCAATTTCCTGCTGTATGTCACCGATTAATTTGATAGAAGAAGATTCAACTGCTGCCTATAAGACTTAAAGTTTTTTTCTGCCATAATACCTCCAAATAAAAAGCCCCCGGGCCCGAAGGACACCGGAGGACAAACTGGCAATCTCTTGTACAAGTATTATAGCACATTAAGAACGGAGGTCAAGGTAAACTTGAAATCGAAATCAGAGCCGCATACTTATAAAGCATTTACCATTATAAAGCATATTCCGTCCACAGGACTTTTATGATTCCAATTTTTAGAAAAGAGGTTTCCACATGCTCATCAGCAAATTTTCCAAAGCCGCAGGCATCAGCGCATACACCCTCCGCTACTATGAGAAAAAGGGCCTGATCCGCGTTAACAGAGATTCCGCCGGAAGGCGGGACTACAGTGAGGACGACATCGAGTGGGCCAGGTTCATCAAGCGCCTGAAGGATACCGGAATGCTGCTGCGGGATATCCGGCATTATTCCGACCTTCGGTATGAAGGCGACAGCACCATGGAGGAGCGGATGGCACTGCTGCTCCGTCACAGGGAAGCTGTGGTGGAGCAACAGAAAAAATGGGACGGATATTTGAAAAATCTGGATGAGAAGATCCATATTTATCAAAAAAGGATCACTTCTCCTTCTCAAACCTCTTCTTCAGCACCACAGCACAGACCAGACTGATCAGTGCCACGATCGTAGAATAGATCCCCACATAGATCGTATCTCCGTTTCCATAATTGATCAGCAGAGTACAGATCGTCGGCACCATGCCGGCCACCAGAAAGCTGGGGACATGGTACACGAAGGAAATCCCCGAGTAGCGGACCTCGGTCTCAAAATAGGAGGACCAGAGGGAACCGATACACGCCCAGATCAGGTTGTAGGCGATGCTCCACCCAAGCACAACCCCCGTGATCGTGATCCAGAGGTTGCCGCCGCTGATCTCGATGACTTTCAGGGTAGGGATGCTTAAGATGGCGGACGAAGCCGCCCCGATCACAAAGGTTTTGGTATTTCCCAGCTTCTGGGCGCACCAGCCGCCGAAGAGCGTAAACGGGATCTTGAAGATACAGGCAATGATCGTAATGATATAGGTCTGGATCAGCGGCATCCCAAGCCATCCCGTACAGTAGGACAGGATCCATACGATAAAAATGTTGTAAAATGTCCCGTCAACCCATCTGGTACCGCTGCCCAGAAGAAGCGTCGGCCAGTAATTTTTTACCATGGGGACAAAGCCCACCTTTGCCTTTTTGCCTTCCGCCTCCTGCTGTTCCAGCTTTGCCTGAGCCGCCTTAAAATCGGCAGTCTCCATCATATCGCCTTTCAGCCGGACCGCAATGAGCGTCAGCACGATAGCCGCCAGGAACGGAACTCTCCATCCCCAGGTAAAGAAGATGCTCTCATCCAGAAAATAGTTCGGCAGCGCGATCAAAATGGATGACAGGCCGAAGCCGATGGGAAGTCCGATCTGCGGAATACAGGAAATGAAATTCCGCCTGGATTCCGGCACATTTTCATAGGCCATCAGGATCCCGCCGCCCCAGGTGCCGCCCCGGCCGAAGCACTGGAACAGCCGCATCGCCTGCAGGATAAATACGACGATGATCCCCGCCGATTCCGCCGGCGGGAGCAGACCGATCACAGAAGTAGAGATCCCCATCATCAGCAGCGAAGTATACATGGTAAATTTCCGTCCCTTTTTGTCCCCGATGTGTCCGAAAAATACCGCGCCGAAGGGGCCGGCAATATAGCCGATGGCGAACGACATGTAGGACAGGATCAGCGCGGTGACCTCATTGCCGCTGATCGAGAAAAATACTTTGCTGAACACTGTTCCTGCCGCCGTACCATAGAGCAGGAAGCAATACCATTGCACCGCGCTTTCAAAAAGTGTGATCGCAGCTGTCTTTTTAAAATTTTTATCCATAATTTATTTTCCCCCATTCAGTCCTCTTCACCCTCATAGTATTTGAACGGCCACGGTCCGGAATAGTCCGCGCCTGCCGGGATGATCATATAGTGTGTGTTGATCTGGCCGTCCTGCAGATCGTGGATCAGATATGCGGGATTTCCCAAAAAGAAACGGTCTCCGCCTCCTTTGAAATTGTCGGCGGCTTCTTCCGGTGTCACATCCGGCCCGGTCTTCGCCCGGAAATCCACTTCCATCTGCATGGCAACAGGCGGGCAGGTTACAGCAGGAATGCCCTGCCATTGTGTAAAGATCCCGGTATGCATATGGCCGCAGCACAGCCGTACATTGCGGTGGAGTCTTAAGATCTGCGCAAGCCGGTCCGCCTGTCCGAAGCCCTCATCCATGGCCGGAAGTCCGGTCACAAACGGCGGATGATGCGTAAATACCAGAGTCGGCTTGTCCGGATATTCCACGATCTTTTTCTCCAGCCACTCCGCCACCTCATCCGTCAATCCGCCGTAATGGCAGCCCGGAATGCTGGTATCGATGACGATCACACGGATCGGCTGATCGTCGATGGTATAGCATATGTAAGGCTTGATATCATCCATCACAGGCGTTTCGGAATCAAACATCTCCAGATAAAAATCACGCTTATCATGGTTGCCCGGAACGATATAGCAGGGGCGGGGGAGCTTCCTCAGGCCCTCACGCACGATCTCATATCCTTCCCTTGTACCGCCTTCCGACAGGTCTCCGGTCACGACAAAAAATTCCGGCAGCTCATACTCCTTTAATTTTAGAAAATATTCTACCGTCCGGTTCATGGCAGTGATCGTGTCCGCTTTTTGAAACGAAAGCTTGCCGTCGCCCCGTAAATGAAAATCTGAAATTTGAAAAATACGCATGTTTTTTCCTCCTCTTCTTGTATGAAATATTTACTCACGGCGGATCAAATCCGCATAAAAAAATATAGAGAAAGGCAAACTCATCTCGTTGAGTTACCTTTCTCTATATTTTCTCTAGGTGTTATCAATATAGCAGTTTTTCCAGAGTATGTCAATAACAAATTTTCAGAGCTTTAGATATTCTGCATAATGAAAAAGAGATTTTGTTTCTTTCTTTTATCCATATTGTTGCAATTCTCGGCCTGACTGTCCGCGAATTGTTCAGCATGGTGGGTGTGACATGCAGGGGTGTGATATGCAGTGAATTTCATATTGACATCACGGGTGATACGTTGTATATTAAGAAAAGAGACAAGAGTGTTAAGAGTAGTCCGAATCCCATGACAAGGGACTTTTGGATTGCTTTTTTTTATCCAGACAGTATCCGGAAACAGAGCGAATGGGATCAGACCTGTTCGCTCTGTTTGTTTAGGAACAGTATGGAAATATCTGATCCATCTGACTTGTCCCAATATCATCTGCACAAGTTATTTCCCTGCAGTCCCTTAAGAAAAGTTATGCGCAAAGGAGTTAAAAAGTATGATGAACAAAAAACAATTGCTCGAAAAGACCCGGCTGTTTGTGCTGGATATGGACGGAACATTTTATCTTGGCAGCCAGCTTCTGAAAGGGTCCCTGGAATTTTTATCCGAGGTGTCCAGATTAGGAAAGAAGTTCATTTTTTTTACAAATAATTCGTCGGATTCTGCGGATAATTACATACGTAAGCTTGCAAAAATGGGATGTTCCATAACGAAAGAGGAGATCATGACCTCGGGGGACGTCACCGCGATCTATCTGCTGAAAAATTTCCCGGGAAAAACGGTGTATCTGCTCGGCACGCGCGCCCTGGAACAGCATTTTCAGGAATACGGGATCCGGCTGGTCAGGGAGGATGCGGACATCGTTGTCGTTGGATTTGACAAAACACTCGATTATGACAAACTGACTAAGGCATGTACCCTGATCCGCAGCGGGGCAGAGTTCATTTCCACCCATCTGGATATCAACTGCCCTACAGAAACAGGCTTCATTCCGGACTGCGGATCCATCTGCGCGGCCATCGAACTGTCCACCGGAAAGCACCCTCATTACCTGGGAAAGCCGTTCAGGGAAACCGTCGATATGATCCTGGAAAAGACAAAGATCCCCCGGGAGTACATCAGCTTTGTGGGGGATCGGATCTACACCGATGTAAAAACCGGCGTCAATAACGGAGCCAACGGGATCCTGGTTCTGTCCGGGGAGACCCGCCCGGAAGACATAGAAAAATCCGATGTAAAACCGGATGCGGTATTCGAAGGGCTGCATGAGATGGCAGAGGTTTTGAAGGACTTATGACAAATTAGAGCATGAGGGCAATGCGGAGCATATGATAAGGAGGGAGATTAGTATGAAGCTGTCTGAGATACTCGCGGATTTTCCGATGATCGCCGCGGTCAGAAATGAGGAGGATCTGCGGGAATGCTTTAAAACACAATGCAGGATCATATTTATTTTATATGGTTCCATCTGCAACATCACGGAGATCGTCAGGCAGGTGAAAGCCTGTGGGAAAATCGCGATCGTACACATGGACTTTGTAACCGGCATGGCGATCCGGGACGTATCCGTGGAGTTTATCCTGAGAAATGCGGGTGCGGACGGGATCGTCAGCACAAAACCAAATCTTGTGAAGGAGGCGCAGAAACAGGGCTTTATTGCGATACAGCGGACCTTCCTGGTGGATTCGATCGCGCTGAATTCCCTGGAAAAGCAGGTGGAGCTGTCCATGCCCAGCGCCATAGAGATCATGCCCGGGATCATGCCGGATATCATCAGGCAGGTCAAAAGTGCCGTGAAGATCCCGGTGATATCCGGCGGCCTGCTGTCCGAAAAGAAGCATGTCATCACGGCGCTGTCCGCCGGCGCGGATGCGGTGTCCACTACAAATCATGCGTTGTGGTATGCGTGATCGGATATTCATTGGAAAGGCATTTGACGGCATTGGATACCGTCAGATGCCTTTTCATTATGTATCTTTCAAGAATGTATCGCCGATTTATAGGAATTGCCCCACTCTTCCATAGCGTCAAGAATCGGGCGCATCGTTTCTCCCAATTCGGAAAGGGAATATTCCACTCTTGGGGGAACCTCTGCATACACAGTGCGGGTGATCAGTCCGTCTGCCTCCATAGCCCGCAGATTGTCCGTCAGGACCTTCTGGCTGATGCCGTCCAGCGAGAGTATACGACACTGCGTAAACAATAACATAAGCCCGTTATAAAAAGTTTCAAAACAGTGAATACCGGAAAACGTTGTAAATCCTCAACAGTTACTAAAATGTAACCTGGGTTATAAAAAAGTGCGTACTTGTGGGAGTCAGAGAAATTCATATAATAAAAATTACAGAGAGCAAAACAACTCCCTGAATACATAAATGGAGGTTACTACAATGGCACTTTCTAACTTGACTGGATGGAACGGAAATAATACAGGTTCGGCTTGCGGAGCTGGCGATCAGCCAACAGAAGCACCGGCGACCTGCGGAGCAGGCGGCAAGTAAACGGTTCTAATTTTTCCGCAATGATGTTCCCGGTGGGAAATATCCCATCGGGAGCATCCAACCGTACATCTGGATTCTTTCGGTAAAGGGCTTTGATTGCCGGAGCCGATTTCCTATAAAAAGACAAAGTGAGGTATGCGAAATGAAGCAATATTTTTCTTTTCAATGGCACATTACGGATGAATGCGACCAGCGGTGCAGGCACTGCTACATTTTTTCGGGAGATGCCTGCAAAAAAACAGATTCCATGAACTGGCAGCAGATCCAGGACACGTTCGATAACTGTCTTGATTTTTGCACGACTTACGACCGGATATGCCGTGAACTTAAGACATATGGCTGTAAGACTTATTTCAACAAGAAGGATCATCTGTGGACGCTGTATGAATATGAAACGGGAGCGTTTAAAATTCCCGAAACCGCAGGGGATGGAATGATCTACGGCGGCTGCAACTGCGGCAACTGCTATATCACGATCCTCCCCACCGGCGACATCCTTGCCTGCCGACGGGCAGCCGGCAGCAAAGTGGGCAATGTATTCAAAGACAGGCTTGCGGATGTCTGGGTGTGTGAAATGGAAGCCTATCGGGACTACAAAAAATTTGAAAAATGCTCAAAGTGCGAGCTATTGGCGTTCTGCCGCGGCTGTCCTGCCGTCGCGAAGGGAACAAACGGAAATTTTTATGCGGCAGATCCGCAATGCTGGAAGGAGGTTGTTTGAAGATGAATGAAACGATGCAGACCATTTTACATCGGCGGGCGATCCGCAGATTTGACGAAAAACAGATCGAAGAGGACGTCTTGCAGGAAATTCCGCTGGCGGGATTGTATGCCCCCAGCGCGGGCGGACGTCAGGGCGTGATCCTTGCCGTCTGCCAGACAAAAGAAGTCAATGAGCGGCTCGGAAAAATCAAGCGGGCAAATTCCAATCCCCGTATGGCCAGGAAATATTAAAGAAGTGGGAAATTCCCGTAGACCACTATGCGGTGATGCAGCTTTTGCTGGGTTATCCCCGCGGGGGCGATCCGCATCCCACGCCGAAACAAAGAAAGGAAGGCCGAATACTGCGGTTTTAGGCGGTTCAGAAACGAGGTGGAAAATGAATCAGACAGAAAGAAGAATTTACCTGATCCACGAATTGCTCACAGAGCAGCCGGAATATGCAAGGCTGCAGATTCCGGAGGAGGAAGACGGGCAGAAAAGGCTTCTGCGTTCTCTTTTCAATATCCGGATGCCCCTGCCACGGCTGCATTGACAATGCGATCCACACTTTTTCCGGCATTCAGCTTCGGTCTGCCTGCGCGAAGCTGATGGAAAAACAGGGACATGAGGAGCCCGTGGGAAAGGCAAAGATCACACAGGGCTTTAATCTGCCCTGCCGTTATGTCCTTCATACGGTGGGGCCCATGATCCACGGCCGGCGCGGGTCTTTCGACTGCTGCAGGTTTTGAGTATACAGGGGAAAGATTTACGCGTTATTTTTCCGACTTTGAGGCAAAGTACGGTTTTCAGGATATGTATTCGGGAGGCTTTTATCCGTACAGTACGCCGGAGGAGCATTGGGCGTATTGGAGCCGCTATATCTATATCAACCGGTATATGGATGCGCCGAAACCGGTATACGACAGACTGTTTCAGCTTGTGAAGGATCAGGATTATTTTGTGCTCACAACAAATGTGGATCACTGCTTCCAAAAGGCCGGCTTTGATAAAGACCGGCTTTTCTATACACAGGGGGATTATGGGCTGTTCCAGTGCAGCAGGCCATGTCACCAGAATACTTACGACAATGGGGCTGTTATCCAGGAAATGGTTGAAGCACAGGGCTATGGTATTGATACGGATGGCAGACTGATTCTGCCGGAAGGCGTAGTACCTGAAATGATAGTTCCGTCAGACCTTGTTCCGCATTGCCCGAAATGCGGGGAGCCTATGAGCATGAACCTCCGGGCGGACCATACCTTTGTAGAGGATGAGGGATGGCATCTGGCTTCGGAGCGGTATGCAGAATTTCTTCGCAGACATCAGAATATGAAAGTGCTGTTTTTAGAGGCAGCAGTCGGATTCAATACGCCAACAATAGTAAAATATAGCTTTTGGCGTATGACGCACCAATGGAAAGACGCTGTTTATGCCTGTCTGAACTATGGAGAGGCATATGCGCCGGATGAAATAAAAAAGAAATCTATTTGTATCAATGGTGATATCGGAGAAATTTTGGATCAGCTTTAAGTAAATTTTCTCCGCGGCTATCTTTTTTGCTCTCATTCCACGTTATAATAGATAGGAAGCGCTGCTGAGGGGAGGGAGACCATGGATACCGATATTTTGCTGATACAAAAAATGCGGATGGGGGACGAACGTGCCGTCGAGCTATTTGTGGAAAAATATTTTTCCAGGATACTCAGGTACTGCCGTTCGCATATCGGAGATCCCGGCTATGCCGAGGACATGACTCAGGAAACCTTCGTCCGTTTTTTCCGCACCCTGCCGCAGTACCGCCACTATGGGAAGGCCGCCAACTACCTTTATGCGATCGCCTCAAACGTATGCAGCGACTATTACAGGAAAAATTATGTCAGAAATCAGAAGGAGATTCCCCTGGAGGAAGCAATGGAATATCCGGATTCCCAATCGGAGGATCTGGAGCAGGCGATGGAGGTCCGCATGGCTTTCGAAGCCTTGCCGGAGGAACTGCGGGAAGTCGCGGTTCTGTATTTCCAGCAGGAACAAAAGCAGAAGGATATCGCGCGGATTCTGGGGATCGGCCTGCCGCTTGTAAAGTACCGGATCCGAAAAATACGGGAATGGATGGCCGAATATTTGGAAATTTAGTTATACCTATGGAGAAAGGAGACACTATGAAAAAATCAGATGCCCGGATCAGAAAATATCTTTCAGAGTCCGTCAGCCGCACAGAATCCGGCCGGAGCTGCCTGCAGGAAACCATCCGCCTCTCCAAAGCGGCATTTTATGAGATGGAGTCCCGGGAGCAGCTTTCCCGCGCGGAATTTCTCTATCAGCAGAGCCAATATATCCGCAAGCGCTGGTGGATCCTGCAGGGAGGGCTTCTGATGCTCCTCTGGATCCTGTTGGCAGTCTCGGAAAGCGGCGTTGTAGTTCAAAAATCCATGGGAGTCGCGGCGCCTCTGTTTGCCGTCCTGCTGCTCCCGGAGCTGTGGAAAAACCGGAACGCGCAGGCAACGGAGATTGAGGGAACGGCCTTTTATTCTCTGCGGCAGATTTACGCGGCGCGGATCTTTCTGTTTGCGATGGCGGACTTTTTGCTGCTCTTTGCATTTTTCGCGGCAACCGTCCTGACCGGGAAAATGCCGCCGGAAGAAATGCTGCTCCAGTTTTTCCTTCCCTACTCCGTCACCTGCTGCATCTGCTTCGGCACACTGTACAGCCGGAAAATGTTTTCCGAGACATTTGCGCTTCTGGCCTGCTCCGTCTGGTGCATCCTCTGGATCCAGGCAGCGGCAAATGAAAAAATATACGGGATGATCTCCGTGCCGGCCGCCCTTGCAGTGACCGCTGCCGCAGTATTCTATTCCGGCTACTGCATTTTCCGCGGACAGGAAGGGTGGAGGAATCTCTATGCGGCGCGGGAGACAACATGATGGAAATTCTATAAATATGGAGGAAAAACGAATGGTGAAGTTTGAGATTAAAAAAGTATTCTGCAGGACAAGCGCACGGATCGCGCTCCTGCTGCTTCTTGCAGTGCTGGGGGTGACATGCTTCCTGGCAATGGACGTGTCCTACATCAACGAAAACGGCGATCGGGAAAGCGGCCTCGCAGCGATCGCAAAATTAAAAGCGGCGCAGCAGGAGTGGTCCGGGGAGCTGGACGAGGAACAGCTCCGCCGCGTGATCCGGGAAAACCGCCGGATCCGGGAATCGCCGGAAGCACAGGCGGACAATCTACGGATGAATGACATTGCCTACAGCCGCGGTCAGGGAATCCAGGAGATCCGCAATCTGCTGAACCATTCTTATGCGGACGGATTTCGGGAATACGATTATTACCGGGCGGATTCCCTGACGGAAGAGGACGCGGCTTCCTTTTATACAAACCGGGTAAAGCTTCTGGCGGACTGGTTGGACGTGGACGCGAAGGATCAGTTTTCCGATGCGGAAAAGAAGTTCCTGCTGAGGAAATACGTAGAGCTTGAAACACCGTTTTCGATTGATTACATGAAAGGCTGGACACAGCTCTTTGAGTTCGCGCCCACCATCATGATGGTGACCATACTCATCCTGGGCTATCTCGTGGGCGGCATTTTTTCCAATGAATTTATGTGGCGGTCGGATGCCATTTTCTTTTCCGCAAGAAATGGACGGGATCAGGCGACCGCGGCCAAGATCAAAGCCGGCATCTGCATGGTCACCGTGATCTACTGGGCGGTCCTCCTAGTCTATACGGCAGCCGTCCTGCTTTACCTCGGCGGGGAGGGCTGGGCCTGCTGCCCGGTGCAGGCGGACCAGAGCGGCTGGAAAAGCATTTACCACATCACGGTTTTGGAAAAGTATCTCCTGATCGCGGCCGGCGGGTACATCGGATGCCTGTTCATTTCCGGCTTAAGCATGCTGGTGTCGGCAAAAACCAGGTCCACCGTGGTTGCGGTGCTCGTTCCGTTCATCCTGATCTTTATCCCGTCATTCCTGGCAAATATCAACAGCCCGGCGGTTGCCCGTCTGCTGGGATTCCTGCCGGATCAGCTGCTCCAGATCGGGACGGCGCTTGGCATGTTCAACCTGTGCTCCCTGGGGGATAAGGTCACAGGCGCGGCGCCGGTACTGCTGGGATTGTATACAGTGCTGGCGGTTGTGATCCTGCCGGTGATCTATCGGGAGTATGCGGGGAAGGAGGTTGGGTGAGGGGGGCTGCGCACTGCGGCGTACAAGGCAGATGTCGCGATGCGACCGCCGCAGGCGCGAGTTTCGCGAGCGAAACTCTTTGTTCCGAATAAAATCTACGTTCATATTATGGTCATCCTGTGGATATGAATTGGGATATATGATATTATAAATAAAAAAGGAGTTGATTATCATATGTTAGTCAGATCAGACAGAAAGTGGGATTATGCCCTGGGAATGATAAAGGTAGATGGGTTGGAACCTTCTACGGAGATGAAAGAGTTAATCGAGCAGGAAAAGCGCGGTGAGATTACCACGGAAGAATTAAGAAAAGCACTGGATAGGAAATATAAGATGAAGAGGTAGGGAATACGATGATTGACCCATATTTATATCCAGAGTCGGATGTGCTGAGAAACTTAGCAGATATTCGAAATGAAGAAACATTGCGGGAAATGGAAGCAGACTATACATTAAGCCGCCTTTCAGATGTGGTTGTTGCTGACAGCGTAAGGAAATTTGACTTTGAATCATTATGTGAGCTGCATTATTCTATTTTTCAGGATGTATACGATTGGGCAGGGAAGCCGAGAATTATTAATATTGAAAAAGCGGAAGTGATATTAGGGGAACTTTCCATAGAATATTCAGATTGTTTTGATATTGCCAGAGACGCTTCAAAAGTACTGGATGATATGAATCATACAGATTGGAATAGACAAGCATTTGAATCTATAGTACAGAAGTTTGCAGACTGTCTGGCGAGACTATGGAAGGTACACCCTTTTCGCGAAGGCAATACGAGAACAGTGGTGACATTCTGTTGCTTGTTTATTGAAGCGCAGGGAATTTATATTGAAAGCGAGCTATTTAAAGACAATGCCATTTATATGAGGAGAGCGCTTGTCGCAGCGAATGCAGTTTTCCATGATCTTGGAGATTTGAGAAAAATGGAATATTTGTATCAAATCGTTGAAGATGCTTTAGAACGGGGTGCCAGAATGAAAGAAAATATACGTGATCAAATTAAAAAGGCTGGACAAGAAGCAACGGAGCAAAAAATCAGAAAAGTGGTTTTGTGGAACAGAAGAACACATATAGAGCATACGGCTGAAGAAATCAAAGGATATCTCCAGGGTTGCTGAGATTTATTAAAAAATGAGATATGCACCTGAATTAGTTACTTTTTAACCGATGAGGAGAGTTTCAGAAATTCCTTGTAAGTTTTCAAAAAAAGTCTGGTTTATGGGATTTTACGAACGAGCTTATATAGAAATTTTGGCGCTTCCCCAATAAGAGAAATTAGACGTTTTCCCTTGTAAATTCTTATAGAAAATTGTTAATTCGAATTAATTTTTATTTTATATTAGTATAACGCACGTACATTATTCCATGTATGTATAGGGAATAATGTGTGTATCTGTCGATTCTCAAATATCATCAGAGCCAGTTCCGCCAATGCGAGACTTCCATCCACAATCCCACTAAACTTACTAATGCCAGGATTAGCTCTGGCCATGCGAGGAACAGAAATTAGCAAATACGTTGCAAAATCCTCTCCAGGATCACTCCCGCCCATGCGGGGAACACGTAAAGCTGTAGTTAAATCCGTCCCAGTAGTCAGGATCACCCCCGCCTACGCGGGGAACACCATTTCTTCGTTTCTTTCTTCATTTCCCATTAAGGATCACCCCCGCCTACGCGGGGAACACCTCCTGTTTTTTTATAAGATCAATGTCCACTTGGGATCACCCCCGCCTACGCGGGGAACACAAGCTGAAAATTGAGAGATCATCATACATACCAGGATCACCCCCGCCTACGCGGGGAACACATCCTCCCATCTTTTTATAATGCCACCTGCATAGGATCACCCCCGCCTACGCGGGGAACACGCATTTTCAAAGATAGATGAGAGAGAAGCAACAGGATCACCCCCGCCTACGCGGGGAACACAATGCAGTAAACAATCAGACGCAGACGGATATAGGATCACCCCCGCCTACGCGGGGAACACTCTATTTTATCTACTACACCATTACTACACCAAGGATCACCCCCGCCTACGCGGGGAACACACTAAAAAAATCCCGAAATTAGGGCCGTTTTACACGGCGGCCTGTCACAATTTATTTAGTTCACAATAGATCCTATGAATCAACATACAGTTTGCAAGAGCTCTATGTACATTACTTACATCGAGAGAAAAATATGATGCCATTGTTTCTAACCTGTAATTTTCCACATCATCCAGTTTCCGTTTCGCAAGATGTTTAATGTCTCTTACTGTCTTAAGTATAATATTTTGCCCGTTCCTCTCTCCCAGCCTCTGGATAAAATTCACAGTGTCTTGTATATTATATCCAATAATCAAATCGTCATCAATAAATTCCTGTACTTTTTTTAGAACTTCGGTTTCTGGAACTCCTTCCCTATCCAGCATCTCATTTGTAATCCCTGTCAGTTTTACCACATGATCCGGTATACGTCTTTCAGACGGAATCAGACACTGATACGTCTGGGATATTTTGTTTTCTTCAATTTTAAGCATACCAATCTCGATAATTCTGTCAACATTACAATCGGATCCCGTCGTCTGGATCCCTATTATTACATAGCCCGGCTGCTTCTTCGTGTTATTATGAAAATGCTTTATCTTCTCATACTTTGCCGCCTTGCTGAATCCGGGCTGCAAAAAAGAAGACTGCTCTTTATCTTCTTTTACGGAGAACGGCTTTTTCATTAAAGTGATACCTTCATAATCAACAGGAATCCATGTGGTATTATGCGTAAGAAAAGCGAATCCCTGTTCATTATTGGTTGAATAGACCATAGTTGCCTGTCCGCTTTTGATGTTGCTGCAGACTCTATTCCACAATTCTTCACGTACCCTGGCATTCAGCCTGCCAACATAAACACCTGTGTTCACTTCATTCAGCCATTTTGATAAATCTCCCCGTAGTCCTGGCGGACAATTCATTACACATAAAACAATCATTCTTCCTCACTGGCCTCTGCATAGGAAATCCCATGCTCCAATTCACCCTGCACATTATCCCAGAGATAAAGTGTACTCTGATAGTCTTCTTCATTCCAATCATCATCAGACAGCAGGTATTTTATATCATGAACCATGCGGTCTAAGATATGTCCTGTTCTCAATTCATCACGCACTCTTCGTCTGGTTGCGCTTCCAATGTCATCTGCATTTTGCGCAGCCATTTCAAAAGCAATCGGTATTGTAATCTCAGCTTTATATAAATCTGCTATATCGTATGCGAATGAAAGCTCGTGGCCTACATGTACAAATCCCAATCCCGGCGAGCATCCTAAAGCACAGATTACGGCATGGGCCAGAATAAGCATGCATTTCCGGCAGATAAAGCCTGATTGACTGGATCGCCTGATTCATAATCTTCTGGTTGGTATTTCCTTTTATCCCAGGGGATATTCCATTTTCTGGATTGTTCCCGATAAAGAGACCGGATCCGGCTTCCCTCACGCCCTCTTAATTGCTGCATAGTGAGTTTTGACACATCTTCTTTCGGAAATCTCAATTGATACATCATTCTTGCAACCTGGATGTGCTTTTTTTCATTGCTGACCAGTTGGGCCTGCCGCAGTAAAAGTGTTGCATGATTTGTCAGCGCACGCCCATAAGCATAATAACGGACTCCATGCTCTCCTACCCAGATTACCGTCACCCCGGCATCTCCGATCAATTCCATGGCTCTATGCGTCACATCGGTTCCGGGACCCAGCAGTAAAACGGAAATTGCTGCGGCCGGAATCTCAGTAATACCATTGTTGTCTTTTACCGTGATTGAGCCATTGTCCCGGCTGATCCTGCATCTTTCCAGATAAATAAAAGTCATTCGATCCTGAATCCGTGGCAGCGACCGGATTCCGGGCTTTTCTATTCCGGCTTTGTTTTCCATTTATGCCCCCGTTCCTGCAATTGTTAATAATCCCATGCCATATGCTTTCCCGCGTCCGATGCCATGCAGCAGCGCATCCTGAAAAACATCAACATTCTGAACCTGTAATATTCCTTCAAAGGTAACCTCAAGAAGCTGTACTTTTTGATTGGAATTTCGCTTTTTAAAAATCTTCCAATTTGATTCCCTGACGCAAGCAGTATTTGGTATGAGCCGGAATCCCTTTTTTTCTGCCTGGCTGTCCAGCCACTCCAGTTGATATTTTTCCGTAATGTGGGCAGCCACCTTTCCTCGCCCTTTTTCTGTTTTGATGCTGTGAACCGGATTAGCCACCAGTCGGAAATGCCATATAGATCCTTCGGTTATCCGTTCCAGTAATCCGGTGTATTCTTTTGTCTCTGCGGCCGCATCCTGATTTCCGAACTGTTCTGTTATACCTGATAGATCGGGCTTCGATACGCTGAGTAACAACAGATACGTTCTCCCCCTCAACGTATCGATACGCCATAGATTTCGCTCTCTGCTCCCGGAAAAAGATTCTTCTACAGCACCGTGAAATTTGTTGGGGGAAGCCAGGGCAATCTGTGTTTTCCTTTTCGATAAATCCAAAGGAACTCTTGATAAATACATATTATCACCTCAATTCCAACATGGGATCATGCTCCGTTGGTACGGAAAATGATTCCTTCGTTACAACTTTCCCGGGCATCTCTTTTACATATCGATATCCATATTCCCGTTTGAATGGAGAAAATGACAAAGGAACATCTTTTTTGACGGAACTTCCCTGTATACTATCCATTATAATCCTTAAGTGCAGATTGTCCGTATATCGAAACAAGGATTCCCGCCTCCATTCAGGAACAAGCCAGTTCTCATCCAGAAGAGACGGATATAGCTCCGAATTGCGGATCCCTAATACCAGAGGCTGCGTTGGCGGACAGGATCTTCTGCCTAAAAAAACAGAGTATTTCGGATGCTTTAAAGCATCTTCTATTTTTTTTAAAAATTCTACATCTGCGGATTCTAACCCGGCCAAAAATATGGCATCACTTAAGTAGGCTCTATTAGAGAGATTCGAGTTTAGTTTTCCGCCCATTTCAGTAATTTGAAAATCATTTAGTTTTATCCCCTGCAGATCAATTCTTACACCAAACCCTAAACTTTGCAGCTCTTCCAGACTTTCATTACGCTTCATTCCCAGAGCGGCAGCAATTATCCCGATCACTCCACTTTTTGTAGGCATAGAATCCGTTTCACGGTTATCATACATGGATTCTGAACCCCATGACTGCAATGGAGCGCTCAATCTAAGCAATAATGTGTACAATGTATCACTTCCCCTCAGTAAGATACTGTCCGATTTCGTTTTCGATTTTTCCCAGAAGTTCTGACAGATTTACTTTTCCAGCAAAATCCTTCAGATCAACTCCAACAACCCATGCTTTGGCAGGAGCCGACGCATAATCCGCATACACGGAGGAAGCATAATTTACTAATGCTTTTTCTGATTCCTCCACATAACCATGGATTCCGGCAGAAATCGGTTTTTCAAACGCCCCCGCCATATTAATCGGCTGATCCTCACGGAACGTAACATATACCATATCAGGAAGTGTCCTGTTCGCAAACGTGTTCTGTTTTCCTGTAGGCATAGAGCGAATAAATGCCTCTGCAAACCCTTTTACCGCTATTCTCAGTTCATCAGGTTCCAAATTTTCGCGAAGTTCTCCTACATTGACAGTTGCATAGCGATATAAAGTTGAGGAATTAAACTCTACCGTACCAAGGTGGCCGGCTCCCGCATTGTCCTCCGGACTGCAGTCATCTACTGCAGTAAAATAATCATATTCATTGCTGACGGCATGGGTTGAGATACTGTGCGCAACCTGTGCGGCCGCATCATAATTCAAGGTCGGGTTACTTGCTGCCATACGCCCGAACAGAAGGATGTCCACACTTGGATTCTCTTTCAGCACATTCTCTAAACGAGGCTTAAATGATTTCTCTTTGTCTTTCTTTGGCGCATTATCATTATGATATTCTACAGCCAGTGCGGCGATATGTTCAATTTGTTGTGCGCTTATAAAGAAAAGTGTAGATTTTTTATCCGATCCCGCTTTTACACCTGCTACTACTAAGATAACGTCTGCCATTTTCTTTGCGTCTTCCATCGTGATATCCGGATTTTCTGCGCAGATCCTGTCAGAAACCAGCTCAGATATCATTTTTGTCCGATAGCCGATGTGATCCGAAGTAAATAATTCACGGAACATTCCCCTCATAGCCCGCTTCCAAGACTGTGACGATACCCTTGCCCTCATGACACCGCCGTACATAGCTGTTTTTGGACTGCCTGTATCATCTCTGTTTACGCAGCTTGGCGGAACCGTCTGGATTACGTGAAAATCAACATACAAATTCTTTCTCATATCAAATCCCTCTTTTCGTTTTTATTTTCCTCTTTCTGTACGATTCTGTAAAAATCCTGTCCCCATCTCAAACATACCTGCTTTTTACTTTCCGGAAACTGCATTTCATATAAATCTCCGGCCAGCATCTCATAATTAAGCGGAATCGCTTTGCTTTTCAGCAATTGTACAATTCCACGTAAATGATGAGTCAATTCTTTCATATCAACAGATGTAGCGAGGGTCTGCAGTCTCTGCAGCATCCTCACCTCTGCATTGGAATCGCCCTCATATGTGGAGGACAAACGCCGTAAAGCTGTACCAATACTGAATTTTCCGTTTTCATGCATTGGCATGTTTGCTACATCATATCCCTGCTGGTGCAGGGCATACAAGGTAAGAGCTGTATAACAGACCCATTCCTCTTTTGTGGCAATTCCGCTTTTACTTATAAAAGCTTCCGGCATATCTGACAGAATAATCCCAAAGAGCTGCGGCATCTCACCCGGCTCATGCCCAATCCCACGCCGCAGATTGGCCATCATTGCTTTCCCGCTGCCGAGTCCTGCCTCTGCCTGCAAAAGATAGATTTTTTTGCTGACAAAATTCTGTACTTCTGATTTTTTGCTCATTTGTTCCCCTTTCTACTGTACAGTTTCAGTCTGTACATAAATTTTATTTAATTCAGCCCAACAATCATTTACGATTTTTGGGATAGAGAGGAGTTCTTTTTTACTGCCTCTGGAGTCCTCCTCTCTGTAGAGATAGATATCGGTTCCTAATGTGCTTACATAATCCTCAACGGTCTTTCTGGCAAACCGTCGGGACTGCTTTTCCCATTCTGATATCTTTTCTTCACTTTTGCTCTGTGCCGGATCAATGCCTGCCAGCCATTCCCTGAAAGGGGCGTCTATAGAAAAATAATACTGGCGGATAAGATGAGCCTTTATACCGCTTTTTGCGGCACTGCTTCCATATAAAAGCCTGCACATCTTGGATGCAAAATGATTTAAAGCGTTTCCTGCAACTGCCTGACATTTTTCAACCTGATCAGATATACGTGTAATCCATACTTTATCCGTACTGTTTAAATCATTTAGTAGCTTTGCCGATAAAGTAAGTGTATCATTGACGCAATCTCCATAGTTATACTTCATTTGATCGCCGTATACCATTCCGATCATGCGAAAAGTAATGAGAGCGTCTGCCGGGATGATTTTGGCACAGCACAAGGTATTGACCCACTGTACAACCCCGGGTATCGCATCTCCATTCCCGCTGCTTTTCGCGTTAAGGAGCGCCGGAAATTCTCTCCAGGCATGGACTGCGGGATTATGGACCTGTGGCCGTAAAGGCAGTTCCTCGCCTGTTTTACTATCTTTTTTCTTTTCTTTCCAGATTGTCATCGGTTCTCCGGAATCATTTTCAACCGGATAAAAGTCTCCGCCCAAGGCCCGGAACCCTGTCAGATTTCCATTGGAATCTCTTTTCAGCATGATTCGTCGGGACTGGAGAGTATAACGTTCCGGCAGATTGTCGGGAGTACCAACCTTACGGCTCTGATCTCTGCATACTTCCTGCTCCCAAGCCGGCTTAGGAGCCTCCCAAAGCGCTCCATCGCAATTGAAAGCACATAAGTTCATCATCAGAATTTGAAACAGATTTTTTCCGTTGACCATGACAAAACCAAGCTGTCCAAGTCTTCCTGTACCAACAGGTAATGTCGTTCCCGGAGCATTTTTGTCTGTTTTCAAATTTATTGCATAAGCATTCAGGTGAATAAGCCAGCGGGCAGCCTCTCCGTAGCGTAAACGATACATTTCGTCGCCGTCTGTCATACTGAAATGATGTCTGGTCGCTTTGTTCATACTTTCTTTTATATTACCAAAGAGACATTCTATATCATAATTCGTTCCATACTGCAGATTTGCTACTTGCCAGAACGGAGTCTCCGGATGAAACAGCCAGAACCGTTCCGCATAAGCTTCTAAATAATCCTCTATTGCCTGCTCCGGAAATTTTCCCATTTCCCAGTAATCTTTCCAACGTTCCAGTACATCGTGCTCATCGAAATTATTTTCTTCTGACAGTTCCTCCTCATCTCCATTTGCGTCATATCGGTAGAAAATTGTCACTGCGACAGCCAAAAGAACCCGCAGCATTGCTGCGTCCTGCGTAGGCATTTCTCCAGATAGATCTGCATACTCATGAGCATGTACGAGCGCGTCAGTCAAAGAAACGTCCTTTTGTTCCAGTGACGGTGTGATAACTTTGACCCAAGGCTCTCTTAAAAGATTAAATTCTTTTTCCTGCATCTTCCTCCTCCTTTCGTTTATATTCCAATCCTTTTTCAAAACTGTAGGACAGAAGATAACCATTCAGCTCTGTCCGGTTATCCTGACCTAACAGAAGTATCAATTCTCCTCGTAACCAGGGGGAAAGCTGCCATTCTGCAAGTCTTTTTCTATTTCTGTCTTCCAGCTCTTCAATGATCTCCTTTTTATTCCACGCGGCAGCAAAAATGTGCGGCAGCCGTAACCGCTGCATGGCAATCATTCTGCCTTCCTCGTGATCAGGAGTCCGGTAAGAGGAAAGCATAGGCATTTTATATGGATCATCTCTCACAAACAGGATATCCCCATTTTCATTTTCCTTCATCAGAAGTACCTCAATGGAGGAAACGGAATCTCTGACGCTGGCTTCCGCAGCTTTTTCGCTTGACTCTTCCGAAGTGTCAAGCATATTGCTGATTTCCTTCTGAGAGGGCTTATTCAACAAATATCTTTTTGCCCCCTGCTTCTTTGTCTTTAGGGTATTTATATATTTTTCCTTTGCGGTTTTGTATATTTCGTCTGTAAGCTCCAGATCGTTCTTCTGGTCGTACACCTTCTGTACCATATATGGAATGTCACCGGGAATTTTTATTTCCGTTCCAAGGATTTGCCCCGTTCTCATCAAAAGGTACTCTCCATACACTGCGCTGCTGCCGGAATCGTAGCTGCCGTCGCCATCCCGCAATATAATACATTCCGGCTTCCGCAGTCTGCCGGGTCTGGAATAATTTTCCTCGTCGCCATCCCGTTTATTGTGCCTGTGCAGCCGCCCGATTCTTTGAAGCAGCAAATCGATCGGACAAAGCTGTGTTACCATAATATCGGCATCATAATCCAAAGATTGTTCCAAAACCTGAGTACCAATCAAAACCAGACGATTCCTGTCCGAATTGCCGGAGGCTTTCCCCATTTTTTCCAATAGAAGCTTTTCTTTTTCATAACGGTCAGGCATGGTAAACTGTGCGTGATATAAAATCAGCCGCACATGTTCCAGGGACTCTTTACAGGCGGTATAAATTTCCTGCGCCGCTTTCACCGTATTAGCAATAATACATCCGCAGCCTCCATCCTGCAGGCGTTCGTCCATTAGACGGATCATATCAGGTATGGTATCTACGTAGCGGAGTTTTACTGTTTTATCCGGTATATTCTGCTGAATATCTGCCTGCTTTACAGTTTCACCATCCGACCATGTCAGAAGAGGATATCCGGTATTTTCTTTCCAATCGGACCTTGCATATGTAATTTCCGGCTTGCGCTTCCCCAGGCGATATTTTGAGTATGCTTTGACATAACAGTCTATCAGTGTTTTCCTCCGCTCGGAAGGCAGCGTTGCGGACAGCAGGATGACTGGTACACCGTATACAGCCATCCACTGCAGGGAGCGCTCCAGATATGCATTCATATAAGCGTCATAAGCATGGCACTCATCGATGACCACTACTTTTCCAGCCAATCCGATATGCCTCAGCATAAAATGCTTCCGCTTCAGGGAGGCCATTAGAAATTGATCGACCGTACCGATGACAAAATCTGCCAAAAGAGCTCTTTTGTTACCTTGAAACCAGGGATGTACCCCCAATCTGTCCTGAGCCTGTCCATCCTCATCTACATACGAACTGCCTTGCAGGGCCAGTTTGTGATACTCTTCATTAAACTCAGCAGAGCCATGAGCCAGGCGAACGGCATTAACAGTTTCTCCCGAAACCTTCGCCCCCCAATTGTATAACCTGTGAAACAGTCCATTGCTGGTGGCTTGTGTAGGCAGTCCAAAGAAAATTCCTCCGCTTCTTTTTCGGCAGGCCAGCACCTCAGCGGCCCCCAGTGCAGCTTCTGTTTTACCAATCCCCATTTGAGCTTCCAGAATAAATATCCCCGGAGTCAGGCTGCCGTTCACTGCCCTGAGCATCTGTGTCTGTACTTCATTGGGTAGAAAACCAAATCGAGTTTTAAATAGTTCTTCATCCATGATATGGATTTCTGAGTGCCATCCTTCCGGAAATGTAACCCGCCTCCATCCCTCGTTCACTCTTTGAGGATAGAAGCTTTCGTCGCCATAATCATCTAATGAGAGCAATGGGAAATAATCGGTGTTGCTGGCAATCCAGTCTGCTGTGATCAGAAGACCGGAAAGCAGCACCTGAGCTTCCAGCGCCAGATCTGGAAGTTCATCTGTTGACCCGATTCCTGCCAGTTTCATGGCCTGAACCGTAATCATGTACCATGAGGCTTCCCAAAGAGCTTTGTCTGAATCATTTTCCTCGGAGCCAAAGAAATTTACAGGATAAGCCCTGATCATATCAGGCTCACCCATAAAGAAATCAATATGAATCGGCTTTCCATGATGTGCTCCGACCACCATGGACTGGCTTTCATGAACTTTAAACTCGTTCATGCCGTTTTGCAGGATCCACTGACCCGCATGCGCATGAGGAGTTTTTCCTGCTGAACGATATTTTTTATTTACTACAAAGCCGCCCCCTGTGATTTCTTCATACTTTTGAGGACAGGACTGTGTAATAATGCTTTGAAAATAAGATGTGGCCTTGCCGATGTCATGAACAGCACCAAGAAAAATTGCCGTAGTCAGGAACTGATCTGAATTTAAACCTGCCGCAGCCAAAACAGATTCCGGAACCCATTTGTTAGCCAGCTTTTTCATAATACCGGCCGTATCTTTTAAATGCATCCATAGCGGCAGCCATTCTTCTTCCGGATCTCGGCCTGTCTTGGCCATTAAAAGTCGATACTTGGAGAAATAGTTCTGATTCGTAGTGCTCATATTTACCCTGCTTCCATATCAGTTTAATTGATATCTCATGTTTTTACTTTGCTGAAGATAATTATAAAGAAAAATAATCAATAATATCAGTATAGCATGATTCAGTATAACTGAGAAGGAGATGTTTTCCATTTTGAGGATTTTTGTAGAGTCGGGTCATCCCTTCCACAAAAACTTGAATCATATTGACACGAAAATATGTATAGAGGTATAATATTATTGTAATAAACAGTTGAATTATCCCGTGCAGAAAAAGGTTATCCAGTGAAAAGAGTAATGAATAACGACGAAGAAAAAAGAGCAGAAAAGAAGCGGAACAGAAGAAGGCAAGATAAAGGATTCCCTCTGCTTCTTTCTATTATACTGATTTTTAGCATTTTCGGTGCTGTTATATTCTCTGTGGCGCACAAGATTTCAGAGGAGATGTCGGATTCCGCCATTCAGAACCTGAGCGAGAGCCTGGAGCTGATGAAGGGAACGATCGAGGCCATTCTGCTCAAGGAGGCGGAGTTCCAGAAGCTGATCGCGCAGGAGATCGCAGAGATTGAGGATCCTGAGAGATTTGTTTCTGACTACAACAGGGATCAGACCATGGTAAAAATGTCTCTGATATTCTCAGGAGAGGAAGAAGGCATTTCCAATACAGGAGATACATTTACCGGGGAAGAGCTTGATTTTTCATCAGGAGGGACTATTGACGGTCTGCCGGTCTCCCGGTCCTATGTAAACTATATGGGTACGTGGGCGTATACGATCAAGTGCCCGGTAGAAAAGGACGGACGTGAGATCGCCACCCTTTATATCGAATATGTCTATGATGCGCTTGACCGATCCCTCCCGGACGGATTTTATAATGGGCAGGCCATGCTCTATATCATGGACAGCCAGAGCGAGAGATTTGTGCTCAAGCCCAAGGGAATGGGAGAGAGGGATGCGGGCCATCTGAATCTGGAAGACTTTTACCGGGCCAACAACATACAGGAGGAGGGACTTCGGGCAGAGGTTTCGGAGTGTGTGAGAAACGGTGATAATATTTTATTTTATCACAATGTACAGCGGAAAGACGCCCTGAACTATATGTGGGCAGTGAACGGAGGAACGATCTACCTGATCGGATATGTGCCCATCGAGGCGATCCAGCAGGAGGGACGTACTGTAAATCAGAACATATTCATTGTGATCATGGTCATGCTGGTTGCCTTTTTCCTGTGCTGTACGTTATATTATTTCAACCAGAGGCAGCAGGAACGGATCCGGAGGGAGCGGGAGGCCGAACGTGAGATACACAACCAGCGGCTGGCGGAAGCACTGCAGGCAGCGCAGATCGCAAGCAACTCCAAGACCACGTTTCTTTCTAATATGTCGCATGATATCCGGACCCCGATGAACGCGGTCCTGGGATTTACGATGCTGCTTGCCAAGGACGCGGAGGATCCGGTGAAGGTGCGGGAATATACGAAGAAGATCACCGCTTCCGGCCAGCATCTGCTCAGTCTGATCAACGATGTCCTGGATGTTTCCAAGATCGAGAGCGGAAAGGTTGTGCTTACAGTTGAGGAGTTTACCCTGAATGACCTGGTATCCTCTGTAGACGCGATCATCCGTCCCATGGCACAGGCAAGGGCTCAGAACTTTCATGTAGAAGTGACAGGCATCA
This sequence comes from Lachnospiraceae bacterium, assembly GCA_910575475.1. Taxonomy (GTDB): domain Bacteria; phylum Bacillota; class Clostridia; order Lachnospirales; family Lachnospiraceae; genus Schaedlerella. Next base: position 160,921 of record CAJTGD010000002.1, on the reverse strand, counting down.
AGCATGAATATCTCCTGGGGGATGAGACGAGGATCAATCAGATCCTGATCAACCTTCTTTCCAATTCCGTAAAGTATACGCCGGAGGGAGGCAACATCTGGTTCCGCATCATCGGCCTGAAACAGCGCTCCAGCCAGTATGAGCATTTTCGGATCGAGGTGGAGGATGACGGATACGGGATGACGCCGGAATATCTGGAGATCATCTTCGACGCATTTACCAGGGCGGAGAACAGTACCACCAACAAGGTACAGGGAACGGGTCTTGGTATGGCGATCACAAAGAATATCGTAGAACTCATGGGCGGCACGATCGACGTGTCCAGCGAGGTGGATCAGGGCACGCTCTTCAAGGTAGAACTGGAATTCCGCATTCCGGAAGGCCGGGCCGACATACAGTTCTGGGAGAAAAGCGGGATTTCCAGTATCCTGCTTATAGACGGGGATGCGGAGAGCGCGGAGCACATTCAGGTACTGATGAAAGACACCGGGATCCGCGTGGATATAGCCTTCAGCGAAGAGGAAGCTATGCGGAGCATTGGGCAGTGCCGCGGGGAGGACAGTTACCCGCAGCTTTCGGAAGAAAGTGCTGGGGAGGATGACCGCCGGCAGTCTCCCGGCGGCTATAACGGTTATGACCTGATCCTGCTGGACTGGAATGCATCGGCTAACAGCGTCGGCATTGCAGAAAAGCTGAGGGAGATCCTTCCGGATACGGTGCCGGTCCTGCTTCTGGTATCTTATGATGATACAGGGGTAGAGGAAGCTCTCCGCATCAAGAATACGGAAATGCTTGCAAAACCATTCTTCGTATCTGCATTTAAAGAAAAGATCTACGAAATGCAGAAAGGTATGCAGGAAGAAACAACACCGAAGGATGCAGGGGACGTGACTTTGGCGGGACTGCATTTTCTTGCCGCAGAAGACAACGAGATCAACGCGGAGATCCTGGAGGAGATACTCTCGATCGAGGGAGCAGGATGCGAAGTCGTTGAAAATGGCCAGCAGGCTATAGAGCGTTTTTCAAAAGCGGCGGAAGGCGAGTTTGATGCAATCCTTATGGATGTCCAGATGCCGGTAATGAACGGCTATGATGCGACTAGGGCGATCCGCGCGCTGGAGCGGGAGGATGCACGGACAATTCCGATCATTGCCATGACGGCAAATGCATTTGCAGAAGATGAAAAGGAGGCATTGGATGCCGGTATGAATGTCCATCTGGCAAAGCCTATCGATATTGACCTGCTGAAAAAGGTCATAAAGCAATGTATTAAAAAAGCGCCGTAAAGAAAGGAATTGGGAATGAATGCAATTCGTATTTTAAGAAAAACAGCTATACTGGTTTTGACAGGAACTGCAGTTATGACAATGGCAGCATGCGGGGCGAAAAAGGATTCTGTCAATAATCTGGTCACAAATGAGAATGAGGAAAAAAAGGTAGTCAACCTGTTTGGACCTATGGAAAAATCAAATCCGAATGCGAAGAATGTGGCAAGGAGTGCGTTTGACCTGACGATCGCCATGGCGGAGGAGGAGCTGGGGCTGACCGTAGAGTACAGGACCTACACGGCGGAAGACTACCAGGACAGGACCTATGATGAAGTCGGAGTTGACCGTGTACGCAATAATATGGATGACCTGTATCTGCTGAATCCGGATACGATCCAGATGCTGGGATCGGAGGGAAGCCTTTTGGACCTGTCCAGACTGGACTGCTCCAAGAATTTAAGAGAGGTCGTAAAGACGGCAAATATGGTAGATGGCAAGCTGGTTGCGATTCCGCAGGAGGTTGTGGCGCATGGCCTGTTTGTCAATAAGACAATGTTTGATCAATATAAGCTGGAGCTGCCGGAAACTCCGGAGGACCTTCTGGAATGCTGCAGGGTTTTCAAGGAAAATGGGATTGAGACGCCCATCGGCGCCAACCGCTGGTGGCTGGAGAACTTCGTATTTGCTCAGGCTTATGCGGATCTGTACAACGGGGGAAATACGGAGGCGGAGATAGCAGCACTGAACAAAGGGGAGAGCAAGTACAGCGATTATATGCGTCCTGCTTTCGAATATCTGCAGAAGCTGATCGACCTTGGATATGTCGATGCAGAGAAAGCCCGTGTCTCTGAGGCGATCGAAGGGGAAGGCCCGGATTTCCTGGCACAGAAGACTCCCATCGTGATGGCATATTGGGGGGCGGCGAACACGGAGACCGCGTATGGGGCGACGGATTTCGAACTTCAGGTGATCGGATTTCCAAGCAGCCTCGGTTCAATGCCGGTCGTGTCCATGACAGGATATGGAATCGGCACCAATGCGCAGAATGTGGAAGACGCAGAGAAGGTGCTGGATATCATCCTTTCCGATGAAGCGCTTCAGATTTATTCGGAGCATAACAAGGTAATCTCGCCGTCGAAAAACGTAGAGGTAGACTGTGTTGATGCCTTAAAGCCGCTGAATGAGAAGATTCAGGAGAATAAGTATGTCCTTGGCTCCAACGCAGGGATGAAGGTGGAGCAGTGGGGAAACACCTGCCTGATCGTCCGGAACCTTCTGAATGGAGCAACGGTGGATGAATGTATGGCGGAATTTGACAGGCTGCAGGAGGAATCTCTGAAATAAACGATGAGAATAGCATATGCAGAAAGGAACATATCATGTCCAATATTTATAAAGGAACCTTGGAATTAATAGGAAACACCCCTCTTGTAGAGGTTGTCAATATAGAGAAAAAGCTGGGGCTGGAAGCGGCGGTCCTGGTGAAGCTGGAATACTTCAATCCGGCAGGAAGCGTAAAGGACCGGGCAGCCAAAGCCATGATCGATGAAGCGGAGGAAAAAGGTATCCTAAAGCCAGGTTCCGTGATCATTGAGCCTACATCAGGCAATACCGGGATCGGTCTTGCGTCCATTGCAGCAGTAAAAGGCTACCGTATCATCCTGACCATGCCGGAGACCATGAGCATAGAGAGAAGGAATATCCTAAAGGCTTACGGCGCGGAACTGGTATTGACAGACGGGGCGCTGGGAATGCAGGGCGCCATCGACAGAGCGGAAGAGCTGGCAAAGGAAATCCCGGACAGCTTTATCCCGGGTCAGTTTGTGAATCCGGCGAACTCTGCTGCGCACAGAACCACCACCGGTCCAGAGATCTGGAGAGACACAGACGGAAAGGTAGATTACTTTGTGGCAGGAGTAGGGACCGGCGGAACCCTGACAGGAACCGGCGAATACCTCAAATCACAGAATGAGAATATCAAAGTCATTTCGGTCGAACCAGCAGACTCCCCGGTGCTCTCCGAAGGAAAAGGCGGCCCACATAAGATACAGGGAATCGGAGCCGGCTTCATTCCGGAGGTACTCAACACAGAGATTTATGATGAGATCATTACAATCGAGATCGACGACGCATACGAAGCGGCAAAGCTGCTTGCGAAAAATGAAGGGGTGCTGGTAGGGATTTCCTCAGGCGCAGCGCTGCATGCAGCACTCCTGCTGGCAAAACGCCCGGAGAATAAGGGGAAGACGATCGTTGTGCTGCTGCCGGACACGGCAGACCGCTATTATTCCACACCGCTGTTTGGATAACAACGTATGTAAAAAGGGGGTTGCCGTAAGCAGCCCTATTTTTGATACAAAATTTTCTCCAGCACTTCTTTAGAGACAGTTTGGGAAGCCGCCTGGTTCTCAGCTGCCGCTTCCACCAGTTCTGTACGAAGGATCGGTATTTCCTTAGGAGCATCAATTGCAAGCTTTACCCAATCTGTTCCCGTATCAACGATCGTCAATGTAATGTTGTTATTAATTGTAAGGGACTGCCCTTTACGGCGTTGTAATATGAGCATGCTATGATTCCTCCTTCATCATGTCTCCAAGCACATGCCGGAATGTATATTCCGACTGATCCAGAATGATCTGTCTGGCCTGGCGGGTCCGCGCATTGACAACAAGAGGCGCCTTCAGGTTTACTGTAGATTCTGCCACGGAATCACGCATGACACAGACTACATAATAAGAAAGATCCTCAGAAGCTTCTGCATCCAGTTCTTTCAGCTCCTCATCGGACAGAGATGGAGAATAATCGGCAAGGATTCCAAAAGGATTCATCAGTATAAAAGAAAGCGTTTCATCCTCCAGGCTCTGCAGTGAGATCAGAGAGTCACTGTCTTCGTGAAAAGGAATCGGAAGATATTCCGTATAGGCTTCAAATCCGATCAGTCCATTTATAATATGAATGGCTTCGTTTTTGTCATATGAAACTTGTCCAAAATATTTTGCATTAATTTCCAATTATATCATACCTCCTGGTAAACGATGTATAGTAATACAGAAAGCCCGCATTTCCGCATATAATGATATTAAAAATATAAGGGCTTTATCAAGCCCTTACATCTACTGGTTCGTAATCCGGATTTGCACTCGGCGGCACATAGATTGGACCGCCAACATATTCAATCAGCACCTGCGGACGCTGTGTGATCGACATCTCAATATTACCTGGGATAAATTCGAAATTGCCGTTCGCCACCTTCAGATCAAAATTCAGCTTATCCATCTCATAATTGATTGTCAGATCTGGTGCTTCATAGCTGATATCTACTGGGGCAGACGGGGTAAATCCCATCTCAAATTCTCCCGTAGGCTGAGCCGTTCTCTGCTGCATGATCTGTCCGATCACATCCTGCCCGATATCTGCCTTTAATAAAAGCTGTCCTTCCTGCGCTAACTGAGCAGTGGCATTGTAAGCTGCCTGCTGTCCTTTCTGCGCCGCCTGTTTCACGCTCGTAACAGTCGTCGGCACTACAGAATTTCTTGCCTGAAATGAATCCAGCTTCAATTTTACGGGACGGCTCTTGATAGACAGTCCGCCATCGTTTTTATGAATCTCCAATTCGGCGCTGGAACGTGAATATTCCAGTCGAGCGTTGTTGATCTTCAACTCATATTGAATGGGAACAGTCGTAATCTGAATGAGTTGATCCATAAAGTATTCCTCCCTTCTCTCTTATTTTTCTATTAATTCATAAAATCAATAAATGAAGGTGTCAATATATTGTTTCCGACCTTTAATGAAGCATTATAAACATACTGAGCCCATGAGAAGTCCATGATCGCTTCCGCCATGTCAACGTTGACCACATTATCATAATCCTCTGCAATCTGGATCTTATTGTTCTCCAGACGCTCTTTCGTAGTGGTCAGGAATTCTGTCTGCGTACCAAGGATGGTAACCTCAGAGAGAAGGTCGTTGCGGCCGTCCTCAAATTTATTCAGCAATGTTCTATATCTTTCATAATCAAAGTCACCTGCAGGCTTAGCTAATTCTTCCGCGATCTGCCCCGCAAGAACCACCATGTTTTTGGAATCACTGTCCGCATCTTTTCCGTATCCAACCAGATTGATACCAGGAAGGGAGGTATTGAAAGCGGTAGCAGGGTCTATATTATATTGTTCATCAGGCGGAGTACCATCATTCACCTCAAGTCCAAAACCAAGATCAATAAAATGTGAATCTTTGGATAACTGCTCCAAAGCTTTTGGATCACCCTCTGTAACATCGACACCACGATATTTTAATACCTGTTTTCCATTTACTGTCTCAAGAGAGAAAGGACAATTTTTCGCATCGCTGCCGCCGAATACATATTCATCTCCATAAGTAGCATTGAGGGAAAGCAGCATGCTCTGCTGCGCACCCTTCCAGGCATCGGCATAGGTTCTTCTGGTTTCTTCAGTAATATTCGTACCGTTCAGGCCTTCAATACCGTATTGCTTCGCCAGGACAAGGGCAATATTGCTGATCTGCATCGCGGCATCTTCCTGTGCGTTCTGATGAGACTGGATATCATCTACAGTATCCAGATAATCATTATTCTTCGCATATTTCCGCTCCAATGAAGTGGCGCGCAGCGCACTGGAAGGATCCTCGGCAGTAGACATATATTTCCTCTGTGTCATGACCCTGTTTCTCATGGTATCCAGATTCTTCATAGAAGTGGAAAGGTTTTTATTATAATTTCTTAAAATGGCATTTGTTGTGATCCTCATATGAAACCTCCTCTTATCTTCCGACTACGCCGGTGCCATTGATTAATTTATCAAGCATCTCATCCAGAGTCGTCATGAGCCTTGCTGCAGCATTGTAGGACTGATTGTAATGCAGCAGATTCATTCCCTCCTCATCCAGCTGTACTCCGGAAACACCGTCTCTTGAATTCGCCGTTTCGTTCAGAACCGTGATCTGATTATCCAGCATGGTGGTCGCTGAAGAAATATCAATACCAAGAGTACCTTCAATGTTTGCAAAACAGTTGTAGAAAGTACCGCTGTAAAACTTTACATCCATGCCCTTGGCCGGACCGTCTGTAGCTTCCGAAGTAAAGGAATATTCCTTGGAAAGCATCTTAATCATGTTCTTAATATTTTCATTTGCCGAAGAACCGACAACATCGTTAACAGTGTTATTAGAATTAGTAATTCCGTAGGTGCCGTTCAGCCAGCCTGTCGCAATTTTGATGTTAAGAGCGGAGAACTCCTTGGTAGGATCAATCTTCTCAAATAACGGACGTTCTTCCATTAAATACTTGTTAGGATCATTCGGGTCTTTTTTATAAACCGGAGTCAGATTTTTTACATCACCGCTATATTCAGTCGTTTTCGCCGTATCTGTATAATATTTGCCGTCTTCAGCTTTATAAACGGGAACTGGCGGATTCTGTGAAGAATCTTCATAATGCAGCAATTTTTCTTCAGTAGCAGTACCAGGATTTATAGTTGTACTATCCTGCACAACAGACTTATTCGCCTCATTAAATTCCTCCGCAAATTTCTTGATCAGCGAATCAAATACCTTCTCATAATACCCAATCCCCTTGAAATCCGAATTATCAAAATCTCCGGATTTGTTCATGAAGTCAAGCGTGCCCTTTAAGGTTCCATCGGCAAGCTTTTCTGTCACATCCAATGTATACCCGTCCGCGTCAGTCAAGGTCAGAGTGACTGGATCACCGGAAATATCCGTACGGAATTCGCCGTATCTTCCGTCAGAGATCAGACGGTGATTCACCCCTTCGCTGTCTGTAAAGGACACATCCAGAACCTGTACGGAATATCCTTCTCCGATCATTTTCTGCTTATAGTTCACATTGATTGGCAGATAGCTTCCCAGCTCATCCAGAAGCTTATTCCTTTCATCCATCAGCTCCAGCGCATTATTTCCAAGAACCTGACTGTTTTTGATACTGGTATTCAGCTCGGCAATATTCTTCAATGCTGCGTTCAGATCCTTGATATCCGTTGACTGGAAATCCTCACGGGTATTCTCGCGGATATCCTGAAGAGAAACCGCCTTTTCACGGAACAGATTCACAAGGATCTGCATCCTGGAACGAACTACAGTATCATTTTCTTTTGTATATCCGTTATCCTTGGAAAGCGTCTGAAGAGCGCTGCTGAGATTGATAAAAGCATCACGGACGCCGGATGTGGTACTTTCATCAAAAGCGACCTGCAGTTTTTCCAATCCTGCGGCATGTGCGTCTGTTGTACCAAGCTTGGCGATCTGAGAACGATACTGCGCATCAAGAAATGGGTCTCGAAGCTGTGAGATCCCGAGCATATCGACACCATAACCAACCCTTGTTCTATTAGATGAATTATAGAAGCTGCCATTTTTTAAATTCAAACTGGCAACATCAAGACGCTGTCTTGTGTAACCTTCAGTATTGATATTCGCAATATTCTGTCCGGTCACATCAATGGAACGCTGGCTGGCACCCATGGCAAGCTGTGCGGTGGTAAAACCGGCAAATGTTGAACGTATCATAAAGTGAATCCTCCTCCTGATTTATTAAATGAAACTGTTCCTTATACAGAACGGTTTGAAAAATGCTTCGTGCTGTTCTTTTCAGCCTTTTGTCCGGTTGCGGAATAGGTGGCATTTCCCGCAGGATCTCCGGCAAGCTTCAGTTCGATGACCCTGAGATTGACTTCAATCGCATCCTTGATACTTCCGCTTAACGACTGCATGACGCGAACCTGACTGTCAATCCTGTCGAACAGGGGCTTTAGCATGGCTGCATCCGTATCCGGGATCTTATCCAAGATCTGCCGGAAGGTGCAGCCCTCCAGTCCGAGACGCTTCAATTCTGCTTCACGCTTCTGTTCCAACCCCCGAAGGCGCATGACTGCGGCCTGTTCCTTGTGCATAAAATCTTCTAAAATACCAACCCGGTTCTTCACAGTGGCATCAAGCTTATCTTGTTCGATCGGAATCAATGTATCAAAAAAATCTATGAAATCCTTCATAAGATCAGCAAAAGCTGAAAAATCACTCATACACGCAAATCCTCCTGGAATAGTAATCTGATTCCCCCTCATCTCTGGTTCCGCGGTATCTCTTCAAAAGACATGAAAAAACTCTGAATCTGCCTTCCTCTTATACCAATAGAATCCTGGATGCAATGGCATAGGCATCAATCTGATACGTATGCTCCGCAACCTTGTTCTTTAGATCCTGGACCTTCTCTGCAGATGCGGTATCAGACATCTCGGAGGATAACTGCCGGGAAACCGACTCTGCAAAGGTGTGCTCTTCAATCTGTCGTGGATTAGACTGTATGATCAAAGCGTCAAAGCTATGTCCGTCACTTGAAGCTGCAGAAGGAGCAGGATTTTCCTTTGTATGAATCCGAAGATCCGGATAGCTTTTCATTACATTGTTAGTCGTTATTTTCATACTGGACTCCTTTTCTAAACATTGCAGTCTTTTTTACTGTATTAGAATAAATTGTTTTATAGTTTATATCTTGAATATCGGCACAACTTCGAAAATCATAATAAAAAAAAGTACATTTAATTACAGTGAATCCCGCAAAAAGTGGGATGACTTTTGCTCTGTAAGGCTTATACAGAAAGCCTGCCGCCGGCGGTCTTTTCGCATGCAGACGTAAAAAAACAGATGCACCGGAAGCGCATCTGCTTTTATGATTATGATTTCCATTTTTGAAGAATACCCAAATACCAACGCATGCGGAAAAGCTGCCGCCGTCAGGTTTTCTGTATTGCGGATTGCAGCCGTACAGAGGGAAAGAATTCCGTCAGCCCTTCAGATGATTCAAAAGAACGGAAGGAATATTGTCGCAGGAAGCCTGCGTACATACCGCGCCGATATTATAAGCTACCATCGGCATTCCGTATACCACACAGGACTCCTTGTCCTGGCCGATCGTAAATGCGCCCTTCTGGCGCATCTGCAGCAGTCCCTCCGCTCCGTCGCTGCCCATACCGGTCATGATGATGCCGACTTTTTTAATGGCGACATTCTTGGCAATGGAGTTAAAGAGGACATTTACAGACGGGCAGTGTCCGCTGACCTTGGGCCCGGGGTGGCACTGTACAATGTAGTTATTTCCCGCTCTGACAACTTCCATCTGCTTTGCTCCGGGAGCGATGAGAGCCAGTCCGGGACGGATGACATCGCCGTTCTTCGCTTCACGGACCTCCATACTGCAGATCCGGTTCAAACGCTGCGCGTACATGTCCGTAAATCCCTCCGGCATATGCTGCGTGATCACGATGCCGGGAATATTTGCCGGAAGCTTCTGCAGCACGGCAAGTGTGGCTTCCGTTCCCCCGGTGGAAGCACCCAGGCCGATGATGGTGGAGTCCAGGACATTCCGCGGGATAGGTGGAAAGGGCATGGGCTTCGCCGCGACATTTTGTGCGGTCACGGCACTGCCGGTATTCTGCCGGGCAGCCACGCGTACCTTTGCCTTGGACGCCGCACGTACCTTCAGCGTCAGGCCGGTAAAAAATGTATCCTTTGAATTTTTTGCGCTCATATCCGGCTTGCGGACAAAATCCACGGCGCCTGCGGACAGTGCGTCAAATACACTCAAATTTAAAGAAGATACGAGAATGACCGGGATCGGATTTTTCGGAAGGAGCTGCTTGAGAAATTCAATTCCATTGAGTCCGGGCATCTCCACATCCAGAGTCAGCACATCCGGTTTCAGCCGCGGGATCTTCTGACCTGCGTCAAATGCATTAATCGCATAGCCTACGACTTCTATGCCGGGCTGGGTGGAAAGATGCTGTATGATCATCTGCCGGAACAGAGACGAATCGTCCACAACCAGCACTTTGATCGAATTATTCATAAAATATCATCCCTTTCTTGCGGCCAAAATACTTCCTGGCCAAACATCATAAATTTATTTTATCACATAATATTGTAAAGTGTTAGAGTTTTTTAAAAAAGCTGCTTCTGAATTCTCAAAAGCAGCTCGTCATACTTTTTATTTTACCTTCCGATAAGTCGCAGGCTTGAGATACTTATAAGGCGTTGTGGCCTTGTTCAGCCCTTCCGAATGCCCGATCAGAAGATAACCGCCGTCATTGGTCGCGTCGAAAAATCTTTTGACAAGCGCTTCCTTCGTCTCCTGGTCAAAATAGATCATCACATTTCGGCAGAAGATAACGTCGAATTTCAAGCGGAACTTGATCGGATCCATCAGGTTAAATGTCCGGAAGATGACATTGTTCCGCAGCTCCTGCGTAACATGGTACGTACCGGGAGCGTCTCCGGGACGGAAGTACTTCTTCTTCCAGGCCGGGGATAACTCCTTGAGCGAATCTTCGTCATAGACCGCATTGACCGCACTGCGCAGTACATTCTGAGAAATATCCGTGGCAAGCACCCTTGTATCCCAGCCGGGCTTATTTGCAAAATACTCCTTCAGGATGATGGAAATCGTATAAGGCTCCTCGCCTGAGGAACAGCCGGCGCTCCATATGCTGAGAACCTTATCCTTCTTTGTCTGCTCCAGATAAGGAAGGATTGTCTCTGAGAACAGTTTAAAATGCGCCTCTTCACGCATAAAATAAGTATAGTTGGTTGTGAGCTTATTCAGCATCAGCTCCCGGTCCTCCGGCTTGCCGTTATTGATCAGGTACTCTACGTAATCTTCGAATGAGTTGAATCCCATACCGACGATCGTATTGGAAAGGCGTCCTGTGATGAGCTGCCGTTTCTTTGACAGATCGATCCCATAATTTTGATGCACAAATTTTACAAGACGCTGGAATTCCTTGTCATTTATCGTTAACATGTTTCTTTGCTCCTTTTTTCTTAATATGCCTGGATCAGTTTTTCGCAATCCAGGAAAAGGATCACGGAATTATTTCCCGAGGAAACCATACCCCGGATCAGCTCCTGCTGGTTTTCCACCGGGACAGGAGAGATCAGGCTCTGATCAACATCCATGACCTGCTGAACGGCATCTACCAGGATCCCGATCTTAACATCATTAATATCAAGAATGATGATACAGGTCGTACTGGTATATTCGATGGGAAGCTTACCCATGCGGAGACGGATGTCAATGATCGGGATGATCTCACCTCTCATGCTGATGATGCCCTTCAAATAGTCTGGGACAAGAGGGAGCATGGTGATGGAATGATCCGTGATGATCTCGATCACGTAATTGGTACTGACACCGATGTTCAGTCCGTCACAGGTAAATGTTAAAAATCTCTCTGTGGAAGCCGGAGCCTCATTCTCCGGAATGCCGACTTGTGTGTTCTTCTGTGTATCTGCTGACATAAAATTATTCCTCCGGTTCCTATATTTTAATATTGAGTATGATATGCTGCATATAAGTTACCAATATCCAGGATCAGGCTGATATTGCCGTCACCGAGGAGCGTACAGCCGCCGATTCCTGAATTTTTGATATTGAAACTATTCAAATAGGAAGGAAGCGGTTTTACAACTACCTGCTGCTCGCCGAGCAGTTCGTCTACAAACAGGCAGAAGGACTTATCGGCGGATTCTACCCAGATCAGGATACCGTCTTCAATATTAGTCTTCTCGGTTTCGATATTGTATAACTCATGTACACGGATGATCGGATAAAATTCACCCAGACATTTTACAATCTCATTGCCGCCTGCATCAAGGATGACCTCTTCTCTCTGAATCTTGAGAGACTGGCGGATATTTGCGATCGGAATGGTAAACAGGGACTTCCCAACGGAAATCTCCATGCCGTCCGTGATCGCCATAGTAAGAGGAATCTTCAGCGTAGTAACACTTCCCTGCCCAAATTCACTGGAGATAGAAATGGTGCCTCCTACGGATTCTACATTTTTCTTTACCACGTCCATGCCGACGCCTCGCCCAGAGAACTCGGTCACTTCCTCGTTAGTGGAAAAGCCGGGGAGCATCAGAAGGGAAAGGATCTCCTTCTTGGAATACTCGCTGGCAGGCTTAGTGAGGATGCCGTTGCGTTCCGCCTTTGCCAGGATCTTTTCTGTATCCATCCCGCGTCCGTCATCGGTAATGGTAATGATGACTTCGCTTCCGGTATGGCTGGCAGCAAGGATGACCTCGCCCTGAGGATCCTTTCCTGCGGCAATACGCTCTTCGCGGGTCTCCTCAATCCCGTGGTCCACGGAATTACGGACGATATGCATGATCGGGTCGCTGATGCTGTCCACGATGGTCTTATCAACTTCGGTGTTCTCACCTACCAAGGTAAGCCTTACGTCCTTGTTCAGCTTCTTCTTCATATCCCGGACAACACGGTTCATCTTCTGGAAGGTGCCGGATACGGGAACCATTCGAAGAGACATCGCGATATCCTGCAGGTCGTCGGTCAGCTTCCGCAGCTGGCGCGCAGACTTCATAAAGTTATCCAGCTTCAGGTTCTGCAGATCCGGAGAAGAGGTGACCATGGATTCCGTGATCACGATCTCACCCACAACCGCTACCAGACTGTCAAGCTTGGAAAGGTTGACGCTGATAAGACTCTGCTTCACCGGAGCGTTGTGCGTAGAAGCGGTGGCCGGAGCCGGGGCGCTCTTCTGTGCGCTCTCTGCGGCTGCCGGAGCCGGAGCGGCCTCAGCACTCTTCTGGACTGCAGGCGCCGGTGCTTCCTGCTTGGGTTCTTCCGCCTTCGCATGCACATTTTCAATGACCTCATAGGCCTGGATGCTGTTCTGCTCCTTCAGGATCCCGACTGCGCTGTCCACATCCTCCTGAGAGGAAAGCGCTACAAAGAAGCCGTTGTCTATGATGGACTCCGCCGTGTCGCTGTTGGTCTCCACATCGGAAGGATAGTATTCGAACTGCATGTCGATCTCCTTCAGGGCGGTGATGATCATAAAGGCACGAAGATTCTCCATACCGGAGCCCTCTTCGAAATGGATCTTTATAAAATAAGGAAGCTTGCTGTCAGGGCATCCTGCCAGTTCCTGGTTGATGGCGGCGATAGCCTCTTTATCTGCGGGCGGTGCGGTGGGAGCGGACGCTGCCTCCGCAGGTGCGTCCTCAGAAGACGTCTCACCGGAAGAACTGATTTTTTCCAAAAAACTATTAATACTTTTAATGATTGAGTCGATATTAGTGCTAAGGGGCTCATCGTTTTCGATTTTTTCAACTTCGCCGCGAAGAGCATCCGTTGACTGGAACATCAGATTGAACAAGTCATTCTTGTGTGATTCATCCAGGGAATCCATTCCGTTTTCTCGGATATAGAAGAAAAGATCTTCTATATGATGAGCAATCTCCATCAATGTGGAGAATTCCATCATGGCAGATGAGCCTTTGATCGTATGCATGATACGAAAGATCTCATTTACATCATTTGTCGTGAAATCCGAGTTCTTCTCTGCTTCTATCAAGAGTTCGTCCAGTTGTTCCATAAGAGTGTTTGTCTCATAGAGATACATTTCAAGCATGTTATCCATAATCTTAGTACCGCCTTATCTAATATAATGTGATGTTTTATACTACAAAAATTACATTTATTAATATATATCGTCAGACTTGCGGGAAACGATAAGAGTAAATTGCAAAGCAGGTGAAAAAATGTCAAATATTTTAAAAGTAACGACTCCTGTCGTGGGGTATGACAATAACGCGGTCAACAATAAGCAGACTCCGGCTCAGCAGGCACAGGACTTAAGCGTCAAGAATCAGGTGGATACCAACCGGGTAGTCCGGGCTGACGGCAGGACAGACGCGGACAGCCAGCAGGGAAAGGGAATCTCCTATGAATCCAATTTTGGCAATTTTGTCCAGTCTCTGAGGGACCTTCCCAATCTGCAGGAGGTCATGACCCGGATGCTGTACGGCGGGATGGCCAATATGGTGGAATCAGGGATCGGCAAGGGGACTGCCGCGGACATCCAGGCGCTGCTCCAGATGCTGGAGATGACCCCGGAGGAGCTGAACGGATTTCTGAAGGACGCCATGGCAGGGGCGAACCGTCTTCAGGGGCCGTTATTTGATGTGCTGCGGCAGATCATGGATGAAGCGAATTCCGTGGAATTAAAAGCGGGCATCCTGGATATGCTGCGGAGATATAATGACATGTCATCAGGCAAGCATCTTCAGCAGACCATCCAGGATCTTCTGGAGCAGATCGAAGCCCGGATGTTCCGGAACAACCGGCAGGAGCTCCAGCTCCTCGCGTCAAGGCTGCGGCCGTACAGCATGGAGGGCAGTGCGTCAAACGTACAGCTTCTGAAGGATCAGATCATCCCCTACCTTGGCAGCTATATTTCGCAGACAAAGGATCTGGGGAAGATCCGGGATCTGATCAGCCTACTCGCGCTCAATACCTCCAGATTGGAAAACGGCAGTGTGGACAAGGTGGCTCAGGCATTCCAGCGCCTGATGGATTTTCCGTCCTTCCAGAAGTATTTTCAGGGGATGACGGGAGCTCAATTCAAGGATATGCTCCTGAATGTGGATTATGACAAGGCCGCAGGGAAGATGGACTGGGCCGATAAGCTTCTCAGCATCATGCAAGCAGGCGTGAGAGGAGATGCTGGTCTGGAATGTAAGGAAGATTTTGTCAACATGATGCGCAGCATGCTGATCAATGAGAGCGTGTATATGCCGGTCATGCATGTGATGCTTCCGGTAATCCTGAATGGCGTACCCATGTATTCGGAGATCTGGGTGGATCCGGACGAGGAATCTGGCAATCCCGGTTCCAAAGAACGAGGAATAAAATTACTTATAAAATTTGACTTAAAAGATGTTGGCTTTTTTGATATGATGATGTATTATGAAAAGGGGAAGATGGATATGCTGATTCATTATCCGGAAGAGCTGGCAGGACATGAAAGCGACATCCGTGACAATATCCGTAAGATCATGAGCAGGAACAACCTGGAGGTTGAGTATCTTGCCGTGGAGCAGGGCCAGGTACCGATCAAGGTATCTGCTGCATTCCCGAAGATATTTGAAAGGAGAAATGCGGTCAATGTCACAATATGACGATATCATGAATAAAAAAGCAGTAGCGTTGAGGTATGATGAGAACAGGGACGTTGCGCCCGTTATCGTAGCCTCCGGACTGGGGTACATGGCGGAGAAGATCGTAGAGATGGCCAACGAGAACGGAGTGCCGGTCTACGAGGACAACTCTCTGGCAACAGTGCTCACACAGCTGGACCTGGGTACGGCGATCCCGGAGGAATTGTACCAGGCGATCGTTGATATCTATACCTACTTTTTGAAATATACTCCGAAGCATACCGCGGCGGGAGAGGCTTCCGTGGAAGTAAAGGAAGTGAAAAAAGCGGAGGAAGACGAAGAAAAAGGCGGAGAGAAGGACGCAAAATAAGATACAAAAAAGAAGAGTGGGCTCCTGGGAGGAGATTCACTCTTCTTTTTGCATACCAACGTATGCAGAAAGGCGGCCAGTGGCAGGTTTCCGCATCAGGACTCCTTCGCTTTTACCTGCAGAACCTCTGTATGGAAAACGTAATTGCGGATCCGGGCCTCAGCCTGTGGATTCAGGTCAATATACTCACATCCGTATCCATACCGGCCCTCTTTACGGACTGGCCGGAGCTTTCGGATCCGGGCTTTTACCAGCAATGGATTTCTGGAATCGAAGAGGACTACGGACAATGTATCTCCGGGCTGATATTTCTTATCGGAAACGAATAGAAAGCCTCCGCAGCCGATATCCTTGATGGTGACCAGGACTTCTTTTGGATCATGATCAAAGTAAACGGAGGCGCGGAAAGAGACGTATACACGGAAGTTCTTTCGGACCTCCTGGATGTCGTCGGTTACACCGCGGACAATATAGTATTCCTTTTCAGACGATTCTGATCCCTGCATATGAGCTGAATCCTTGCCAAAGGCTGAATGATCTGCACATCCGTCAGTCTCCTGACGGATGTTCTGGCTTTCCGCGGGCACGTTCCGCAGGCGGCAGACCTCCATATCCGGTGAGAGCGTATAGATAAACGCCCTGTAATCGTACTGCCTGCCGTCCGGCATTAAAAAGAGCCGTTCCGGCAGCTCCGCCGGTTTTTCAGAAAAAATGAGACAGACAGTGTCCGGACTCTCACAGAAGTACCGGACAGAGGACAAATATCGGCAGTCCATATAAAACAGAGAACCATTTTCTGCATCTTGCAGTGAAGTAAATGATGTCATGGATACTTCCTCCTCACCCATACAGGAAGCGCACCCGGAACGATTTCGCGGAATGCGCAAAAGCTTATTCATAAAGGAACTGCAGCAAATATAAGGACAGAATGCATTGCTGATCTGCTCTCAGGACAGCCGGTCTACCAGATCCTCTTCAGCTGCTGTTTAAATACGAACTGACGGATATCTCTCTCCGCACTCTTGGTCAGATCAATAAGCCGGCAGCCATAGACATGCCGCTTTTTGATCATCTGCTGCTCGCGCAGGATGACAGCCTTCACCTCATATTCTTTTTTCAGAAAACAATAGCGGAACGTGATCTCTTCATCCACATCGAGAGGCATCTCCGTATAAAGCATGATGCCGCCTACGCTGATATTATGTATCGTTCCTATAAAATGACCGTGTACTTCCGATGAAAATTCCAGATCCTTCTCCAGCTTTACCCGCAGATCCTTCTGCCGCTGGATCGTCTCGCGGATCTCCAGGATCTCGCATTGAGCCATCCACGGCTCCAATACCCATGGATCTGTATTCTTGTGAACCACAAGGCTGCTGTAGGTCTTGATGCAGCCCATCTGGCTGTCAAAAAAATCCACCTCCAGCTTATCTGTATCAGGCCCGAGCTTGCTGTCGTCATCAAAATGCAGAGTGATCCGCTCCTCCACGCTCATTACCCTGGCCTTCACCAGAAGCTCACCGGATGTGTCGTAAACCATGCATGTACTGCAATCCTTTAAAATCATGGTCTGAAAGACCTCCCTTCCTTTTTTTGAAATGTACGTCCGATTGATTGTACTAACAATATTCATATTAAACCAAACTGACTTTTCTGCGCTGTCTAACATCTGCATCATACTATAACTATACCAAAAACAGCGTTGACAGACAATGCAGTTTTACGAAATATTTTTTTATTCGCATATTTTATTAGACAGATTAGGGCTGAACGAATACTTGATAAGTTGTAAACGGCTGATTTGTGTGCTACAATCATATTGGTAAATATCTATATAATATATCATAGACAAGGAAATAGCAGATTATGGATAAAAAATATACAATTGCAGTCGCAGGAACAGGATATGTCGGCTTGTCCGCAGCAGTCCTGCTGTCTCAGCACCACACGGTATACGCCGTGGACATCGTCCCGGAAAAGGTGGAAATGATCAATCAGCGCAGGTCCCCGATCCAGGATGAGTATATCGAAAAGTTTTTTGCGGAAAAGGAACTGGATTTCACAGCGACCCTGGATGCCCGGCAGGCATATGGCAACGCGGACTTTGTTGTTATTGCGGCGCCGACCAACTATGACAGCCAGAAGAATTTTTTCAATACGTCCGTTGTGGAGTCTGTGATCCGGCAGGTGATGGAATATAATCCGGACGCGGTCATGGTCATCAAGTCTACGGTTCCCGTAGGCTATACCGAGAGTATCCGGAAGAAAACAGGCAGCAGCAATATCCTGTTCAGCCCGGAATTTTTGAGAGAAAGCAAGGCGCTTTACGATAACCTGTACCCAAGCAGGATCATCATCGGTACAGATATGGAGGACGAGCGTCTGGATGGAGCAGCCCGGATATTTGCACAGATGCTTCAGGAGAGCGCGGTCAAAGAAAATATTGATACCCTGTTTATGGGCTTTACCGAAGCGGAAGCCGTAAAGCTGTTTGCAAATACCTATCTGGCGCTGCGGATCAGCTACTTCAATGAGCTGGATACCTATGCGGAGATGAAGGGGCTGGACACGCAGCAGATCATCCAGGGCGTCTGCCTGGATCCCCGCATCGGCATGCACTATAACAACCCGTCCTTTGGCTACGGAGGATATTGCCTGCCAAAGGACACCAAGCAGCTCCTTGCAAATTATTCCGATGTACCGGAAAATCTGATCGAAGCGATCGTAGAGAGCAACCGGACAAGAAAGGATTTTATCGCAGACCGGGTGTTAAAAATGGCAGGCTACTACAGCTATGCGGAGGATAACCAGTACAGCCAGTATATGGAAAAAACTGCTACAGTGGGCGTCTACCGCCTGACGATGAAGACCAATTCTGACAATTTCCGTCAGAGCAGCATCCAGGGGATCATGAAGCGGATCAAGGCAAAGGGCGCGGCAGTGATCATTTATGAACCGACGCTTGAAGACGGCGCGACATTTTTTGGTTCAGAGGTTACGCATGACCTGGAGAAGTTTAAGGCACAGAGTCAGGTGATCATAGCCAACCGTTATGACAGATGCCTGGATGATGTCAAAGAGAAAGTATATACAAGGGATATTTTTCAGCGTGATTAGGAGGCATAGAAACATGAAATATTTACAATTAACGCCGGGGTACCGGACAGCGCTGGCGGACGGCGTGCTGGCGCCGGATTCCCCGAAGCACATGGCAACGGAAGAATTTTACAGAGCATATCCGGGCAGCAGGCTTCACCTGTGCGAAGCGGGCTACCTGTTTGCCCCGGCTATTTTTTCCATGGAAAGAAATCCTTCCTATATATATAGCTATGCATACCAGCCAGAGGAAAACTGGGCGTCCTACACGCAGAACCTGACGCCTCAGAGCTACAGCCGGGAGGACTATATATTTGACCAGGAATGCTGGTTCCGCGTCTGCGTCAGAAGAGAGGACGGGAAGGATCTGTCCTCGGAGGACTTCGGACGTTCCGATGAATTGATCGAATATCAGGAGACACAGAAGGCGGCGGCTGTCCGGCCGAAGCCTTGGTTTGAGCAGGAGATCGCGGAGACTATCGCCTCCATCCGGCAATTTGAGCAGGAAACCGCGGAGACTATCGCTCCCATCCGGCAAAAGGACATTCCGCATACGATGAAGCTTTGCCTGCTGACAGATACCCACTATACGGTCAACGGAACCTGGGAAGACACGCTGCACAATATCTGGAGTGTCGCTGCGCATATCAAATACGATGCGATCGTACACCTGGGAGACCTTACGGACGGCATGCTCCCCAAAAGGCTGACAAGGAAATATGTAGAAAATATGATACGCGGCTTGGAGGACTGCGGTGTCCCCCTCTATATCGTTCCCGGAAATCACGACAGCAATTATTTCCGAAACCGCCGGAATGCATTTTCCAATGAGGAAATGAGGAGGCTTTATCGGCTGTATGGGATTGAGGAAAATGCTGCGGGTGATGCCGGTCTGGATTACTTCATTGATGTTCCCGAATTTTCCCTCCGGATGATCTTTTTATCCTCCTTTGACGATATGGCCGCTGTCCGCTACGGCTACACCGAAGACCAGCTCCAATGGCTGAAGGAAGTGCTGGTGTCTTCCGTGCCGGGTACAAAATTTCTTGTGTTTTCCCATGACGCACCTCTTGCAAAGCTGGATTACTGGAGCTTCCACATCCGAAACGGAAGAGAACTGCTGGACATCCTGGAGGAATGCAACAGCTCCGAGGCGTATCAGATTGCGGGATTTTTTTACGGCCATATCCATGCGGATTATATTTTCGATGAATGCAGCTTTCCGGTCATCTCTACAGGCTGCGCCAAGCTGGAGTATTTTACAGACAAAAAGCCCTGGGGAGCGGTTGCCTGGCCGCGGGAAGCGGACACGGTGACACAGGATCTGTGGGACAGCGTTCTGATCGATTTTGAAAGGCAGACCCTGAAGCTGATCCGGTTCGGCGCCGGGGCGGACAGAGAAGTATCCTTTGCAAAAAAGAAAAGTGTATTTCAGGATATCGCGGTCATGGAGCGTAAAAACCGCAGAATGAAAATCTGGGCGCACCGCGGCCTCAGCGGCCATGCCCCGGAGAATACGCTGCCTGCCTTTGAAATGGCATACAAGGCCGGGGCCGACGGTATCGAGCTGGACGTGCAGCTGAGCAAGGACGGCGTGCCGGTGGTCATCCACGATGAATGGATCGACAGAGTGAGCGACGGTACAGGTTATGTGAAGGATTATACCCTGGAAGAGCTCAAAGCATTGAATATGAATCTATCCTTTCCCGCGTATGGGCGGGTTGCCATTCCTACCCTGGAAGAGGTGTACGACCTGGTCAGAAAAACAGATCTGACGATTAACCTGGAATTGAAAAACAGTACGGTCTTTTACGAAGGGCTGGAGGAAAAGGTACTGCGCCTGGCAGAGGAAAAAGGGCTGGCGGATCGGATCATCTATTCCTCTTTCAACCACTACTCCATGCGAAGGGTGAAGCAGCTCCTGCCAAACTCCAGGGTCGCTTTCCTTTACTGCGACGGAATTCTGGATATTGCGGAGTACGCGGAAAAATATGGGGTGTATGCGGTGCATCCATCAGTGGGTTGCATGAAATATCCGGGGGTGGATGTGGTAAAGGAGTGCCATGCGAAGGGCGTGCGGGTGCATGTCTGGACGGTGAATGAGGAAGAGGATTTTGAGAGAATGCGGGAACTGGGAGTGGACGCGGTGATCACGAATTATGTGGAGAGAGGGATGTCCTTGGGGATGGCGCGGAAATGAGTATTATAAGCGCGGAGAGGTACAACTGGCCGATTATCTGGACTACTATCTGCCGGTTATGGAGGATTATGGTGGGAATTTTGAGGGGATTCTGTAAAAAATATGGGTTCGATCTGGTGAAGTGTGAATGCGAGGGAGATATGTCGGATTTTGAGCCGAATGGGAAAGGGTATTGGCAGGAGGATTGTTCCAATTCAAGCAGTGTCGTGTGAACTCTTTGCACGGCATCAGGTCAATGCAGTGATAGCGCGGATGACTGTAGATAATGAGTAGACTAAACTGTAAAATCACATAAAAAGGTTGATATTTCCTTTAGAATGGGGTAAGATAAAAATATGTATGAAGTACCAGAGACAGTAGCAATCTGCCAGTATCACGCCTAGGGAGAGTGCATGAGCGGGGATGCTGGGAGAAGCGTATTTTAGGTGAGTATTAGATGATACCCTGCAATTGTTACTTTTGGTAAGCATGGATATGAAAAACAGAAGAAAGCAACATTTTGAGAGGAGAAGAAGAGGAATGGAGTTAATATGTGCTAGACCGCCAGTAAGTTCATACAATTTTATGCGTTATCTATGCGCGTCTCTGGTGAAAAAGAGTAAAGTGATAATTGACCTGGATTCTATAACGCCATGTATATACAAGTTCAAACAAAGCAATGAGCAATTAAAATTTATGTTTGAGGATATTGAGTTTAGAACAGGCATAGATAATATTGTTTCAAATGATATCTCTGAGGGAATTAATAATTTACAAACCTTTGGCATAGTTGGTAAGTTGAATCCGAAGTATGAAAAGCTTGTTATTTATTTATCAACCGAAGAGGCAGATGAGATATTAACAGAATGCTCGCAGGAAGTTAAAGATGCTATGATGCAGTTAGCTTTACGATTCTGAAAGTGCTTTTGACGGAGGATAACATGGGGAAGATAAAAGATATTTTAAGGTCTCCAGAATATAAAAAAGTAGAGAGCGATATAGAAGGTTTTGTAAAAGAAAAATTACAAGGCTATATCCCGGCAGTTACAGGAAAAAAGACAATCCATGATCCGGTATGGGGGTCAATTGATTATTCTGAATGGGAAATGCAGATCATTGATTGTCCCCTTTTTCAAAGATTGAGAGATATTAACCAGGTTGGATTGGCAATGCTTACATATCCGGCGGCAAGACATTCACGTTTTGAGCATTCGCTGGGAGTTGCCTCGGCTGTTAAAATCATGTGCGATAAGATCGATAAAAATTCTAATGATTTTAGCGTTCCGCCGGAAGTTAAAAATGCGATTATTTTAGCAGCATTATTACATGACATCGGACATTGTTTCTATTCTCATTTGTCGGAAGCTATATATGGTGAATTGAAGGATTTTGTGGATGTACGGAAAAAGTTTAATGATATTCTTGAATTGAAACCGAAGCCCCATGAAATTTTATCATTTATGATTGTCAATACAGTTCCATTTCAAGATTTCTTTTTTCAACATGTAAATTATCCGGATAAAGGCGATGTCCGCAAGACACTATTTCCTGATGTTGGCTGTATGATCATCGGGCAGAATATTGAAAGGCATGGAAAGATACGAAGTTATGAAACTTCTTTAATAAACGGACCTTTTGACGCAGATAAGCTGGATTATATAAAAAGAGACAGTTTAACTGCCGGGCTTACGCTGCAGTATGATATGGAGCGCTTATTTACAAAAATTAAAGTGCATTCCGTACCATCAAAGGATGGTGTTATAGAGGATCGGCTCGTAATAAATTTTAACGGAATAACAGCCATTGAAGAACTGACATTCTGCAAAATAATGCTGTTCAGCTATATATATTATCATCAAAAAGTCTTGATTTCCGAAACAATGATAAAGGATTATGCATTTGGCTTATATAAGCTGGATATCATCAAAACATTTTCGGATTTTTTGAGATATACGGATTCAACTATATTGCAGTTGGGAAAAATGCAGGAGGGGAAGAATCCATTTCCAGAATATGGAACGATGTTAAATTTGGAGGAGCTTGCTGAAAATATTCATAATCGGAGATTACCCAGACGATGTTTTGAGGTATCTCAAAGCAATGTGGTAGCAATACAGCCAGTGGATAAAGAAAAAGAATCACTGAAATATTGTGAAGGTATTCTGGAGCAATGTAAGGATAACAGTTATTCAGCAGAAGAATTAAGAGATGCCATGCTAAGCTTTTCTACATTTCTAATGAAAGATGATGAAGTCAAATTAGATCATCTTGTCAGCGGTTTGAGAGATATGACCTACACAGAAATGTTGGAAAAGAGAAAAGAATTTTATGAGGAATTTGTCAAAGAATATAAAGCACAGGAAAAAAAGGTTAATTTTACGCTTTTCGATATCTATATTGTGTTTCCCAAATTGGTAAATTATGGGGCTGCGAATGAAGAAGTTGTTCTTGGAAAAGATCATCACAAGTTAATGTCTATTAATGATTTTGTTAAATTAGATCATTGGGCAGGCAGCTTTAATTCGAACAAGTGGAGAGGCTATATTTTTGTAAGCGACAAAATTGACAGGAGCATTGCCTTTGAGGTGTCAGAAAAATTAGTTTTGAAGGGTCAGGCAAAATTGAGGAATCCAATGGCATATTTGAAGGGAATTGAATACTAAGGACTTGTGAAGGTGGGGAAGAGTGATGCGATATTCTCTGCCTTTGCTTTTTGGCCTTGCATACTCCCGTGAGAAAGTATTACCATTTTCAAATTGCATATAGGTCTCGAATCTGCTTAGTATATATATTATATTAAATATTTCAAAGTTTTCTAAAGAAATATGAAGAAAATGCCGATATATAATAAAAGTTATACATATCAGCCGATTTCCGATGTAAAAAAGTATTTAGAGAAAAAACAAGTGAAGGAGGAATCTGACGATGGGATTGAAATTCAGGAGGTTCTTAATATCCAACCTGGCTGCGGTTATGGTTATGGTTTCTCCAATTTCTGCTGTCGCAGAAGAACTGGGCGAAGGAAATGAAACCGGTGTTGGTGAAGTGGAAGGCAGCGTGAATACAGACATATACAAGGTTATACTTCCGACAGTCGGAAACAGTGCTTTTGATTTTATTATTGATCCCCAGGGACTGATCAACAAGACAAATGGTGCAGCGTATGATGGAAAAACATTTGAAGAAAATTCTACCCTTTTCTTTAAGCGTATGGATGGCAACGCAGGGGTAGACTATAGCAGTACAAGCGATGTGATCAAGATTACGAATATGGGATCTAACGCAATTGATGTTTCTTTACATATTAGCATTTTGCCGGAATCGTTGGCCGGGATTCAGCTGTCAGGTGATAGGGAATTCAGAGATGATACCAGTGCAAGTATCTATATGGCTTTGATCGACGGGGAAAACGTAGTGCCAATTGGCCCGGACGGAGTTACTATGGATGTAACGGTTGCCGCCGCGCCGGAAGAAGCGTATGAATACGGATATGACAGTGAACAGGGAGAGTACACTTATCAATTAAAGGAAGATCAGCATGGTATTGAGTTCGGATCTTATTCTTTTCAATTAACAGGTGCGGCGAATGGGAATGGTGACTGGTCTCAGCTGACAGGAGCGAAACCTCAGATTACAGTCTCGTGGAGGATTGTTTCAAAAGAAGGAGAATGACGATGAAGTTAGATCGCGGGAAGTTGTTTACTGCATTTATATTAGCTGCGGCAATGGTCATGATATCTCCTGTATCTTCGCTTGCGGAAATAGAAGAAGGAAGCGATATTGGCATCGGCAAAGTGGAGGGCAGTGTTAGAACAGATGTATATCAAGTTGTTTTACCTACCGTAGGCAGTCATACATTTGATTTTATCATAGATCCGCTGGAGCTGATCAACCAGACGGACGGTGCGAGATATGGCGGAAAATCTTTTGAAAAGGGTTCCACACTTTTCTTTAGACGTACGGATGGTGAGGCAAAAGAGGATTACAGCAGCACAAGCAATTCGATTACGATCACAAACAAGGGAACGATACCGGTTGATGTGTCGCTGAATGTGCGGATGATACCTGATTCGCTTGGAGGAATTCGGATGACCAACGACAGAAAGTTCACAGGCGATACCAGTGCAAGCCTTTATATGGCTGTGCTGGATGGAGAAAATATAATGCCTGTCGGTATGGATGGAGCAAGAATTAACACGACACTTGCTGCGGTTCCGGAGGGAACATTTGAATATGGCTATGACAAAGCGAAAGGAAGATACACATATAAATTAAAGAAAAATCTGGACGGAGTTGTATTTGATACACGTTCGTTCAGAGTAACTGGAGCGGTCAATAAAAAAGGAAAATGGCAACAATTTGAAGAAACGTCGCCTAAAATTGCGATTTCCTGGAAGGTTACGCAAAAAAAGGAAGACCGGTAAAGGTGTATACAAATTATGGGATTAAAAGGGGGTTAATTTTATTCAAAAGATGCCGATAGAATAATAGCATGTTATTTTTTCTTTTTCTCTCAATAAAGTATATATATTATATTATATATAATCTGCTGGATAGAAAAATATGCATGGCGGCAAAGGAAGAGAGGACAAAAGTGATCTATCGCTGTGCAAGGGGAAATTGTAATATTTCAGTTCGACTAAAATATGCATTCATGTTTTGAGGAGCGATGTGTGGAGCTGAAATTTGCAATATACAACATAGACTGATGGGAGGTTTTGTGACGTGTCAAAACAGAAGGAGAGTAATAATAGTAGGAAAGGAGGGAAAATTGCTATTGCAATATGCATTGTAGTGATAGTGGCATTGCTGGGAGTGGTGATTTATTTGCTGCTTGGCAGGAAAGAAGAGCCGGTCAAGCGTAATGTCGTTGTTAATAAGGACAATGTGGAAGAAGTGCTTGAACAGCTGGAAGATCCTGTCCCGCCGGGTTCCTATGAGGTGAAGATGAATTCCACATGGAACTTTGCAAGCGGAGACGCGCCTTCGGACAATGCATATGTTGAAAATGTAGAAGCAAATACGAATTCAGTCTACTTTGATGTTACACGTGCAGATACTGAGGAGACGATTTTTGAATCTCCGATCCTGCCGGTAGGAAGCTATCTTGACAATATTACATTAGACAGTAATCTGCCAGCAGGGACTTATGACTGCCTCGTTACATATCATCTGCTTGATGAAAATGATGAGAGCATAAGTACAGTAAAACTGACATTGACAATCAACATTGGGCAGTAGAGGCCTGAGAATCCTGTTAGTGTATGGAAAATTAAAAACAGCTTTTTATTACAAGGAGGTAAAAATGAATTATAAGAGAATTTTAGCTGTTGGTTTAGCAGCATCTATGGTTATGGGAAGTTCTGTTGTAGCATTTGCGGCAGAAGGAACTGGAACAGGATCTGGTTCACTTGATGTTGTGGAAAAGTCTGATGTTTTTCAGGTGCAGTTACCGACCGATTCGGGTACAATGTTTAACTATATTCTGGATCCTACAGGGGTAATTAAGGCAACATCAGCAGAGAAGTACAGCGGAGCAACTTTTGGAGAGGGCACTGTATTTTTCGCAAATGCAGCAACAACAGAAGGCGGTGCTACAAGTTATTCTGCTACAAGCGATGCGATTAAAGCAGTGAATAAGAGTACAATGGATGTTCAGATTAAAGTAAAGGCATCCGTTGCAGCTGCGAGTGGTATCACTATGTCTTCAACTGATACATTTGATTCTGCTGATACTACCGCAGGTCTTTATCTTGCGCTGAAAGATAGCGATACCAATAACAGTAATACTGCTATTACTACGAGCGGTGTAGAGCTTACATCTACAATTGCAGCATTAGCTGACGCATACGAAACAAAATATGTAGATGGCAAGTATGTGAAACAATTAAAAGCTGATGCTACTGGATTTAAAGAATATTCCTTCCAGCTTACAGGTGCATGTAATCCTAAGGGAAAATGGACTGGCCTGACAGAGACACCTCCGACAGTAAATGTGGTTTGGAGTATTGCTGATCCTACAGCTCCGGTTGGACCGCAAGTTACAGTTTCTACTAGCGGCGCAATTTCTATAACAGGTTTGACTGCTGAGCAGAATTATACTTCGTCAGATATTACTGCTCCAAATGGTTCTACGTATGATTCGAATGTAAATCCTATTGATTGGAATACAGATAATTGGAGTGTGGAAGAAGGCGGCTCTATCACTGGACAACTTGGTAGTGAATGGATGGATTGGTTAATTGAGAATGGCGGAAATATAAAGTTTACTATTAAGCTGTCAGATAATACCACGAAAGAATGTACTGTTACATTGGCAAAATAAGAATAAAAATCGAATCTTTGTGACAGAAACATAAAAATAGTATTGTGATTTGCATTTGAAATCTGTTGAGTAAGTGAAGAAGGAATGTAACACTTACTCAACAGATTTCTTAGAGTATTATGCAAAAAATATTAAGTAAAGAGAAGAATATATGAATGAGGAAAAAATATTTGTGACTCAATCTTCGATGCCTCCTTACGAAGAATATGTAGAAGCGATTAAGCCATTATGGAGTAGTCGATGGTTGACGAATATGGGAGAATATCATAAAAAACTAGAGTTAGAATTAAAGAAATATTTAGGCGTGAAAGAGTTATCATTATTTGTTAATGGGCATATGGCTTTAGAATTAGCAATTCAGATGTTTGATTTTCCGGAAGGTGGGGAAATAATCACCACACCCTTTACTTTTATATCTACGACACATGCTATTGTACGTAATCATTTGGTTCCCGTTTTTTGTGATGTAAAAACAAAAGATGGAACTATTGATGAAACAAAAATAGAAGAATTGATAACAGAAAAAACTGTTGCTATTTTGCCAGTTCATGTATATGGAAATATTTGTAATATAGAGGAGATACAAAAAATTGCAATCCGGCATAGCTTAAAAGTTATATATGATGCAGCCCATGCATTTGGTGAAAAATATAAAAATGAGGGGATCGGAAATTATGGTGATGCCACTATATTTAGTTTTCATGCTACAAAAGTATATAATACTATAGAAGGTGGTGCAGTAACTTTTTCTAATCCAGAGTATTATGATAAGTTATATAATTTGAAGAATTTTGGTATTCGTGGAGAGGAACAGGTGGTATCAGTAGGGGCAAATGCAAAAATGAATGAATTTGCGGCTATTATGGGTTTATGCAATTTGAAATATGTAGATATAGCAATAAAAGAAAGAAAAAAGAGAGATAGTGTATATAGAAAATTATTAGAGAACGTTAATGGAATTCGGCTGTTTATTGAAAACCCATATATTAAAAAAAATTATGGATTTTTTCCTATATTAGTAGAAGACACATATAATTTATCAAGAGATAAATTATATGATTTATTAAAAAAAAATAATTACTATACGAGGAAATATTTTTATCCATTAACTTGTGATCAGGTTTGCTTCAAAAATAAATATAACACACATGATTTAAGTAATGCAAAGAAACTAGCAAGTACAGTTTTAATACTTCCTCTTTATGAGAACCTCCAGCTAAATAGACTAAGAGAAATTACTGAAATTATTAAATGTAGTTTAGATGCTTTGTAGATTATATTGAATAGCTACAGTAGAGAAACCTAGAATGGAGAAAAAGAATATGAAGTTGCAAGATATTATTAATAAGGCCAGTACAATTAGTGGGGATGAGAAAGTATTTGCAGAATTAAGGCATAGTTTAAAGCCTACTTTGATTTATGGATGTTCTGACTATTCTGAAATAGTATATAAATATTTAAAAAGGAACAAAATAGAGGTAGAAGCATATGCTGTAGATAGAAAATATTGGAAAGAAAATTCTTTTATAGAAGGTATGAGAGTTGAATGCATAGATGATTTTGCTATAGATAAATATAATTTGGTTATAGGATTTGGTGATGTTGAGAAAAGTAAATTTTTAATGAATAATAAAAATCTCCTGAAAACTAAATGTTATTTTTTATGGGAGCCAGTAAAGTATTATGAATGGGATTTACAATTTATAAAAAGTAGGTGGGAATCATTTATAGAGGTTTATTATGGATTGGCAGATGAAAAATCTAGGAAAACACTATTTGAACTTATAATTGCAAAATTGAATAAGTATTGCAATAATAGCTTAATTGAGGTGGCTGATGGAAATAAACATTATTTTAATGAATTGACATTTAGCCTAGATTCTACAAATGAAGTTTTTGTGGATTGCGGAGCTTATAACGGAGATACCATTTTACAATATGC
This sequence comes from Lachnospiraceae bacterium, assembly GCA_910575475.1. Classification (GTDB taxonomy): domain Bacteria; phylum Bacillota; class Clostridia; order Lachnospirales; family Lachnospiraceae; genus Schaedlerella. Next base: position 131,746 of record CAJTGD010000002.1, on the reverse strand, counting down.
AGCATTTACTGAAAGGAATTATAAAAAAATATATGCATTTGAACCAGATAGTGAATTTATAATTGAATTAAAACATAATATTAAAAGCCTAAAAAATGTTGAAGTTATTAATAAAGGAAATTGGAAAGAGGATACTACATTATCATTTAAAAAGAATGGTGAGATTTCACATGTTAATGAATATAAGGGAGAGAATACTGTCCAGGTAACAACAATTGATAAAGCGATAAAGGATGAAGTTACTTTTATAAAAATGGATATTGAGGGAAGTGAATTAGAGGCGTTGCAAGGCGCTGCAGAAACTATAAGCACTTACATGCCTAAATTAGCAATATGTTGCTATCATAAAAAAGATGATATTATCCAATTATATCAGTATATTAATAAAATAAAAAATCAAAAAAAGAAATATAATATTTATCTAAGGCATCATTCAAATAATACATGTGAAACAGTATTATATGCAATTCCGAAAAAAAGATAATTTATTTTACAGATTGGAGGATATATGGAATTAAAAGAAATATGTGAAAGAAATAAAGAAAAAAATACTTCTGACGAAGAAATAGTGCAAGAATTAAAGAAAAGTAAGAAGCCTATTTTAATCTACGGTTGTGCCAATCATGCAGAATTGGTATTAGATTATTTACTAGAAAATAACTTAGAAATAGATGCATTTATAGTTGATAGTCAGTATTATAAAAATAATTTTTATATCAGAGGAATAGAAGTAAAAGATATTGCAGAATATTCAAATAATCTAGACAAATATAATTTGGTTATAGGATTTTGCGATCCTGTAAAAACACAATTTTTAATATATAATTCAGTTATTTTAAAAAGTCAATTTTACCTTTTGTGGGAACCGCATTGTATGTATGAATGGGATGAAGGATATCTCAAAAAAAACTGGAATAAGATTGAAAATGTTTATCAAAATTTGTCAGATTCTATCTCAAAAAATATATTAGATGAATTGATTAATGCTAAACTAACTGGATGGGGTAAAAGGTTACTATATTTGGCAGATAATCGACAATATTTTAATGAATTGACTTTTTGCCAAAATTCGGAAAATGAAGTTTATGTAGATTGCGGAGCTTACATTGGCGATACCATTATGAAATATGCATCATTTACCAATGGAAAATATAGAAAAATTTATGCATTCGAACCTAATAAACAAAATATGCTAGAGCTTAATGAAAATGTAGCGTCTCTTTCTAATATAGAAATAATAAATAGTGGAACTTGGAGTGAAAGAAGTATATTGCAATTTGAAGAAAAAGGAAGTGCCTCCCAGATTGTAAATCAAGGCGGGAAAATAATGATTCCAGTAATAACTATTGATGAGGTGGTTAATGATGATAAAGTATCATTTATAAAAATGGATGTAGAAGGTAGCGAATTGGAATCATTGAAAGGTGCACAATGCACAATATCACGCAATATGCCTAAATTGGCAATTTGTTGTTACCATAAAAGAGATGATATTTTAGAACTATATCATTATATTAAAAGTTTTGATAATGAAAAAATAAAATATAAATTTTATTTGAGACATCATTCTAATAGTGTTTATGAAACTGTATTATATGCAATTCCAGTTAAGCAAAAAGGGATTGAAACTAAATGAAAAAAATTTTGATTTTTCCTTCAGGAACAGAAATAGCTTTTGAAATTTTAAATGCATTAAAATACTCAAAGTTTGTAGAAATTTATGGAGGAACAAGTGTTTCTGACCATTCTGATTTTGTATACAAAAATCTTATAAAAGGATTTCCATTTGTTACTGAACCAGATTTCATAGATTTTCTAAATGATATTATTGATAGAGAAAAAATAGATTGTGTTTATCCAGCACATGATAGTGCATGTGTAATCTTAAGTAAATATGCTTCAAAAATACATGCTCAAGTTATTATAACTGAATATAACACGGTTAGAATTTGCCGCTCTAAAGCTGAAACATATAGAACTTTTAGAAATGAAAATTTCATTCCCCAAATATATGAGTCGATTGAAATGGTAAAAGAATATCCAGTTTTTGTAAAACCAGAGATTGGACAAGGATCAATAGGGGCAAAGAAAATCAATTCAGAGTATGATTTAAAAGAAGCTTTGAGGTTGGATGACTCTTTAATTGTATGTGAATATCTTCCAGGGAAAGAATATACTGTAGATTGCTTTACAGATCGTTATGGTAGATTACGTGTTGTTAAATTGCGTAGCAGGGAAAGAATTAAAGCTGGAATCAGTGTGAGATCACAATTAATTGAGTTAGATGGTGAAGTAAAAAAAATTGCTGAGAAAATTAATAAAAGGCTCAAATTTCGAGGAGTATGGTTTTTTCAAATAAAAAGGGACAAAGGAGAAAAATATCGACTTATGGAAATATCACCTCGAATTCCAGGAACAATAGGGGCATCTAGAAATTTAGGAATTAATTATGCTGTTCTGACATTATTTGATTTTTGGGGATATGATGTCGATATTATAGATAATAATTATGCTATGACGATCGACCGTGCTTTTCACAGCGTATATAAAATTGGGTATCAGTATGAGCATGTTTATATAGACTTTGATGACACACTTGTTATTAAAGGTAAGGTTAATATTGATTTAATTAAATTTATATATCAAGCAAAAAATATGGGAAAAAAAATACATATTTTAAGTAAGCATATTGGAAATATTTATGAAGAACTGAGAAAATACAATATTTCTGAATTGCTATTTGAGGATATATGGATAATTCCTATGAGTAAAGAAAAGGTGGCATTTATAAAAGAAAAAAATTCTATATTTATTGATGATTCCTTTGAAGAACGTATGAAAGTACATAATAAATGCGCAATACCCGTTTTTGATTTGGATATGATAGAAGCACTAATAGATTGGAGAATGTAAAAAATATAAGTATCTGATATGGGAATCTACAGGTTTACACCATTATTTGCTGTCTTAATGGATGGGGATGTGATATAAAAATGTGAGGGTGCTATTACCAGGCTATAGAGTATTATTAGTTTTGCAGAAAGTCATTAAATAGAGATTAATATTAATGAACTTAAGACATGCTTTATAAAGCAATTCAGCTCTAATATAAATAAAAATATTGAAGAAACTTATTGGAAGCCTATTAGTAGACATTATCATTTTTTTAGAGAAGGTAAGCTATATCCTTGTCTGGCAATAAGACTTTTATATGAGAATAGAAGATTTTTAGAAATGGATATTACGGAGGAACTTACGAAGACAAATGCGGTTGATATAATTAGTTGGGATGAAAATGCATTGAATATATTAAAAAAGATAAGCTATCCGTTTGAACTTTGTAAATATTGTAATATTGTGGATGCAGAATGGTTTGAATGGTCGATTTCTAAACAGAAGATAGATAGAAGGCATTTGTTAATATGAGAAGATAAGAAAGTCGATAATTTATATTATTTTATTATCTAGGAACGGTTAATACTCTTAAGGATGAAAATGGGCATATATTAACTCCATAAGATATTGGAGGGAAAGTAATGATAAAAGTAATTACATATGGAACCTTCGACCTCTTCCATGAAGGTCATTATCGCTTGTTAAAGAGGGCGAAAGCATTAGGGGACTATCTGATTGTCGGAGTCACAACAGAAAGCTATGACAAGACGAGAGGAAAGCTGGGAGTAGTAGATTCAATAATAACCCGTATTGAGAATGTAAAGAAAACAGGTTTTGCAGATGAGGTCATTATTGAGGAGGCAGCCGGGCAGAAATTTAATGATATCAAGAAATACCATATTGATATTTTTACGGTAGGTTCTGATTGGACAGGCTGTTTCGATTATTTAAAAGATTGTTGTAAAGTAGTATATCTTGAAAGAACCAGGAACATTTCTAGTACGATGCTTCGGGAACAAAGACAGCAAATTATGAGGATTGGAATTATTGGAAATGGGCGGATTGCAAATCGGTTTGTTCCGGAAGTGAAACTGGTTAGCGGTGTCAGCGTGCAAGGTGCCTATAATCCACGTGTTCATAGTGCGGAGCGTTTCGCAGAAAAATGGGAAATTAATGCCTACGAGGATATAGAACGTTTTTACGATGCGATTGATGTAGTATATATAGCATCGCCCCATAGTTCACATTATGATTATATCAAAGGTGCCTTGGAGCATGGAAAGCATGTGTTGTGTGAAAAGCCCTTGGTTTTACAAAAGCGTCAGGCTGAGGAGGCATTTGCAAATGCAAAAAAATTGGGACTCGTTCTTTTTGAAGGGATAAAGACAGCCTACTGTCCGGGATTTCAAAAGTTGCTGGGAATTGCCTGCAGTGGAGTCATTGGAACCATCCGGAATGTGGAAGCATGTTTTACGAAGCTGGAGCGAGAGGACAGCAGAGAATTGACAGATACATTATATGGGGGCAGTTTTATTGAATTGGGCAGTTATGTTATGTTACCTATTTTGAAGCTCATGGGAGCGGGTTATGAGAGCATTTCTTTTGATTCAATTAATGGGGAGAATGGCCTCGACCTATTTACAAGAGTAACATTGAGATATCAGAACGGTCTTGCTACGGCTACCTGTGGGCTGGGGGTAAAATCGGAGGGCAGGCTGTTGATTGCTGGAACAAAAGGATATATTTTGGTGGAAGCCCCGTGGTGGAAAACAACGTATTTTGAAGTGCATTACGAAGATGTAAATAGAGTGGATAAATATTCGGAGGTATTCCTTGGTGATGGATTGAGATATGAAATCAGTGAGTTCCTGTTTCGGATTAATCATGGTGGGAAAGAAGATTTCAAGCTGACAAGAGGAGAGTCTATTACGCTGGCAGGGATTATGGAGCAATTTTTGGAAACACGTCAGGAGTAAAGATTGACCATTATGGGGATAAGAGAATTTTCGAACTGTGATTAACATGAAATGTAGACTATGATTCAGAGCGATGAAAGGACTGGCATGAGAAGAGCAGAAAAAAAGGAAGTCTTGAATTTTATCAATAGTTTTTACCAGGCTCATGAAGAAATAAAGGAAGCATTGAGCCAAAATAAGATGATGTCCGTACAGAATATGCTGAGTGAATGTCAGGAGTTCGCAATTCAATTAGGAGAGACCATCGAAAAGCTGGAGGGAGAAGGGCATACAACTGTAGCTTATGTAGAAGAGTACTGTGAAACGTTGTTTTGTGTATTTGAAACAATAAGAAAAGGCGACATAACTACCAATGCAAAGGTGACATACAAACATCTCAATAAACTGCTGGTCAGGATAGAAAATAGTGCAAAAAATGATATCACAGTTAAAAAAGAAATAGCTTTTTTTCCATATAAAGCTTCCATGTGGGATAGTCTTGAGAGCGTGTATCTTGCCGCAAAAGAGGATCCGAATTGTGATGCATACTGCATACCGATACCGTATTTTGATGTAAAGCCGGACCGTACATTGGGACAGATGCATTATGAGGGACATGACTATCCGGAAGGGATAGAAGTGATTGACTGGCAGACCTATAACTTTGAAGAAAGAAAGCCGGATGTGATCTATATCCATAATCCGTACGATAACTGGAACTTGGTGACTAGTGTACATCCGAGATTTTATTCGGAAAATTTGAAAAGATATACGGATACGCTGGTCTATATTCCATATTACAGTACAACGGGCGGGATGTCAGAAGGGCAGAAACTATGTCCGGCGTATATCTATGCAGACTATATTGTAATCCAGGCTCCGGGATTCCGGAAATATTTTGATGAGAGGATCCCGGATGAAAAGTTCCTTCCGTTTGGATCACCGAAATTTGACAAGATTATACGAAAATGTCAGAATCCGCCGGAACCACCTGCAGATTGGAAAAAGAAAATGGAAGGGCGGAAAGTATATTTTTATAATACCAGTATTGGTGGGATGCTTAGTGAGACGGAAGATTTTTTGAAGAAAATAAAATATATATTTTCCTGTTTTGAGGGAAGGGAAGACGCATGTCTTCTGTGGCGTCCGCATCCGTTGCTGGAGTCTACGTTTGATTCCATGCGACCAATGTATAGAGAGGAATATCTGACATTAAAAAGAGAATTTCTTGATAAAGAGCTGGGAATCTATGATGATACACCGGATATGGAGGATACAATTGCCTTATGTGATGCATATATCGGAGATGCAGGGACATCTGTGACTTCCTTGTTTGGAATTGTGGGGAAGCCGATGTTTATATTAAATAATAAGTTGCATAGTGAACCTGATGAGAATAGTTGGAGAGGAGAAGTATATCCGGGATTCAATTATACTGAGGGCAACAGATTTTCTATAACCCAGGGAAACAGATTGTATGTGTCTCAGCCATTTGCACATGACTATAAATATTTATGTGATTTGGCAGATTATGTATATGGTGGAGACTATAACATAGTTTATGAGGTTGATCAAAAACTATATGTATGTCCGCAAAATGCACAAAATATTCTAGTAATTGATGAATTGGGGGAGAAAAAGAAGATTGCATTGGAACGAGTTGAATCAGTAACATGTAATTTCTTCTGCGCACTGAATTGCGGAAATTATCTTATATTACTGCCATATGGGTATCCTGCGATTGTTAGGTACGATGTTACAGATGATACAATTAAATATTTTAGAGATGATATAGATGTATTTGTAAAAGAAGTGAATGGTACTCTAAAATTTGGGGGACTTGGTGGTAAAAATGGAAAGCTCTATTTAACATCCCCGACAGATAATCGGGTATACATGTTCGATATAGAAACCGGGAAACATCAGATTGTAGAAATTCCTATAAAATCCGAATGTGGATATAGAATTATTATACCGCATATAGATGGTTTCTGGTTATTACCTTATGAAGGTGACTTACTCCACATTGTAAGATGGAACCCTGATACAAATGAGGTTGAGAAGTATGACGAGTTTCCGCAAGGATTCCAATGTTTGGATCCGATGTCTGGGGATGAGCACGTTGAAAGAGCATTTAGCAGCGGTATACTTTGCGGAGAATGTCTATATCTTACTCCCGACTACGCTAATATGTATATCTGTCTCAATACCAAAACAGGAAAAATGACAGAGTGGAAAACTCCTTTTGATGATGGAGAAGGAAACGAATATTTTTACACTACTGCAAAAAGCAGTTTTATATGGGGGTGGCCAGATGAAAAAGGAAAAGCAATGCTTTTTTCATATCCTAAAAGAAAACTATATGAGATTTGTCTTGAGACAAATAATTTTGTTGAGTTAAAGATTCAATTCGACATTGAGGAATTAAAAGCACATGAGCCGGGATTCTGCCGTTCATCAGAACAGCTCCGGTATTGTTGCCACGAGAATGCATTTAATTCCATTCGCAATTTTCTTGATGGGTCTACTATAGGCAATCAATTTGACAGGGAAAGTGAGATAGAATTATATAAGGAAGTCATATCCAATAGCCATGGTACTTGTGGAGAAGAAGTTCATGCATTTATGAGTAAACTATAATATATAGAGGGAAATAAATGATGCAGATTGACAACGATACCCTTCGGCAGATACAGATGATACAATTGGAATTGCTTGTAGAGGTAGACAGAATATGTAAAAAATGTAGGATTAAATACAATATTATAGCGGGAACTTTATTAGGCGCAGTCCGGCATGGTGGATATATACCGTGGGATGATGATGCAGATGTAGCGTTTCTCAGGTCGGAATATGAGCGGTTTCGGCAGGCAGTAAAAACAGAACTGGATGACACTCGTTTTTACTTTCAAGACAATAGAAGAACAAAAGGCTACCGATGGGGATATGGAAAGCTCCGAAGGAAAAATACGCTGTTTCTTAGAGAATACCAAGAGCATATGCCCTATAAACAGGGGATTTTTATTGATATTTTTCCGCTAGATGGAGTGCCTGATAATTATATATTGAGAAGTATAAAAAATTTTGAATGCTTTTGTGTCAGGAAGATACTGTGGTCAAAAGTAGGACAGATAGCAGAAAAAAATACAATAAAACGGCAATGCTATAAGGTACTGGCCAAGATACCAGTGGAATTAGTTTGGGAATATTATTACAAGATGATTATCATTGCGAATAAAAAGAAAACCAGGATGGTCAGGATATTAATGTTTCCAACACCTAATAGAGAATATGGATATTATCGAAAATGGTATGAAAATAGTATTGACATTATGTTTGAGGGAAAACTATTTCAAGGAATTAAAGATTACGATAGTTATCTGAGTTTTAAGTTTGGAAATTATATGGAGATCCCGCCATTAAAAAAGAGAAAAGTCCATCCAGTCAGTGCAATAAAATTATTAGACAACAAGGGTCAATGTATAATGTAGGGAGGATAAGTAGACCATTAGCTTTTGGGAAAGGAGGGGGATGGTACAATGGTAAAACACTACAATTATAAGCAATTAAAACTCAACTATGATGAAATTAAGTATAAAAAGGTTATAATATGGTGTTGTTCAGTATCTGGATTGAGTATGTATAAAGAATTATCGCATGCAGGAATTGAGGTGGTTGGATTTGCGGATTCTTCAAGAATAGAACAAGAAGGAACCACGTTTGCAGGTTTGCCAGTGTTTACATTTCAAGAATTAAAATCAATGAAGGAAGTGTCTATTTGCATTGCAACCTATAATTGGGAATTCCAAAAACAGATTTTAGAACTTACTGAAGATGTTGAAGGGATAAATATCTATGCGCGAGGGATGGTATATGGTCCAGGGATGTATGAAGTAAATAGCCTGAAAGATTTGATAGAGAAAGAAAACGATATGATTCTAAAAGTTAAAGAACATTTGGCAGATGAACGTTCGGTTGTAGTATTTGATAATTTATTAAAATACAGACAAACGAATAATGTGGAATTGTTAGAAGCCAGTTTCGAAAAGGGGCATTACCAGTATTTTCCAATTAATGAAATAATGAAGCCTTATGAAAAAGAAGTGTTTGTAGATGCTGGTGCATATGATGGAGGAACATCAGTACAGTTTGCAGAATGGTCAAAAGGGAAGTATAAGAATATTTATGCAATGGAGCCTGATCCGCTTATGTACAATATTTTGCAGGGAACGATTGAATTAAGCAATTTAAAAAATATTGAGGCTGTAAATTGTGGAGCATATTCGAAGACTGGTAAAACATTTTTTGTTGAGGATTCTGAGACAGGGTCATCAAGAATTGCAGATGAAGCTGAAAAAAGTATTCAAGTTATTTCCATTGACGAAATGCTCCGTGGGAAAGAAGCGACCTATATTAAGATGGATATAGAAGGTGCAGAAATGGAGGCATTGAAAGGAGCAAAGTGTACGATAGAAAAATATCATCCAAAGTTGGCAATATCTGTTTATCATTGGGAAGATGATTTATGGAAAATTCCTTTTTATATTATAGAAAACTATCCTTGGTATAGGATTTATATTCGCCATTATACCAATATTACAACTGAAACGATAATGTATGCAGTAGATAACAAACATAGTTAGTATTTAGCATAGAAAGGGGAAGATATTGGAAAAAGTAGATATATCAATAGTCTGTGCAACATATAACCAGGAAAAATATGTTAAAAATGCATTGGATGGTTTCCTCATGCAAAAGGGTGGGTTTGAATATGAGATTTTAATCCATGATGATGCGTCTACAGATGGAACTACAAAAATATTGCAGGAATATAAAAAAGAATATCCGAATAAGATAAAACTGATTCTTCAAAAAGAGAACCAATATTCAAAAGGAGTGGACATCCTTCGAACATATATTTATCCTATAGTAAAAGGTAAGTATATAGCTTTTTGTGAAGGAGACGATTTTTGGATCTATAATAAAAAACTACAGAAACAATATGATCTGATGGAGTCAAATCCAAATATTTCTCTATGTTATCATAATGCATTAGTGTATCGGGAGGAATCAGATGAATTGCAGATTAATGTACATAACCATCCATCTGGCTATATAGATGATAGGGAAATAATATCACCTACAAAAGGCTGGTATCCAACAGCATCTTTTTTTGGCAGAACAGATTATATGAAAAATCAGCCGGACTTTAAGGCAGCCACAGGCGATGAAGCTTTAAGAACATATATGGCGTGTAAAGGGGATTTATATTTTATAAATGCTGCATGGAGTGTGTATCGGGATTTTGCTGATGGATCTTGGAACCAAAGATATCGAAGTGATAAAAAGATAGCTGCTAGATACATTGTGGATACAGTGAATTATTTTACGAAATTTGATGAATATTCCGGAAAAAGATTTTCTAAGTATCTACATATTAAATATATGCAGGCTATTAAACGATTATTTAATATCAAATATGCATATGGATATACGGTAGAACAATTTGAAAATGACTTAAATGACTTAAAAATCATATCAGATCATGTGGTGGACAAGCTAATGAATGTGTTCCATGACGAATATATTATCCAAAGCATTGATTATTATGAATGTACTGTATTAAATCGGATAAAAAGTATATATCAGAATGGGAATAAAATATTTATTTACGGAGCCGGTGCAGAAGCCGTCAAGGCAATCATTGTGTTAATGCGTTTTGGAGTAAATATAAGTGGATTGATTGTTACAAAGAGAGACAATAAAATTGATACATTGCTCGGATACCCAATCCGATTATTAGAGGAAATGAAATTTAAAGAAAATATATTTGTCTGGCCTTGTTTGGTGAATGGAAGAAGTGAGGTTTTAGAAATACTGGGAAAATTGCAGACATGTACGGTTTTAATATAAATGACAATGGTTAGAGAAAATTGTAGAAGGATAAGAAAATGCTATATAGAATAAATGAGCCGTTGCTATCAGTTATAATTCCAGTTTATAATGTGGAAGCATATCTTAATAAATGTATAAAAAGTGTTGTTAGACAAACATATCAAAATTTAGAAATTATTCTTGTAGATGATGGATCGATAGATGGATGCGGGAGAATTTGTGATGAATGGAAAAAGAAGGATCCCAGAATAAGAGTGCTGCATAAAAAGAATGGCGGCTCGACAAGCGCAAGGCAGCAGGGATTTCGTTTAGCTGTGGGGGATTATGTTGCCTGCGTCGATAGTGATGATTGGATAGAGGCGGATATGTATGAATATCTGATGGGGATCGCGGTTGCAAGCAATTCAGATATTGTAACCAGTGGGTTGATACGGGATTATAAAAACCATTCAATCATTGAAAATGAAAAAATAAATGCGGGTATATATGGAGGAGATACTTTATATCACCTATTGCGCCATGTAATCAAAACAAATCATTTTTTTGATTCTCAGATTAATATGCATATAACGAATAAAATATTTAGGAAAGAGAGACTAATAAAATATCAAATGGATGTACCTCTGGACGCGAAGATTGGAGAGGACGCGGATGTAATATATCCGTATATTTTTGAATCTAAAAAAATCGCTGTTTCGGGAAAATGCTTTTATCACTATGTGGTGAGAAACGATTCTATTATGGGAACCTCAATCACACATAAGGAAAGCATGAAAATAATGAAAGACATTTTTGACAAATGTATAGTTAGAAATGAAAATAAGATTGAAAATATGAAAGAGCAATTATCACAGGTACACACTTTTTTTATGTGTATGTCCGATCCGGATTCCATATTTCGGATCAATGGTGGAATGCTTTATCCATTTAGTCAAATAAATCCGCAAGACAAGGTTATATTATACGGGGCGGGCAGATTCGGAAAGGCGATAAAAGGGGTGATAGAGTCCCAAAATTATTGTGAAATTGTGGCATGGGCGGATAAGGTAAAAGGAGAGGGGCTGATTTATCCTGAAAATATTTCAGAGTATTATTTTGATAAAGTAATTCTGGCAGTTATAAATGCGACAGTGGCAGATGATATAGAAAATTACTTGATACATCTGGGTATAAATAAGCAAAAAATATGTCGAATAAATCTTTAAATATGATAAAGAACATTATACGGTTTTGTTTGATTCAGCAGGTGGATAAATGGAAAAAAAAGGTTTGATCAGTATTATTGTTCCAGTTTATAATGCGCAATGCTTTCTGGCAGAATGTATCGAAAGTATCTTAAAGCAGACATATTCAAAATATGAATTGATTTTAATTGACGATGGTTCGGAAGATTCCAGTTGGGAGATTATCCAGTTATATTCTAATCAGTATCATAATATCACTGGAATCAGGAAAAAGAATGAAGGCCCGAACAGCGCGCGAAAAAAGGGACTGGGGATGGCATCAGGTGAGTTTGTGATGTTTATTGACGCGGATGACTACATAGATGAATTGCTATGTGATAAACTTATACGGGCCATGACTGTGTATGACGTTGATATTGTCATCCCTAGGGTGATGAAGACATTAGAAGGGATAGATATAGGAATTATAGGAAAATGGAGACAGGGAAAATATACTGGCAGGTTTACCGCGGAAAATATGATAGATTTGAATATGTTTTATAAATCAAATATGACATTGGGACTTGTAGCAAACCTTTACAAGTCCAGTATCCTTAAAAATATTTTTGCCACTGTGGATGAAAAAATTCAATTTTCAGAAGATTTTTCCTGTCATATACTTGCGCTGCTGGATGCAAAATATGTCTATTTCATAGATGAATGCTTATATTATTACCGCCAAAATAGTGGCTCGATTATGCACAATCACGTGAAAAGTAATTTTACTTCTGAACAGTATGTATATCGTTTCCTGATGCCGGAATTTAAAAAGAGAAAAGTATCTCCCAATGTATATAAACAGTTAGAATGGATTATAATCTTTTCTCTATTAATAGGAGGATATGAAACGTTTGTGGATAAGAAATATTTGTATCCTTTTAAGAATGTAAGCAGAGGAAGTAAGATAATTATTTACGGAGCAGGCGTTTTTGGACAGGCACTGTATGATTTTATCAAACAGTATCATTTATATGAACTGGTATTGTGGGTAGATAAAAACTATCGGATTTACCAAAACGATGGATTTCCGGTATGTGAAATAGACCAAATATGTGAGAGCAGTTTTGATTACATAGTTCTGGCACTACTAAAAATAGATGTAGCAATGCAAGTAAAAGAAGAATTGAAAAAAAGAAGTATTGATTCTGAAAAAATAGAACTGATTGATCAAAAATTGATATCTTATCAAGAACTTCCGCAAAGTTTTTTTGAATCAGGGGATGCCGGTATTTTATGAAAGTAATGTATTTGGTGAATTAGAAATGTCACTGGATGACTATGAGTTAAGTCTGAAAGCTTCCTGTAATGGTAATGCCGAATGGAGGAATTAGCATGAATGGATTGATTCTGTATGGGGCAGGAAAACGCTGTAGGGCGTTATGTAAGATTTTACGATGGGATAACGCAACAATATTAGCGATTGTAGATAGTGATCCGGCCAATTGGGGGAAAAACATAGAGGGAAATCAAGTTGTAAATCCCGACAGAATAAAAGAATATCAGGAAGCACATATATGTATTGCTGTCGCTGATTTATATGCAGTAAAAGAAATCAGGCAAGTATTGCGGCAAGTGTACCATTATGACTTGAAGAAGGAAATTGGTTATCACAAACTCATCCTTGATGTATATAAGAAAAATTACAAAATAGAACAAAGAATAACCTGTCAGACACCTGATGTTAATAAAAAGGAAACAATAATGTTTGATTGTTATGATGGTTTGGGTTTGGGGGGGATTGAAGCCTGGACGATAGATATTTGTGAAGCTTTGCTAAAAAGATATAAAGATATTTTTATTATTTCGGATAATGTTACTTGCAACATGCCAGATTCTATAAAAAGAAATGTTATAAGCGTAGACATTAATCATAATGAGCCATTTTCACTGAATACGATCACTAATTTAATCGAGGCTATTATGAACAAATTACCTTGTAAAATTATTACAAGTAAGCCGGATGGAGTGATGTTAGCAGCATATTTGCTAAAGCAATACTATCCGGATATGGTTGAAATTATATCTGTGATTCATGGTGGCAATTATAGAATTTACGAAGAGTATATGGACTTAAAGGAATGTTCCGACATTTATATTGGCGTTAGCCAGGATATAAGAAATGACATGATATTGAAAGGGATAAAGCCCGAAAAGGTATATTCTATGACTTGCCCTTTTCCATGTGAACCTATATTGGATCGTGTTTATACAGAGGATGCTTTCTCACCAATCCATATAGGCTATGCAGGCCGTATGGATGGTATGAAGTATTCACAGAAAAGAATGGATCTATTGTTGCGGCTTGTGGAAGTGTTGGAGAGGGATAGGATTCATTATAATATGGAACTTGCTGGGGATGGTCCTGCGCGGAAAGAAATGGAGGAATTCGTATATGGCAATGGATTGCATGAAAAGGTACATTTTTCTGGCAGGTTAAATCGTTCTGAAATATCGGATTTTTGGAAACGGCAGGATATTTGTATTAATCTCGCAGATTATGAGGGAAGAAGCATTAGTATTATAGAAGCAATGGGAAATGGCACAGTGCCTGTCGTGACGGCTACATCAGGGGTGAAAGAAGATATTATGGATGGAACAAATGGATATATTGTTCCAATAGGAGATTACTTTGCGACAGCTAAAAGAATAGAATATTTGGCCGCGCATAGGGAGAAGCTGCATACGATGGGGAAGCTGGCTCATGAGATGGTATATCCTAAAAGTTTAATGGAAACACATCTAAAGTTTTGGGAAAAGATTTTGGATTTACAATAATATGAGTATATTCTTTCAAAAAAATGATGGTAGGAGTGTCAACAATCATGAATAAAGACGTAATAGATTATACAAGTTTGCGTAATGATACGTTGTCTGCAAAAATGACAACAGACAAGAAATTTGCGGTTTTAAAAATGGGTTATACATTAATTTCAACTGGCGGATTGGGTTGGTATATATTATATACGTTATGTGGAATTAGATTTGCGGTGGAAAACAATTTTATTCCAGTTGTAGATTGGAGAAATTGTAAAATTCCACAATATGATGCTTCTAAAGTAGGAAAAGAGAATGTGTGGGAATATTATTTTGAGCAGCCATTTAATGTAAGTATAGAGGAAGCTTATAATAGCAATGATTTTTTTGTAATAGATGATGTAAGCGAACTTGCTTCTGTAAATATATTAGACTTAGAGAAATTTATAGATTTTTTTGATGATGACACTATGACATGGCGTAGGTATTTTCAACAGTATATTCGTATAAAGGCAGAGGTAAAAAAATATTTTGAATGTTGCAGAAATAAACAGGGAGTATGTGATGATGATATAATTGGTGTTCTGGCAAGGGGAACAGATTATAAAGAATTAAGACCGGTAGGACATTTGTGTCCAATCTCAATGAATGAAATCTTTAATAAAATAGATGAATTCTCAGAGAAAATGGCTGAAAGAAAAATTTTTCTGGCTACGGAAGATAAAGGAATTTTGCGGGAATTTGAGAATAAATATTCAGGAAAGGTATGTTCTGTAGAGACTAGGAGATATGAGAAACTTGGTCAGGGCACACTAAATGTAATATATAAGTATGAAGATGGATATGACAGGGATTTAAAATATCTTTATTCGCTTTATGTTATTTCAAAATGTTCGATAGGTATCTATTCAGCATGTGGTGGAGGTGCTATCGCTTCATTATTAAGGGAAAAACCAGGGATATCCTATAATTTTTTATGTAAAGGGCACAATCGAGCAAAAGGTATTATAGTGGGGAGCTATATAGAGAAAAAGCAAGCTAAAATGATATCAATGGGGAATAAGCCTATTATGTTTTATGCTTTGAATACATTAAAACTAATACATGTAAAAGAAATAGATATAATAATATCTGATGAATTAGAGAAAGAATATCAAGCGCTTATAGGTTCTGGAAGCGAATTTGGAATGAAAATAAATTACGTTATATCTGATACGTATAATGTTGTAGAATATATGAAAAAGAATCAGGGATTCATGTCTTCATCTAAATTAGTATTGCTTTACACAGACTGTTTTATTCATGGAAAGGGAGTCATTAAGGAATTATCAGAGAAAGTCAATGCATTTGATGGAGCATATGTATGGGGAACAAATAATTACTATTCAGACCACTCAGAAAGTATAAGAATCAATAAAAAAAATGGAGTGCCAGAAGAGGCATATAATTCATTTATGGAGAAAAGCTATAGTCTGTTGGGGAGATACGTATTTGATTTCGAATTGAACGATATTATTCAAAAAATAAATGGAACTGAACTTAAAGATATTTTAAATGAATATATAAGAAGGAGGAAATTATTTTTTCTCGAATGCAAGCGGGGGATTGTTTACTCAAAAATAGAAGATGAAGGTACATTGAAGAAGGTTGATCAGATGATTCAATTAATGGAGGAGGTTCAAAGGGACAAGATTGGAGATTTCGCGTCTTTTAGAGGAGAATGTGTTGGATGAAAGGTGAATGTATTTATGAAAAGATGTGGAATATTCGTATTTTTTGACAAGCAAGGGCTTGTGGGAGACTATATTATAACATTACTAAAAAGTTTAGAAGATGTGATAAATAAACTTATCATAGTGATTAATGGAGAGATTCAGATTGATGAAAGAATGAAATTATATGAATATACAGAAAGTGTTTATCAAAGAGATAATGTTGGCTTTGATGGGGGAGCATATAAAGATGCTTTTTTGCATTTTCTGGACAACGAAGAGTTGACTAAATGGGATGAAATACTTTTGCTTAATGATACTTTTTATGGCCCATTTTTCCCCTGGAAAGATATTTTTACACTCATGTGTGAAAGAGCCTGTGATTTTTGGGGATTGAGTGGACATCCAGGAGGTGTAGAAGAATTTCTGGATGGAGAAATTGTTTCTGCGCATATACAATCATATTTTATTGTTATAAAAAGAAGAATGTTTTTAAATCCTGCATTCTATAAATTTTGGGCAGAACTGGAATATCCTGAAAGTTATAAAGATGCAGTGAGAAATTTTGAAATTTATTTTTCGGAGTATTTTACAAAATTGGGATTTCAATATGATTCCTGGATAGAAGTACAAAAGGAACGCTTGAATAAAAGTGATTTTCAGACAACATACAATATAGAGACACAAATCACTAAATTACATTTTCCTGTACTAAAACGAAAAAAGTATATGCTTCAATATTATTTGCAATTAAAGAAAACTTTTCAATATATAGATATTAGTACATTGTATCCATTAGAAAATATTTTGGCAGACATTTATCAGCGTAGTATAAATGGTGAAATTAGACCATATAATCCAGAGCAAATTATAAAATTTTGTGATAAGTATAGCGAGATATATTTATTTGGTAAGGGCGAATATGCAGAAAATATAGAACAGTATTTGAGCGATAATGGAATAGTGATAGCTGGAAATATTGTTTCAAAAAAAGAGAGGGAAATAAATCAACGATTATTTGAAATAGAAGAATTTGAAGTAAAGCCTTGGAATGGTATAATAGTTGCATTAAATCAGAAGCATTTAATGGAAGTTGAAGAAAAAATCAGAAAGAATATACCATTTAAACAACTGATTTTCCCAATATATGACTAGAAAATCCGGGGTGATTTCAAAAGCAGCAGAGAGGAAGCTATAGTAAGAACATCTGGGAATTCATAGAAAGGTAGTTGATAATATTGAAAAATGTATATGATATAAAATATGAAAAAGGATTAGATTTTATTTTACCATTGTATCAAAAATTAGAAACAGATGTTAATTATTTGGAAAATAGCAAAATATTGATTGTTATGCATTTGCATTATTCTGATACAGTTAAAGATTATTTGAAATTTATTGATGAAATTCCAGGGAATATTGACTTGATTTTTACAGTCGCGAATGAACAAGTAAAAAAGAAGCTTCGGGATACTGAATTTTACAAAAAGAAACGATATAAAATTATAGAAAAAGAGAACAGAGGACGAGATATTAGTGCTTTTCTCGTTGCCTGCCGTAAAGAAATATTAAAATATGATTATTTCTGTTTTTTACATGATAAGAAAGAAAAAAGTGTTGAATCAAAAGATGATATAAGAAAGTGGGCTTTAGGGTTATGGAATAATATGATTGGGAGTAAAACATATATTAATAATGTATTAAGTGTTTTTTATAGAAATCCGAAATTGGGGCTATTGGTGCCGCCATTTCCAATAAGTAATTGTGTAGCTCATTTTTTTGCGGATACTTGGGGAGAAGATTTTTCGCTTGTAGAAGATCTGGCAGAAAAAATGAACTTAAACTGTGATTTGGATGATAAAAAGCAACCAATAACATTGGGAACAGTTTTTTGGACAAAAGTGCCAGCTTTAAAAAAGCTATTAGAAATCGAATGGAAATATGATGATTTTGATGAGGAACCTTTAAAGAATGATGGGACTTTAAGCCATGCAATTGAAAGAGTCTTAGCATATGTGGCGCAGGATGCAGGATTTGAGACAGGCTGGGTGATGACAGACAGATATGCTGGAGAAGAAATTGAATATATGCAGATGGTATTAAGAAAGGCATTCGAAAGACTCAACAAGTCATTAGATATACGAAATATTTTAGAACTAGAAAAATATGAGGAGAGAACAAAAAAATTTATACCGTTTATTCATAAATATAAGAAAATATATATATATGGGGCAGGAATCCGGGGAGAACGATACTATTCTTATTTAGAGAAGATGAAAAGACAACCAACAGCTTTTATCGTAAGTGATAAAGGTGAAGAAGAAAAAGCGATTCATGACATACCAGTGTATAACATTTCAGAGGTTGAACTAGATGAGAATTGTGGAATTATCATCGGGGTAAGTGAAAAATATCAACAAGAAATTCTTTTAAATATTAAAAATAAAAATCAATTTTTTAATAATATATTTATTAGTTAAGTGCTTTTTATTATGTCCTGCAGATTATCAAAGTGATAGATGTTTTTAGAGTTAAGTTTAAGGAATATTTTTAAGGAAAAGATTTGATGAAAATAGTTATCAATTTCGCAATATATATTGATTAACCTTTTTAATAATATGAAAGTGAAATATAAATATGGAGCGGCTGGGTATATTCGTATTGTATGATAAGAGTGGAATAGCGGACAGATATATTGATTATTCTTTAAAAGCATTAGGTGAACTATGTAAGGAAATTGTTTTGATTGTTAATGGACGGATCAGGCCAAGTGATTTGAGACGCATAGAAGGGTATATTACAGACGCCTATGTCAGAAATAACGAGGGGTTTGATGCTGGAGCGTATAAAGATGCATTACTCAAATTTATTCCCTATGATAAATGGAAACATTATGATGAAGTTGTATTGTTGAATGATACCTTTTTTGGTCCGGTGTTCCCTTTACTTGATATATGGAATAAAGTGAAAGAAGATGACGCTGATTTTTGGGGAATTACCAGACATCCGAAGATAGTGCTTAACAATGGAAAGTTAATCAATAGTCATGTTCAGTCCTTTTTTTTAGTAATTAGAAAAAGGATGCTGCAAAGCTGTGATTTCTTGAAATATTGGAAAAATTTGTCATATCCTGTAGATTATCAAAGTACAATAGATACGTTTGAGTTAAACTTTACGCAATACTTTGAAAACAAAGGTTTCCGCAGTAAAACCATTACAGATGATATAGATAATTCATATGTAGGGAATCCTTATTTATATAATAGTTATCAATTGATTTTGGAGAACAAGCTTCCTTTTTTTAAAAAGAGATGTTTGACTTTTGAAGGCCAATGGTATGATGATACGTTAAAGGCTCTGGATTATATAGGAAAAAATTCGGAATATGATTTAAACTTGATCTGGGAGAATATCTCGCGCCTATGCAAAGAAGAAAGATTTGAATCTATTCTCAATTACTATGCTTTGGAAAAGTTTTATGAAAATCATAAGCGGATATTTATCTATGGGGCAGGAAAATATGGAAAAAGAATGCAAAAGTACTTTCAATGCCGGGAATGGAAATTTGAGAAATTTTTAGTGTCAGATAATATAAATGAAGATAAAGAGTGCAGTAATTATTCTGGCGAGCATTTTGAAAAAACAGATGGAATCATCCTGGCATTGGGCAGAGCGGCAACACAGGAAGTGTTGGATGAGATTGAACATGAATTTGAACAGGGACAACTCTTTGTATTTCAATTTGATAGAGGATAGCTTTCAATGAAAATAGTCATTTATGCAATGGGGCAGATATTTGAACGTTATAAGAAAAGGATAAATTGGGATGATATCATAGCATTATGTGATAAAAATGCAACGGATTCCAGCTTTTTTTATAATGAATATAAGATACCAGTGATTCCAGTAAAGTCGTTGTGCGATTTAGAATATGATTTTATTGCTGTTTTTTCAAATCCATATTTTGAAGAAATCAAGATGGATCTGGTGGGACAATATTTTGTTCCGAAGGATAAGGTTATATCCTGGCGGAATATAGTGGATGAGCAGGTAATAGACGATTTTCTGCTATATAGGCCGTATCTGAAAGAAAAAAAGTATAAGAGATTTCTGGATGTTGGCATGAATGTCCTTCCGGTTCGATATTTGACAAAGTCAGAATTGCTGATGGGTGAAGAGATTATTTTAGATGGCATACAAAGTGAATCTGCAATATATAATCAAAATTTATATGATAATGCCTATGAAAATATAAACGAATGTAAAAAAAACTATGATGTCATATTTTTCTGGAGTGAACTGCAGTGTATGGATGGTACTTTGGAAAAGCTTTATAGGCGGACAAAAGATATTATAGTTAGAGCAGAGCGGAAAACTATATCAGATAGGAAAGCAATGCAGGAAAGATTGTGGCAATATGGAAAAGTGAAATGCATTTCGACAGTTGAGGGAGATTTCTGGACCATAAATACAGAAGGAAAAAAAGAAACGGAAGATATAGCCATTTATGTAATAATTCATAAGAAATATAACCTGTATTCAAATAATACCTATATTCCACTTTGTGTAGGGGGGTATAGGGAAGATGGACATCTGAAAGAGGAAGAGGGGGCGAATATAGCTCATCTGAATAAAAAAATTAATGAATGTACGGCTTTATACTGGATCTGGAAAAATACCAGATCAAGCTATGTTGGATTAAATCATTATCGCAGATATTTTTACAATAATGAGATAAGGAGCATGGATAATTATTTGGACCATGAGCATATAAGTGATATTATGGATCAGTATGATATTATTTTGCCGCTGTCTGTTCCGTTGGAAAAAATTACCATATATGAACAGATAAGAAATTCTATGGATCCGGAATTATGCCGCAAAGGTTACAAAATGATCAGAGATAAAATTAAGGAGAAACAGCCAGACTACTTAAAAGCATTTGAGAGTGTCTTGAATGGGCATATCATATTTAACTGTAATATTTTCGTGACGAAACGAAAAATATTAGATCAGTATTGCGAATGGCTGTTTTCTTTTTTAATAGAAGCTGCAGAAGAAATAGATGTAGAAGGGTATGACAGTTACAGCCAGAGAGTAATTGGTTTCTTCGCTGAGAGGATGTGGACAGTATGGCTGAGAAAGAACCGGTTCCGTATTAAAGAACTGCCATATGTGATCATCAGATAGATTATTCTTGGAAAGACTAACATCGTGTTTGTAAAAATGCAGAAAGGATTAAAGAGCTATGTCAGGAAAACTTTACTTTAAAAATGACTATGATGCCATCTTAGACGCATTGGGGGATCATCCGTTTTACATATTCGGCACCACATTTTACGCGCATATCTTTTATCTCTATTGTGAAGAAAATAACGCTGCCCAAAATATAAAAGCTTTCCTTGTCTCAGACATAAACAGGTATGACGACACCAGAAAATTAAAGATACTCCACGGCATCCCGGTCAGGGATATAAAGTGGCTGAAAGAAACGGACCAAAGCGGCAGCGTCTTTTTGGCGGCAAGAGAAAAAACAATAAAAAACCAACTGCTTTCATTGTTTGAGGAAAATCTGGAAGGAAATTGGTATCATACAGGCGATTTTGTGAACACGATCATGTACTACCATTACCTTTCATTTCCTTACAGAAATATCACCAAAAGGTATATGGTTTCTTCAAACCCATGCCAGGAGGGAATGTATCTTATATATGACGGCAGATACAAAAATGACTACCTCTATATGGTCCGCGTTTTCCGTGGAGTTCTCCCGGACAAGCGCATCTTCGAGGGACAGAAAAGCCTGGATGAATTACGTGAAAGCCAGCTGGGCCCATATATTTCTTTCAATAAGACAGATAAAAAGTACGAAAGCAGGCGCCGATGCAAAATATATCTGGCCAAATCCCATTTCGATGAGGAAGTGACAGAAGAGTTTGATTCACCATTTACTGAGACGATCCAGGTCGGCGCGGATCTGACAGATGTGGATATCTCGAATTTAAAAGATAACACAGGAGACAACGTTTCAAAGCGGAACAGGGACTATTGTGAGATGTCGGCAGTATACTGGGCGTGGAAAAATGACAAGGAGAGCGATTATATAGGACTCTGCCATTACAGGCGCAGATTTTACGCGGATGAAGACATGATTAAAGGGATGATGGAAGAAGGGTACGATGCCATATACACGCTCCCCCAGATAACGGACGGCGGGCTGCGGGAAGAATTTGTGGAGAGGAATTACTTCCTGACCCCTGAGATGTGGGAGCTTACCGGGGAGGCGGTCGGACGGCTGTCCCCGGAATACCTGGAATCCTGGCAGGCTCTTCCAGAGTCCTTTTTCCTGATCTCATACAACATGTTTATCATGCGCCGGGACATATTTGAAGAGTATTGTACCTGGGTATTCTCCATACTGGAAGAGGTGGACAGGCACTATCTTGACCGGGGGATACAATGCGATAACCGTTACCTAGGGTATATCGCTGAATTGCTAAATACCGTATACGTTATGAAAAATAAGGCTTCCCTGAAAAAGGGATATGTAAAAATGAAGATGCTGGAGAAGAAGGCATAGATATGGAGGGCATACTTATGAAGCCAGCCAGTAAAATGGATCAAGTGATAGGCGGTTATATATCAGACTGCCGGCGGAATGATTTCAGCGATATCCTGTCAGGGGATGAGCGGCTCGAAGTGGCGTCTTATCTGAGTGAGCTGCCGAATGGATTGCTGGGCTGGTATCCATTTGATGGAAAAAGCGCAATCCTGCAGATCGGCAGCTGGTTTGGCGCGTTTACAGAGATGTTAAGTTTGCGGTGTAATAAGATCACGGTGGTTGAAAGCGACCCTTACCGTGCCGTTATGACAAAGACCAGGTTACAAAAGCTGGGGAACCTGGAGGTTGTCAATAAAAGTATATTTGAATATTGCAGGGATTGCGGCAGCCGCTTTGACTATATCATATTTGCGGTAGACGAAAACCGGGATGAGATCCCGGATAAAGAAACGTATTTTGAGATCATCCAGGCCGCAAGGTCGACTCTGAATACAGGGGGCAGGCTCCTGATGGCAGTGCCGAATCGGTTTGGCGTGAAATATTTCTGCGGAGAGCCTGATCCGAATACAAAAGTGAGATTTGACGGGATGACCTGTAACGAGTCCGGCCTTTTTCGTTTCAGCAGGGCGGAACTGCTGGACTTTATGGAACAGCTTGGATTTCCATATTCCAAGCTCTATTATCCCATGCCGGACCATCGGCGCACACGGCTGATCTATACGGAGGAATGCAGGCCCGGGACAGATATGCGCGAAAAGATTGACATATATGTGGATTATAAGACCCAGCGTGTTTTGGATGAACCCACATTGGTAGACCATTTGATCCACAATGATGTGATGCTGTTCTTTTCGAACGCGTTTCTCATAGAAGCGGGCAATGCCCTATGCAGCAATGTGGTCTATTCGGCGGTCTCAGCGGAGCGGGACAGGGACAGGGCATTCGCGACGAATATCTACGATGACGACCGGGTGGAAAAGATTCCCTTATATCCGGAAGGCAGGAAAGGGATCGAGAGTCTTCTGCGGCATACGCGGGAGCTTTCTGAAAGAGGGGTCCCGGTGCTGGCAATGGAAGAAAAAAATGGAACAGCGGCAATGCGGCGTATACATGCCCCGTCGCTCTCCCGTTATATCAGGGAGGAGACAAAGAAGGATGCGGGGGTGCTGATCCGCTCTATGGACAAGCTCCGGGAATACATCTTAAGATCCTCCGAGCATGTACCGGCAGAGAAAAACTGCATGAGGCATTGGGACCCGGAAGCGGAATGGGGGATCATCCTCAAAAAGGCGTATATAGAAATGATCCCGGTAAACTGCTTCTGCGACCAGGGGGATTTCCTGTTCTATGACCAGGAGTTTGCCAGGGCAGACTGCCCGGCGGATTATGTGCTTTTCAGGGCATTGAGGGATATGTATTTCTTTGCATCGGAGCTGGAGGGGATCGTCCCGCTGGAGACACTCAAGGCCAGATATGGGATCACTTCAACCTGGGGCTACTACCAGCAGGAAGAAGAACTGTTCCAGACGGAATTACGAAGGCGGAAGGTATTCAGCGGTTTTTACCATTGGATCTGGTACTATGGCGATGTAATGAAAGAGAACAGGAGAAAACTGGATATGCAAAACGGAGAATATCATTGCTTCGATCCCATTTACAATCTGGACGGCAGAAGGATCATTCTTTTCGGCTCAGGGAAAATGGCGGATTATTATCTGAGTAAATATGGAGAGGCGCACAGGCCGCTTTTCATAGTGGACAATAATTCCGAAAAATGGGGAACGGAAAAAGAAGGGATCGAGATCAAAGCGCCGGACGCGTTGAGCAAAATGATGTACGGCACCTACCGGGTCATTATCGCGATCAAGGATTATGAACCGGTTGCGGAACAACTGGAGAAAATGGGGATCGGCATGGACAGCTGCCGGATTTTAAACTGGGAGATCGATACATTATTAGCAGAAAAGCTAACAGATACCATGTCCGACGGCAAGTATAATATAGGCTATGTGACAGGTGTTTTTGACCTGTTTCACATAGGCCACCTGAATCTTTTGAAAAATTGTAAAAAGCGGTGCCATTATCTGGTCGCCGGAGTGCTCACGGATGAACTCACGGAGCAGGATAAAGCGAAGAGGCCGTTCATTCCGTTTGAGGAAAGAATGGAGATCGTAAAGCAGTGTAAATATGTAGACCGGGTTGTGTCGGTTGATTTTCATAATACCAATAAAATTGACGCTTGGAAAGAATTGAGATATGGATGCCTGTTCTCGGGAAGTGACCATGAGGGGCAGCCGTATTGGACCTGGCTGCAGAGAAAGCTGCGGACGATCGGTTCGGAATTGGAATTTTTCCCTTATACCAGGAGTACCAGTTCTACCATGCTGCAGGCTGCGATCACAGAGCGTATAAAGTAGAAAGGAAAGGTGGCAACATGGACATTGTGTGTTCTCCTGCCGGTATCGTCCATCCTCTCCGTCCGGTTCAGGGCATCATGGATATCGTAAATGCCGGCTTTAAAAATATATCGTTGGAGCTGGACATGTGCTGCTCCGGCTATGAATTGGAACATTTTGGGAAGATTCCCAACGAGGATGAGGATGCCGGGGAGAGACTGTTCCTCCCGATATCGGAACATCCGTCGGAAATCCCTAGGTTTTTTGAAAAAATGTATGCGGCATGCTGTGAAAACCATCTGCAGATTCCCATTGCCCGGGCGCCTTACCTGCCCCGGGATACGAAGCGGGGTGACCTGACGGAGCGGATGCTCATGCTCCATAAGGAGTGCATACGGTACTGCGGAAGGGTTGGATGCGGTTATATTACCATCCGCCCTTTCTATGCAGACTGGGCGCTGAACCGGGGATATTATCTTGAGCTTGCGGAAACGGCCCGGGAGAACCATGTGATGATCCTGCTGGAAAACCAGTGCCGGGACAAAAACGGCCACATGCAGCGCAGCATATGCTCAGATGGTGAAGAGGCGGCAGAATGGGTGGACGCGCTGAACAGGGCTGCAGGCGGGAACCGCTTTGGATTTTGCATGGATGCAGGTGTCTGCAGTCTTTGCGGCCAGGACATGTATGAGTTTGCAACGGCATTAGGAAACAGGATCAAGGCTGTGGTCCTGCGTGACTGTGACGGCCAGCACGAAGGGGCGATGCTGCCCTTTACCTGTACACGTTTCGGCCAGCCGCAGACAGACTGGCTGGGGCTGATCCGGGGGCTGCGGGAAGCCGGCTTTGACGGGCAGCTGATCTTACATATTCCGGATACCGTCATTACATTTTCCCCATTGCTCCGCCCGCAGCTTTTGTCATTGGCCAGGGCAGCGGCAGAATACTTCAAATGGCAGATTGAGATAGAAAGTCTGCTAAAAAAATATGAGTCAATCGTACTGTTCGGCGCAGGGAACATGTGCCGGAATTATCTGAAGTGCTATGGAGAAAGGTATCCGCCTCTGTTCACCTGCGACAACAATCCCAGGATGTGGGGAACCGATTTTTTTGGTCTTGAGGTGAGAACGCCGGAGGCGCTTAAAAGTATTCCGGAAGGCTGCGGAGTTTTTATCTGCAATATTTATTACCGTGAGATCGAGCGGCAGCTGCGGGATATGGGGATAAAAAATATTGAGTTTTTTAATGATGAATATATGCCGTCATTTTATTTTGACAGGCTGAAAGGGGTGTAGCCAGATGGTCTCGATCGGCGTGCAGACGCAAAATGTTGTCCGCGATTCAGATCCGGAAGCTGGGTTTAAAATGTTGAAAGATGCCGGGTTCTCCTGCGCGGATTTTAGCCTGAACTCGTATCTTAAGAACCTCTCTTTATATAAATTTGAATTGAATGATTTTTTTGACCGGACGGATTCCGAATTAGAGGCTTTTTTTGAACCTCATAAAAAAGGCGCGCAGTCGGAAGGGATCAGGATCCATCAGATGCACATGCCCTATCCCAACTATGTCCCGAACGGGAAGAAAGAACTGAATGAGTACCTGAGAAATGTGGTTGCGCCGAAAAGCATGAAGATCTGTGCGTTTTTTGAATGCCCGTATATTGTCGTGCATGGATTTAAGCTGGCCCGCCATTATGGATCAGAAGCGGCGGAGTGGGAACAGACGGAACGGTTTCTGGATTTTCTGGCCCCTATGGCAAAAGAGATGGGGATCACGGTCTGCATGGAAAATATTTATAACGTGACCGGCGGCCATGTGGTAGAAGGCCCATGCTGCAATGCGAAAAAAGCCGCGGAACGTATCGACCGTTTTAACGAGAAATATCATGCGGAGATCCTTGGCTTTTGCTTTGACACAGGCCATGCGAATCTGGTGGGGATTGATTTTGAAAATTTCCTGGCAGGGCTGGGGAGCCGGCTGAAGGTGCTGCATATCCATGACAACGACGGGATAGGGGACCTCCATCAGATCCCGTTTACATTTACAAGGACAAGGGAAAATAAAGCCTCAACAGATTGGGAAGGATTTATCAGAGGATTAAAAAGAATCCGATTTGATTCCGTGCTGAGCTTTGAGACGGCCCCTGTCCTGACGGCCTTTCCAGAGGAAATGAAGGAACAAGTATTAAGATTCATTGCCTGGACGGGGGAATATTTTTCCGGGCGCATCAGAGAATGAAAGGAGATAAAAGATAAAATGGAAAAAGTACTTTTGTGGGGAACCGGGTTTTATTATGAGACGAGGTATAATTTGATCCGGGGGGGGTTAATTGACAGCGGTAAGATAGAGATCCTGGCCTTGGTCAGCAGGGATGAGCATGAGAAAATAAAAGATGGATATAAAGTGATCACGAAAGAAAATGTCAAAGAATATGATTATGACCGGATCATCATATTGACCGGGAGGCCGGAAGTGGCAGAGAGCATTATGAAGGATATCGAGGAGTTACATATTCCAAAGGAGCGTGTGATTGACCTTCCGGAGTATCTGAAATATGCGGAAGTAGATGATTATACTCCCCTGATCCAACAACAGATGGAAGTATTGAAGGATATTTTAAACGCATCCGATGAAGAGATCAGTGATCATGAATGGATGTGCGGCAAGATCAGCCAGTATGGGATATATCCATTTGGTGCAAATGCCAGATCGCGGGAGATCAACTGGACAGAATATGGGCTGAACCAGGTTTTGGAAGAGTTTGCCGGATATTGCAATTATATCGGAAGCCTGGAGCGGATCGAGACGGCAATTGAAATCGGAGTATACAGAGGAAGAAGCTCCTACATTATGTGTGCGCTATTATTAAGGAAGAATCCGAATTTAAGATATATCATGGTAGATATCTATGACCAACTGGATTCCTTCCAGGAATTTCAGAAGGTATTGCCGGCTTTGGAGAAAAAAATCCCGTCCACATCAGATGACTATAAAGGCGAAAGCTATGACTTCGTTTTTATCGACGCAGACCATTCTTATGATGCCGCAATGCGGGATTACCTGAATGTGGGGCAATATGCAGGAAAACTCACTGTATTTCATGATATCTATGCCCATGAATACGATGAATGTAATGGCGGAACAGTGAGGATGTGGAAAGAGGTCTGTGAATTGAACAGTGGGAAGGAAAAGAAGATCTTTTCAATTTATCCGGATCAGTGGATGGGGATAGGGTGTTTGGTTCAAAAATAAAATGCAGTGATTTGGTTCATATGAGTTTTCATATGGCGCATCATATCAGAGAAAAGACGAGTACGATGCATTTTTCTTACCAATCCCATCATGCAGTTGACGGGATTGGTAAGAGACGGCGACCTGCAAATACCGCATATTACATATTACAAAGTATCTCCTGCTTCAGCCGCAATACTTCCAGATCATCCGGCAGCAGTGAGGCAAGCTGAGCTGCTACGCCATAGGCCTCGACCCATTGCCGGTTCTCGATCAGCCCATACAGAACCTGCTTTACCTGGAGCCCAAGCGCCGCAAATTCCTCAGAAACTGTTGTCTGCGGTCTGTTTGCCTGCTCATCGATCAATTTTGTCAGACGTCCGATCAGGGCGGACATCCGGGGATAGACGCGGACTGCCTTTTTTAATAAAGGAATGCATTCAGCCAGCTTTCCGGTTTCTATCAAGCCCAGGACGTCCTGTACCAAAAAGGCAAACTTATACAGGGGCGGCAGGGCGTAGGAATCAGGATCACGTAGAAGCTCATCCCGATACAATGCCTTTGCTTCTGTCAGAACACTTCCGCAGTATGTCCCCAGCAATTCCGTTAGCTTTGAGAGATCAAGAAGTCCGTAATGAAGCTGTTTTTCCAGGAACCGCTGATTGAGCCTTTCCGCGTAGAGCGGAAACTCCTCTAATTCCGGTAAAATCTTTTGATAAAATGCCGGCATATCTGGAACAGCAATACGTTCTGCCAATCCATCGGCACATTCTGTCCATGATTCCAAGGAGATATTTTCCCAAAATGGCTTTAAGGAAAACCCATGCATGACGGCAGCCTCTGCCAAATGCGGCTGCAATTCGGACGGGCATTGAACAGCGCATGCCTTCCAGTATCTTTCTGCATCGAAATATTGTCCGGTCTTTACAGCGAAAAGCGATTTTTGAAGGCATACATAGGCGTTTTCTGTCTTTAGCTGGGAAAATCCTTCTAATATCATATCCAGCAGATCTTCATGATTTTGCTTCCATTCTTCCAGTTCGGAATAGCAAGACTGAACCTGGGCGGTATCATCCCACGGAATCCATGCAAGCAGTTCTTTTACCAAATCGAGATTCCCCATTTTTGCGGCAAAGCATAATCCTGCAATATAGGTTTTAGCACTTCGTCCTTCCACATCGGAAAATGTAATAGAAAGGCATTTCTGGCGGCTGGCTTTTTCAGGATGTTTGCGCAGATATTCCATTGTCTGATGATACTTCCGTACATAGTCAATCCCCTTCTGGAAATCCCTTAACTGCTGGCATAGATCCACCAGAGTATTGTATATATATGCCTTGCCGACTTCCAGGGTTCTCGGGGAAGACAGGAGTGTATCCCCTTCCCTGATCGCAGTCTTTGGTTCACCTGCGGAGGAAATCAGGAAAGGAAGATGCGCCTGCATCCATAACTCGTAGGATTCCACGATCCGCCCCTCCTTTGCGGCAAGCTTCAGCCCTTCTCTGCAATATGCAGCAGCCGTGTCGTATTCTTTTACAGTCGTATATTCCTGTGTGATCTGCATGCAGTACTGGGCGGAGGGAGACTTCTTATAATTCTCCAGGAGCAGGGACAGATTCCGCTGGCTTTTGCGTTTCCCGGACGCAGAATCAGGCTTTTCCACATAGCCGTAATGATGGACATAGCTTCGGAGGTATTTGTAAGGCTCAGGAAAAGGGTTCAGGTTTTCATGGATCGGATATACAAATTTTGTATCAGGAGTCAGGCGGCACATGCGCCCCACATCCGAATTCGCATAGCATTGTCCGTCCCAATCGGAGTAATTCCGCTGAATGTAAAGCGCGGATTGGTATTGCCTGTACTCGCCGCTTTTGAAAAAGCGAATGATCTCTTCCGTATCCTCGAACCATTCATCATCGTCAAGGAAGAGAAACCATTCCCCCTTTGCCTCCTTTAATCCGGCATTCCGTGCTTTCGAAAAATCATTGCACCAGGTAAAGGGAATGATATGGGAGGTATATTGCCGGATCAAATCCAGGATATCATTGTTTTTTCCGGTAAAAACAACAATCAGTTCACTGTCCAGCTCTTTTAACAAAGGCTTTAAGGATGCCAGACATTTCCCCGCGGTCTCCGGCCGGTCTGACATTAAAAGAGAGATAGAAAGCTGTATGCTCATGGTAGAATTCTCCTTTTGTTTAAACTAATAGCTATTGCTATTATACCGGAAAAATTCAGGCTTGGACAGATGAAATTTTTGATAATATCCAGTCCGCGCAATTGTACCAGGTATAATCATGAATCACTTTCTCATAGCCTTTTTCGATCATTGCTTCGGCCTTTGTGCTGTCCCAGAGCAGCGAACCCGCAATCTCCGGAAGCTGATCCAGGTGCTTCAGATCATACAGTGCAATGTCCTTACCATCCGTAAAATGTTCCGTAACCCATTTGCTGGGATCAGTGAGAGGCAATGAATGTTGGAGCAATGTGTTAAAAATCCGGTCATGGGTTCCGGATTTAAACCAGGGAAATACGTTTAAATTTATTTTTGCGTCGGCCATATAGTAAAGCGTTTTTTCGTAAGGAATTCGGTCATCAATCCGGTGTACGTTCGGATAGGAGGCCGTGCAGTGATTTTCCCATCCACGGCCTAATAGGTGGAGTTCAAATCCGGCGTCTGCCAATACCTCTACAACGCGCCCTCTGTAATACATACGGATCGCCCAGTCCACATCCTCCGAGAACCCCAGAAGGGTTTTCAGTTCCTTTTGATCAGGCTGGAAGTCGGCCTGACGAATCGTTTCCAGGACGGCCTGCTCTATAGTAAGGTTGCTGTCCTCTACAAGAAGCTTGAACATGTATTGATAAAATGTATAAATGGGCGTGCCCTTCTCGAAAATTCCTTCAACCTTTGCAAACATATCTTCCGGCCGGTAATAAGTGCCGGAAAATAAAATGTCATATTGTTTCTGACTATAAGGGATGACAGGCGCATCTTTTTGCGGCATAACACCAACGTGCGGCATGAACTCTACAAAAGGCACAGTTTCGTTAAAGTACCTTTTTACATAGTCTACATGATCGCGGTCGCAGCAGAATAAAAGATAATTCTGCGGATGCTTTTCCAACGTAGGATGAAACCGCAGCGGCGGATCCAGCAGGATATCCACAACAACAGCCTGATGCCTATTCCAGGTATCAATAAACATATCTTCCCTGGTTCCGATACCGTCAAAGCAGATTACTGCATCAATTTTTTTCGAAATAAACTCCGTAAAATGCCGGAAGGAGTGCGGAGTATCCGCAGAAGAAGCAGGGAGATCCAAGATAAAGGTTTCATGTCCTCTTTTCTGAAATTCTTCTGCCAGCCTGTCTGTAAAATAACAGAGGGATTCTGTTTCAGAATAAAATAAAACGATTCTCATAGTTGACTTCTCCTTCTTTTTTCATGACATAAAAATGAATGCTATTAAATACTCTGCGATCACAAATTTATATATGCCGCAGGATATCCTGCTTCATTTTCAGGACTTCCAGGTCATTTGGCAAGAGTGCCATAAGCTGCTCCGCAACACCGAAGGCTTCCTGCCATTGCCCGGTCTCTACCAGCCCACGCAGCACCTGCTTCACCTGATTGCCCAAGGATTCAAATTCCTCAGAAACCGGCTGACGGGGCGTCTGTAATTTTTCTTCCAGATAATTGCTCAGTTTTCTTATCACATCTGACATTTCCGGAAACGCATGGACTGCTTTTGACAAAAGAGGAATGCAGTTGTTATAATCGTTGTTCGACAGGCCATCCAGAACCTTCTCCATGACAAGAGAGAATTTATACCGGGATGGAAGCGCATAGTAATCCGGATCGGAGAGCACCTCGCTTTTATATAAGCTGTTTGCTTCCGCGATAACGACCCTGCAATACTCCTGTAACAGCTCCAGAAGATCTGATATTTCCAGATAACTCTGTATCAGCTGTTTTTCCAGAAAATACTGTTCCAAGCGTCCGGTATAGATGGGATATCCTGCTGTACCGGCCTGGACATTCCTTAAAAATTCAGGCATATCCACAGTTTGTGTACGTTCTGTAAGTAGTTTTGCACATTCATCCCAGATCTCTATGGACAGCTGCTCGAACAATGGATCCAGCGAAAATTGATTCCTCACAGCAAGCTCGATCAGCTGATATAAGAAAGCATGCGGGCAGCTGCTAACACACATCCTGTAAAACTCATCTGCTTCTGTAAAGTGCTGTGTTTCCTCCGCATACAGAGCCTTTTGAAGCGTGACATATCCGTTATCCGTTTTCAGAATAGAATAGCCTTCCAAAATGCTGTTTTTTTGTTTGGGATAATTATGCTTCCAGTTCTCCAGGTTCTGGTACTGAAATTTTACCTGCTCTTCATCCTCCCATGGGATCCAGGTGAGAAATTCTTTGATCTGGCGAGTATCTTCTAACTCTGCGGCGAAAAGCAGTCCTCCAACATATGCAGTCATGCATCGGTCTTTTGCGCTGGCATAAGTGACTGTAGCCCCGTTCTGACGCTCCGCCTTATCAGGGTGGTTTTTGAGATACCTCATTTTCTCACGATAGGCACGCACATGCCGGATTCCTTTTTGAAACTCTTTCAATTCCCAGCAGAGTCCGGCCATGATGGCATAGAGGTGGGCCTGTCCGACCTCCAGGGTACGCGGAGACAGGAGCAGACGTTCTCCTTCCTTCAAGGCCTCTTCGGGCCTTCCGGCAGAGGAGAGGAGGAGTGGGAAACGCACCTGCATCCACAGCTCACAGGCTCCAACTCTTGCCTCCTTTTCCGCAAGCTTTAGTCCCTGGCGGCAGTACTTGATGGCTGTCTCGAAATCGTCAATACTCTGGTATTCCTGTACTAACTGCATGCAGTTGTGGACATCCGGTCTCTTTTCATATTCCTTGAGAAGTGGCGGGAGGTTCCGTGCAAACTTGGAAGCTTTATATTTCTCGCGATCCTTTTCGGCATAACCATAATGGTGTACAAAACAATGGAAAAATTTATTTGGTTTAAGGAGCGGGTTGAGGAACTCATGGATCGGATTTATAAATTGAGTCTCAGGGGTCAGGCGGCACATGCGGGCTACGTTGGCATCTGTGTATTGTCTGCCGCTCCAGTCCGTATAGTTGCGGACAACGTAATACCCGGATCGGTATTTCTGATATTCTCCGCTCTGGAAGAATTGGATAATCTCGATCGGGTCTTCAAACCACTCATCATCATCTATAAATAAAAACCATTCCCCTGAGGCTTCCCGCAGCCCTGTATTCCGCGCGGCAGAAAAATCATCGCACCAGGTAAACGGGAGGATGTGGGAGGTATACTGTCGAATGAGATTCAAGGTCTCCTGTTCTTTTCCGGTAAAGACAACGATCAGTTCACTGCTCAGTTCTTTCAGGAACGGGGTCAGGGAATCCAGACATTTTTTAAGCGTATCCGGACGGTCTGATGCCAGGAGGGAGATAGTAAGCTGGATATTCATAAGGGAAAACTCCTTTTTATATAGTATCTAAAGAAAAAAGGCTTCTTCCGAAAAAGAAGCCTTTTCTATGAAAATTCAATGTATTACTGGAGTAACTGAAGAACTCCCTGCGGTACCTGGTTAGCCTGAGCAAGCATAGCCTGAGAAGCCTGAACAAGGATATTATTCTTCGTGTAAGCCATCATTTCCTTCGCCATATCTACGTCACGGATACGAGACTCGGAAGCAGTGATATTCTCGTTCTGAACATTCAGGTTGTTAATCGTATGCTCCAGACGATTCTGCAGTGCACCGAATGTAGAACGTAAGGAAGAAATATAATCAATTGCGTTGTTAACAGTAGTGATAGCGCCCCTTGCTCCATCAGCAGTTTCAATAGTAACGTTCCTCAGATTAATTGGATTTGCACTTGGCTTACCATCCAAGCTGATTCCTGCTATATTACTTGCGCTCATCGCAGCAAGAGTAACTGCCAACTGGTTATTTGTTGATCCAGACTCACCAACATGAAGTTTGATAACTGTCTGCCCTGTGTTTGCACCACTACCAACAAATAACTTCATTCCATTAAAGTTTGCGGTCTTACCAATTCTGTCAATTTCATCATACAGATTCTTCATTTCCTTCTGCATCTCTGTACGGTTGGTAGAAGAATATGTTCCGTTGGCAGACTGTGTAGCCAGCTCAACCATACGATTCAGCATGGAGTGAACTTCTGTCAAAGCGCCTTCTGCTGTCTGTACAAGAGATACACCGTCGTTAGCATTCTTTTCAGCTGTTGCAAGACCTGTGATCTGTGCACGCATCTTTTCGGAAATAGCCAATCCAGCAGCGTCATCGCCTGCACGGTTGATCTTATAACCAGATGATAATTTCTCCAGGTTCTTTCCTACAGAAGAGTTGTTGTTGGATAAATTTCTGTGAGCATTTAATGCTGTAATATTATGTTGAATTCTCATAATGATTCCTCCTTGAATGATTACCAGGGAATTCCTTTTCCCCGTCTGATTAATAATTGTTTTGTAAGAAGCGTCGGGGAAGCGAAATAAACATAATTTATGGAACAATGCCGGCGAACTGTCCAATAAAGTACACTTATTTGGACTCTCCCTAAAACTTCTTGACATTTATTATATCGTATGATATCCGAATAACTTAAGACTTTTTGAAAATTTTTTTGGAATAATTTTTATGCGATATATCCTACAAAATATAGTACTGCTAACATCATAATATCCTATATTTGGAACTCATTTCTTTGGCAAAGACACTCCCTGTACTCCCCAATCCTTTTATACATTGTGCTACGTCCCATATTGCAAAGGCTTGCAAATTCTGTAATCGAAATATCATTGGCCTCCCACCGCATATATAATTCTGGAAAATTATCGGGTATAGGAATCGTTGGTTTCCCAAATCGGACGTCTCTTGCTTTCGCAGCAGCAATTCCCTCGGCTTGTCTCTGGCGGATATTATCACGCTCATTTTCTGCCACAAAAGAAAGTAATTGCAGGACAACATCACTAATGAAGGTGCCAAGCAGATCCTTTGTCTTGGTTGTGTCCAATAAAGGCATATCCTGAATACAGATGTCCGCCTTCTTTTCTTTCGTGATAATGCGCCATTGCTCCATGATTTCCTGATAGTTCCGCCCGAGGCGGTCAATGCTTTTCACAATGACCAGATCCCCTTCCCGAACCCGCCGCATCATCTTTTTGTAGGCAGGGCGCTGAAAATTTTTTCCGCTCTGTTTGTCGATATAAATATCTTTTTGGTTTACACCTGCGTCGAGAAGTGAGATCATCTGTCGTTCAATGTTCTGTTCCCGCGTAGAAACTCTGATATACCCGTATACTTTGCTATCCATTCCCTGTACCTCCTGCATTTTCAGTATGCTTTAAATAAATATTGCAAAAAGGCTCTTAAATTCATATGTCCTGCGCCATCATTACTATAAATATTGAACACCGAATCAGCCTGTTTTTAAGTATACTGAAAAATGCAAAAAGTTGAATGAATTTGTGTCTCATATTCCTTTCGGCACTTTGTTCTTGCACTGATGATTTCTTTACTATTTACGGTGAAATTTCAGGAAACCTTACAGAGCTTCCCTCAGCACCTCAATCTTACATCTGTGTTCTTTCGTTTTTTTACTATAACTGATTCCCACTGCCAATATTTTCCCTTTATATTTTTCTTTTTCTCCGACCTTTCCGGTAAAGCGGAGTATATAGTTCTTCTCCTTAATTTGGCATATGGCTTCTTCCGGT
Source organism: Lachnospiraceae bacterium (assembly GCA_910575475.1). Lineage (GTDB taxonomy): Bacteria > Bacillota > Clostridia > Lachnospirales > Lachnospiraceae > Schaedlerella. Next base: position 95,345 of record CAJTGD010000002.1, on the reverse strand, counting down.
GTACTGTCCACCTTTAATTCCAAAATAAGGCCGACGGCATTCCTTCGTTCCGGATAAAAGATAAAATCTACAAATCCTTCCCCTGCTTTGTCTTCGCGCTCTACACGATATTTGTCTCTTGCCACCAGATAGACCAGATTCACCACTGCCGATAGTTCAGTTTCATTATTATAGGAAAGGATCGGTGATTCCGTGTCATGCGCAAGCTTCAGGATTTCCGTCATTGTTTTTGTTTCCCCGGACAATGTTGCGGCAAGCATTTTTTCTGATTCTTTTGCCAGACGGTGGACATATCCCAGACTGTCATTTGTGATGAGCAGTTCATTATATTTATCCATCAATTCTTTGTTCGGAATAAAAACCGCGCCGTCCTCATAAGTAAGGAGTCCATACACAACCATTGCGGAATAAATCTGATTTTTTGTTTCCAGTTCGTCTTCTACAGCCGCATATCCTTGAAGTATAATAGGAATGCGTTCTCCGGCTGCCATTAATGCCAGATCTTCCCGGACATTTTCGATATTATTTCGGATATAATAAAAAATTTCATCGTAGGGACCTGAACTCGTCCAATAATTGGAGAGCTCATTGTCTGTCAGTGCGCATATGACCGAACGGGGATTATACAGTCTTTTTCCTGTTGCAGTACAGTAACCGTCATACCAAAGCCCCAGGTCTTTCCTCGATATCTCCGGATGCGCTGTCTCCTGTTGATATATTTCAAACAAGATATCAACCTCTGTATTTGAAAAACCAAAATATTCACTGAATTTTTTCTTGGTTGCCATATCATATTCCAAAAACATATTCAGTTCTGAACCACTGGAGTATTTTGCAATCGGAAGTACCCCGGTCATGTAGACCAGCTCTGCGTAGACCTGATCTTTCAAAAGATTTCTCAGAAATGCAAGATATTTTTCTTTGTCAGTCTCCCGAATAAATGACCTATGAAATATAGCGTCCCATTCATCTATCACAAATATAAACTTTTCACCCTGTTTTTCAAATATCTGCTGCAAAATATCCCATCCGGCTTTTGCCGGATCAAGCGCAAGAGCCGGATATTCCAGTATGAGATCTTCTTTCAGGCCATTTTGAACCCGGCTGATATAGGATTGATAGGAGTCACAGTCTTCCGGCATTCGGCTGAAATCAATATAAATGACATTGTGCCGGTTCAGATGCTCACTGTATGATCTGTGTTTTGCGATTGCCAGACGGTCAAAAAGGCCGCTGGAATCCACCGCTTTTGAAAAAAACGCACCAATCATATTTGCCATAACGCTTTTCCCAAAACGACGAGGTCTTGTAATACAGAAAAAACGGTTTTTCTTTTCCAACGCTGGGATCAGTTCCGTGATCAGCATGGATTTATCAACAAAATACAGGTCTGATACTGTTTCGCGGTAATCGGCACAAGGGCTTTTGCTGTTCAAAAAAATTCCCATATACGCAGTTCCTTTCATTTTTTATTAAAACACATTGATGCTGTTGGATCTTATATGCTGTTATTAGATTTCGCCATTTTAATCTATCCTTTTTTATTTCTCTGAATGATATGATGATTTTAGCATTAATTTGTACTTTTAACCGATGAATCAATGGTATCTCTTAAGCAAAAGTTCATACCTTCAATCTCCAAACTTACAGAGCTTCCCTCAGCACCTCAATCTTACACTCATGCACCTTTGTCTCCTTATCATAAGTAATCCCGACCCCGAGGATCCTTCCTGTATACCTGCTTTCCTCTCCAAGCTTCCCTTCAAATTTTAACGCGTATTTTTTATTTTTGATCTGTTGGAGCGCCTCTTCCGGCGTATGGCCTACCTTCAATTCCAGAATGATTCCATCTGCATTTCTGTCAAATTCCGGATAAAAAATAAAATCCACGTACCCAATCCCTGCCCTGTCCTCACGTTCAATCCGGTAAAAATCTCTCGCGGCCAGGTATACAAGATTCACTACGGCAGTCAACTCCGTCTCATGATTGTATGTCAGCAGTGGAACTTCTGTATTATGCGCAAACTCCAGAATTTCGAGCATTGACGCAGTATCGTTTTCCAAAGTAGCCTTGAGCATTTGTCCGGACTTTTCGGCCAGCTGATGAATATAGCCAAGGGATGGCTCCTTTTGCAGCATGTCATCGAATTTGTCCATCAATTCCTTGTTCGGAATATTGACATAACCGTTTTCGTAGCTGAGGAAACCATATACAACCATTGCGGAAAATATTTCGTCACGGGTGGTCAGATTCATGGATACTGCGGCATATTCCCGGACATTTGTACGGACCGGTATGCCGGAAACCATCAGCGCCAGGTCATTTCTTACAGCAGCAGTGTTATGACGGATATAATAAAATATTTCATCGTAAGGCCCTGCGCTTGTCCAGTAATTTCCCAGATTGTTATTTGTCAGTGACGCCACGATCGAACGTGGATTGTAAACACGGCCGCCGCCCTTTGTATGATAGCCGTTGTACCATACCCGCAGGCCTTCCCGGGTAACCTTTGGACACTCTGTGAGCGTTTGATATCTGCTGAAAAGTGTATCTACTTCGGACTCACCAAAGCCAAAAAATTCGCTGAAACGTTCTTCGGAAGCCATGGTGTATTCTAAAAACATATTCAGTTCCGAACCGCTGGAATATTTTGCGATTGGCAGGATGCCCGTCATGTAAGCAAGCTCGACATAGGGCTGGTCTTTCAGCAGGTTGCTCAGAAAATCGATGTATTCTGCACGATCCTTGTCTGTTACAAAGTCCCTGTGAAAGATGAAGTCCCATTCATCCAAGACAAAAATAAATTTTACATCTTCCGTCCTGGATTCCAGAATATCATTCAGTGCATCCCACAGAGCATCATCTTCCGAAATTCCCACGTCCGGATATTCCTGTATCAGATCACGTATGAGGCGTTTTTGTATCCGCTGGATATACTGACGGTAAGAGGTGCAGTCAGCCGGCAATGAGTTAAATGCGATATGGATCACATTGTGCTGATTGATGTGCGCCTGATACCAGTTCCGGGTGCTGACCTCCAGTTGATCAAAAACGGGGCGGGTGTCCCTGCCTTTTCCAAAATATGCCGCGATCATATTAGCCATCACAGACTTTCCAAAGCGGCGGGGACGGATGATACAGATATATTTTCCACTCCTGCCCAAGTATTTTCCGCTGCAGCATGCTCTATTGTCTGGCCGAACGCCTGGATCAATGATCGGGATCAATTCATCAAGAATTGCCGTTTTATCTACAAAATAAGTGGAATCGGCATCATCCTTAAAAAGCAACGCGGCTTTTTTGCTGTTTAGAAATTTTCCCATATAAGCACATACCTTTCTGAATAACAAGTTAATTTTTATTTTAATCTATCCTTTTTAATTTCTCTGAATGATATGATGATTTTAGCATTATTTTCAGGAAAATACAATCTGGAAAAGTGTACTTTATTGGACAGTTCGCCGGCATTGTTCCATAAATTATGTTTATTTCGCTTCCCGACGCTTCTTACAAAACAATTATTAATCAGACGGGGAAAAGGAATTCCCTGGTAAAAATTCAAGGAGGAATCACTATGAGAATTCAACATAATATTACAGCATTAAATGCTCACAGAAATTTATCCAACAACAACTCTTCTGTAGGAAAGAACCTGGAGAAATTATCATCTGGTTATAAGATCAACCGTGCAGGCGATGACGCTGCTGGATTGGCTATTTCCGAAAAGATGCGTGCACAGATCACAGGTCTTGCAACAGCTGAAAAGAATGCTAACGACGGTGTATCTCTTGTACAGACAGCAGAAGGCGCTCTGACAGAAGTTCACTCCATGCTGAATCGTATGGTTGAGCTGGCTACACAGTCTGCCAACGGAACATATTCTTCTACGAACCGTATGGAAATGGAAAAGGAAATGAAGAATCTGTATGCTGAGATTGACAGGATTGGTCAGACCGCTAACTTCAATGGTATGAAGTTATTTACAAGTGATAGTGTTATTAAGCTCCATGTTGGTGAGTCCGGATCTACCAATAACCAGTTGGCAGTTACTCTTGCGCAGATGTCTGCAAGCAACATCGCAGGAATTAGTTTGGATGGTTCACCGACCACAGGAATAGATCTGAAGAATGATGTTTCTATTCTTACTGCTGATCAGGCAAGGGGAGCTATAACCAGTATCAATAATGCAATTGATAACATTTCTTCCTTACGTTCTACATTCGGTGCACTGCAGAATCGTCTGGAGCATACGATCAACAACCTGAATGTTCAGAACGAGAACATCACTGCTTCCGAGTCTCGTATCCGTGACGTAGATATGGCGAAGGAAATGATGGCTTACACGAAGAATAACATCCTTGTTCAGGCTTCTCAGGCTATGCTTGCACAGGCTAACCAGGTACCGCAGGGAGTTCTTCAGTTACTCCAGTAATGAATTGAATTTTCATAGAAAAGGCTTCTTTTTCGGAAGAAGCCTTTTTTCTTTATACTACATGAAAAGGAGTTTTCCCTTATGAATATCCAGCTTACTATCTCCCTCCTGGCATCAGACCGTCCGGATACTCTCAAAAAATGCCTGGATTCCCTGACTCCGTTCCTGAAAGAACTGAGCAGTGAACTGATTGTTGTTTTTACCGGAAAGGAACAGGCAACACTGAACCTCATCCGACAGTATACATCCCACATCCTCCCGTTTACCTGGTGCGATGATTTTTCTGCCGCGCGGAATACAGGGCTGCGGGAAGCCTCAGGGGAATGGTTTTTATTTATAGATGATGATGAGTGGTTTGAAGACCCGAGCGAGATTATCCAATTCTTCCAGAGCGGAGAATATCAGAAATTCCGATCCGGGTATTACGTTGTCCGCAACTATACGGACTGGAGCGGCAGACAATACACAGATGCCAACGTAGCCCGCATGTGCCGCCTGACCCCTGAGACTCAATTTATAAACCCGATCCATGAGTTTCTCAACCCGCTCGACAAGCCAAATAAATTTTTCCATTGTTTCGTACACCATTATGGTTATGCAGAAAAGGATCGCGAGAAATACAAAGCTTCCAAGTTTGCACGGAACCTCCCTCCGCTCCTTAAGGAATATGAAAAGAAGCCGGATGTCCACAACTGCATGCAGTTAGTACAGGAATACCAGAGCATTGACGATTATGAGACAGCCATCAAGTACTGCCGCCAGGGCCTGAAGCTTGCGGAAAAGGAGGCAAGAGTAGGAGCCTGTGAGCTGTGGATGCAGGTGCGTTTTCCGCTCCTCCTCTCCTCTGTCGGAAGGCCCGAAGAGGCATTGAAGGAAGGAGAACGTCTGCTTCTGTCTCCGCGTACCCTGGAGGTCGGACAGGCCCATCTCCATGCGATCATGGCCGGGCTCTGCTGGGAATTGAAGGAATTTGAAAAAGGGATCCGACATGTCCGTGCTTACCGTGACAGGATGAAATATCTCAAAAACCACCCTGACAAAGCAGAACGCCAGAACGGCGCCACCGTCACTTACGCCAGCGCGAAAGAACGCTGCATGACCGCTTATGTCGGCGGGCTTCTCTTTGCCGCCGAGCTGGAAGACGCCCGCCAGATCAAAGAATTCCTCACCTGGATTCCTTGGGAGGATGAAGAGCAGGTACGCTTCCAGTATCAGAATCTGGAAAACTGGAAGCACAATTATCCCAAACAGAGACGCAGAATCTTGGAGGGGTATTCCATACTGCAGACAGACAATGGATATGTCACGCTCCAAAAGGCATTGTACGCGGAAGAAACACAGCGATTTACGGAAGCAGAGGATTTATTCAAGAGCTGTGCGGCGAACTGTCCCCATGCATTCCTGTACCAGCTCGCGGAGCTTGCCGTAAGGAATCAATTTTCACTGGATCCGCTGTTTGAACAGCTGTCCATAGAAAACTGGGACGCTTGTGCGAAGATACTGGCAGAGCGTACGGAAATCTCAGATATGCCTGAACTCGCGCAAAATCTCCAGCAGGAAGCAACCGGGTACCCCATCTATGCAGGGCGGCTACAGCAGTATTTCCTGGAAAAGCAGCTGATGCAGAACTCTCTGGAAATAGCAGGCCTGCTGGAACTTTTACAGGAATACTGCAACGTCGTGATTACGGAGGCAGAATCACTATATAAAAGTGAGATTCTCTCCATACCGGATTATTATGCGCTGCCATCCCGGTATAAATTTGTGCTTCATATGAAAAATGTCCTGGATTGCCTGGCGAGTCAGGATTACAGCAGCTGTATTCCTCTTCTGGCAAAGGCGGTTCGTGCGCTTCCGGAGATGTCTGATGTGATAAAAGTACTGAGCAGTGACCTGGAAGAGAAACTGCAGCCCCCCTGGCAGCCGGTTTCCGAAGAATTCCAGGCGCTTGGCAATCAGGTGAAGCAGGTACTCCAGGGGCTGATCCAGGCCGGGCAATGGCAGGAGGCATATGGAGTCGCGGAGCAGCTGGTCACGCTCCTGCCGGATGATCTGGAGGTTCTGAAAATGAAGCAGGAAATCCTGCGGCAGATGTAATCTGAACAGTATACTAAGGGACAGAAAAATCTGCCCTTTAGTTTGTATGTATAGCTATTTAAAACATGAAAGAGAATTTCAACTATGAGAATCGTATTATTTTATTCGCTGACAGAATCGCTCTGTTATTTTTCAGACAGGCTGGCAGAGGAATTTCAGAAAAGAGGACATGAAACCTTTATTTTGGAGATTCCTGCTTCCTCTGTGGGCACTCCGCATTCCTTCCAGCGTTTTACGGAGTTCATTTCCCAAAAGATAGATGTGGTGATCTGTTTTGACGGTATAGGAACCAGGGAAGAGAAATATATTAATATTTGGGACAAACATCAGGCAATTGTTGTGGATATCCTTCTGGATCCGCCGCTGCGGTTCCATGCCACACTGGAAAAGCATCCGCAGAATTATCTTTTATTCTGCTGCGACCGTGATCATGTGGAATATGTCAAAAGGTATTTTATCGAAACCGTACCCTTTGTAGAGTTCATGCCGCACGTTGGTGTTATGCCGCAAAAAGATACGCCTGTCATCCCTTATAGCCAGAAACAATATGACATTTTATTTTCCGGCACTTATTACCGGCCGGAAGATATGTTTGCAAAGATTGAGAAATTTTTCGAGAAGGGCACGCCTATCTACCAGTTTTATCAATTCATGTTTCGGCTTCTGACTGAGGACAGCAGCCTTACCACCGAACAGGCTGTCCTGCAGACGATCCGGCAGGCAGGCTTTGATGCCGAACCGGGGGAGTTGAAAACCCTGCTGAACTTCTCGGAATCTGTGGACTGGGCGATCCGCATGTATTACAGGGGACGTGTCGTGGAAGCTCTGGCGGATGCCGGATTTGAACTCCATCTCCTGGGACGTGGATGGGAGAACCACAGTACGGCCTCCTATCCCAACGTGCACCGGATTGATGACCGGATTCCTTACGAAAAAACGCTTTACTATATGGCGGACGCAAAAATCAATTTAAACATATTTCCCTGGTTCAAATCCGGGACTCATGACCGAATCTTCAATACGCTGCTCCAACATTCATTGCCGCTCACCGATCCCAGCAAATGGGTCACGGAACATTTTACGGATGGGGAAGATATCGCGCTGTATGATCTGAAACATCTGGAACAGCTTCCGGAGATTGCAGGTTCGTTGCTATGGGACAGTACAAGGGCCGAAGCAATGATTGAAAAAGGCTATGAGAAAGTGTTCCATAACTATACCTGGTCCAATTGCGCGGACTGGATTCTGGACGCTGTCGCCTCATATGATTCATAAAAGGCGGTATCTTTTTGATGCTTCCCGGCCGATAAATCAAGCAGGCCAGATCCCTTATCTGTAGAGTGACGGCCTGCTTTTTGGGCAGAGAATATTTCAACGGTCATCCAATCAAAACCTTCTTCCTATCAAACGCAAATCCATACTTTCAGATCCGTCCCGGCGCGATTCACTTTGCTTCCAGAGCCGCGGCATACCGCATGTGCTACACCAACGCCTTAATCCGCTCCTTCGCCAACTGATACCCCTTGCTCTGCGCCTTCCTGTAATAATTCAGCGCCTTCTTCACATCCCCGTTCACCTCATACCACACTCCCAGATTATACGCCGCCTTAAACGACCCATTCCCATACACGCCCTCATGCTCCGGAACTTCCCCGATCTCCAGACACCGTATATAAGACCGTTCAATCCGCGGAAGGTAATTAATATAGCGCTGCACATCTGAAAAAATCGCCTGCGTATAAAATGTCCCGCATGCAAAATGGTAATCCGCATAAGGCTCCAGCCGCTCCTTTTCATTCTTAATGATCTCGAATCCCTTGTCATATTTTTTCAATTCCAGCAAATTATATATATAAGAAATCACACCGCTTGTCCGATAACCTGTGCCGGAATCGGGAACCAACCGATAAAATTCTTCGAAATATTTATCCGCACGGGCATGATCCTTCATCAGCCACAAAGTACGGGCGGCCTGATACAGAATATAGGAGTCCTCCGGAGCTTCCCGGAGCTCTTCGAGAAGGATCTCCAGATTCCGCTCACCCTTTCCCTCCTGGAGATATCCGTCATGTTCAAAAACAAGAGGGAGCGGAGCAATGGAGAGGGGGCTGATCACCTGTTCGTGGATCCGGCCTTCAAACCAGGTATCCTTAGGGATCAGGCGGGTAATGTAGGAACAGCTTTTGCTGAGTTCACCATTTGCTTCCCTGTAGCTGTCATGCCTCTGGATCGCACCTACAGACCCGCCCCTTTCAACAAACCTCTGCAGCTCCTTCCGTTTCCCAGACACCAGATATTCATCCGCATCCAGTACCAGATTCCAGTCGCATGCCGACTGCGCCAGGGAAAAATTCCTCGCGGCAGAAAAGTCATTGTTCCATTCAAAATTCGAAATATGTGCCTGATATTTTTCCGCAATCTCAAGCGTATTGTCCGTAGAGCCAGTATCTGTAATATAAATCTCATCTACAAGCTGTCTGACCCGGGAGAGACATTTATCCAGACTCCGCCCTTCATTTTTCACAATCATAACCACACCGATCGTTTTCATGGTTCACCTCGTCATCAAAAACACCCGGGAGACCGCATCTCCCGGGTATCCATTTCTCTATTCACTTCATCCTTCACGAGTCCTTCACACCAATCCGATGCAAAAGCCCGATCCGTTTCCATCCTGCGTGTTATCCTTCACACGCCAAGCAACTTTTCCGGTCAATGATCAATACTTCGCCCCATCATAGATCACTTCATTACTAAAGCTCTTATTATTCCCGCTCGGCGCGCTGTACGAAGTATCCACCGCCCCGCCGAAGCTGTCGGAACTGTCATAATTCATATCATAGGACCCGCTGTCAAATGACCCGCCGCCATACACATTGCTGTCATAGGATTCCATCTCTGCCGGCTCAGATGCTGCAGGCCGACTTACCATAGAACTTGCCATTCCTTTCAGGCGGAAGCGGCCAACCAGGCTCTTGAGCAGGCTGGACTGGCTGAACAGTTCTTCGCTGGCTGCGGCGCTTTCCTCTGCGGTAGCGGAGTTGGTCTGGATAACGGAGGAAATCTGGTCAATTCCCTGAGTCACCTGGGAAATACCTTCTGCCTGCAGATCAGCGGATTCAGTGATCTTCGCCATATTAACTGCGATCTTATCCGCGCTCTCCACAACCTTGAGCAGTGAACTCTGAGTATCCGTAGCAATCTGGCTTCCTTCGGAAACCGCGTTCAATGAGTTATTAATAAGGACAGTCGTATTCTTCGCCGCCTCCTGGCTCTTGGATGCCAGGCTGCGAACCTCATCCGCGACAACGGCAAAGCCCTTGCCTGCCTCGCCTGCACGGGCTGCCTCAACTGCGGCATTCAGCGCAAGGATATTGGTCTGGAATGCGATATCTTCAATGGTCTTGATAATCTTCTCGATCTCGCTGGAGCACTCGTTGATGTTGGTCATGGCATTGACCATGGCTTCCATCTTCTGCTTGCTGTTGTTGATCTCTTTTGCGGTGTCGGAGATCAGCTGGTTGACATCGCGGGAATTCGCCGCGGTATCATTGACCTGGTTGGACAGGTCGCCCAGGGTCGCTGCAAGCTCTTCAACAGAACTTGCCTGCTCCGTAGCGCCCTGGCTGAGGGCCTGGGCACCACTGGAAACCTGCTCGGATCCATTTGCAACCTGTTCCGATGCCTGATGAAGCTGGCCAAGCGTATCATTCAGGGAATTGATGATCTTGGCGCCGGACTGCTTGATCGACTCAAACTCGCCCAGATAATCCATATCCATCTCTACCGTCAGATCGCCTGTTGCAAGGGAATCCATCCGCTCGCAGATATGGCCGATGTAACTGGACAGAGTAGCCAGTACAAAACGCAGGTTCTCCGCCAGATCACCCAACTCATCGCGGGACGTATATGTAACCTTGCTGCTCATGTCGCCCTTTGCCATTGCCTTGATGGCATCCTCGATCTCCAGGATCGGACGGGTCAGGCCCTTCACGATAGACAGCACAAGGAATATGGTTAAAATGATGCTGACCAGAGCAAGGCCGTATAAAATGATCGTGCAGATACGCTTGGTTGTCGTACCGCTCTGATAATATTCATCCGCATTCTTCTCAGCCTGATCAATAACCTGATTTAAGGTATCCTCAAAATGATTGGCCGCTTCCAGATATTCGCCGTTGATGGATTCGATGGCGGCCGTGGAATTGCCTGCGCGGATATACTCCATCGTCTTTTCGCGGGCTGCGGAGGTCGCCGCGTTGGCATCTTCGACGCTCGTGAGCAGGGAAGCGTCTCCGTCGAAATTCGCCTTCAACTCTTCCATGACCTTATTCCGCTCTGCGGAAGACTCCTCAATCTCGCTGATCACGGCCTGACGCTCCGAACCGCTGATAGAAACGGCGCGGTATACATCCAGCTGGATCCCTCTGGTAATGGACTGTGCCTCAAGCGCGCTCTTCACCATCGGGAATGGAATATGATAAAAATCCTCCAATCCGCCGAATACGCTGCCCAGTCCGATCGACGAAGCAATGATAGCAATAATATAGAAAATAATGACAATGCCGAATGAGACGAGCAGTTTGCTCCTCACTTTTAAATTCTTAAACACGTCTACTCCCTCCTATGTAATTTAGATTTTTCTGTAAAAAAATATACGTATTTAACATTATTCTATACCTAAATCAAAAGATTGTAAATATATATTTTCATATAATTTGAAGTCATTTTTGGAAATTGCTGGTAAACATACAGTAAAAAATTTCCTAAATTGTAAAAAAAGACTTTTCAAGACTGGGTAAAAGTGGCATAATGACATTATTGAAAATGTATGCTATAATACTATTGATATGCCGTTTGGGTTGAGAAGAATGTGCGGTAGGCCACACATAGTAAAGGTCTGACCTGTGGCAAGAGTGGAGTAGCATTGTAGAATTTGAGAAATGAGGATAAAAAAATGGCAATGGATTATTCAGTTTACCAGAGTCTCTATACCTATATGAATAGTGTCCTGGGACAGCTTCAGTCACTGCAGTCCATGACGCAGTCGATCGAAAGCCTGTATTCCAACGGAACGCAGTCCGGCAGCAGTCCGTACTCCGGCGGGATGCAGACGAACGGTCTGAGTTTTGGGGAAACCTTCCAGAACGCGGCAGGCAGACTGGGTGTGCCGGAAAGCATGGACGCGATTTTTCAGGAAGCGGCGGAGAAGTACAATGTTCCCGTTAAGCTTCTGATGGCAGTCGGCAAGGCAGAGTCCGGATACAACGCTAACGCGGTTTCCTCGGCCGGGGCCCAGGGAGTGATGCAGCTTATGCCTGCAACTGCGGCTGCATTAGGTGTGGAGGATGCATTTGATGCAAGGAGCAACATCATGGGCGGGGCAAAGTACCTGGCGCAGAAGCTGCAGCAGTATAATGGAGACATCGATCTGACTCTTGCCGCATACAATGCAGGGAGCGGCAATGTGGCGAAGTACGGCGGAGTTCCTCCGTTTGAAGAGACCATTAACTACATCAGCCGGATCAAGAGCTATATGGGACAGGAGCTCACTACAGGCCAGACTGTCAGCAGCAGGACCGGCACTTCCGGAGTCTTTGGGGATAACGGGACCGGGATCTCTGCCGGCCGGACCGGAACGAGTACAGGCGCGTTGAACGGTTCAACCGCAACGGATCTGACCCAGCAGCTTGCGGAATATTTCGTAGGAATGATGCGGCTGCAGATGATGAGCCGTGTGAGCAGCCTTGGGAAAGGCGTTTCCATCGGAAGTCTGGATTCCGACTCCGACTATACCAGTCTGATCTGAATGTACTGTCTGGACAATCCATCTGGAAGCAGAGGTATTTCCTATATATTGTGTGTACATAATATCTTACCATCTTACCTACATGATACGGGAAATGCTCAAAAACCGCTCAACAGAAGCATTTAACTGGTAAATTTTTAATATAAAAATTCACCGAAAAAACTGGACTTTTGGGAAAATAAGGTGTATCATTAATCCGGTATAGGTGCAATTTGCGGAAAAAACTTTCGGGATTTTCAGCGGAGGAGAAAGCCGATACGAATGATACCCTGTTAACTCTAATAAAATATATACATTAATATAAGAAGGAAGTGATACATATCATGTTTGGAAGCTCCATATTCGGAAATACCATGTCAATGGCGAATAAGTCTCTGGATTATCTCTGGAGGAAGATGGAGGTTGTTCAGAACAACCTTGCCAATGTAGATACACCGGGTTACAAGAAGAAGGATGTCAGCTTCGAAGAGGTCTTTGACAAGAGACTCCGGGCGGCCAGCCAGACGAAGAGCAATACACAGATGAAGCAGGCGATCTCAGGGGCGAACTACTTTGTATACACCCCTTATGATTCATCTGCAAGGGTGGATGAGAACAATGTCCATTCTGATGTTGAAGAAGCGGACATGGCCAGAACCGCGCTTCATTATCAGTATCTGCTGCAGACTGTGACGGCTGATATCAAGAGATATCAGACTGCAATTAAAGGACAGTAAGATTTTTTGATAAATTTTTCCTAAAAATGATGGGATATTCCGTTTTTTTAGTCAGAAAATGAGCAGGAAAAAACAGGACAAAATACAGCAGGCACACGGACAGTCCGCCCGCAGCAGTGCTTTAGGACACTGTCATGGCGAAGCGGTTCGTGGCCAAATGTAACGCATATTCAGTCTTATATCTTCTATAAGGAAGATATAAGACGGGAGACAGGAACAGCCCTGTGAATAATTAATTAAGAAAGGATTGGCGCTATCTATGGAAGACATGTTCATTACCCCGATTCAACCATGGGACAGGATCGGAGCAGTCGGCTCTGTCGGATCAGTGAAAGGCTCGGCTTCCGCAGCATCCGCATCCAAAAGCTTAAAAGGCCAGGAGGGTGTCTCGGCCTTCAAAAGCATTTTCGAGGAGGCAATCAATAACGTAAGGGAGACGGATCAGAACCTGGCAAAGAACCAGTATCTTCTGGCTACAGGCCAGATTGAGGATCCACATACGGTAGGTATCGCGGCATCCCAGGCGCAGCTATCTATAGATCTGCTGGCGGCTCTTCGGACAAAGGCACTGGAAGCATACAACGAGATTATGCGTCTCAGTTCATAATGCATACCCGGGGGCATCACGTTATGGTCATTCGGACATTATACAAGGTATAATCCTGTATGCCGGAAGGCATCAGGCGGTGAATGCCCTCGCGGGACAGACAACGAGTCAATGTGCGATAGATCTGTTGCACATTGCTCTTTGTGTCTGTGAAACCGTACCCAAAGGGCATCCCGTACTGATGCTTGCAGAATCCTTAAGCGATGTGGGAATAAATGTAGATAAGAGAGTATTGGAACATGAAAGAAAAGTTGGGGCAATTCAAAGAATTTGCTGGAAATTTAAGCAGTAAAACAAAAAAGATCATTATTGCCGTGGCCGCCGTACTTGTCGTGGCAGCGATTGTGATCGCGCTGATTCTCAACAACCGCCCATATGCTGTCCTGTTTTCCGGATTGGGAGAGCAGGAGGCGCAGCAGATCACAGCGAAGCTGCAGGAGGAACAGATCGCGTTCCGCTATGAGGACGATTCCACCATTATGGTGCCGGAGAATGTAGTCGATCAGACGAAGGCTACCCTTGTACAGCAGGGATATCCGAAGAGCGGGTTCACATATGATACCTTTAAAGACAATGCAGGCCTGATGACCACGGATTCAGATAAGAATACTTACAGGCTTTACGAACTTCAGGACCGCATTGGCGCAACGATCAAGCTGTTTGACGGTGTAAAGGATGCGAACGTCACCATCGCTCTGGGTGAGGACAATCGGTATGTGCTCAATGATTCGGAAACAAAATCCTCAGCGGCAGTTACGGTTGTGATGGCGGACGGCGGCTCCCCGAGTGCGAAGCAGGTCGAAGGAATCCAGCGTCTGGTATCAAAGGCCGTTCCGAATATGACCATGGAAGAGGTCGGGGTCATAGACGGCAATGGAGTAACGGTATCTGAGACGGAAAATAAGACGGCCAACAGCTCCGACGCGGAAGAGATCGCGGCAGTCGTGGAAGGACAGATCGAGAAAAAGATCCTCAAGGTTCTGGGACCGATCTACGGGGACGACAATGTGAGCGTCGCTGTAAGAGCGCAGATCAACATGGAGAGACTGATCCGGGAGACTACTACATACAACACCCCGGAAAAGATCGACGATGAAGATAAGACCGGAATCATCAGCCATGAAGATGTTTATAATGAAAGATCCGGTACGGGCAGTACGGCAGGAGGCGTGGTCGGTACAGAGACTAACGCAGACACCGCCGAGTACAATACAGAAGGTGACGGGGCCGGGGCGACTGCATCCAGTGAAAGCCGTTCGACCGATTACCTTGTGAACCAGATCAAGGAGCAGGGTGAGGTGGATTCCGGAGCGCTGGATGACCTGTCGGTATCTGTCGTAGTCAACGGAAATGGATTCGGAAGCCTGAGGGAAGCCCAGCTCCGTTCCCTGGTCGGCAATGCGGCCGGGATCGCGAGAGGGGAACAGGCAGACAAGATCACTCTGGCAAGCGCACCGTTTGACGGCAGGATCGATGATGAAGACACAGAGACGGCAAGCACTTCACTGCTTGAGAGCATTCCGCTGTGGGCGATCATCGCGGCAGTCGCGCTGCTGCTGATCCTGACAGGTATCATCGTGGTACTGATCATCAGACGGCGCAGGGCTGAGGAAGAAGAGGAAGAAGAGGAACTTCTGGAAGAAGAAGTTGAGCATATTGATCTCAATCAAGAGCTTCAGCAGATTCAGAATGACAGAGGTATGGAACTGAAGAGGAGCATTCGGGAGTTCGCGGAACAGAATGCGGAGATATCTGCCCAGTTATTGAAGAACTGGCTGAACGGGGGCGGTTTAGATGGAGGCTAATGCTGCAGCGACCTTGACACCGGAACAGAAGGCGGCAGCGGTTGTTGTCTCTCTGGGAGCTGACAAGGCATCCAAGATTTATAAGCATTTAAGTGAATCAGATATAGAGAAGCTGACCATAGAGGTTGCCAAGCTGGGACATGTGAGCCCGGAGCAGATGGAGGCGGTCCTGGATGAATTTTACAAGACCTGCCTCACGCAGAAGGTGGTGACCGACGGCGGTATGGAATACGCCCGGGCGGTTCTGGAAAAAGCGTTCGGCGAGAGCACGGCACAGACCTTGCTGGATAAGCTGGCCAAATCCATGAAGACGCGGCCCTTCGAGTTCATCCGCAAGAGCGATGTGAAGAACCTGTTCTCTTTCCTGCAGCATGAGAGGCCCCAGACGATTGCGTTGATCCTCTCCTATGCGGACCCGGATCAGGCGTCATTTGTCATCAGCGAGCTTCCCAAGGAGAAGCAGATCAAGGTGGTAGAGGCTATTGCCAAGATGGAGAGCGCGTCTCCCGAGGCCATCAAGATCGTAGAAGCCTCCCTGAAGAAGCGGTTCGAGAGCGTACTGACGACTGCGGACTTTACAACCATCGGCGGTATCGACTACATAGCAGAGGTCATGAACAACATGGACCGCGCGAACGAGAAGTTTATCTTCGACGAATTGGGCAAGGAAAACGAAGAACTGGCCGAGACCATCCGGAAAAAGATGTTCGTATTCGAAGATATTGTATCCATGGACAACAGGTCCATCCAGAGATTCATCCGCGAATGCGACGTCAAGGATATCGTTTACGCTCTCAAAGGATCCGATCAGAACATCAAGGATCTTGTATTTGCAAATGTATCCAGCCGTATGGCAGAGAGCATCCGCTCCGACCTGGAGGTTACGGTCAATGTCCGTCTGCGCGACGTAGAAGAGGCACAGCAGAGGATCGTAGCTGTGATCCGCCGTCTGGAAGAAGCAGGCGAGCTGATCATCGTGAAGAGCGGCAAGGACGAGATCATTGCCTGATTTCGGCCTCCTGAAACGGAAGATATAAAAGACAGAATCTCAGCCTGCCGCGACACTGCGCAGCGGCCTGGGTCTGAAAAGCCGAATGCGGCACATAGAGCCGTGGCACGAACTGCAGCTTAGACAGAAAGGATGATACCGATGCCCAGGATTATGAAAAAGCCGGATGAGGCACAGGATATCCGGCCATATGACTTCTTCGCAGGGTTCCAGATCGAGCGGACCGTAACAGCCGAAGAGCCGGAAGGGGAAGAAGAGGAAGACGGCGGGGCGGAGGAGGACAAAAAGGAAGAACAGGAAGAAAAGTTCGCTACGGAGCTGGCGAATGAGATCATAAGCGAGGCGGAAAAAAAGGCAGAGCAGATTCTTACCGACGCCCGCGGTCAGGCGGACATCCTTCGTCAGAAGGCATTTCGCGACGGATATGAGGAAGGATGTCAGACCGGAACCCGGGACGCCTACGAGGAACAGCGCAAGCTCCTGGATCAGGAGATCCGCCAGCTGCAGACCAACGCTGCGGACGTGATACAAAGCGTTTCGATAGAAAAAACAAAGCTTCTGGAGCAGTATGTAGACGACCTGAAAAGGATCTCACTGGCAGTGGCGGAGAAGATCATCCAGACCAGCCTGCAGTCCAGCGGGGATATTGTGAAGCGCATGATCCTTGCGGCCACCGACAAGATCACCAAGAAGCAATGGGCAAAAATATACATAACTAAGTGCGACACCGGCATATCCATGGATGTGGATACGGAATTTCTGGACGCCATGTCCAAGCTGTCCGACAACATCAAGATCATCACCATGGACAACGGCGAGGAGGGAACCTGCATTATTGAGCTTCCCGACGAGATCATAGATGCCAGCGTGAGCACACAGCTTGAAAATATCAAAGATATCCTGAACAATGTAAGGGGATAACGCATATTGTAATAGAAACCGAGGTGAACGCGAGTGTTTTCGAAGCTGCCGGAGCTGATCCAGAAAGCAGAGACAGTCAGCTACATAGGAAAAATTGAAAATGTGATCGGCATGTCTATGGAATCCTCCGGAAACCGCGCCAGCATCGGTGATATCGCCATGATCTACAATGAGGAGAAGCACAGGCAGATTCCGGTGGAGGTCGTTGGCTTCCGGGAAGATAAGATGCAGCTCATGGCATATGAGAACCTGAGCGGCGTTTCGGCAGGCAGCTTTGTCCGCAACACAAGAAAGCGTCTCAAGATCCCGGTAGGAGAATGTCTTCGGGGGCGTATCATAGACGCTACGGGCAACCCTATGGATGACCGGGGGCCGCTGCCCTCATCCAGATACTATTATGTAGAAAATGCATTTATTAATCCCATGTCCCGGCCGCCTATTTCCGAACCGCTGGAGTTCGGCGTCAAGGCGATCGACGGCATGAATACCATCGGCAAAGGCCAGCGTATCGGCATCTTCGCGGGGAGCGGCGTGGGCAAGAGCACTTTGCTCGGCATGATCGCGAAGAACGTCAAGGCAGACATCAACGTCATTGCGCTGGTAGGAGAGCGGGGCCGTGAGGTTCGCGAATTTGTGGAAAATGACCTGGGCCCGGAAGGGATGAAGAGGAGCGTGGTCGTCGTAGCTACCTCAGATCAGCCCGCCATGCTCCGTGTCAAGTGTCCCCTGGTAGCCACCACCATTGCCGAATACTTCAAAGACCAGGGGAAGGACGTCCTGCTGATGATGGACTCCCTCACCCGTTTCGCCATGGCACAGCGCGAGATCGGGCTTGCCACAGGAGAGCCGCCTGTGGCGAGAGGGTATACCCCGTCCATCTATGCGGAATTTCCCAAGCTCTTAGAGCGCAGCGGAAACTTCGAAAAGGGCTCCATCACTGGGGTTTACACCGTACTGGTAGAAGGGGACGATACCAACGAACCCATATCCGATACGGTACGAGGCATCCTGGACGGACATATCGTGCTGACCAGGAAGCTGGCCAATGAGAACCATTTCCCGGCCATTGACATCAACGCGAGCATCTCACGTTTGATGTCCAGCATCGTACCCCAGGAGCACAAGGACGCGGCGGCAAGGCTTCGGGATATCCTGAGCCTGTATACAAAAAATGAGGATCTGATCTCCATTGGCGCGTACAAGGCGGGAACTAACCCCAAACTGGACGTTGCCATTTCCAAGATCGATAAGGTCAATGAATTCTTAATGCAGAAGACAGACGAAAGCTTTTCAGTTGAGGAATCGCTGCGGATCATGCGGCGGATCCTGCAGTAGATATGCCAGGCGGCCGCATACGGACCGCGAATAATCAAAGCGAGGACGCACGAAGATGAAAAAATTCTTTTTCCCATTGGACACGGTACTCCGTTATAAAGAGCAGGTACTGGACAGCCTGAAAGGGGAGCACGCCAGGATATTGGCGAAGATCAGGGAATGTGAAAACGCAATTGATGAACTGGAACACGAGTACAGCCTGCGTGCCGCCGAGTTTCAGCAGAATAAAATAAACGGTATGAAGATCAACGAGATGCATACCTATGAAAATTACTTCGACTCACTGCGCCTGAAGATCCGCAGAAAGCAGGAACAGCTCGCACGACTGCGGGAGCAGGAGGAGATCAAACGGAACGAAGTCGTGGAGGCAAAGAAGGAGACCTCTTCCATTGATAAATTAAAAGAACGGAAGCGGTTTGAATACGATAAGGAAGTACTAAAACAGGATGAACGATTGATTGAGGAATTTGTGACCACAAGGGACGCTATGGCAAGGCTGAACGGATGATCACTTATTGCCATGTCTGCATTTAAGAAGAGACAGCCGGGAGCTGCCGTATCCGCGGCATGACACGCCCGGCCGCATGGAATAAGGGTAACCCTGTATTTAATACAGTTACCATATAAAATATTTCCGATCACGGAAGCCCGTCACTGGCGGGAGATTCCGGATCGAGGCAGAAAGGAGGAAAAACCAATGGTGAATGTAAATGTGAAGGCAATGGATATCGGTTTCCAGGTGCCGGACAGCGGTAAGACAGCCGGTGCGTCAACCCAAAAGGCCCAGTCAGAACAGTTCAAGAAGCTGCTCGAAGGCAAGCAGGACGGCAGCCAGGACAGCACAGCGCAGGAAGTGTCCAAGGACAACAAGCCGGAGAAAACCGGGGAAACCAAAAAGCCTGAGGATGGCGAGGACACCGACACAAAAGACACCAAAGAGGACACCGCGGAGGGGACAGTCAGCACAGACGACAGCCAGGCAAGAGGTCTGCTTGCGGCATACCAGATGGGCCAGGGAATGCGCCCGGAGGTCCTGACGACCGAGCCGGAGGTAGTTATTGAAGTGCCGGAGGTAGTTCAGGCAGACGCAGAAGTGACGGCAGTAGATCCGACAGCGGCGGGAGAGCTGATCGCTGATGGAATGACAGAACAGGCCAATGTACAGCCGGAGCAGAATGTGGCCGCGTCGAATTTCCAATCTGAGGTAAAGGCGGAGGAAACCGTTCAGGTAAAAGCGCCGGAAGTTCAAACGGAGGCTGCTGAGACCGTAGATACGGCTCCGATCCGTAAGGAAACGGTGAAAACCCAGTCCGCAGGAGAGGAAACCCAGTCTCAGGCAGATGATACCCATGCGGAACAGTCCGCTGCAGCGCCGGTAGCGCAGGCGCCTGTCCGGAACATTCAGGAGGAGATCCCTCAGGAAGTGACGAAGGTCCATGTGGCACAGCCGGAAGAACTGCCCGACAAGCTGACAGACCAGATCCTTGGAAAGATGCAGGAAGGCGTGGATTCCTTTGAGATCGAGATTGAGCCGGCGAACCTGGGCAAGATTGCGGTCAAGATCCAGTATCAGGACGGCCAGGCAACCGTATCCATCTTCTGTACGGAAAAGAAAGCGCTGGAAGTGCTGGGCGACCGCGCGCGAGAGATTGGCGTGATCATCGATAAGAACCTCGGCGGCGAGACGAAGATCATTGTAGAGAAGCAGGAAGCCGACTATTTAAACCGGAACAGCGACGAGAACCAGCAGGGCAGGCAGGACGAACGGGAGCAGAAGAAGGAAAACCATCAGAAGCAGGAAGCTGACGATCCCGAACAGTTCTTACAGAAGCTCCGCTTGGGACTCACAGTGTAAATTAGGGAAAGGAGATAGAGAACATATGGCAGTAAATTTGGACAGTGATGTGGCAAGCGGATTGTATAATGCAAGTCTTGCGACGCAGGCAGGAGCAAAATCTGATAATTCCACACTCAGCACAGAGGATTTCTGGACGCTGATTGCCGCGGAGCTGAGATATCAGGACATGTCCAATCCCATGGACAACGCGGCAATGATGGAGCAGATCACCCAGATGTCAAGTATGAGTACCATGAACTCTATGGCAACGGCGATTTCGAACTTTTCAACTGTAATCAATAACTTGTCTTCCGTGACATTGACCACATATTCCACCGGGCTCCTCGGCAGAGAGGTTACAGTCGTAACCGGCAAGGATGAGGACGGAAAGATCAAAACAACGAAGGGGACTGTGACAGGAGTAGACCTGACAGGAGCAACCTCCATCTTTGTGGACGGCAAGAAATATGAGCTGTCGGATGTTATGGCGATCGGGGACGTACCGACGGTAGACATGAATGACAAGACAGACGATAAGACCGATTCCGACAAGACAGATACCACGGATAAGACAGAGGGGACAGGCGACGAGACGCAGGATTCTAAGTAGCAGAGCATTTGCAGGTGAGAGATGAAGGCGGTGCATAGAATGGAAAACAAAATTAATCAGATTCCTCCGGTCAGTCAGATCAGTCAGATTACGAATGCCGGTGCGCTGAAGCTTCAATCCGCTTCGTTACAGCTTCAGAAGACGGCAGATGCTACTTCGGGCGTGCAGTTTGCGGATCTTCTGCAGCAGGAGGCACAAAAGGCGCAATCCGTTCAGTTTTCGAAGCATGCGGCGCGGAGAGTACAGGAGCGCGGCATTGATATGACAGACAATCTTCTCAATGAACTCAATCAGGCCGTTCAGAAGGCCCGGGCAAAAGGAGCCAGGGATGTAGTCATCATCGGAGAGAGCGGTGCCTTTATTGTAAATGTCCCGAACAACGTAGTCGTAACGACGATGTCTGGAACGGAAATGAAAGAAAATATCTTTACAAATATTGACAGCGCCGTACTTATGTAAGCCGGACCATTTGTGGAGGTTTCGTATCTGCGTGACTCGCAGGTACAGGCGTGCTCCCTCCCGGAAGCTGCGGTGACAGCTTCCAAGGCGGAGAGGGCATGCCGAAGTACGGTAAGGAACTGGCGGAGATTCATTTTTACGGTTCCTAAGAGGGTTGTATAGAAAAAGAAAGGAAGAAAAATAAAATGGTCAGATCAATGATAGCAGGAGTCGCAGGACTCAGAGCACATCAGTCTAAGATGGACGTAATCGGTAATAATATCGCCAATGTAAATACATGGGGATTTAAGAGCTACAGCTACAACTTTAAGGATTCTATGTATACCAATTCGATCAACAGTAGCGGTGGTAGCGTGTTGGCAGGGGCATCCGGCGGACGTAATGCGTCTCAGGTAGGTTACGGTTCCCAGTTATCATCTATCTCAAATGTATTCGAAACAGGAGCGCCGTCTCCGTCATCCAGAGAGATGGACTGTATGATCGATGGAACGGGATTTTTCCTGGTAGGCGGTATGGTAAATGGAAGCTTCAACAATGTAGCAGATTCCGGACTGTACCTGTCCAGAGTCGGTATCTTCAGTGTGGATGAAAACGGATATCTGGTAGATGACCAGAGAAGCTATGTATATGGATATGCAGTGCAGGAAGGAACAGGCACACCGGAACAGCCGGCTACGGCGGCATCTAAGAAGTATGCAGAGGTTCCGATTAATTTGACTTTTGGTGATGCTACCAGACCTACAAAGCCAACAAAAATTGATATTAACGGGATAGCTGTAGACTTATCAGGAAATGTACAAAGTGAAAGTGATATACAGGAGGCTGTACAGGAATGGATAAAGTATGTGTCTAATACGAATAATCAAGATACAACTGCAAATCCACAGCCGAATCCATTAGTGCCTGAGACTTATGCAAAAGTTAAAATCGATTTTAATAATATAGATAGTAGAACAGCGAATGCTACTGGTGGGTATGACTGGACCGTGAGTCTCACAGTGACTTCGGTTAATACAGGGGTCAACTCCATGCAAGATGTTGACGGTATTGGTACCCTGAGCGCAACAAGTGAAGATACGCCTGGAACCACTTGGCAGCCTGGCGTCCCCGCAGTATATTCGGATCAGTTGTCTACAATTCAGATTCCGACAGACCCGGTAACCGGCCTGCCGTATGAGCTTACCAGCTACCGCATCACAGAGAACGGAACTGTGACAGGTGTAGATAAGCAGAACCGTGCCATCGTACTTGGAAAGGTTGCACTGGTAGCAGTAGAGAATCCGAATGGTCTGGAAAAGACAAATGGATATTACTATACCATCGGTGAAAATGCCGGTGCAGTCACTCATGAGGAAGCGGGCGCTCAGCCGATCGGAATCATCAAGGGCAGCTACCTGGAGATGGCCAATGTAGACCTTGCCAACGAGTTTTCCAACATCATTACCACCCAGCGTGGTTTCCAGGCGAACTCGAAGATCATCACCGTAACGGATGAGATGCTCCAGGAACTTGTCAACATGAAGCGTTAAGCTTAAAAGGAACTGAGCAAATAGCATAAGCATTCTATAAAGAACATAACATAGAAACTTTATATTTGCATATCCTTATAAATATCGCTGGGAATCTGCTGTGAACGGCAACAGGCAGCTCATGGCAGATTCCCGCCTGATGTACTGTCTGTAACAACAATGACAATCTACAATGCAGTTGTACAAAGGAATTGTAAGCAGATTGCCCGCATGATCCATCATGCGGCAGAACCATTTTTACAGTTCCGCATTTCAGGCGGTCTACTGTTAATTTATATAGAGGAGGTAAAAACGCGGTTAAGGTTTCCGGGCGGATTCCCGGCTGTGTTTGAAAAAAAAGAGGGAATATGATATGATAATGCTGACCAAATTAAATGACAATAAGATCGTGCTGAACTGCGATCAGATCGAATCGGTGGAGCTGATACCGGAATCGAAGGTGATCATGATGAACGGAAAGTTCTTTATCGTGAAGGAGAGCGCCGAGGAGATCATTGAAAAAACGATTGCGTATAACCAAAAGATTCATAGTTTCCATACGGACAGATAAAAAGGTAAGGGCGGTGAAGAGAATATGGATATAACAACAATTTTAGGTATAGTCGTAAGTGCGGTATTGATCGTATTTGTCGGTATCAATCCGACAAAGCTGGGGAACTTCTGGGATCCGGCGAGTTTGGCGATCGTAGTCGGCGGCGCGATCTGTGCGGTCGTTGCCAGCTACCCGCTGAAGACGCTGGCAACCATTCCTAAGATGCTGGTGCTCCTGATCCAGGGCAACCGCTATAACATCGGTTTTCTGGTGGACACCCTGGAGGAGATGGCACAGCTTGCCAGAAAGAACGGCCTGCTGGCACTGGAAGAAAAGGCCAATGAGATCGACGACCCGTTTTTCAAGCAGGGCATCATGCTCATTGTGGATGCCACGGAACCAGAGGAGGTCCGGGCGCTCCTGGAAAATGAAGTAGACGCCATGTCCGCGCGGCATGAGGAAGGCATCAACCTGTTCAACAAGGCTTCCGCATTTTCACCGGCATTCGGTATGATCGGTACCCTGGTCGGACTGGTTAACATGCTCAAGGAGATGGACATTGATTCCGGAGGAGCATCCTCCATCGGTCCTGCCATGGCGACAGCATTGATCACCACGTTCTACGGCTGTATCCTTGCAAACGTACTTTTCTCACCTATTGCAAATAAGCTGACGGTCAGAAACGAAGAGGAGCTTCTGTATAAGCAGATCATGATCGAAGGTATCCTCGCGATCCAGTCAGGAGACAATCCGAAGTTCCTGAAGGAGAAGCTGGTTACATACGTTGCCCAGAAGGGACGCGGTAAGCTTCTGGATTCAGCGGGCGGCGGCGGAAAGGCTGATGCGGAATAATGACAGACGACTGACTGTGCATGTACGGCTGTGAGGCATCCGGATATGCGGCAGGCAACAGGAGGAGAATATGAAGAAGAGGAATAAATCAGCCAGCGGCGGCGCGAACTGGATGGATACATACGGTGACCTGGTTACACTATTGCTGTGCTTTTTCGTGCTCCTGTACTCCATCTCTACCGTAGACCAGGCAAAGTGGGTACAGGTCGTAAAAAGCTTCAACCCAAACGCGGTGGAAGTCTCACAGATCGCCATAGACAACGTACCGGAGGCTACGGATGAGGTTCCCAACCACGTAGAGGACGGCTCGTTGGATGAGGATGAGTTCGACTCCCTTTACGAAAGCCTGAGAAAGGCTCTGGAGGAGGCCGGGCTGGAAGGAGAGGTGGATCTGTACAAAGGCGATGGATATACATTTGTCACATTCCGCGATAATGTATTTTTCGCCGGGGACAGTTCTATCATAAGAGATGAAGGAAAAGGGATCCTGGATCAGTTTGCGACGATCATCTCAGGGGTATCGGATTCCATAAAGGAGATCCAGATTCTGGGACACACCACACAGGCAGATCCAAATGTTCCGAATGAGCCGGAATCAGACCGTGTACTCTCTGCGGAGAGGGCGGCCCGGGTTACGGCATATATTCAGCAGCGGACAACGGTATCGCCGGATAAGCTGGTAGCAACCTCATACGGACAGTTCCGTCCCATCGCTCCGTTTGACACGGAGGAGAACCGGGCAAGGAACCGAAGGGTAGAGATGCTGATCACCAAGTCGGATACCGTGGAGAGGAGTCTGGAAGAGTACTACGCGGAGATGAACAGACCAGCGCAGTGACGGACGGTGCTCCATACAGCTGAGCACGATAACATATAATGAAAGTAGGGGTTTGGGATGGCAGATGTATTATCACAAAGTCAAATAGACGCGCTGCTGAATTCAATGCAAAATGCCGAAGCGGAAGCGAAGGCGCCGGAGCCTGAGAAGAAGCCAAAGCAGGAATACAGAAAATACGACTTCTATAGTCCGAAAAAGTATACAAAAGACAAGCTGAAAATGCTCCGCAGCATCTATGATAATTACTCCAGGATCGCAACATCGCAGATCAACGGTCTGTTCCGTCTGGTGAGCGAGGTTGAGGTGGTCGGGATCGAGGAGCAGCGCTATTACGAATTTGGAAACGCACTGAATGAGACGGATGTACTGACTGTGGCTGAAGTGGAGCTTCCGGACAATTCCACCAACCCGCCCGTACTTTTCCATATAGCGCCCACGCTGATGACGGCGATGATCGACCGTATGCTGGGAGGACTTGGATTTGACAGGTCCATCGATATATCTTATACTTATACAGATATAGAGCTTGCATTGTATGAGAAGATCATCAAGTATCTGGTGGCGATCAACACGGATGTGTGGGGGACTCACATTTCGCTGAATACGCAGTTTGAGCATATTGAGGAGAACCCGAGTATGTTCCAGGGCATCAGCGTGGATGAGACGGTTGTTATCATCATGCTGAGCATCACGCTTGGGGATATCGCGGGGACGATGAATATCTGTATTCCGGGTACGCTTTTGAGCAATATCTTCGATATCATCGACAAGACGAAGCATATCGCGAAGAAGAGTGAGAATGTCCGGAGCAACAGGGAAGAGATCATGGACAGCATCCGGGAGTCCACGATGGACGTTATGGCACAGCTTGGCGTTGCAAAGCTGAACCTGGATGATGTATACAATCTCCACGTGGGAGACGTGATCGACCTGAACAAGCCGCAGGATTCACTGGTTTCCCTGTTTATCGAGGGACAGCCATGGTTCAATGGGCAGCTTGGCGTACATAACAAGAATGTCGCAGTAAAGATTGAAGACCGCATTATTGAAAATAAAGAAGATGTAGCGGTATAAAGCCATGGATTACTGCATTATTTACCAGATAAATCTGTTGAAATATCTGTGTATATAAATTACAATAAGTATAATATTGAAAAAAAGAGAGGTATAGGAAAATGGCAAAAATAATGTTAGTAGATGACGCTGCATTTATGAGGATGATGTTAAAGAATACCCTTACCCAGGCGGGCTATACGGATCTGGTTGAGGCGGAAGACGGCGCGAAGGCTGTGGAGGTTTATTCAGCGGAGAAGCCGGATCTTGTATTCATGGACATTACCATGCCGAACAAGGACGGTCTGGAGACTTTGAAGGAGATCAAGGGAATGGATCCCGGAGCGACGATCGTGATGTGTTCCGCCATGGGCCAGGAAGCGATGGTTATGGATTCCATCAAGTCCGGCGCGAAGGACTTTATTGTAAAACCCTTTAAGCCGGAGCGTATTTTGTCAACTGTGAAGAAGATTCTCGGCTAAGCGGGAGGTGCAATATGTCTTTTTTAAGTTCATTTGATATCAGTGCTTCGGCGCTGACGGCTGAGAGGCAGAGACTTGACATCGCTTCCCAGAATCTTGCGAATACCAATTCGACCCGCACGGAGAGCGGCGATGGTCCATACCGGAGAAAGATGGTCGTATTCCAGGAGATTCCGTCTACGAACGTGACATCTTCCAGGAATGCTGCGGCTTCCGGTTCTTTTCGTTCCAGATTCAACAGCCTTTTGAACAAGAACGCTACCAAGGGCGGCGTACGGGTGACTGAGATCGTAGAAGACCAGAGAGACCTGTACCCGGTCTATAACCCCGACCATCCGGATGCTGATGAACAGGGCTATGTCATGATGCCGAATGTGGATCCGGTGAAGGAGACAGTGGATGCCATGTCCGCGACCCGGTCTTATGAAGCAAATATTACGGCATTCAATGCGATGAAGACGATGGCGATGCGTGCATTGGATATCGGAAAATAGTATGAGGGGGATATCATCGAAAGGAGAGTAGCGTTAGTATGAGTTTGGAGTGCTTTAGCAAAATGGAAATAGACGCGATAGGCGAAATACTGAATATCAGCCTTGGCGCATCTGCTACGGCAGTTTCTACAATGCTGAATGCCAGGGTAGATATCACAACGCCTGTCGTGAACGTCGTCAAAAAAGAAGAATTCGAGATGGGCGAAGTAGAGCCCGCTGTCGGCGTTGAGATTACTTATGTCGCCGGTCTGGAAGGCAAGAACGTTATGCTGCTCAAGCGGCACGATGTGAAGGTCATCGTAGAGATGGTCATGGGCATGGAGATCGCCGATGAAGATTTCGAACTGGACGAGATCAACGTCAGCGTGGTCTGCGAGGTCATGAACCAGATGATGGGATCCTCGGCGACGGCATTGTCTGAATTTCTGGGGAAGATGGTCAATATCTCGACCCCGATTTCGTTTGAGGTTGCCAATGAGCAGGAATTTATTGATAAATATTTTGTAGACGACCAGCCGAAGGTTGTGGTCGGATTTACTCTGCAGATCGCGGAGAAGCTGGAGAGTGAGTTCTTCAATGTAATGCCTATGAATCTGGCGAAGAGCCTTGTGGAAGGGTTCCTTCCGGAGGACGCGATCATTGATATCAGCTCCATGCAGGAAGAGATGCCCGCACCCGCACCGGCGGCACCGGAGCCTGTTTCTTCCGGAGGAGGCGGCGGGACGCTTTCCCAGGAAGAGATTGAGAGGCTGCTTGCCGGTGGTGCAGATGCAGAACCTGCACCTGCACCAGCGCCTGCGCCCGCACCGTCCGGGGGAGGCGGAACGCTTTCCCAGGAAGAGATCGAGAAGATGCTTGCAGGCGGCCTTGGTGAAGAACCTGCGCCCGTGCCAGCTCCAGCAGCACCTGCAGCACCGGGTATGCCTGCAACGCAGCCGGTAGATATGGGAGCGGCTAATATGATGCAGGGAACGGCAGGCATGGCGCCGGCGCCGCAGATGATGCAGGCGGCAGTGAGCCCGGATGTGGCCATGATGCAGATGCAGATGATGCAGCAGATGATGCAGCAGATGCAGCAGATGATGGAGAAGGCCGCAGAGAAGCCGGCCCCGGCAGAGCCGAAGATGATCCATGTGCAGTCGCCGCAGCAGCAGAAGCTGAAGGCAGACAACGGCATTGTGCTGGAAGGCGTGCAGGAAGAGAACATGGAGCTGATCATGAGCGTTCCTCTGGAGATCTCGGTGGAGATCGGCAGGACGAGGAAGCTTGTGAAGGATATCCTTGATTTCACTAAAGGTTCATTGGTTGTTCTGGACAAGTTGGCAGGAGAGCAGGTGGATCTGTTTGTCAATGGCCAGTGCATTGCCAGAGGCGATGTGGTGGTTGTGGAGGATAATTTTGGTATCCGGATCACAGAGATCATGAAGGTGAACCTGGCGGCATTGGAGTAAGGCGTCTTCCTGATTTCTAAGAAAGGTATCTGATGTGGGATAGGCGCTGCGGCATCAGAGTTGAGGTAGGATTATATGTGGAGGATCTTCGCCACATTTGTCATAGTGGCATGTATTATTTACTTAAGCTATCTAGCCAGCAAGTATGTGGGCCGGGGAATAAGTAAAGGCAGCAATTCCCGTTATATGCGTCTGATCGACCAGCTTGCGCTGGGGCAGGATCGGTATATCGCGGTGGTACAGGTAGGGGGAAAGTATCTGCTCGTAGGGGTGACCGCAGGGCAGATCAGCATCCTGTCTGAGGTGAAGGATGAGGAGCTCTTTCCGCTGGCTCCTGAGGAGGAAGGCGGAGGCTCTCAGCCGATGGATTTCAGAAAGATGCTGGGCAAGCTGAATGACCTGGGCAAAAGAGGAGGTAAGGATTAGTGTATGATTCACTGATAAATGTGAACGGCGAGCAGGTGCCTACATTAGACATATTGTTGATGTTGACGATCATTTCACTTCTGCCGTCACTTTTACTCATGATGACCTCTTTTATGAGGACCATAATTTTCGCGGTGGACGGACATCTCGCGCTGATGAAGATCATGATGACGTCCGCGGAGATCGTTCCCTACGGAGGGATCCTGATCACCCAGGACATTGCGGTCCGGATGATTGAGATATTCCTGGAGTGTGTAGAGCTGGGGATCCGGTTCTCGGTTCCCATGATCGCGGCGGAATTTCTGATCGAGGTCGGGGTCGGGATCCTGAATAAGGTAGTGCCCCAGATCAGTATTTTCGTCATCAATATCCAGATGAAACTGGTTGTCGGACTGGGACTTCTGTTTCTGATGTTTTCCCCGATCGGAGAATATCTGAACAAGATCATGTCGATCATGATGAAGTCGGTCCAGGGCATACTGACTTTTGTGTAAACGTGTAAATATAGAAAGGATGTGAGAACCTTTGGCTGACCAGGGCGGACAGGAAAAAACCGAACGGGCCACACCGAAAAAGCGCAGAGACGAGCGTAAAAAGGGACATGTGGCAATGAGTAAGGATGTAGTCACAGTCGTCTCCCTTATCGGAATCTTCTGCTGCCTTCGGCTGCTGTTCCCGCTGATCTATGAATCGCTGGAGGATGCAATGGTATTTCAGATCTCCGCAGTAGGCGGGATGGATGAAATGTCCCTGGCAAACCAGCAGCAGGTGGGCTGGAAAGCGGTTGTGGTCATAGCGGAATGCGTGTTCCCGCTGGGGCTGCTCAGTATTGCATTTGCGGTACTGGGTACAGGGGTTCAGACCAGATTTTTGTTTACCTGGGATCCGCTGAAGTTTAAACTCAGTAAGCTGAATCCGCTGAAAGGGATTAAGAATATGTTTTCCCTGAAGCAGGTGATCGAGCTTTTGAAGGCTTCGGTAAAGATCCTGATTTTGGGTGTGGTCCTCTATAATATCCTGAAGGACCAGATCATAGTCATTGCACAGATGATGGATACGTCCGTGACGGCGTCCGGTGTCTATGTGCTGAAAAAGATCTTTAACATGGTCCTGCAGGTCGGCATGGTATTTATTGCCATTGCGGGGTTTGATCTGTTCTATCAGCGCTGGTCCTTTGAGAAGGACATGAAGATGACCAAAGAAGAGGTCAAGGAAGAGTTTAAGCAGACAGAAGGAGATCCCAAGGTCAAGGGCAAGATCCGGAGCATCCAGCAGAGTATGGCAAGGAGCAGGATGATGCAGGCGGTGCCGGACGCGGATGTGATCATCCGTAACCCGACCCATTTCGCAGTAGCCCTGAAATATGACATTAACCGGGATAATGCTCCGATCGTGATCGCGAAGGGGCAGGACCATATCGCTCTCAAGATTGTGGAGGTCGGGGAGCAGCATGGGGTCAGGATCCTGGAGAATAAGCCTCTTGCACGGGGGCTGTATGCTTCCACTCCGCTGAACAGTGAGATTCCGGCGGAATATTACGGAGTTGTTGCGGAGATCCTGGTTGAGATCTTCCGCTTGAATAATAAATTGAAGTAAACTGGTATAAAGGACCCAGAAGATGGTGTAGAAGATGACTAATATTAAGAATATATTAAATAATGCGGTATCATTGATCGTAGTCATGATCGTACTGCTGTTGATCATACCGATAAGTCCGTTTTTCCTGGACGTTATGATTATTCTGAATATATCCGTAGGACTGATCGTACTGCTGATCAGTATGAATATCAAAGAGGCACTGGAATTTTCCATTTTCCCTTCACTGCTTCTGATCACAACTTTATATCGGATCGGTATTAATGTATCAACTACAAGAAGTATCCTAAGCAACGGTGGTTCCGCCGGCTCCGTCATCGGGGCTATGGGTAATTTCGTGCTGCAGGGAAATGCGGTTGTCGGAGTTGTTATCTTCCTGATCATCGTATTGGTCCAGTTCCTTGTTATCAATAAGGGCGCCGAGCGTGTCGCTGAGGTTGCGGCAAGATTTACCCTGGATGCGATGCCCGGTAAGCAGATGGCGATCGATGCCGATCTGGGAAGTGGGCTGATCGACGAGCAGGAGGCGAAAGCAAGACGTTATAAGATCCAGAAGGAAGCAGATTTTTACGGGGCCATGGACGGCGCCACGAAGATCGTAAAGGGAGATGCGACGCTGTCCCTCGTGACGACGGCGATCAACTTCCTGGGAGGCTGTATCATCGGTATGGTGCAGGGCGGAATGACCTTTACAGAGGTGCTCTCGGTCTATTCCATCGCTACGATCGGTGACGGTCTGGTAGGACAGATCCCGGCCCTTCTGATATCCACGGCAACGGGTATGATCGTAACCCGTGCGGTTGCCGAGGACAGCTTGAATATAGAAGTACTTGGACAGTTTAAGGCACAGCCGAGGGCAATCATGATCGCCGGAGGCGTACTGGCGATCCTGATCGCGGTTCCGGGGATGCCCAAGTTTCAGCTCGCGGTGATCGCTCTGGGCATGCTGCTCGGCGGATATTATCTGCTGAGACGCATGGAAGAAATGGGCGAACCTGTTATGGTAGGAGCCGCAGGCGTTATGTCAGGCATGGGCGGTACAGGCGGTATGGAAGGAGCGGGCCCGTCTCTGGAAGAGGAGATGATGGCCGAGGAAGAGAGCTTCAAGGATATCAATACGGTTTACTCTCTGATCAATGTGGAACCTATCGAGATGGAATTTGGATACAGCCTGATTCCCCTTGTGGATGAGGCCAGCGGCGGCAAGATGATCGACCGTATCGTGATCTTCCGGCGGCAGTATGCCCAGGAAATGGGCCTGGTCATTCCTTCGATCCGGCTGCGTGACAGCTCTTATCTGAATACGAACCAGTATGTGATCAAGATCAAGGGCGAAGAGGTAGCCAAGGGCGAGATTCTGATCGATTATTATCTGGCTTTGGAGCCGCCGAATCTGGAAAAGGAAATTGACGGTATTGATACCATTGAGCCTGCATATGGTATCCCCAGTAAATGGATCACCATGGATAAAAGGGAGATGGCGGAGATCTACGGATATACCGTTATCGATCCGCTTTCTGTTATGCTGACGCATCTGTCAGAGACCGTGAAGAAGCATGCCCACGAACTGCTGAACCGGCAGGAGGTGGTCCGCCTGGTGGAGAATCTGAAGAATCAGTCGCCGGAGCTCGTGGAGGAAGCGATCCCGGCAGTGATCTCCTACGGTGGCTTCCAGAAGATCCTGACGAATCTGCTCAAGGAGGGCATTCCGATCAAGGATCTGGAGACGATCATCGAGACGATCGTGGATTCTGCCATGACAGTGAAGGATCTGGATACGATCACGGAGAATATCCGTGTAGCATTGAAGAGGACAATTACAAGAAAGTTCTGCGAGGGCGGCAGCATGAAGGTGGTGACGCTGGACGCGGATCTGGAAAAGAATATCATCACCAGCCTGACAAACGGGGATCACGGCCTTTATCTTGCGCTCAGCCCGGATGTAATGCAGAGCGTGATCACACAGCTTTCCGAAGAGGTGAAAAAATTCCAGGAGCTTGGGCAGGCTCCGATCGTTCTTACCAGCCAGGTAGTGAGGATTCATTTCTATCATTTGATAGAGCAGTTTTTCCCGGATATGTTTGTGCTGTCGTTTAATGAGATCAGCAATAACATTCAGATCCAGGCGGTAGGAAATATCTCGCTGCAGGTGGATCGGGACTGAAATAAATGAAGTGGAGCAGGACAATATGGGTACGCAGGAGCAATACAAGGATAAGTCGAATGAAGAACTTCTACAATTGTATAAAGAGACCGGCAGCCTGGAGATCAAGCAGGAGATCGTCATGCGCTATATCTACCTTGTGAAGAGCATTGCGCTGCAGATGAGGGATATTTACCTGAGTTTTTCGCAGGTGGACGATATCATCAGCGAGGGCGTCATCGCCATAATGTCTGCGATCGACAAATTTGACGTTGAAAAAAATGTGAAATTTGAGACATTTATTTCAAAAAGGATCAAGGGAATGATCATTGATCTTGCCAGAAAGCAGGATTGGGTGCCGAGAAGTACAAGAAAAAACACAAGAGATATTGAAGATGCGGTCACAACGTTATATAATAAACTTGGGTATTATCCTTCCATCCAGGAAGTGACGGAGTATCTGAACATTACTCCGGAGAAATATCAGGACACCATGCGCAAGGCGAGCCTGTTCAATATTCTTTCACTGGATATGGTTCTGGCGGAGGCGCAGGGCAACGAGATCGGCATGAAGCTGCCCCAGGTGGAGACCAACGAGCAGCCGGAGAATCAGTTTCTCAAGAAGGAGATCACGGAGGTACTGGCGGAAGGAATCAAGAAGCTGAAGGAAAATGAACAGCTTGTGATCTCGCTGTATTATATCGATGACCTGAATATGCGTCAGATCGCGGATGTGCTCCAGGTGAGTGAACCCAGGGTATCACAGATCCACTCGAACGCGATCAAGAAGCTGAGGGTGCATATGGAGAAGTTTATATAAAAAGAAAAGGAGAGCAGGAATATGTTTCAGGGATTTTATGATCTGGCATCGAACATGATCACGCAGAACCGGAATCTGAATATTATCAGTAACAATATGTCCAATGTCTCTACACCGGGTTATAAGATGGACCGGATGATGGAGAGCACGTTCCGGGATGAGATGCTGTATCGGTATGACCAGGACGGAAGGACGGAAGTGGGCACAGTATCCCGTATGAATGTGGCCGATGAGAGAGTCACGGATTATACCGAGGGAGGGATCCGGGAGACCGGCTATCCGCTGGATGTAGGTCTGACGGGAGACGGATTTTTTGTGATCGAGACGGAAAACGGAGAGGTGTACACAAGGAATGGTTCTTTTAACCTGAATAATCAGGGCTACCTGATCCTGCCGGGTATGGGCCGGGTTATGGGAACCAACGGGCCGATCCAGGTGGACACGGATGATATCACCATTGACAGCCAGGGCCGAATCACTGCGGCAGATAACG
The DNA here is from genome assembly GCA_910575475.1 of Lachnospiraceae bacterium. Classification (GTDB taxonomy): domain Bacteria; phylum Bacillota; class Clostridia; order Lachnospirales; family Lachnospiraceae; genus Schaedlerella. The sequence goes on along the minus strand of CAJTGD010000002.1, from coordinate 60,998 downwards.
GAAGGTATTTCGGAACGCTGGATATTGTGGACTTTGCGGATTATGGTGAGCTGACCAAGGTGACCGGCGGGGTGTTTACAACCGGTGCGAACCCGGTGGGTTCCAATGCGGTGGTTACGCAGAAGTTCCTGGAAGACTCTAATGTGAACCTGGCGGAGCAGATGACAGCGATGATGAGCAGCCAGCGGGTACTGCAGGGGTCGGCGCAGGTTCTGAGGATGTACGACCAGCTGATCAGCAGGGCGACGACACTTGGCAGCCCGACTTGATCGTAATAAGGATGGGATAACCGGACGGCCATGACTGCGGCTGCGCCTGGCGGATATCGTGGATCTGGCCGGACTGTTTATGCAAGATCATAGAGAGGAGAGACTATGTACACTTCATTTTATACGGCAGCAAGGGGCGCTATGGAAGAGCAGAAGAAGATGGATGTCATAGCGAACAACTTTGCGAATGTAAATAACTATGGTTATAAATCCAAGTCAGCTGTATTTTCGGATCTGATGTATTATAACCTGAACAACTACAGAGGGGATGATACCCCGCTGAAGGCCGGCGTGGGGATCGTTGTCGAAAAGACAAATACGAATTTTGACCCATCTGCACCGATGACCACGGACGGCGAATTTGACTATACGATATTGGATGATGGATTTTTCATGCTGCTGAGCCCTGTTACGGGTGAGGTGACTTACTCCAGGAACGGACATTTCAGCATGTCGCAGCGGGGATCTCTGTTTTATCTGGTCAATGATAACGGCAATCTGGTCCTGGATCAGAACCAGAACCCGATTACAGTGGGCGACATTTTGCCCGGTCAGACGGAAAGGGAACTGAGCGGGGAGATCGGCGTGTATGGGTTTGACATCCTGGATGGAATGGAGAGCGTCGGAAGCAATGAATTTACGCCGACAGCAAAGAACGGGCTTCCGTATCTGATCCGGGGCGCAAGGCTGGTGGATCATACTCTGGAGATGTCCGGAGTGGATACGGCGGAGGAGATCTCGCGGATGATCGAGACACAGAGGGCCTATTCCTATGCGTTAAAGATGGTGCAGACCTCGGATGAAGTCATGACCACGATCAATGGACTGCGGTCGTAATGTTTAAAGTAAGAAAGATAGCGAGGTAGACATATGGCGATAAGTAAATATGAAGAAATGGGCGCGTTGGAATTTGATATCCTGAAAGAGATTGGAAGCATCGGCGGGGGGAATGCGGCGACCGCGTTGTCCAGTATGCTGAATGCAAAAGTAAACATGTCGATGCCGGCCGTAAAGGTGCTTGGATTCAATCCGGCTCTGAACCTGCTTGGAGATCCGGAGGAACTGGTTGCGGCAATATTTGTAGAGATGTCAGGGGAGCTGGAGGGGGTCATGCTGTTTATCCTGACCAAGGAATTTGCTGACGAGATCGTACAGCGGATGCTTGGAAAGGGCGGTGTAGATATGCTGGAGCTGGATGAGATTGATTCATCCGTCCTGACTGAGATTGGGAACATTGTGATTTCTTCATATATCACTGCAATGTCTTCGCTGGCAAATGTAGAAGTAGAACTGTCTGTACCGCAGTTTACGGCGAATATGCTGGGCGGTATCCTGAGTGTGCCGATCGCGGTGATGGGACAGCATTCGGACAGGATCATGATGATCACAGGTGAATTTAAGATCGATGGAAAAGCACTGAACAGCAATATGCTGCTCCTGCCCGATGTGAAATCATTAAATGTTCTAATGAAAAAACTAGGAGTGGAGTGAATGACAGAATGATCAAGAAGGTATCGGTCGGAATTGCGGATATGAAGATTACGAGGCAGGAGGGCATACTGATCACATATGCTCTGGGTTCTTGTATTGGGATCTCATTTTATGATCCCATGATCAAGCTTGGAGGCCTTCTTCATATCATGCTTCCGCAGAAACAGGGAACGGATACAAATGTATTCAAGTTCGCGGATTCGGGGATTCCGGAGACCTTGCGCAAGCTTCAGGCCTTTGGCGCTTCAAAGAGCCGGATGGTGTGCAAGATCGCAGGCGGCGCGAAGATGTTTGAGATGAAGGGCCCGGGAGGGTTGGGGAACATTGGCGACCGCAACGCCCAGATGGTGAAACGGGTTCTTGCGGCAGAAGGACTGCGTATCAAGGGAGAGGATACGGGGGCCAATTATGCAAGAACAATGCTGCTGGACGTGGGAACCGGGCAGGTGTCCATCCGCTGTGCCGGAAGACCGGAGAAGTTTTTATAGAGGACGAACGGATACGATTCGCTTAATTTTAGCGCAGAGTGCGCCGATAAATATATTATAGAATGCAAAGGAGTGAGTGTTTATGGCTGATACGGAGATTTTATTGGAATCAGGAACAAATGAGATTGAGATAATGCAGTTCACCATATTCGGAGAATTGTATGGGATCAATGTGGCAAAGGTAAGGGAGATTATGATGGCCGACAAAGTCAAACCGGTACCTCACTCCCATCCGTCGGTAGAAGGGATCTTCAAGCCCAGGGATATTCTGCTCACGGTGATCAACCTTCCGCAGTACCTGACCGGACAGAGCGGAGATACCAATGACAGGGATCTGTTTATCATTACGAATTTTAATAAGATGAATATCGCGTTCCGGGTACATACGGTTGTGGGGATCAGCAGAATCTCATGGGAGGATATCCAGAAACCGGATAAGACGCTTTCTAACGGTGAGGAAGGCGTGGCAACCGGTATTGCGTCATGCTCCGGGAGACTGGTGACAATCCTGGATTTTGAGAAGATCGTTACAGAGATCGCACCGGAGACCGGTATTCAGGTAGATGATATTGATAAGCTGGGCGAAAGGGAGATCAGGGATGAGCATATCATACTTGCGGAGGATTCTATCCTGCTGACGAAGATGATCAAGGATTCCTTGATGCGCGCAGGATATGTAAATCTGCTGAACTTTAATAACGGACGGGAAGCGTGGGATTATCTGAATCTCATTAGAAATGATTCTGATTTCCATGACAAGGCAGCTCTGCTGATCACAGATATCGAGATGCCGGAGATGGACGGACACCGTCTGACTAAGCTTGTAAAAGAAGATGAAGTGATGAAGAGTATGCCGGTTATCATCTTCTCATCACTGATTAATGAAGAGATGTGGCGCAAGGGAAAACAGCTTGGCGCCGATGAGCAGTTGTCCAAACCGGAGATTGGCCGTCTGGTCGAGGTGATGGACGAATTATTGCTGCGGAAGGAGATATAGTGCATGGATAATTGTGTAGTAAGACAGGCGATCAAGGATCTGAAGACCGACACGATTATTGGATATGAACTGCGGATTCAGGAGGATCAGGACAGCTTGTACAATTCAAGCACGGACAGTGTGGCGGCGAATGCCATGGTTGCTTTTCTTTCAGAAAATTCGAACCGGATCTTCAAGGAAAAAAAGACGTTTATGACATTTACCCCGGCGCTGCTGTTCAGAAATACGCCGAAAATATTTGATAAGGATAAGATCGTGATCCAGATTGAGGACAATATTGTCATTCATTCTCTGGCTGCGATCCTGATCAGTAAGTATAAAGATGCGGGATATCATTTCGCGATCAATGACTTCCAGTTTACACCGAAGTATTTCAGTATGCTGGAGTATGTAGACTACATCAAGGTACAGCTGACCGAGGATATGGACGACAATCACAGGAGTTCTGTTGCAAATGTTGTCGATATGGCACATGGTTTCCAGAAAGAGATCGTCGCTACCGGTGTTAATACAAAGGAAGTCTACGAACTTGCAAAGGAACTCCAGGTAGACTATGTGGAGGGCAATTTTATCTCCAGCGCAACGACCACAAAAGCCAGCAAGATGGACTTTATGCAGGGGAACCTGTATCAGCTGATCATGGAGATTACGAAGGAAGAGCCGGATGTGGAGATGCTGGAGGAGATCATCGCCAGGGACGCGTCCCTGTCCTATGCTCTGCTGAAGATGGCGAATTCCGCTTACTTTGCGGTGCATCACGAGACGACCTCCATCCGTCAGGCGCTTGTCCGCGTCGGGATCAGCCAGCTGAAGCAGTGGGTATACCTGCTGAGCTTTGAAGATAAGGGAGAGAATTCCTCCGAAGAACTGCTGAAGACTTCTTTCCTGCGCGCGAATTTTGCGTCCGCGTTGGTAAAGAAGCTGAGAAAGTTCGAGATTACGGCATCGGATGCGTATCTGATGGGAATGTTCTCTACACTGGAGTATATGATCGACGCGCCGATAGAGGAGATCCTGTTCGAGATCCCGATCATCAAGGAAGTGAAGGATGCTCTGATCTATCAGGAGGGTATGGCAGGAAAGCTGTATCAACTCATCCTCCATTATGAGCGTGCGGAGTGGAGTGAGATCAAGGGTCTTGCGGAAGATCTGGGACTTCATACGAATGAACTGGCACAGATCTATATGGAATGTGTGGAAGAGGTCAATGACATCTGGGATAACGTTGTGGGTGTCAAAGAGGAAGAATAAGAAGCGCTGTTTATGGGGGCAGTGATCGGTTTATTCCTGTAAAAGTGAAAAATGTAGGCGCGTCATTTGAGAAGCGCTGTTAAGGAAAAACCTTGCTGCTCTGCGGTGGTATTTGTATATCATTCCGCTGTCTGCGGCAGGGTTTTGTCTTTGGACAGAAAGTATGCCGATGATCGGAGCGATACAGCGGGATGGCATTACTTTGTGGGAGGTGTGTGTTATGGTAGGGGCGGTTTCTTTCAGTCCGTATGTAAGCAGCTATCAGTATACGGGCGGTTATGCCCGGGGACGGGCATCCGCTCAGAATATGCAGGTTCAGGCAGGAGCGGGAGCGGCTCCGGGAGGAAGAATCGGCGGTGTATCATCTTTGATCGGTGCGAGCAGTATAGCGGCTGCGGGGCAGGTGTCCGGTGTGGCTGCAGTGTCAGCCGGAAGAGCTGCGGATCCGGAAAGCCCGGTTCAGCCGGTAGATAGAATTTCCGTGGTTCAGCCGGGGAATTCCGGAAGTACCAATTATATGATACCATTTCTGAGAAAAGGAATGGATCCGGCGGAGCTGTCGGTCCGCATGCGTATGCAGTATGCGGGCGGAGTTCAGAGGTCACCGTGGGCATCGGGTAAAAGTGCGGCAGGAGTTGATCTGCCGGGAACCTCATCAGAGGCGGAGAGCACGGCTGCGGCAACGGAGGAGGATGCGCCGAAGGTTGCCGGAATGGGTACGGAAAGCGCGCAGAAAACTTCCGGGGAAGCGGAGTGCAAGACCTGTAAGGAACGGAAGTACCAGGACGGTTCTGATGATCCGGGCGTATCTTTCAAATCGCCGACGCACATTGCGCCGGATCAGTCGGCATCAGCAGTCCGCGGACATGAGCTGGAGCACGTAGTACGTGAGCGTGCCAAAGCACAGAGCGAGGGACGGCGTGTGATCAGCCAGTCCGTTACAATGCAGACCGGCATCTGTCCCGAGTGCGGGAGAGTCTATACGGCCGGCGGTGTGACGCGTACAACTACGGCTGCGGACAGCAAACCGGAAGAAAAGCCGAAGGATCCGCGGTGGATATTGGCGGGGGACATTTGATTCTATCAGGCACTGACGGGAAATAATGGTATTTCCTGACAGCGCCTTTTTTAACTTCTATACACATCCTCCCGACCAATCAGCGTGGTGATTGACCGGGGTGTGACATAGCAGCTATAAATGTGATAAATCTGTGTCTTGAGTTGACGGATATCCGATTCAATAGTAAACTAAGCGCATCCAGTCAGACATCTTTCTGATGTTATGGATGCAGTGATCTAAGCCATAAGGTATCTCATTCCTAAAAATCAACGGGCAGGCCAGTGAGGAAGCTTATGATTTTTCAATGTTCCCGTATTCGGAGCAGCATTTCCAGTAATGAGAAGACAACAACAGAAGTCTTAATGCCTCGGATTTTCTTTTACGATCATGCAGGATTTTGTAGCCTCTACAGTGACATCCGAAATCAGCCGGTTTGTGTAATAACTGAGAAGCGGGTCAACTGCCGCCTTCGTGGTGACAATGTATTTTGGCATCAAACCATTGAGCGTCAGCGCAGTAACATCTGCTTTACAGCGGTCGCATGTGCAGACGTCAAACTGGCGCATAAAATAAATGATCTTGTCCCTTACAATATGCTCCATAACATTGATCGCGGCAAAATCAGGCTCCGGCTCGGGCTCCGGTTCCGGCGTCGGCAAGGGGGCGGGAGCTGAAACAGCAGGTTCAGAAGCCGACTGCGAAATGGGTGTGGCTTCCTGTACCGGGGTCGCCTCCGGCGCGGCGGCAGGCGTCTGATCTGGCTGCGGGGAAACAGCAGCTTCCTGTACAGTAACAGGCTGGGAAACCAGTGTACTCTCCGGAAGGGGTTCTGCTGCCGAAAGGATCAGAGATTCATCTTCCTGCTCCGTAAAAGAGTCTGCCCCGGATATATCGTCGAAAGCTTCTGCTGCATCTTCATCTAAAATAATGGTATCTGCATTTATTTCATTTACAGAGGTAGTCTGTTCCGGCTCAGGAGCGATAGGTTCGGCATCGGAAAGCAGCAATCCATCCAAATCAATATCATCAAAAATCTCCTCTGCCTCTGCAAGAGGAAGTGCATCGGAAGGATATTCGGAATCTTCCGCGGAACCTGCATCCATTTCAGACACAGGCGTAATATCCTCCGCAGAGGATGCCTTCGGCTGAGACTGCTGCATCTGCTTTTCAAATTCGCTGGATAACTTTTGCTGAATGAGTTCCGCTACCGGATCATCCCCGGTCTTGTCGATCACGGCGATATTATTCTGAGCAGACACGACAGGAGCAGGAGCCGGTGCGGCAGAAGCCGTAGCTGATCCTCCCGGCTGTCGGGCCTGCCTGCCGGAAGCTCTCTGTGAAGTCGCACTGCCCGCAGCCACCTGCCTGGATTGTCTGCCGGCTGCTGTCTGAGGAGCTGCCTGCCTGGACTGCCTGCCGGAAACTGCCTGAGGAGCCGTACCATCCGAGGCAGACTGAGAAAGGGCACTGCCGGAAGCAGCGTCGTCCTGAGCCGCCTGCGGAACTGCGCTGCCGGAGGCTGTCTGCGCTGCTGAACCGCCGGAGGCCTCCGATTCTATAGATGCCTGATCGTCCGCATCCTTTGCCGCGTCGTGTCCTGCAAGCAGGTTCAGAACATGAGCGGTCTTGTTGCTTTTTCTGGCCATTTTATCTTACCTCCTGGAGTGTTTTGGTTCTCATCATGATCCTGATTTCCTTAATAAAATTCATATAGTCTTCTGAGGGCTTCGCGCGGGGCGCATAGTCAAATATGCTCAGGCCGTGGGCAGGCGCTTCCGCGACGGACACACTGGAACGGATCTGGCTGTCAAATACGCATGTCCCAATCTGTGCGGCAATATTTTCCGCCATCTCCTTGACCTCACGGGCCAGGACGGTACGCGGGTTGTACTTGGTCAGAAGGATCCCCAGCACGTCCAGATGCGGGTTCAGGCTTTCACGGACAGAATCAATGGTCTCCTTGATCTGAGTAACGGCGAGAAGGCTCAAAATCTCCGGCGCCATGGGGATAATGAGATAATCTGCCATAGCATATGCATTTACCGTCAGAATATTCAGGGCCGGCGGAGTGTCAATGATGATAAAATCATAATCATCCGCAACAGGCGCCAGTGAATTTTTCAACAAAAGCTCCCGGTCTGAAAAATTAAATTCAAGCTCCGCGCTGCTCAGCAGGATATTCGAAGTGATCACGTCGCAGTAATCGGTCGTCTGGATCGCTTCCCGCGCGGAGGTACGTCCGATCATCACGTCATGGATCGTGCGCCCGTCCTCGATGTCAAGCCCAAGGCTGAACCCCATATTCCCCTGCGGATCCAGATCGATCGCCAGTACTTTTTTATTGTAAAAAGAAACCAGGCCGGCCGCCAAAGCAGTGGATGTAGTCGTCTTGCCTACGCCGCCTTTCTGATTGGTGAGTACGATGATAGTAGCCAAAATATATTCCTCCATTCGTAAAAAAACTCATTTCGCTATTATTTAAAGTATACTATATGCCGATAAATAAGTACAGAATAAAATAAAATTTATCAGTGTGTATTTGTGACATTTCGCACCAGATTTCCGGGAATATGATACCGGTGGGCGGTCATGGAGAATATGAAGAGAAGAAGGAGAGGATTGATATGTCATCAGTAGGTTCATTAAGCACTTCAACAAGTACGAGCATCCGTGGTTACGGCGGACTGGCCAGCGGTCTGGACAGAGACGAACTGATCAAGGGGATGACTCTTGGCACGACAAGTAAGATTAATAAGCAGGAGCAGAAGAAGCAGCAGATTCTATGGAAGCAGGAAGCAATCCAGTCCATCAGCAGCACTATGATTGATTTCCACAGCAAATATACGGAGACATTGACTTCTCCTACCAACCTGTTCAGTTCTCTGCTCTGGGGCAGGAATAAGATCACGACCTCCGGCGCGAACAGCAAGTATGTGTCTGTTACAGGGACAGCAAGCGGCGCAGACGCGATTACCATTATGGGAATCAAGCAGAAGGCTGAGGATGCGAAGTGGTCTTCTTCGAATAAAGTCTCCAGCGGGGAATTGAATACAGGGAAGCTTGCTACAGATATGGCTAACAAAACGTATGATGTAGAGAACCTGGTTGGAAAGACGATTGAGTTTAAGTACGGCAGTTCCAATTATTCCATCTATTTGAGTGATTCAGATGAATATGACTATAAAAGTGCGGAAGGTATTGCAAAGGCTGTTAATGATCTTTTGTCAAAGCAGTCAGTGAGTGACGATAAAAAGCTTTCAGACTTTATTCAGGCGGAAGGAACCGCTGACGGCAAATTTGGCTTTAAAGGCAACGGCGGTGGCAACACACTCGAACTGACGGGCGGCACTGCTTTGGAACTGCTTGGGTTAAGAGAGAAACCAGCAGAGGGTGAAACGGAAGGCAAAATAAAAAATGATGGTAAAATAACAGGGAATGTTGCAGATATTCAGAATACTCTGGATTCAAGCAAGATTACCAGTAAAGTTGACTTTTATAATTATGTAGCCGGAAAGTCATTGACATTTTCTTATAACGGATCCTCCACAACTGTAAAGATGCCAGGAGCTGAGGATTTAGAGCAGAATGTTGAGAAAATAATGAAAGATCCCAATGGTCCCAAAGATAAAAACGAAGCAACGATAAAAGCTATTGCGGATTCTATTCAGGACCAGCTTGATAAGGCGTTTGGAAAAGGTAGAATAGAGGTTAATGGGGACGACGGAGAGCTTTCCTTTACAACAACGATTCCAGGCGGCGGCAAAGACGACTCTTCTGTATTCACCTTTACAGGCGGAAGCCTTGCTCTTATCGGGGATAAAAAAGGCGCTTTGCAGAGTGAAACGAAAAAAGCAGATGGTTCCGCACAGAGCGCCCTGCATGCAGGCGATACTACCCGGTTAAATCAGAATGTGTCAATAGAGAAGTCTGGCATTGCCTCTGAAAAGTTAGGTCAGATTTTTGGAATGGGGGATGAAGCTAAGTTCCAGATTAACGGTAAGGACATTACAATTAAGAAAACAGATTCTATTACTGATATAATGAAGCAGATTAATGACAGCGGCGCAGGCGTAAAGGTAAGCTATCAGGAAGCAGCGGATAAGTTTACATTTACATCTACTGAGAAGGGTGCGAGCGGTGTCATTGAGTTTGACGAGAACAGTAAAGCGATAATGAATAATCTGTTTGGAATGAATATAACGGATGCTGATGGGATTACGAATAGCAAGGGTGAAACTGTATACGCAAAACGCGGCCAGGACGCAATCGTCTCCGTGAAATATGCAGGTTCCGATGAAATCGTAAACTTACGCCGTGATTCCAATTCCTTTACCGTAGACGGTCTTACGATCGGCGTAAAGGGAACGTTCGGGGAATATGATAATGCTGGAAATCTGACAAATGTACAGGTAGACCAGGCAGTCGAGATTGACGCGTCTGTAGATGTTGACAAAGTATACGATACCATCAAATCCTTTGTGGAGTCATATAATGCCATTGTTGATACAGTCAACAAACAGCTTACCACAAAGCATGAGAAGGATTATGATCCTCTTACTTCTGAACAGAAGGGTGAACTGTCGGATGATGAGATCGAGAAGTGGGAAGAAAAGGCAAAGGAAGGCCTGTTGTACGGTGACAGCGATCTGAGATCTTTGAGTATGGATCTGCGTGTCGTAGTCAGCGGAGGACTTCTGACAGAGTTCGAAAAGATAGGAATCAGTGTTTCCAGCACATATTCTGATAATGGTAAACTGTCAATTGATGAATCGAAGCTGCGCGGCGCACTCCAGACAGATCCGGAGAGTGTTCAGAAGCTGTTTACATCAGAGGCAGGAGTTGATGCGGAAGGAAAAACAACATATAACGGCCTTGCGACAAATCTGAAGAAGGTGATGGATAAATACGTGAAGACTATGGGCTCCATGGATACAAAGGGTATCCTGATCCGAAAGGCAGGATCCAAGAGTTCTGCGCTGAGCCTTACGGAGAATACGTATTATGACCAGATAAAGAGCATTGATAAGCTCCTTGAGAATCTGAAGGCGCGGCTGAAGAAAGAGCAGGATCGTTATGTGTCACAGTTCTCGACTCTGGAGACATTGATTGCCAATATGAACAGCCAGTCCAGCTATCTGAGCTCAATGTCAGGTTATTAAACCGAATAAAAGGGGAAAAACATGTATCAGAACGGATATGAACAGTATAAAATGCAGTCTGTAAATACGATGACAAGCAGCGAGATGCTTCTGCTTCTCTATGACGAGTTGATGAAGCGTCTCGCAAGGGCGCAGGTTGCTTTGGAAGATGAAAATTATGATTTGTTTAACCAGTCGGTTCAGAGATCGAAGGAGATCGTACAATATTTAAACCATACGTTAAATATGAATTATAAGATCAGTTATGAATTGAGAAGGATGTATGACTTTTTCCTCTTTGAGTTGAGCAGGCTGCAGGCTGGAAGAAGGGTCACTGTAATTCAGGAATTAAAGCCTCTCGTGGGAGAGCTTCGGGATGCATTTAAAGAGGCCAGCAAGTCAGTTGCCATGTAGGAGGACATATGGAAAATAAAGAGGAATTTCTTTCAGAGATCCTGATAAGAGTACAACGAAATTATGTACATATGGTAGAAATTGAGAGGCTGACAAAAGACATGGCGGATTCTTTGTCAAGGAATGACCAGGAATCTGTCGAACTGCTCTTAAAGATGCGCGGCGAGGAAATGGAACAGGCAGGCTCTACGAAGCAGGAAATCCAGACGATCCTTGAAGCTCTGGACGCAGACGAAAAGGAAAAGTTCCGCTCCTGGCTGAACGGTGAGAACAAGTATGAGCCGGATTGCTTTGAAGCCAGGAAAATTGCCGAACTGAGCGGGCAGACACAGCAGGTTCTGAACCGGACGATCAGTCTGGATAAAGTACTGAATTCCAAGGTGGCGGGAAAAGAATCCTATTACCAGGCAACTTCATAAATTGAGAAAAAACGCGCCGGCCGGCGCGTTTTTTCGTGGAGCAGTTTCATCGTTGATATGAGCAAAATTGATCAGGAATAAGGAACAGTGCAGAAAAATGCTCATTTTGGCGTGATTGTCCATACCGGTCCGCCTGCGGAGGCAGTGGTGAGCAGTTCATCCAGAACGACCTGGACATCCCACGCGGCCTGGGTTCTCTCAAGCCTTGCCGGATCGGCAACTCGTACCTGATTTCCGGGCCAGTCATCCGTAATGATAATGAAATGCCCGCTGTCGGAAAAATGACCGGGACCCATCAATGCAACCAGGATATGTCCGCTTTTCAGCTCTGACATGACTCCTTCTGCTGTGAGATCCTGGAAGGATTCGGCGTGGAGACCAAAGGCTGCCGCGCTCTCGGGAATGAACTCATGCTTTGTACCATAGCCGGATGACCAGTAATGGTTGTCAGCAGCCCAGGCAGCCATATCAGGGGGCTGACAGGTATGCTCTGTAAAGCTGTTCACGATCATGGCCATAACAGTAGGACCGCAGCCATAGACGGAAAGAGGATCACTGCCACCATAGAGGTAATCCGCCCAGCGGGAATCGGACTGATTATAATAAGTCAGAGTGCCGATGCTCGAGGTCAGCGACAGGGTGTACTGCCCCTCTGAGCCGGCAGTATTTTCCAGGGGTTCCGGAGTCGCGTCGGGGGAGAACTCAGCAGTATACTGGCCGCCCGGGGAAACTGTACCCTCGGAAGAAATATCGGATTCTGCATCCGCATTTTCCTCAGCTGAGGAATGAAAAGTGAATGGATGTGTCTGAGAGTAGGAAATACAGAAGAGAATTGTCAGAAAAAGTAAGCTGCATAATATTTTCTTTTTCATTTTTTTCTCCATATTCTTATAATCTATTGACTGTACTGAATAAAAAAAGTATAGTTATATCATATCCTGTTTTGGGTAACCCCACACATATCGTATATCGGAACTTGTGGAAAAAAATTAAGGTAGGGAGTGTATGGCACAAATTATTTTTGATCATGTGACAAAAAAGTTTGGGGATGAGACTGCGCTGGAAAATGTTTCCTTTGAGATAGAAAAAGGGGAATTTGTTTTTGTGCTCGGCAGGAGCGGCGCAGGAAAAAGTACTCTGCTGAATCTGATCATGAAGCAGGAGGAAGTGACTTCCGGACGGATCACGGTCAATGGCCGCCGGGTGGACATCATGAAGAGAAAAAAGATTCCTGCACACCGGAGCAGGATCGGAATCGTGTCTCAGGATGTGGGACTGCTGAAAGACCGCTCTGTGTATGATAACATTCTATTTGCATTGTGGGCTACGGAACACAGCACTGCTCAAATGAAAAAAACTGCCATGCGGGTGCTTGGCCTGGTGGGGCTGGTGGGAAAATCACAGTCCTTTCCGGATGAGCTTTCCGGCGGTGAGAAAGCCAGAGTCCTTTTGGCCAGAGCGCTTTCTACAGGGCCGGAGATCCTGATCGCGGACGAGCCTACGGCAAATCTGGACCCCGATGCTTCCTGGGACCTGATGCAGCTTCTCGCAGAGGTCAATTATCAGGGAATGACGGTTGTAGTTGCGAGCCATGCCAGAGACCTTGTGACGATCATGAAAAAAAGATGCATTTCTCTTGTTTCCGGTATGGTCGTGGCGGATGAAAGAAATTCCATATACAATCAGAAAGCCATGGATATCTTTGAAGAAAGGAGAATACTTTCAAAAAAATAGAAAAAAGTGTAAAGCCCTTTTTGCAGTGAGAAAAAAACGAAAAAGTGTTATATTTGTCGGAAAATATCCGATAAATATAGAAGGGGTATTTTTGTGACGCTGGAAGGAGGGACCTATTATTAATTATGAAATCAGATATATGCTGATGCTGCTGGGGGCCATAATTAATCAAAAACCGGTCCAGACCTCGAGAAGATATGTAAATTGGGATAAGATCTTAAGCGTTTCCGATTACCAGAATGTGGTCAGTCTTGTTTATCTGGGAATCCTGGGACTGGAGAAAGAGATCTCGGAGGCGTGCGGGGAAGAGTTCTATCAGAAGTATAAGAGGGAGCTTCTTTTGTATGAATCGTATCAAAAGGCGGAAGAAGTGATCCTCTGGCAGCTGGAGAGGCATGGGATTGATGCGCTGCTGCTGTCGGATACGAGCGTGAGGGAATTGTACCCGCTGCCGGAGATGGCGTCTTTCAGCCAGATTGAGATACTTGTAGATAAGAAGAACCTGGCTCAGGTCTACAGACTGATGCGGGATATGGACTATGAGCAGGCGGATGACAGGCTGGAAAAGGGAAATGTATACGTGAGGGTGCCGGGGATCCGGGTTGTATTTTACGGTGAGGTTCCGATTGAGAATAAGGTTCTTAAGCGTTATTTTTCCGGCCCCATCAGAAAGTATCTGCGTATGGAAAACTGCAGCACGCAGAATACGCCGCGCCGGGGGGCGCTGTTACTGTCCGGGGCGGCTTCGGCAAAGTATCGTTTTATACATATATTGTCTGATGAGGAAGAGTATGTGTATCGCGCAGGAAGACTGGTCGAGCTGTACCTGACAGGGGTGCTAAAGATTAGGGATATCCTGGAATTTTGGCTGTTCAGGAAGGTATTGGATGAAACTTTTCCATGGAAAGCGGTGAAGGACCTTCTGGAAAAGGCAAAGTGGACGGAATTTGTCCATCAGGCCGAGGTGCTTTCTTCACTCTGGTTTGAAGAGGGCGTAAGACAGCAGTATGGGATCGCGCTGGAACTGGAGGAATATATCCTCTTGCACGGTCAGGAGAACAACCACCTGGATAAGGTTCTCCTGCCGAATGAAAAGGTCAGGCTGGATTTTTACCGGCGTGACAGAGAAGAAGAATGGCTTCTCAAAAAGAGGGAGTGGATGTTTCCACCGAGAGATTATATGTGCCAGTTTTTCCCAATACTGGACAGGTATCCATTTTTACTCATTTTTTGCTGGGGCATCCGGAATGTCCGCATCTATTACAGGATGCTGGCGACCCGATGTGAAAAGATATGGTTTCATCTCAGCGTAAAATGTTTGGATATAAAAGAAAAGATAAAGATGCGGTTCCGAAAAAGGGAAGAAGAACCGGAAGAATTGCTTTCCGCGGATGCCGCGGACGAGTCAGCGACTCAGGAATCCGGAGACTGCGGCGGATCAGGACAGTCAGAGCCGGAGCAAAATGAAAAACAGCCGGTCATAACAGGAACGGCAAAAGAAAAAGAACCGGAAAGCAGCGCCGATTCAGGCAATGCGGAGCCGGAAATGACAGAAGGAGACGGGCAAGTTGAAGAATTTAAAGATTAGAAACAAATTGTATGTATCTTTTGCGATGGTATTGATCTTAACGGTCATAATTTCAGTTTTTTCCGTTTTGCAGCTGAGAAAGGCGAACAGTAACCTGAATGCCTGCATGACCGGACCTGTTGCGGCGGATGACGCTGTACAGAACAACCGAATCGCTACAAATGAGGCAGCGAAGCATGTGCGTGATATGTATATCAGCGGGAGAGTCGGAACAACGGAGAAGCAGACGATTGAGGAGGATGTTGCCTCTATCGAAAGTAATTTTGAAGTGCTTGAGAGTTCCAAGGATCTGAACCAGGACGAGGTGGCTGCATATAAGACGGCTGTTAACGACTGGCTTTCAGAGGCAAATGATATTATTGCTATGCTGGAAAGGGGCGATCAGGACGGCGCGAAGGATGCGATCCTGAATAAGTGTACCCCGGCACTGGAAAAGGTAATCCAGCTGGCAAGGCCTTTGAGTGATAAATCTTCGAGCATGCGTGCGGATGCACTGCAGGAAAGCTATGACTCGACCAACACCAGCATGTTCCTCCTGATCGGTATGGTGGTGATTGCGGTGATCCTTGCGCTGGTGATCTGCGGCAGAGTGACGTCAACCATCGTGAAGCCTGTGGCAGAGATTGAGAAGGCAATGGAAGGCCTGGCAGAAGGCAATATGACCCAGGAGCTTGAATACGAATCCAGGGATGAGTTCGGAGTGCTGGTAAATAATGTAAAGGCTACCTGTACCGCGTTGGAAGGGGTTGTGGATGACCTTAGAAGGCTTCTGGACGAGATGGCAAGGGGCAACTTTGATATCCGTGCAAATCAGGAACTGTATAAGGGCGATTTTATTCCGCTTTTAGAATCAATCCGGCGTATGAATATCAACCTGAGTGACGTTATGCGTCAGATCAATGATGCTTCCGACCAGGTGGCAAGCGGGGCGGATCAGGTATCCTCCGGCGCCCAGGCGCTTTCCCAGGGCGCGACACAGCAGGCAAGTTCTGTGGAAGAGCTGGCTGCAACGGTCAATGAGATTTCCAGAGAGGTCAGCAATACCGCGCAGAACGCGAAGGATGCAAGCGGCAAGGTGACAGAGGCCCAGAGCAAGCTGTCTGTTTCCAATGAGCAGATGCAGGACATGATTGACGCCATGGGCGATATCAGCCAGAAGTCCGGCGATATCGGTAAGATTATCAAGACCATTGAAGATATTGCGTTCCAGACCAATATTCTGGCGCTGAATGCGGCAGTTGAGGCAGCGCGCGCAGGTGAGGCTGGCAAGGGCTTCGCGGTTGTGGCTGACGAAGTGCGGAACCTGGCTTCCAAGAGCGCGGAGGCGGCAAGCAATACGACGGCTTTGATCGAAGGTACGATCGCGGCGGTAGAGAACGGTACGGAGATCGCGGGACGGACCGCGGAGGCAATTTCCGCTACGGTAGAAAGTACCAGAAGCGCGGTTGATTATGTGGATAAGATCACAACAGCGGCAGAGAGCCAGGCAGAGGCGATCTCACAGGTTACAACCGGTATGGATCAGATTTCCAGCGTGGTGCAGACCAACTCTGCTACATCTGAGGAGAGTGCGGCGGCCAGCGAAGAGCTGTCCAGCCAGTCACAGCTTCTGAAATCACTGGTAACACGGTTTAAGCTGAGAACCAGTCAGCCGAGCCCGTCATCTAAATAATACATACCTTGTAACATGGCCGGATGGCCATAATGGGATGCCTTTAGGCATCGTATGAAAGTGTTGACAAATAAGGAATCCAGATGTGGATTCCTTATTTTTATACCATCGTATGCAGAAAGGCTGCCAGTGGCAGGCTTTCTGTATAACAGTGCGGATGCGCAGAATAAGAAGTGGACTGGTTGAATATCGTATAACTGGATGTTTTGGAATATCCAGTTGTGTGATATTCTTTTTTTACCTGATATTTGGAAACAGGAACTTTTCGTAAACGGCGCAATATTCACAGCAGATTTCATCGGCCGTGAGTATATTTATAAACAGTTTCTAAGGAGATGGATGATGGCGAAAAAGATTGCGGTTATCAATGATCTGTCGGGATTTGGGCATTGCTCGCTGACGGCGGCGATTCCGACGATTTCTGTGATGGGGGTTCAGCCCTGTCCCCTGCCGACGGCGGTGTTAAGCGCGCAGACGGGGTATCCCAGCTATTACTGCGACGACTATACGGAGAAGATGGAACATTTCCGGCAGGAATGGGAGAAGATGCAGGTGCGGTTTGACGGGATCTATACGGGGTTCGTGGCAAGTGAAGCGCAGATCCGGCATATTTTCCGGTTTTTGGATACATTTTATAAGGAGCCCGCATTTCTTCTGGTGGATCCGGTCATGGGGGATGAGGGACGGGTATATAAGCTGTTCACTCCGGGACTGATGCAGCGGATGAAGGAGCTGGCCCTGCGGGCAGATGTGGTGACGCCGAACCTGACGGAGCTGTGTCTCCTTGCGGGGGCGGATTATGCGGAGCTGGGGAAGCTGAAAGGGGAAAGAGAGATTTCGGAGGCAGCGGGGGAACTGGCGGAAAAGCTGATGGAATCCGGGCCGGAGACTGTTGTCGTGACAGGGATCCGGTTTGAAGACGCAGAAAGCGGGGAACGGATGATCGGGAACCTGGCGGTGGATCGAAGCGGCAGGAGGATGTCCGCATTTCCCTATATCGGAGGGAGCTTTTCCGGAACCGGGGATCTGTTCGCGTCCGTCATTGCGGGCGGACTTGCCAGGGGGGATGACATTTTCCAGACCATGGATCTTGCGGGGGAATTCATTGAAAAGGCGATGAAGGATTCCATGGCGGAACAGGTGGACCGCAATGACGGGACGAATTTTGAAAAGTATCTTGGGATGCTGATCCGCGTGCGGCAGGAGTACAATGAAAACAGGAGGATTTGAGACGATGGACAACAGACAGGGAAGCGCGGCAGCCTCGAAGCTTGTGACAGCGGGACTGTTTGCGGCAATGATCACGATCATGACGGCATATATTTTCCATATTCCATATGGGGCCAACGGCGGATATATCCATTTTGGGGACGCGCTGATCTATCTGGGGGCAGCATTTCTTCCCAGGCCGTATGCGCTGGCTGCTGCGGCGATCGGGGGAGGAACGGCGGATATCCTGACGGTGCCGGTATGGGCGCCTGCCACAGTGATCATTAAGATGCTGATCGTGCTGCCGTTTACATCGAAGGAGGGGAGGATTCTCTGCACGCGCAACATTGCGGCGCCGTTTCTGGCCGCTGTGATCTCTGCGGCCGGGTATTATCTGGCGGAGGGGATCTTGTTTGGATCTTTTGCGGCTCCGCTGGCATCGCTGGCGGGAAGCGCGGTGCAGTCGGGAGGAAGCGCGGTGATCTTCCTGACGCTGGCTGCGGCGTTGGATAAGATGCATATGAAGAGTCTGGCAAAGCAGATGCTGGGACTATAGAAGGGAGAAGAGAAAAAATGGCGGAGATTTTGTATACGTATCAGGATCAGGTATATGTCAATCTGACCAATCAATGTGACTGCAGCTGCCGGTTCTGCATCCGCAGCCATCACGACGGGGTGGGGGACGCGGATACGCTGTGGCACGAGCAGGATCCGGATCTGGAGGAGGTCAAGGCGGCAATGGACGCGTTTGACTTTTCCGGCAGGAAGGAGCTTGTGTACTGCGGCTATGGAGAGCCGACCTGCGCACTGGAGAATCTGGTGGAATCGGCCAGATACGCGAAGGAGAGGTATGGTCTGCGGATCCGGCTGAATACGAACGGGCTGGGAAATCTGTATCATGGAAGGGACATCGTTCCGATGCTAGCGGAGGTGGTGGATTCCATTTCGATCAGCCTGAACGCGCCGAATAAAGAGGAATATATGGAAGTCACCCGGCCGCAGTTTGAGGATGCGTTTGAGGGAATGCTGGCATTTACGGCGGAATGCGCAAAAAGGATCCCGCAGGTGAAGATGACGGTGGTGGATGTGTTGCCGGAGAGGGATATTGAGGACAGCAGGAAGCTGGCGGAATCGCTGGGAGTGGAGCTGCGGGTGAGGAAATTTGTGTAGAAAGCTTTTCTGTACTGCGAGAGAGTGACTTGTTAGAAACGGAAAAGAAATTGAAAATGCGCACTGCGGGAGGATAAATACAGGCCGCAGGCGCATTTTTTGGCTTTTTATTTGGTAAGGACCTCGGCGCCGGTCTCGGTGATCAGCACCATGTATTCGATCTGCGCGGACAATCCGTCGTCGATGGTGTAAACGGTCCAGTCATTGTCTTCGTCTACGAAGAAATCGGGGCTGCCTTCGTTGATCATGGGCTCGATGGTGAACATCATGCCGGGCACCAGGAGCATTTCGCTGCCCTTGGGAGTCACGTAGCTGACAAAGGGCTCTTCATGAAATTCCAGTCCGATCCCATGTCCGCCGATCTCCTCCACCACGGAATAGCCGTTTGCCTGGGCGTGGGAGTTGATGGCGTCGGCAATGTCTCCCAGATGTCCCCAGGGCTTTGCCTGGGCCAGACCGAGATGAACGCACTCTTCCGTTACCCGGATAATGCGCTCGGCGCGCTCGGAAATCTTTCCCAGAGTGAACATGCGGGACGCGTCGGAAAAGTAACCGTCCAGGCTGGTGGACACGTCTACATTGACAATGTCGCCCTCCTGCAGGATGATGTTTTCATCCGGAATGCCGTGGCAGACTTCGTTGTTGATGGAGGTGCAGACGCTTTTCGGAAATCCCTGGTAGTGGAGCGGGGCAGGGATCCCGCCGTGGCTGGTGGTAAAATCATATACGATCCGGTCGATCTCCGCGGTGCTCATGCCGATATGGATATGCTTCGCCACCTCGTCCAGCACGGCGGTGTTTAACGCGGCGCTTTCCTTGATCTTTTCAATCTGGAAGGGCGTTTTTAAAAGCTCTCTCTTCGGGACAATCTCGCCCCGGTCGGCATGTAACAGGATTTTTTCTTCGATCGGCATGTGGCATTTTTTATACTTTTTGCCGCTGCCGCACCAGCATGGATCATTTCGCTGCATTTTCATTACCTCTCTTTTCCATTTACGAATGATATAATTTAACATATGTTTGCATTCCCTATATAAATATATGATCAAAGGGCACGCCCGGAACATCATGGTATGAATCGATGGATCCGTGTACGGCCTGTTACGTCTGCGGGACAGGCGCGCGGTGTCCGATGATGGATCAAAAACGGTGAATAAATAATCCGCTCCGCAGCTTGGGCTCGAACCAGGTGGACTTGGGCGGCATCAGGCGGCCGGAATCCGCTACGGAGAGCAGTTCTTCCATTGAAGTGGGATACATGGCAAAGGCTGCGTTCTCTGTGCCTGTATCTGTCAGCCGGATCAGCTCCTCCAATCCCCGGATCCCGCCGATGAACCGGATCCGCGGGTCAGTCCTGGGATCCCGGATGCCGAGCAGCGGGCCGAGAATTGTATTTTGCAGAATGGACACGTCCAAGTCATCCACCGGATCCCGGGTGTACAGATCTGCATGTGCCGTAAGCGCATACCAGGCGCCGCCGAGGTACATGGCAATCTCGCCCTTGTGCCCGGGATGCCGGGGGCCGGACAGCTCCCGGATGTCAAAATGTCTGCTGACTGCGTCCAGCAGCTCTTCGCGGGTGTGTCCGTTCCATCCGGTGACGACCCGGTTGTAGTCGTAAATCCTCAGCTCATCTGCGGGGAAGAGCACGGAGAGGAAGTAATTAAATTCCTCATCTCCGGTATGATCCGGGTGTGCCTCTCTGCGTTTGAGACCGGCTTTTACTGCGGAGGCGGCACGGTGATGGCCGTCTGCGATATAAATGTGCCCGATCCCGGCGAATAATTCCGTGACGGCTTCGATATTTTGCTCCAAACGCCATACCTGATGGCGGATCCCGTCCTCTGCCGTGAAATCGTAGAGCGGAGCGGAGGCTTTTGCGGCTTCCGTAAGCTGCCTCAGGCCCGGATCAGGACGGTAGGTCAGAAAAATGGGGCCGGTCTGGGCGCTCAGCGTGTCCACATGGCGGATCCGATCCAGCTCCTTTTCTTCCTTGGTATTCTCATGCCTGCGGATGGTTCCGTTCAGATAATCGTCGATGGAGGCGCATCCCACGATGCCGGTCTGGGTGCGTCCGGCAAAGGTCAGGGCGTAGAGATAGTAGCAGGGCTCGGGGTCCTCGATAAACGAACCGTCTGAGAGCATTTCCCGGAGAGTGTCACGGGCACGCTCGTATACCTGCGGAGAATACATGTCGGTATCATCCGGAAACTGGGTCTCCGGGCGGTCTATCTTCAAAAAGGAAAGGGGGTTCTGCCTGACTGCTTCTTTGGCTTCTGCCCGGTTGTAAACGTCATAGGGGAGGGCGGCGATGGAGGAAGCTTTTTCCTTCGATGGCCGCACGCTCCGGAAAGGACGGATGGTTGGCATAGGTGAGTGCTCCTTTTCTGGGTAATTTAGGTCATTGCATGCCTTCTTATTTTATGCAATTATGGGGTGCATGTCAATTGGTTCTGGGGGAAAAAGTGGAAAAAGGATAGGGAAGGCTCCTGTGATCGTGCGTGAAGTATTCCAGAACTTTTCGCTTTAACAGGTTAAATGCAAAATTTATGTTTACGGAATATTTTCAGGATAGTATAATGGAGCGCATACAGAGATAAATTCAGGAGGTTTCGTAAATGCTGTACGAGGATGAAAAGGATTATATCATGCGGATGATCAAGGAAATGGTTCGGGTGCTTTTTTCGCTGATGCTGGGGAAGCAGTATACGCAGGTGGAGCTGCCCGGGGAGAATCGGTTTTCGGTATCCGGAAAGAACCTGGGTGACCTGAAAGAGATGGCGGATCGGGGGAAGATCAATGAGGCTGAGAACCTGCTGCTGGAAAATCTGGATTATGAGAATAAGGAAGAAGTGACGGCGGCAGTCCTTTTTTATGAATATGTGGGCCAGATGGAGGAAGGCTTTTTGAAGGAGAACGGGTATTCCCTGGAGGAGGTGTACGATGGGCTGATACAGATTGCCAGGAACAGCGGGTACGGGGAGCTGGTTCCGGGAAGCCTGCCGGAACCAGAATGATGGGGCTGCCGGAAAATCGTTCCAGCAGTCCCAGCGTATCGGCCTTTTCACAAGGTATACCCAAGGGCATCCCATCATGGCCATCCGGCCGCTTCACAAGGTATACCATACAATCTGATTCGCTTCCAGCTCCAGCTCAAAGCTGCTTCCATCCCCCAAATACACGGTCGTGTTCTGGGGTTCGTAGGTATTGTTCACCACGCAGTATTTTCCATTTTCAGGATAGGCATGGACCTCCACGTTGTAGTTTGCGGAAAACCACCGGTGCAGGTTTGCTTCGTCTCCGGTGCTCCACAGGACCGCCCGGTAGAAGAGGCGGCTGTTCTCGAAGCTGTAGGGCAGTCCGGTGATATAGACGGCGCGGCCCTTTCCGAAGGTGTTGACTGCAAGCTGCACTTCCTTTTCGCGTTCTACAAGCACCTGGGCGCCTTCCAGCGCGTAGATATTTTTCTTGCTTTCCCCGAAGTCGATCTCATCTGACGCGTCCTCGGTGATAAAATGGCTGCCGCACTCCCAGTTGTATTTGTCGTAGCCCAGAGTGAAGCCGCGTTCCTCCTCCACGCCGAACACGTTGGAGAGCTGGAAGAAATGGCCGTTTGCCTGGTGGGCGGTGGGTTCGCCGATTCCGATAATACCGCCGCCGTTGTAGACAAACTGCTTGACCGCGGAGGATATGTCCGGGTCGCACCACCATTCCCCGCCGGTATGAGCCGTGTCGGCATCGCCCACGTTGACGAGCGCGTCGATACTTTTCAGGATATCCGGATTCTCCTTGATGTCGTCAAAGCTGATGAAACGCACGTCAAAAGGAGCTCCGGAGAGGGCCTCAATGACTCCCGCATAGGAATAATTCTGTTTGAAATACAGGGCATGGTGTACCATGTGGCATCCCCAGGCGCGCATTTTTCCCCAGCAGTTCAGGACGGCGACACGCTTGACGCAGTAGGGCACGCAGCCTTTTACGTTGTCATAGAGCTCGCGGAATTCATTGCAGACGGACTCCACATAGTTTACAAATTCCGGGAAATCCAGCGTCAGCTTCAGGTATCCGCCGTACCCGATCCGGTCTACGGGCTTTCGCAGGATGGCGCGGCGGGCAGTCACCCAGTTGACCTTGGCCTCCTTCACGGGATCTCCGCCTTCGTGGAAGGTATCCGGGAAGAAATAGGGCAGCAGGCGGGCCTCCGTATAGGTAACGCCTTCGATGTCGCTGATCAGCCGCAGGGTGGAGCCATTTCCCACGCTTCCCACAACCGCGTCCAGCCCCAGCTTTTCAAATCCCTCCAGGAACGGTTCGGTGCCGATCCAATGATCCCCCAGGAACATCATGGCTTCCTTGCCGTATTCATGGGTAATGTCTGTCATTTCTTTTACGATCTTCGCCACTTCCCTGCGCTGGAATGCCTGAAAATCCCGAAATTCTTTGGAGGGGATGCGGTACTGGTTGTTGTAATAGCCCTGATCAATGATGTATTCGGGGCGGAAGGGGTAGCCGGCTTCCCGCTCGAACTGCTCCAGGATATAGGGGCTGACGGATGCGGAATAGCCGTACCAGTCCACGTATTTTTCACGGGCCAGCTCATCGAATACGAGGGTGAACTGGTGGAAAAATGTGGTGAAGCGGAGTACATTTACATAGGGGTGGTCCTGGATGAACCTGCGCAGGCGCTCCATGGTAAATGCGTGGGTCTTGGGCTGGCGTACGTCGAAGGTGATCTGGTGCTCCACGTCCTTCCAGTCGTTGACCACCGCGTTGTACATATGAACCGGGTCCCACATGATGTAGGCCAGGAAGCTGACTGTATAATCGTGAAATGGGACGGCGCGGATGACCATCTCTCCGGTGCTCTCGTCATAGTGCCAGCCGGATGCGGAAATCGCCTCTTCGTTGCTTTCGCCGCAGTGCCAGCCGGATGGAGGGACGACCTCCCCGGTGCTCCGGTCGATGACCTCCCACCAGCGGGTGATGTCGTCCCGGGTGTTGGGGGTCAGCATGTCTCTGTACAGACCCTTCATCAGAGGGATGCGCAGAGAATCCGCCGATGCGGTGTAAATGGGGGTCATAAGGTACATCTGCTGGATCTCGTCGGGGTTGGCTTTGGCCCAGGCGTTGTCCTTGCGGGTGGTGTAGTAGGTGGAGTAGACCTTGAGCCCTGCGTCTTTTAACTCCACGGGGAAATCGGTCCCGTCGCAGTCCCGGACCGCGTCGGCGCCCCATTGTTCGGACAGGCGTATGGTATCTTCGATGATATCCATGTCTGTGGGTATGGTTACACGTCCTCTCGTATTCATGTGGAAATCCCTCCGATCTTAAAAATATATTGGATATATCATGCTGCCGGGGGCAGGCTTTCTGTATGGTGTAAGTATATCATAATGGAAGGGGAAAGTCTATTCTGAGAGAGGACATCAATTCGAATGAACTGCTATCTGTTACTGTTCACGGCGCCTTGCACTCTGCTGCAAGGCATCCGTCCAGTAAAATAGCGGCTGCAGGCATCCAGCCCCTCGACACGCCTTGACATAAAAAACAAAACCCGGAAACCTTCAAAATAAGGGGATTCCGGGCTTTTACTTTATGTTTTGATACTAATTGCTCCAGCCTGTCTGCTAACTCCTCGTGCCGGTTTGGGTACAGGTGTCCGTATGTGTTATTGATCATTTCCACAGTATCGCCGATTCGCTCCGCAATGAGCATTGCCGGGAATCCCATGTCAATTAATAGCGACACGTGAGAATGCCGTTACGGTATAATAACGACAAACGGAAAAAGCCGAGTATTATTCCGTTTCCTATTGTATTTTTAATTCATTCTACTCATTCCAACAAAATGATTGAAAAGAATGAGTAGAATGTGGGTAGAATAAAATTAGGAGGCAGTCAAGTGATTTTTCAGGAAAGCGAAACGGTTGAACTAAAAGCAATTGTAGTGGAGGATATAAAAAAAGAAGTCATTGCTTTTGCAAACTGTGAGGGAGGAAAACTGTATATAGGCGTTCAGGACGACGGAATCGTGTCAGGATTGGATAACCCAGGATGGTGTCTATACAAACTTGGGTATTGTCATGACTATAATAGGTGCTATATTAATTATTATTTCAGTTATGGCTCTTTTTCCAGAAACTTCAAGATGTGTACAGCCAATATTTTTTCATATCACAGAAAGTGTATTTATAAAGGAAATAGATTCTCTGATTGATGTTATAGGGGGCTTTGTGACATTAGGTTTGGCAACAATTTCTGGAGGGTATGTTTTATTCAAGCCAGGATATAAGGGACTTCAACAGAAATATTTAAAGAAATATATAGATGAGCTCTAAAATAAAAAGTCTTTTGCAATTTTGTAATAGAGGATAGTATTTTAAATAAAAGTATAATATAATTAAAAATATGATAAGATTATAGAGGGAAGTTAATGTTATTGAAATAAATGAAGAATATATGATTTAATGTAGTTGAAAGAGAAGAGACTGGAGGTGTTAAGATGGTTGCAGTTCAAGGGCTGTATGAAAATGGGCGGATCGAATTATCTGAGGATGCTCCTATGAAGAAAGCAAATGTAATAGTTATATTTCCAGAAGAACAGGCTACAGAGGGACTCATAATTGGAAAATCTGCAAAAGAATTGTTTGAAGAATTTACTGGATGCATATCACGAGAAATTGATGAGAAAGCAGAGCGTATAGGGGCATTGGATGAAAAATATGCAAATTTTGATTGATACAAATGTAATTTTGGATTGGCTGATGCATAGAGAGCCTTTTAGTGAAAATGCAAAGTATATTATGGAAGAAGCGATGTTTGGAAATGTAGAGGGCTATTTGACAGCGCATACATTTTCGGATCTATTTTATATACTTCGCAAAGATATTGATGTAAGCAAAAGGAAACAGTTGCTATTATTGTTATGTGAATATTTTCATATTATTGTGGAAAATAAAGAAACTATTAGAATGGCATTATTGAACGAAAGATGGAACGATTTAGAAGATGGTCTTCAGATGCAATGTGCCATAGAGAAAAATTTGGATTATATAGTTACACGTAATAAAAAAGATTTTTCTTCTTCAAAGGTAAAGGCTATCTTGCCAGAAGAATGGATTGAGTTATATAAAAGGCAGGAGTAACTAATTGTAAATATGCTGGATTAAGTGACCATAAAACCTGAAAGGGCAATATAACGAGTAAATTTTGGGGGAAGAAATTTATCCCCCAAATGGAGAATGCCTATCCCCCAAATTTGAAAAATTAGAAATTGGAAATTTTAGAAAGCAAAATGGATTTTCCACCAAAATAAAATTTGGGGGATACGGTTGGAAAACCGTTGGCTTAGAGCAGTCAAAAATCACTGTAAAGCCAGTAAAATACATAGTTCCGGGGATATGCGACTGGGACATAGAATAGGAAAAGTTCGCAAAACAGATGTAAAAAGAGTAAAAACAGCCGAAAAACAGTAGCATGGGTATGCCTGAGTATATTTGAAAAGCGTTCTAAAAAAGGAAGCCAGGGTAGGATACTCCTCATAAATGGTTCTATCATGAACAAAGAAGCGAGAGAATGATTAGGACTGGCAGAGTCAACGACCAAGAGAATACTGAAAGAAAGGATATACGTTATCAGAAGATAAATACATGCTTTAAAACTATAGATTTAATCAAAAATATGTATTGGTACTATTGATGCTTCTCTATTATAATAAAAGCACAACCAATCCCATACTTGCCCAGTATGGGAGAAAGCAGGCCATACAGGCATTTCTTAAAGGGGAATGTCTGCCCGGCCAAAAGACAACCTCTTTCTCTGTAAAGAGCACTTCCGGTTTTCGAGAGTGCTCTATGAACCCATCTATCCTTCCGGAAGTACGGAGCCGTTTCTTCCGGAAGGCGATTTGAATATCAGGAGGAAGCAGCCATGCAGAGCAAATATCAGCATATTTTTGAACCGCTTACGATTAAGCAGATGACACTGAAAAACAGGATCGTTATGACCCCGATGGGGACGAATTACGGAGAGCAGAATGGGGAAATGAGTTTCCTACATATCAATTATTATGAACAGAGGGCGAAAGGCGGCACGGGGCTTCTGATCGTGGAGAATGCCAGTGTGGATTCGCCCCAGGGCTCTAATGGGACAACCCAGCTCCGGATCGACCATGACAGTTATATTCCGCGCCTTTTTAAGCTGTGCGAGACCATTCACAAGCACGGCGCATGTATCGCGATCCAGATCAACCATGCGGGGGCATCGGCACAGTCGGCCAGGATCAGCATGCAGCCGGTGTCAGCCTCCGACATTCCGTCTAAGGTAGGCGGAGAGATTCCGAGGCCGCTTCAGAAGGAAGAGATCCTTCATATCGTGAAGAAGTACGGGGAGGCGGCGAAACGCGCTCAGATCGCGGGATTTGACGCGGTGGAGATCCATGCGGGGCATTCCTATCTGCTGAGCCAGTTTTTGTCCCCCACGACCAACCGGCGGACCGACGAATTCGGAGGTTCCCCAGAGAACCGGGCGCGGTTTGCGAAAATGGTGATCGAGGAGGTGCGCTCACAGGTGGGACCCTTCTTCCCGATCTTTGTAAGGATCAGTGCGGATGAATTTGTGGAAGGCGGAAATACACTGGACGATACATTGGAATATCTGCAGTATTTTGAAAAGGAAGTGGATGTATTTGACGTATCCTGCGGTCTGAACTCCTCTATTCAGTACCAGATTGACGCAAATTATCTGGAGGACGGATGGCGTTCCTATATGGCGAAGGCGGTTCGGGAGCGGTGCGGTAAGCCCTGCATGACCATGGGAAATATCCGGAATCCGCAGGCGGCAGAGGATATCCTGGCCCGGGGCGATGCGGACCTGATCGGTATGGGCCGGGGCCTGATCGCAGATCCGGAGTGGGTCAACAAGGTCAGCTTCGGAGACGAAAAGGAGATCCGGAAATGCATTTCCTGTAATATCGGCTGCGCCGGAAACCGGATTGGTGTAAACCGTCCGATCCGCTGCACCATCAATCCGTCGGTCAATGAGGGAGAGGGCTACCGGAAGAAAAAGATCGTGAAGCCCTGCAACGTGGTGGTGATCGGTGGAGGCACGGCGGGGCTGGAAGCGGCCTGTACCGCGGCAGAGGTGGGATGTACCACATTTCTCATTGAAAAGAAGGCGGAGCTGGGAGGGCTGGCAGCGGTGATCTCGAAGATCCCGGATAAAAAAAGACTGTCGGACTTTCCAAATTATCTGATCCACCGCGCCGGAAAGCTGAAAAATCTGTTTGCGTTTCGGAATACGGAGGCAACGATCGAGCTTGTAAAGAGCCTGAATCCGGATATCATCGTCAATGCCACCGGTTCCAACCCGCTGCTCCCGCCGATCAAGGGCCTGCGCGAGTACATTGACCGGAAAGGCGGCAGAGTTTCTTCCATTACAAATATGATCGCCCATGTGACGGAGTACCCTCAGGACTTGAAAGGAAAGAAGGCGGCGGTCATCGGCGGCGGCGCGGTGGGGCTGGATGTAGTGGAGTTTTTTGCGCCCCGGGGCGCGGATGTAACGATTGTGGAAATGATGCCTGCTATTGGAAACGGGATCGACCCGGTCTCGAAGGTGGGGACATTTGCCCTGATGGAAAAGTACGGAGTGCGGCAGATGGTCAATACGGTGCTGATGGAAGTGAAGGAGGATGCTTTTCTTGTGAAGCTGCCGGACGGGACGGAGACGGAGTTGGAATTTGACTATGGGTTCGTATGCCTTGGGATGCGGGCAAACGCGCCGATCCTGCAAGCTTTGTATGACACGTTCGGCAACAGCGGGGATGTGGAGATCATGAATATCGGAGACAGCGTCCGGGCGAGGAGGATCATCGAAGGGACGACCGAGGGACGGAATATCCTGGGCGTGCTGGAGAGGAGAGAATATCTGTAAGGACAGAGAATACGGATACTGTGAGTACCCGATTTTTTTCGTTCGCCCTATGACATCCCTCTGACAAACTCCAAAAACCGATTCGCTGCCGGAATGAGATACTTATTTTTCATATGGGCCATATAGACGGTGTGGATGATCTCTTCTCCGGTGATGGAGAGCCGCTGGATTCTGGCATCCCGGATGGTATCCACATCAGCCACGAGAGCGATCCCGAAATCCTCCGCCACCAGGGCAGCGATGGAATACTCGTCGGGGCAGTCGATGACCAGCGACGGGGTGATGTGATGCTGCCGGTATAATTTCCTGGTGTACAGGCCCAGGCCGGAGCTCTGGTTGTATCCGATCAGCGGGTATTCCCCCAGCACCTCGAAGGGGATGCTCTCCCGGTCTGCCAGCGGATGGTTCAGGGAGGTGATGACGCACATCTGCTGTTTCAGGATGGGGGTAAAATGGATGGACGGCAGGTCCTCTACGTAAGCGCCGAAGATCACGTCATAGGTGTCATTTTTCAGCCCGGCGATCAGGTCGCTGGTCCGGGCCTGACTGAAGCTGAAGGTGACGTTCTTATTTTCCGGTCGGTTTAAAAAGCTGCGGACCATATGGGGGATGTAGTAATTGGCCAGAGGAGACACATATGCGATATCCACATGACCCCCATCCTGGGTGAGGTACTGCATTTTCCGTTCTGCCGTCCGTACCTCCGCCAGAATCCGCTCCGTGTGCTCCAGGAAGATCCGGCCGTATTTTGTGAGGGCCACATTGCGTCCCTGCTTCTCGAACAGGGGAAGGCCCAGCTCCTGCTCCAGCGTGTCGATGGAACGGCTGAGGCTGGGCTGGGAGATATTCAGCTCTTCGGCCGCCCGGCTGAAATGCTCCAGTTCTGCGATTTTTTGAAAATAGGTCAATTGATTCAGTGTCATGGAGACCTCCTGTCTGGCTTGGAAAATTTCTACCTGTACAATAATTTTTGGCATTCATCTGGATCAATGCAGGACGATCAGGCGTGCCCTGTAACTCTCATATCAGTATAGCATGAACAATACATAAAAGCTATCAATAGATACAAAAATATATATTGGAAGTATGAAAAGAATCCATATATAATAGAACTAAGAAAAAGAGGTTGTTCAAAAATAAACAAAACTGTTACAATTTTCTCAGTAAGGGCAAAAAGGAGAACAAAAAATCATGGCAGAAAGAATCACAGGACACACAGAATTAATCGGTTTAATGGCGTACCCGATCCGGCATTCCAGTTCCCCGGCAATGCACAACGAGGCATTTGCATATCTGGGGCTGGATTATGCGTATCTGGCATTTGAGGTGGACAACAGCACATTGGAGGACGCGGTGAAAGGACTCCGGGCGCTGAAGCTGGCAGGCTCCAATGTTTCCATGCCGAATAAAACAGTGGTACACCAGTATTTGGACGAGCTGTCGCCGGCAGCGGAACTCTGCGGGGCGGTCAATACGATCGTAAATGACAACGGAAAGCTGATCGGCCATATTACGGACGGAATCGGTTATATGCAGTCACTGAAGGACTATGACATTGACGTGATCGGAAAAAAAATGACTATCACCGGGGCAGGCGGCGCGGCTACTGCGATCCAGATCCAGGCGGCGATGGACGGCGTAAAGGAGATGTCCATTTTCAATATCAGGGATAAATTCTGGGATACAGCGGCGGAGACCGTGAAGAAGATCAATACGAAGACCGGCTGTAAAGCGGTCCTCTACGATCTGGCGGATCTGGACACATTGAAACGGGAGATTGACGATTCTTATCTGTTCGCAAATGCGACCGGCGTAGGAATGAAGCCGCTGGAGGGGAAAGCGGTCATTCCGGACAAATCCTTCCTGCGGCCGGATCTGATCGTCACCGACACCGTGTATGCGCCGGCGGAGACAGAGCTTCTGCGCATGGCAAAGGAGGTGGGATGCAAGAACATGAACGGATTTGGGATGATGCTGTTCCAGGGAGCGGCGGCATTCCAGCTCTGGACAGGAAAGGAAATGCCGATCAAGCATATGAAGGAGGTTTTGGGAATCCGTTATGAATAAACAGGACTGTGTCATAAGTTCCTGCTCTGCAAATGATGCGGAAACGCTGCCGGAGGCAGGTCTCCCGTATCATTTGCCTCCGTATTTCAAGCGCCACCGTTCCGGCGATTCTCCGGTCTTTTTCTTAAATATGCGGAAAAAATATTTTACATTGTCATATCCCACGGAGCGTGCGACCTGGTACATCTTTTTGTCAGATTGCGTCAGAAGCTCCTGGGACTTGGAAATACGTA
The DNA here is from genome assembly GCA_910575475.1 of Lachnospiraceae bacterium. Taxonomy (GTDB): domain Bacteria; phylum Bacillota; class Clostridia; order Lachnospirales; family Lachnospiraceae; genus Schaedlerella. The sequence continues at coordinate 29,866 of CAJTGD010000002.1, read as the reverse complement.
CATCATTCAGATAGTCTACAAATTTTTGGCCGGTCCGTGCTTTAAAAAGCGTACTCAGGTAACTCCGGTTTATATAAAACAGGGAAGAAATAAACTCCTGTGTCAGATTCTTCTGATAATTCCTCTGGATATAGATTTTTATTTTTTCGATCACATCATCAATCGAATATACGCTGTTGGGCTTGAGCAGGGTCGTCAGGTTCAGGAAAAACCGCAGGTAGTAATCCTCCAGCTCACGGATCGTGAAAATATGGCTGACAACATTCAGCATACTGCCCGAGGACTTTACGGTATCCGTAATGCTGATATACGCGTTTAGGATTTTGCGGCATTGTTCTGTCAGCACATAGCAGTAGTATTTCACATCCGCCAGGGTGCAGTCCGTAATCTCTGGGCACCAGGAAAAAAACTCATGGACCAGGGATTCAACATCCGATTCCATGCCGGCCTCGATCCGGAACAAAAATTCATCCTCCTTCTTCCAGTCAATGGGATGGGAATTCGTGTCTTCCGCATAATAATAACAGGACGGCGCATGGACATCGAGCTGCTGCTGATTCAGCGCATGGGTGGTTTCTTCATAGGCGGTCCCGAGCTGCTCCAGGGAATTGTGGCTGCCGCTGATCCCGATCCGGACAGAGAGCAGACGTTCCTCTAACAGGGGGAGAAGGGTGTCCAGGATCCGGCCGGCGATCTGTTCATTGGAGATCGTGGAGCTGTCCGGCATAAAGATCAGGACAAATGCCAGATGCTGGTTGACAGAGCTGGCCATGTACAGCACCGTATTGCCGAAATCATGCTCAAAGAGCCAGTCCTGCATGGCGGCTTCCGGTACGGCCTCAGTAAAATATATGGTCAAAAGCAGATATTTGTGCGGCGCATTGATATAGCTCAGCTTTTGGGAGGTCATTTTCAGGTCTCCTACAGGATACCCAAGTATTAGATTATTCAAAAGCTGGATATCATAATCATAGCAGGCCTGTTCTTTTTCCTTCTCCGAAGCCGCAATTTTGTCGTGGATCTGGGAGCGGTCCTGGAGACGCTCCACGGCCTTGAAGATGACCTCCTGGATGGCCTCCCTGCTGAAAGGCTTCAGAAGATATTCGATGGCATTGGAGGAGATTGCCTGTTTGATATAATCAAAATTTTTGTACCCGCTGATCACGATCAGAGGCATATGCGGATAATGCTCTGCCAGGTAAGGAAGGAGCTCCATGCCGTCGATGCCCGGCATCTGCATATCCAGGATCACAAAGTTGGGATGCAGCTCGGAGATCAGCCGAATGCCGGAAGCGCCTTCTTCCGCTTCCCCGATGCAGGCAACCTGGTCTGAGATCGGGGAGATCTTTTTCAGGGTTCCCTTCCGTATCAGTTCTTCGTCGTCAATGATGATATAGGTATACATGAACTCTCTCCTTTTCAATAGATTCGCGGCTGATTTATTTGGCGTTCAGGAACTGCGCATAATGGAAAGTTTTTCCAACCGCACAGCTGGAAGCTTTTATTCCTCAATATAACACAGGCAATTTAATCGTGATTGTACTCCCCTCTCCGGGAGTGCTGGATATATGCAGCCCATAGCCTTTCCCATAGTAAAGCTCGACCCGGGAATGGATATTTTTCAGGCCGATGCTCTGCCTGGTACGGTGTCCCAGTTCCGTAAAGGAAGCCTCCTCCTGCAGTTTCACGTTCAGTTCTTCCAACTTTTCCCGGCTCATCCCCTGCCCATTGTCCGATACGCTCAGAAGAAGTGTGGAATTCTCCCGTGCCCCCCGGATCGTGATCCGATCCCCGGCGGTGCAGTAATTGAGCCCGTGGTAGAAGGAATTTTCCACGATCGGCTGCAGGATCAGCTTTAGCACCTTTTCCTCCAGAATCCTCTCCGGGATATCCAGCTCCAGCCGGAACTTGTTGCTGAAACGGATGAGCTGGATGGAAACATAATCGTGGACGTGGCGGAGCTCATCCCGCAGGGTGACCACCTCGCTCTCCGTCTTGATGGTGTACCGGAACATATTGCCCAGGGCCAGGGACATGGTGGCGATCTGTTCGTTGTCGTCCAGCTCCGCCATGCTGTTGATGGATTCCAGCGTATTGAAGAGAAAATGGGAATTGATCCAGGCCTCCAGGGATTTCATCTGCGCGTCCAGGATGATCAGCTTATCCTGGTAGTCCCGCTTGATGGAAGCATTGAGCTGCTCCAACATGTTGGAATACTCATTGTACAAGGTGCCGATCTCATCGGTCCGGTTCAGGTACGGACTGGAAAAGGTCAGGCTGTGGTTGTCCTGGCGCGACATGGTGCGGCTCAGCGCCTCCACCGGACGGATTAGGTTCTTGGTAACAATGTAAGCCAGGATCAGGTATACGCAAGCACAGGCAAATGCAAGCACAAGCAGCAGGAATCCGGTGATGCTGAATTCCCGGTACAGGGAATCGTAGTTGAAGGTGGCGGTCAGCTCCAGGGTATCCAGGGTCAGGTCCGACTTTTTGACCTCCCGGTTGGAGGTGGAAAAATCGGCCGGCATATCATCAATATTGGAATACAGGACTACGCCATTTTCCTTATTTGTGATATAGAGCAGGGCGGAATCCGGCAGGGTGTTGACCGTGCTGAGGTCCAGGATCTCCGGCTTACAGTCTACCAGGATGACGCCGAGAAATTTGTGGGAGTACACATCTTTTACGCTTAGGGCAAAAAAAATGGAATCTTTGCTCTCCCGGAACATCTTCCGGTCCGTAAGCGGGCTGATGTAAAACTGTCCGTCCAGGGCCAGGGTGTCGCGGTACCACTTCTGGCCGGTGGGATCGTAATGCGAATTGAGTACGCTGCCGTCATAGGAACAGCTGAACACCACGTCCGTCGGCGTGAAGATATAGATCCCGCTGATATAATCATAGGAAACCATGATATTCTGGAATACGGAATTGATATACTGGTTCGTTTTATAAACATCGTAGGAGGTATAATTGTCCCTGCCATCGGCAAAGGTTTTTAAATGTTCAATGACAGAATATTCCCCGGTGGAATTAAAGGTGAGAAAGCGGATCGTCTGGCGGATGGTGTCCGGCGTGGCATCGGAAAATGATTTTGAGACAGAGCAGCTCCCGGAGCTGGTCAAGGCAAAATGGCCGAATGTGACCCTGGAAGTGACTAAGCTTCCGGATGATAACTACTATACTTCTCTGAAGACAAAGCTGGCTTCCGGAGAATGCCCGGATATCATCCTGGCACAGCCCATGTATGCAGGCTCCAACTCCTGCTACGCGCTGGCCGACGCGGGATATCTGACATCCCTGAACGACCTGGACTGCCTGGAAAATATGAACGATCTGGCGGCAGTCACCTACGATGATAATGTGGTGGTATGTACGGCCGGCGTTTCCATCCTGGGAACCTACTATAATAAAGATATCTTTGAGGAATGCGGCATCAACGAAGAGCCTGCCACATGGGGCGCCCTGCTGGACGCCTGCGAAAAGATCAAGGACAAGGGCTATCAGCCGATCGTCATGGGCGATAAAGATCAGTATGTGATGCAGTTCGGCCTGTACCAGATCGCATGCAATGAGATCTATTCCGAGAATGCGGAATACGACGCGCAGCTGAGGACAGGAGACACCGCGTTTACGGACGAAGGCACCTGGGATACGGTTCTCACCATGTACAATGAACTGTATGAAAAAGGCTATATTGACGTTTCACAGTCGCTTGGACTGGGCGCTTCTCAGGCCATCACAGATTTCGTGGACGGCAAGGCGGCCATGACATTTGACGGTTCCTTCAATGCGTCCGCACTCCTTGCGGAAGGGGCGGCAGGAGACTTCGAGAGAGGTTATTTCCCGATCCCGGCAAGCTCCGGCGATACCTATACGGCAACCTGCCTGTCCGCAGGATATGCGATCTATTCCGGCTCCAAGCATATTGACGAATGCAAAGAGCTGCTGGATTACTGGTTCAGCGGAGAGTCTGATGTATGGGATGCGTATCTGTCCACAGGAAAGATCATAGCGACCTATGGAAACGGTGCGGAGGAAGCGCCGAACTACGAACTGTTTGCTCCGTTTGTGGGGCTCCTGAACGATGGCAAGGCATTCCACTGGTGCAACCAGGCATGGCCGGCGGGAACGGAAACGACGATGGAAGAGCTGTTCAGCGAGATGATCGGCGGACAGGGGACCACCGTGGAGGATATTACGCAGGGAATGCAGGACAAGTTCGAAGATCTGCTGGATGAGTAAATACAGATACAGAGAAGATATACTGCACGCCAGATTTTATCGGCCGTGAGTATAAAATATGTCATGCCGCCCTCGGCCGGCCGACTTGCCCGTCGGGAGGCGGCACAGAAAAGCTGATATTCAGGCCGTCAGGAAAAGGCGGCCTTTTGAGGAAAAGGGGACTGTGAATATGGAGCAAAAACTCAAAAAGAAAAGAAAGGGAGCAAATGTATCCCTGGTTTTTACAAACCGGATGTATGTGTTCCTGATCCCGGCGCTTGCGTTTTTCCTGGTGCTGTGGGTCTATCCGGTGCTGCAGCTGTTTTACTACAGTGTGACGGATTTTAACGGGATCAACTATGATTTCGATTTTGTGGGAATGAAGAATTTTATCAAGATCTTTGAAAATGGAACCCTTGTCAATTCCATCAAAAATACGCTGACCTATGCGGTCGTGGTCGTATTTCTGAGCAATGTAGTCGGGCTGTCCATCGCCATGGCGCTGAATACGAGGATCCGGTTTAAAGGGATCTTCCGGACCTGCGCATACTTTCCGGCGCTGTTCAGCGCAATTGTAGTCGGATTTATCTGGTCCTATGTGTATATGCCCAGCGCAGGCATGATCGCCAGCCTGCTCAACGCAATGGGGCTGGACGGGAGCACCTTCAACCCGCTGGGAAATTTCCGGATCGCGTTATTCGCCATCGCGATCGTGGAAGTATGGAAGGGCTTCGGTACCACGATGATCATCTATCTGGCAGGTCTCCAGACGGTGGATGAAAGCCTGTTGGAGGCGGGAAGGATCGACGGATGCAATGAGTGGCAGCTGACCCGTCTCGTGAAGCTCCCACTGATCTCATCGACGATCACCATCAACGTGATCCTGAACGTGATCGCCGGCCTGAAAGCCTTCGACTATGCGTTCATCATGACCAACGGCGGTCCGGGAAAATCCACCAGGACATTGATGTTCCAGATCTACCAGATCGCCTTTACGGATCAGAAGATGGGGCGCGCCAGCGCGTTCTCTGTCGTGGCGTTTTTCGTGATCATCCTGATCACGGTATTTATGCTATTCTTTATGAATAAGAGGGAGGTGGAATTATAATGGCGCTTGGAAGAAGAAGGGACGACCGGGAAGCGGAAAGCTACGCGAAGCTGACGCCGAAAATGCTCCTGCTATATGTACTGATCTTTGCATTCTGTGTGATCATCATATCACCGTTGGTCATTGTGTTTTCCAGTTCTCTGCGGACACCGGGGAACCAAACCACGCCGCTGAAGCTGTTTATGGAGTTTTCACTGGAAAGCTACCAGCATGCATTTAAAAATATGAACTATCCGGCCGAGTTCCTGAACAGCCTCATGACGACCGCAGGCTCGGTACTGATCATCATCATTGTGGCGACGATGGCGGCCTACCCGATCGGGCGGATCAAGACAAAGCTGGCAAAATTTATGTACTATTTCTTTATCTCCGGTCTGATCATCCCATCCCAGATGGTCATCGTGCCCATTGCGCAGACGTTTTCCAGGCTGGGGATCCCGAATACCCGGTTTACGCCTATGCTGATGTTTATCACCTGCTCGCTGCCGTTTTCCGTATTTTTGTTCTCCGGGTTCATGAAGAGCGTGCCGGTGGAGATCGAGGAATCTGCGTACATGGACGGCGCATCCTTGTTCAAACGGTTCTTTACCGTGGTATTTCCGTTGCTGAAACCGGCTACGGTGTCTGCGGTCATCACACAGGGACTCTGGATCTGGAACGATTATTTCTACCCTATGGTATTCATTTCCAGGCAGGCACAGTATTCTCTGCCGGTAGGAATGCTGCAGTTCCTGGGAGATAAGGAGAACCCGGCGCAGTGGAATATCCTGTTTGCGGCATGCGTATTGTGCGCGCTGCCCCTGATTCTGATCTTCATGCTCCTGCAGAAGCAGTTTATCAACGGGATTGCGGCAGGCGCGGTGAAAGGATGATACATTTATGAAACAGGGAATGTGGAAAAAAAGACTGGAATATTTCTGGATGTATGATAAGGTGCCGTTTTTAGCGGTTCTGACCGGCGCGGTCATCGTCCTCTGTTTTGTTTACGCGAAGGTGACGGAAAAGGAGTATGCGTTCAATGCGATGCTGTTGGATGTACATACCAATGCGCGGGAGGAAACGCTGGCGGAGGAATATGCGGAATACGCGGGAATCAATACGAAGAAATATGAGGTCCTGATCTCCACATCCCTGCTTTTTTCCGATGCGTCATCGGGCAATTATGCCATGAGCAGCCTGGCCAGATTCTATTCTTTGATCGGAACAGAAGAGCTGGATGCATGTATGATGCTGGAGGAGGATTTCAGGAAATATGCAAAGGCAGATTCTTTTCTGGATCTGAGGGAGCTTTTTACGGAAGAGGAGCTGGAGGATTTTCCAGAGCTGTATACTGACGGCACGGGCCGGGTACTGGGGATCTATGGGGACACGCTTCCCGGGATAGAGGAAATAGAAGGCTATCAGGATCCGGACACGAGATGCTTGGCCGGGGTGATCTATAATACGAGACATCCGGGCAATGCAAAAAAATTTCTGGAATATTTGAATGAAGAGTTTTAGAAACTGCAGGAAAACAATTTGTGCGGGCTGCGTGGGATATGTATTCGGGAGGACAGGATGATGAGTGTATTTTCAACGGAAGGAAAGCTGGCTGGATTTTTAAACCGGATCGGGGACCTGATCTGGCTGAATGTTTTGACATTGGTGTGTTGCATTCCCATTGTGACGATCGGAGCGGCGGCTGCGGCAATGCTCCAGCTTACCATGAAAATGGTAAAAAATGAGGAGGGAGCGCTGACGGTCTCTTATTTCCGTGCGTTCCGGGACAATTTTAGACAGGCGACGGCAATCTGGCTGATCGGAGGCGGAGTCTCTCTGTTCCTGTATCTGGACATCATGCTCCTCGGGACGGTGGAGTATTCATTTGTACGGCCCTATCAGATCGTTCTGCTTGTGCTGATGCTGTTTGTCCTGATGTTTACCTCCTTTTCGCTGGCGGTGTCGGCCCGCTTCGAAAATACATTGAAAAATACCATCAAGAATGGGATCCTTTTCTGTGTCATCCACATTTTCCGGTCAATCCTGATGTTTCTTGTTACGCTGATCCCGGTGGTGCTCCTGGTGGTGTCTTTGAGGTTTTTATCGGTGGATGTGCTGCTTGGCGTATCGGGACCGGCGTTCCTGGTCAGCATCTACTTCCGGGATCTGTTCCGGGAGTTTGAGCAGGAAGGGGAAACGTGTGAGGATGGAATGTGATAAAAACAGGGAAGAAGGACGATGTGCGGATGAGAAAGCGATAAAAGAGCAGGAGGAGATGAGAGATGCGGCAGAGGATAATAAAAAAGCGAGGATTTTCCGGGATCCGGAATCCTGAGATCAGCGAAAGGGAACTGAAGAACCGCGCCGTTGCGAGAAAGGCAGCAGCGGAAGGGATGGTGCTCCTGAAAAATGAAAAGGGGATCCTTCCGCTCGCGCCGGGAAGCCGGGTGGCCCTGTATGGGATCGGGGCGTCCCGGACCATCAAGGGCGGCACAGGCTCCGGGGATGTGAACGAGAGGGAGCGGGTCAGCATTTATCAGGGAATGAAACATGCCGGTTTTGTGATTACGAACGAGGACTGGATCCTGGATTATGACAGGCGGTATGAGGAGGCAAGGACTGCCTGGCGGGACGGCATCCTGGAGAAAACGGCTGGGGCGGCACAGACTTCCGGCGCTTTTTTCCAGATCTATACCCAGACGCCCTTTGTCATGCCGGAAGGAAAAGCGGCGGAGAAAACAGACGCAGATGCTGCCTTTTTTATTTTAAGCCGGACTGCGGGGGAAGGGGCGGACCGCTTTGCAAAGGAGGGGGACTATTTCCTGACAGAGCAGGAGAGCGGGCTTCTGGCGGATATCTGCCGTTTCTATGAGAACGTGATCGTTGCTGTCAATACCGGCGGCCTGGTGGATCTGTCTTTTTTGGATACCTATGAAAATATCCGTGGACTGCTCCAGATCGTACAGCCGGGAATGGAAGGGGGCAATGCCTTTGCGGACGTGGTGTCCGGCAGGATCACTCCCTCCGGCAAGCTGACGGATACGTGGGCCTATGCGTACGGGGATTATCCCAATGCGGAACATTTTTCCCACAATAACGACGACGTGGTAAACGAGCGGTATGAAGAGGGGATCTATGTCGGCTACCGCTATTTTGATACCTTTGGGATTCCGGTGCGCTACTGCTTTGGATATGGGCTTTCCTACACAGATTTTGAGATCTCGACTGGCAAGGTAAGTTACAGCCGGAATCTCATGGGGACATCCGGGGACAGTGCCGGTTCAGAATTTGGGGAGCTGTCGGTCAGTATCTCTGTCACTAACACGGGGAACCGTGCAGGGAAAGAGGTGGTTCAGGTCTATGTATCCTGCCCCTATGGGAAGCTGGAAAAGGAGTACCGCAGGCTGACCGCTTTTGGGAAGACCAGGGAACTGAGGTCGGGGGAGACACAGGAAATGACCCTCACATTCTCTCTGGATACGCTGGCCTCCTACGATGAGAGCGAACCGGGCTGGATCCTGGAAAAGGGGATGTACGGCATCTGGATCGGGAACAGCCTGGAGGATGCCAGGCTTTCGGCGGCGGTGGAACTGAACCAGTCCGCAGTGCTGGTCAGGACGGAGCATATCTGTTCGCTACGGGAGGAACTGCGGGAATTTCGGCAGGACGCATCGAAGCAGGAGGAACGTTACTGGAACTGTGTGCGGGAGGTGTCGGAAAAGGAGCTGCCCGTGCTGCCGGTGTGCGGCGCGGATCTGACGGAGAAGACAGTGGTATATACGCCCAATGCGAAAATATTCACACCGGAGTCCAGGAAGTTCGTGGACACGCTCACCTTGGATCAGCTCATCCGGCTGTCATCCGGGGATCCGGGCAAGGCGCAGGGAGGAAACCTGGGGGCGGCGGGAATCTCGGTGCCGGGATCGGCCGGGGAAACACATCACTGCGCGGAGGCACAGAACCTGCCGGGGATCGTCCTGGCTGACGGTCCGGCTGGTCTGCGGCTGATGCAGTATTATAATGTAGATCAGGGAAAGATCGTGACAATGCCGTTTCAGTTCAGCATTGAGGGCGGGATCTTCTGCCCGGATACGGACCGGCTCCCGGGAGAACGGTATTATCAGTACTGTACGGCCATACCGGTGGGAACGCTGCTGGCACAGACCTGGAATATGGAGCTGATTGAGGAGACCGGGGAGATGATCGGTGGTGAAATGGTGGAGTTCGGCATCACACTCTGGCTTGCCCCGGGCATGAATATCCACAGGAATCCTCTCTGCGGCCGGAATTTTGAATACTACTCCGAGGATCCGCTGCTCTCCGGAAGGATGGCCGCCGCTATGACAAAGGGGGTCCAGAGGGTTCCGGGCTGCGGAACCACCATCAAGCATTTTGCGTGCAACAACCAGGAGGATAACCGGAAGGACTCCAACAGTATCCTTTCCGAGCGCGCGCTGCGTGAGATTTATCTGAAAGGATTTGAGATTGCGGTGAAGACGGCTCAGCCGATGGCGGTCATGACCAGTTATAATCTGGTCAATGGAGTCCATGCGGCCAACAGCTATGACCTCTGCACAAAGGCCGCAAGGAATGAATGGGGATTTCAGGGGCTGATCATGACGGACTGGACGACTACGGAGGGGGACACTTCCTGTACGGCATCGGGCTGCATCCGCGCCGGAAATGATCTGATCATGCCGGGCAGCAGGGGGGACCACGACAATCTGTACAAGGAACTGGCGGAAGGGACCTTATCCCAGGATGAACTGAGGGCCTGTATCAGCAGGCTGGTGCAGGTGATTTGGCAGTCCGACCGGTTTGAATAAGGAACTGACGGTGGCGGGCAGGCAGCGCAGACCGAAACGGAGTGTAGACCAAAGCAGTGCTGTCAGAAATAGAAGGTGCAGAATTCACCGTTAATTATGCAATGCTGTACTGGCACAGCATAAAAAGGAAGGGAGACAGAACATGGTTGATCAGGGAATGGTGCAGGTTCTTAATGAAAAGTATCTCCGCAAGGCCGTATCAGGCCGGAGAGCCCTGCAGGAGAATCTGGTAAGGCCTGAGGCGATCGTTACGCTGGAACAGAAGGAAGACGGCAGCGCAGCTGTGATAAAACGTGAAGAACCCGGGAGGATGAGAAAAATTCCGCTTTCCAGCGGCGGCAGGCTGATCCTGGATTTCGGGGACCATCAGGTGGGGTATGTGACACTCCGCTTCAGCCTGCAGAGGGGACCCAGGATTCCCCGGCATATATCCGTTTAAAATTCGGCGAGGATGCCAGGGAGATCCTGGAGCGGTCAGAGGACTATCACGGCTGGATCAGCAGGAGCTGGATCCAGGAGGAGTATCTTCATATTGATATATTGCCGGCAGCGGTGGAACTCCCGAGGAGATACGCATTCCGCTATATGGAGCTGGAAGTGATCGACACGTCCAGAAAGTGGGAGCTGGTGCTGGAAGACGCAGAGTGCAGGGCGGTCTCTGCAGTGAAGGAGCAGGAGGAGGCCGGCGCGTATGCAGAACTGAGTCTGCTGGCCGGGGAACTGGTCGGGAAAGCAGCGTGTGAGGGTCATGGAGAATCCGCCGGAAACCTGGTGCATGGGGAATGTGGAGAGTGCGCCGGGAGAGCGGTGCATGAGGAACGTGAAGAGCGCGCCGGGAAAGCGGTACATGAGGCGGCCAGGGAACCGGATGTGGAAAAAATGCGCCGGGAAATGGAGCAGATCTGCAGGGTGAGCCTGCGCACCCTGAAGAATTGTATGCAGGATGTATTTGAGGACGGACCGAAACGGGACCGCAGGTTATGGCTGGGGGATCTTCGGCTGCAGGCACTGTCGGATTACGCGTCTTTCAAAAATTATGATCTGGTGAAACGATGCCTGTATTTATTTGCCGGGATGACCAGGCAGGACGGAAAAATCAGCGCATGTTTGTTCGTGGAGCCGGAGCATCAGGCGGATAATACATTTTTGTTTGATTACTCGCTGTTTTTTATCAGCACACTGAGGGACTACTACGAGGAGACAAAAGATAAAGCGACTCTGGAGGACCTGTGGGAACCTGCAAAAGCGCAGCTTGAGATTGCGGCCAGGGAATTTGACGAAAGCGGATGGATCCGCAAGGATACGGTCTACGGGAGCTTTATCGACTGGAAGGACGGCCTGGATAAGCAGAGCTGCTCTCAGGCGGTCTATATTTTTGCGGCAAAGGATCTGAGAAGGATTGCGGATATCCTGGGAAAGCAGACGAATGCGGAATGGCTGGACAGGGAAATCCGGGAAAAGGAGAATGCGGCGTGGAGCTATGCGTGGGATGCGCAGAAGGGCCTGTTCGTCAGCGGTCCGGCCCGGCAGATATCCTATGCGACACAGGTATGGATGATCCTGGCAGGAGTGCCGGATGTAAAAGAGGGACAACAGATCCTGGCAAGGCTGGAGATGGAGGAGCAGGCGGTGGGAATGGGAACCCCCTATATGAACCACCACTATGTGGAAGCGCTGTTCCTGTGCGGGGAAAAAGAAAAGGCGGTTCGGCATATCCTCTATTACTGGGGCGGGATGGTCAGACAGGGGGCGGATACGTTCTGGGAGGTGTATGATCCGGAAGATCCGCAGGGATCGCCCTACGGTTCCAGCATTGTGAACAGCTACTGCCATGCGTGGAGCTGCACCCCCATCTATTTCATACGAAAATACGGGCGCGGGACGAAAGGACAGGAATGATGGGACAGATTGTAAAACAATATATCCTGCCGGACAGGATCCATGGAAAATGGCTGCTGGAGCTGGCGGCAAGCCTGGCCGTTCCCCTTGGGATCCTGGTGTGCCAGCCGATCGGACTGACGCTGCGGCAGTCTGCCGTGGCAGCCGGGGTGTTGCTGACGATTATCTGGTGGAGCAGCGGGCTCGTAAAGAAAATACCAGCATCGCTGTTTCTGATCCTGCTGTTTGCGCTGGTGAGCGGAACGGGGTACCGCACAGTCCTGGCATTTCCGCTGTCGGAGACATTTCCGATGATTATGATCACATATGTGTTCAGCCAGGCGATCTCCAATTCGGGACTGGTGGATCACCTGTTCCAGCCTGTTTTACTGAAGCTGGTACACACTCCCTGGGAGTGCGTGGCGGCGATCATCGTTTTTTTTTATCTGACCATGTATGTGGTCCCCCAGCCGCTGGCAAGGCTGATCATCGCGGCAACCATGTTTGAACATTTTTTCCGGAAGACCACATTGCCGGAAGGTTCCCGGACTGTTCTGATGTACGGGGTATTCCTGTTCTATGCGGTGGTCAATATGTCGGCAAAAGATGCGGATATGATCATGAACCATGTAGCAGCCGGGTACTCGGAAGTACCGATCTCCAACGGGATGTGGATGTATTACATGTTTCCGCCCACGGCGGTGTACTGCGTGCTGGTGGCAGTGATGTTTATCCTGCTGTTTCGGAAGGACATGCGGGGAATCCGTCTGGAGGCGCCGCAGAAGGAAACACAAGAGGCTTTGACGGGCCAGCAAAAGGCGGCTATGGCTGTGATCCTGGCGGCAGTGGCTCTCTGGATGACGGAGGGTGTGCATGAGATCAACAGTACACTGGTTACAATTGCGGCAACCGCAGTTCTCTTTGGAATCGGGATATTGCACAGAGAGGACTGGAAGGCAATTGATGTGACAACGCTGATTTTCCTGACTGCGGCATTTTCTATTGGAGGAGTTATGAAATCCTGCGGGGCGGCGGATAAGATATTCGGGCTGCTGTCGGGGATCTTTCCGGCAGAGTTTTCTGTTGGCTATCTGCTGCTGATGGTATCAGTGAGTATGCTGCTGCATATGGTTTTGGGGAGTAATACGACAACACTCTCTGTTGCTGTGCCTGGGATGATGATTCTGTGCGGGCAGGCGGTGTCCTCACCGGTGATTGTATTTACAGCGGTATTCAGCGTGTCGTTCCATGCGCTGCTGCCGTTTCACTCGGTAGCTATGATGATCGGTTCGTCCAATGGATATTTTCCGGCCGGGTATGTGTTAAAGACAGGGATATTTTCTACAATACTTGTGTATTTTGCGGCGGTCTGCGTGTATTTTCCATACTGGAAGCTGACGGGGCTGCTGTGAGGTTAGGAACTGTCAAGAAAGAACTCATCAATTTGACTTGTATAAGTTACTGTGAATAGTAACTTGTATAAATGTCCATCCGCGGCATCAGATCATCTTGGCGTAGCCCGCTGCGCCTGCGATTATCTTTTTTGCGGCTGAACATTTACACTGCGTCTTTGCCACAAGTTATTTTTGGACAGTTCCTTAAGATTTGACATTATCTGTTGGGGCTGGTATTGTTATACTGAGTTTTAGGTGTGAAATAAGAATTACTGCCTGTACGGCCGGAACTTTTCAGGGGGGGAATGTTCCGGCTTGTCCGGCAGGACGAGGAGGAAATACAGATGAACGCGGTGGTAGTAAGAAATGTAAAGATAGGGGAGGGAATCCCGAAGATTTGTGTGCCCATCGTAGGCGTTACAAAGGAAGAGATCATCCAGGAGGCAAAGTCATTGGATACGATTCCGGTGGATGTGGTGGAGTGGCGCGCGGACTGGTTTGAGCATGTATTGGATCTGGAACAGGTGAAGGAGGTGCTCTCAGAGCTGAGGGCGGCCCTGAAAGAAATCCCTCTGCTGTTTACCTTCCGGACTTCGAAGGAAGGCGGGGAAAAGGCCATCGAGCCGGAGGCTTATGCCGCGCTCAACAAGGCCGCGGCAGAGAGCGGTGATGTGGATCTGGTGGATGTGGAGGCATTTACAGGAGACGAGGTGGTCCGGGAGATCATCGAAGCCGCACATGAGGCCGGCGTCAAGGTGGTGGGCTCCAACCATGATTTCCACAAGACTCCGGCCCAGGAGGAGATCGTGAGCCGATTGCGGAAGATGCAGGAGCTTGGCGCGGACATCCCGAAGATTGCGGTCATGCCGCAGAATAAGAGGGATGTGCTGACACTTCTCCTTGCGACGGAGGAAATGACCCGAGAATATGCGGACCGCCCGATCATCACCATGTCAATGGCAGGAACCGGTGTGATCAGCAGATTGTGTGGGGAGGTGTTCGGCTCCGCGCTGACCTTCGGCGCGGCGAAGAAGGCTTCCGCTCCGGGACAGATGGAAGTCCATGATCTGGAAACGGTGCTGGGGCTGCTGCATAAGAGCCTGTGAGAGAGTTTGCAGAAAGGGGAGCATCCAACCGCATAGCTTTTTTTATCGAGGCAAGGCTTTCAGCACTTCTGCTGCGCGATCCGGATAAAATCCCGGGCATAGGCCGGAAGATAAGCGCCTTTGCGGTATGCCAGCGTCAGTGTGCTGAATGCTCCTTCGTCTCCCACGGAAAAGCACAGCGGAGGCTGATGGAGCTCGATGTTTTTGATATAATTTTCCGGAATAAAACACAGACCCATCCCTTTCTGGCACAGCTTGATACAGGTTACCGTATTCCTTGTGCGTATCGGAACAGACGGATGGATGCCGTATTTCTCAAATGAGTGTCTGTCTGCCGACGGTGACATTGGAGGATTTCCGGGTGACTGCGGACACCGACGCGGAAGAAGTGACCGTGCGGGTGATCGAGATCCATCCGGACCGGACCCAGACAACGGAGAAGCAGGTCGTCATGCCGGTGCGGGACCATGCGGTGGAGTGGAAGGACAGCGGATGTCTGTTGGCCATGGTTCTGGAGCGTCACGGCAAGAACGGGAATATCGGGTATGGATTTATCACAGGCTCTTGCCTGAAAACCGGTACCGTAGCTACAACATATTTCCACGATCACCATAATCTTTTCGTCGCGGGAGATGACCCGGAGGATATGCTGTTTGCCGTGAGGCGGATTCAGACGCTGCAGGGCGGATTCCTGACGGTGAAGAACAGGAAGGTTCTTGCTGAGCTGGCACTGCCGGTATGCGGGATTCTTTCCGAACGGGGAATCCAGGATACGGCGCTGGATCTGAAAGCGGTCCGTGAAAGCTTAGAGGAGCTTGGATATCGGCACTCCAGCCCGGTGATGTCCCTTGGCACGCTGGGCCTTCCGGTGAGCCCGGCGCTGAAACTGACGGACAAGGGGCTTGTGGATGTGAAACGAAGTGTGATCGTGCCGTTGATCGCAGGCTGTATGAGACTTCCAGGCAGCCGCTTTTCGGATGTCTGCTGTTTAAAGTTTGCCGGTTTTGTTTTCCGGCTGAGATGCCATGAAAAAACAGATCCTGATACCTAGCGGACAGATAGAACTATTTGAAAAATGCTGTCCGTGATTTTGATGTGGTGTCAGTATAACATGCCGGGAGAAGATGTGCAGCAGAAAATCATGTAAAAGATTTCGATTCACGGTATAGCGTGTTACAGGGCCTGATCGGCCATGAATACTACGATATCTATACGATCAATGTGGCGCTGTTCGATCATGATTTGCCGATGCTGGGTGAGTAGAGGACTTCAGATCACTGGCAATGGAAAAAGCGACTGCATTTATGTGAGACAGGAGGCGAAAAATGGGCACTTATACTTACGCAGCCGCTTTTTGCTCACAGGCAGAAAAATGTCCCCTCCCAGACGACCATTTCCAGGCGAAACAGCTGTATGCTTACCTTACAAGATACACAACAACTACATCATAAAGTCAGTCTGGTACAGCAATTGTCGCCATTTAGGAGCTGTAGAAAAAGAACTGATGCAGATTGCGCAGGACATTTTTTCGAGTGTTTAGGCAATACTGTACCGGCGATCACGGAGGTAAGCATCATGAAAAAGAATTTAACAGAACTCGTATTTGTCCTGGACAGGAGTGGCTCTATGAGCGGGCTGGAGAAGGACGCCATCGGTGGATTTAATTCCATGCTCGGCAGGCAGAAGGAGGAACCCGGGGAGGCGCTGATCTCCACGATCCTGTTCGATGACCGGACGGAGGTGCTCCATGACCGTGTACATCTGGCGGATGTCCGGCCCATGACCAGGCGGCAGTATTATGTGCGGGGATGCACGGCGCTTTTGGATGCCATGGGCGGCGTCATCCACCACATCGGCACGATCCACAAATATTCCCGGGAGGAGGACCGCCCGGAGAAAACGCTCTTTGTCATCACCACAGACGGGATGGAAAATTCCAGCAGCCATTATACTTATGAAAAGGTGAAGCAGATGGTGGAGCGTCAGAAGGAGCGGTATGGATGGGAATTTTTATTCCTGGGCGCAAATATTGACGCTATCGAAACGGCCGGGCGCTTCGGGATCCAGCCCAGCCGTGCGGTGAATTATGAGTGCGACAGCGCGGGGACGCAGCTGAACTTTCAGGTCGTAAGCGATACGGTCCGCGCCTTGACCACGGCCAGTTCTCCCTCCTGGATCACCATTGAGATATATCCGCTGTGGCGTTTCAGGATTCCCCCGCTGGCTGCTTTGCGGTAGGCGGAAGCCGGAGCACGCGGCTCCGGACAGTCTGCGAAAAATAAGAAAGAAACGGGGCAGCTGATGGGACAGCTTCCTCGCTTCTTTGTGGTGACATATTACTACAAGCCTTTGGAATGTCAATATTTACACTTTATATTTTTCCGCACATTTACTTTTCCTGCTCTTTCGGATCGTGAGTTTCGATATATTCAATCAATTCCAGGATTTCATCACTGCTCAGGCCTTTTTCTTTTAGCTTCCTTATAAGATTTACAACCTCTTTACCAGTCATTTATTCATCGCTCCTTCCTACTGAATTAAAGCATACTCAAGGGCATCTCATAGTGGCCATCCGACCATTTCATAAGGTATACCCAAGGGTACCCCGTTATGGTCATCCGGCCGTTTCATAAGGTATACCCAAGGGCATCCCATTATGGCCATTCAGCCGTTTCACAAGGTATGGTTTAAGGGATGATTTTATTATATCAAAGGGAGCTTTGGGTGTAAAGCCTGTCTATAGATTTTAGGCAGATTTAAATTGCGATGCCATAATAAGAATAAACAAGATGAGAAATGACCAGAATATACTATCAGAATTTGTAATTGACACTTTAAAACAAAATCTAAATGTCATGTACGCCCAGATTTGGCGCGAAGGAACCCGGACAGCGGAATATAAACGGATGCCGGTAAAGACGCGTCTGAATACTTGGTCTGCCTGCAAAGGCGTGGTGTCATGTGCGGCAGGGATCGCATTGGACGAAGGGCTGATCCGTCTGGACGAAAAGCTTGTGGATATATTCCCAGAATCTGTGCCGGAGGATCCCGGAAGCAATCTGCCCAAAGTAAGTCTGGAGCATCTCCTGACCATGACCAGCGGGCTTGAGAACTCCCTGTTTTTCTGCGACTGGGAGGAGCGTTACACAACACAGCAGGCCGTCGATTCTGTCTGCTGTGTTGAACTGCCGTAAAAATAAATACGAGGAGGAAGGCTATGAACAAGGATTATTCATCGGAATCATTACAAATGCACTATGACCTGAAGGGAAAGATAGAGATTGCTTCCCGCGCAAGGGTGGATTCCAAAGAGGCGCTGAGTCTTGCGTATACGCCCGGCGTTGCAAAGCCCTGCCTGGAGATTCAGAAGGATCCTGATAAAAGCTATGAACTGACCCGGCGCTGGAATACAGTTGCGGTTGTTACGGACGGCACCGCAGTCCTGGGGCTGGGGGACATCGGTCCGGAGGCGGGGATGCCGGTCATGGAAGGAAAATGCGTCCTGTTCAAGGAATTCGGCGGCGTGGACGCGATTCCCTTGTGTATCCGCAGTAAAGAGACGGATGCTATTGTAGAGACCGTCCGTCTCCTGGCCGGTAGCTTTGGCGGGATCAATCTGGAAGACATTTCCGCGCCCAGATGCTTTGAAATTGAAAAACGCCTCAAAGAATGCTGTGATATTCCGATTTTTCATGACGATCAGCATGGAACCGCAGTCATTACGCTGGCGGGACTCATCAATGCGCTCAAGCTGGTTGGCAAAAGGCTGGACGAAGTAAAGATTGTGACCTCCGGCGCCGGGGCGGCAGGTATTGCCATTATCCGCCTGCTCATTTCCATGGGGCTGAAAAATGTGATCATGACAGACCGACAGGGGGCAATCTACCGTGGCCGGGAAGGGCTAAATCCGATCAAAAAGGAAATGGCGGAGATTACCAATCACGCCTGCGAAAAAGGAAGTCTGTCGGATGTGATCCGAAAAGCGGACGTATTTATCGGGGTATCTGCCCCGGAGACATTGACCGCCGATATGGTTCGGTCTATGGCAGAGGATCCCGTCATCTTTGCCTGCGCCAATCCGACTCCGGAGATATTTCCGGAAGAAGCAAAAGCAGCAGGTGCAGCCGTAGTGTCTACCGGACGGTCAGATTATCCGAACCAGGTCAACAATGTATTGTGCTTCCCAGGAATGTTCCGCGGGGCCTTGGATGTCCGAGCCGCGGACATCAACGATGAAATGAAGGCGGCTGCAGCTCATGCGATCGCGGGTCTGGTAAGCGACGCGGAGCTGTCCGCAGATTATATCCTGCCCGCGGCATTTGATCCGCGCGTAAGGGATGCGGTGGCACAGGCGGTTGCGGAAGCGGCCCGCAGAAGCGGCGCGGCACGTATCTTGTAATTCCGCAGACCCGTAGGCATTAACTGCGTAGATATTGAAAAGGGCAGGGCCCTGGGCATCAAGTCAGGTATATGTATATGGGAGGTCTTGCTTCCGAAGTGGAGGGCAGTCCGTTTGAAAACTGGAGCATCATCCTGTTTCCCTATGCGACAGGGGATTTCCATGCAGGCGCGGGAGAGTTCCGCTATACCGACCATGACGGCAAAGAGAAGATCCTTTATCATAACGGCTATGTGAACTATTCCCAGACCATGCAGAAAATTACGGAGCTCGCCGATATGAAGGAGCCCGAAGCCGTTGTCGTGACAGGTTACAGCGCAGGGGGCTTTGCGGCCGCACTTCTCTCGGACGATATTTTTACAAATTACTTTCCAGACGCAGAGAGTAAAAATGTTCTGGTAGATGCCTCACTGCTGCTGCATGATGACTGGAAAAGTATTGCAACGGCAGCTTGAAAGATTATGGCCTGGACCTGGCGGATAAACAATACTGACTGCGGCACAGGAAATACAGAAAGGGAGTACGCTTCCAATACTTGGTGCACTGCCTTTCTGTATGTTTGTACAGTACCTTAGATCATTCATCAGAAGTAAATTCCGTTTTCTTCCCGAAGAGGAAAGGCTCTGAAAAGCTGTGGTTAAAGAACACGATCAGAGGCCCCATAAAAAAGGCTGTGATGAGCGTGCCGATACCCGGCAGCAGGCCCGCGGCCGTTCCGATGATGACACAAAGCAGGTCACAGCCGACTCGTACAAATTTGAAAGGAAGCTTCCGTTTTTCCGCGATAACAATAGGGATCGCGTCATACACGGAAACGCCCAGATTGGAAGTCATGTATAAGGAAGAGGCGAAGCACATCACCAGGACTCCGACAGCAAGAAAAATGATCCGCACCGGCAGATCAGGATTCGGAGAGAAACGGCTGATGACCATGCAGGCGAAATCAACCACATACCCGGTCAGAAACATATTGACCAGGGTAGCCGCGCCCATAGAGCTTCTGGCGATAAAAAGATCCAGCACCAGCATGATCCCGCTCAGTATGGTGTAGTAGCTCCCATAAGAAATCCCTGTTTGAAAAAAACGCCCCCAGATTCCCTGTGCAAAACACTGGAACGGATCCACACCGAACTGTGAGCATTTGAAAAATCCGACGGCGATGGCGCATAAAATGACGCCGACGGTTGTCATAAAGATCCGTTTTTGAAAAATTCCCTGCTGATTCATTCCCTTTTCCTCCCGATTCCGTACTGTATAGTACAGTCGTATACTCCCAAAAACCTCTGACATTATAATACAGTTTTCAGGCCAAATCAACAGGGAAATGCGGTTCTAAATACACATATTTTCTACATAATTGCGCATCTCTTCCCGGGAGTGCATATCACGGGCGCCTTCTATGATGGAATTGCGGCGTTCCTCCGGAAGCTGTGCGAATTGGTTCAGAATATCCGTATGCTGGGCCAGCTCCATCGTAAAGCCGATCGGCAGTTCTTCATTTTTGATCATCATGCTTACCTCCTTTGTCATTTTGTAACCAATTTGCGTAGCAAATTGATTCCCTACTGAATGTAACCACTTGCATAGCAAGCGATTGCGTGCCCGCCATCTGCTAAGCAGATTTTTAATACCATCGTATGCAGAAAGGCTGCCAGTGGCAGGCTTTCTGTATGCGGGCAATTCCCGTATCATTTTTTTCATACGATACTTTACATTACCCCAAAATTAGTATAAGAAAATTACAAAAGAATATTCTTTTAGGAAAGAATTGCCGGAAAATGGACACACTAAATCCAGAAAACCCGCGTCAGCCGGCGAATGTACATGCAGACATGTCCGCTTGCTTCTCTGCTTCGCGGGAATACATGATGAGACAAGGATGGTAGAACAGCGATGAAAATTTTATTCTATGATACAAAAAGCTACGACAGGGATTCTTTTGAAGAAAAGCGGTGCCTCTATCCGGATATCGAGATCGATTATCTGAAATCCGAGCTGACCCCGGCCACGGCAAGGCTGGCAAACGGCTATGACGCGGTCTGTGCCTTTGTAAACTGTGATGTAGGAACAGAAACGGTAGAGTTGCTCCACGAGTGCCGGGTGCGCCTGATCCTGCTCCGCAGCGCCGGCTTCAACCATGTGGATATCGGAAAGGCAAAGGCGTTCGGGATTAAGGTCATGCGGGTGCCCGGCTATTCCCCGGAGGCGGTGGCGGAGCACGCCATGGCCCTGGCGCTGGCGGCAAACCGGCGGATCCACAAGGCATATGTGCGCGTCCGGGAAAATGATTTCAGCCTGGGGGGCATGCTGGGATTTAACTTTTACCGGAAGACCGCGGGAATCGTGGGAACCGGAAAGATCGGGGCGGCAATGGCAAGGATCTGCCATGGATTTGGCATGGAGGTGCTTGCCTATGACAAGTATCAGAATCCGGAGCTGGATTTCGTTCAGTATGTGGCCATGGACGAGCTGCTCGGCAGGAGCCACCTGGTTTCCCTGCACTGTCCTCTGACGGAAGAGACGTACCATCTGATCTGCCGGGAGACGATTCAGAAAATGAAGGATGGCGTGGTGCTGGTCAATACGTCCCGGGGCGGCCTGGTGAAGACCGAGGATCTGATCGAAGGCATCCGGGCCAGAAAATTTTTTGCGGTGGGTCTGGACGTGTATGAGGAGGAAAAACGGAATGTGTATGAGGATCGTTCCGATGAGATTCTGGAAAGCTCGATCACGTCCCGGCTCCTGTCGTTCCCGAACGTGCTGATCACCTCCCATCAGGGATTCTTTACAGAGGAGGCGCTGGGTGCGATCAGCGAGACGACTTTGAAAAACGCGGCGGCATTTGCCAAAGGGGAGAGCACGGGGAATGAAGTGGAATAATTTCTAACTGTTTGGAACTATCTATTTCCCGACAGCCCCTTCCGGATTGCAACCGTACAGTTAGAATAATTTGTACTGCTCTTTGGGGATATAAAGAAATATTCTGGTGCAATACTCACGGCAGATTTTATCGGCCGTGAGTATGAAAGAAAAGAGGAAAGGGATGCTGCTAAAGCCTGAAGAGTGACGAACCAAAACACTCGTCTCCTATGCATTATGCCGCTTCCGTTCTTCTATTTCCCTTAAAAAACTCCTTCCGCCTTCATTATAAAAATTAATTTTTTCCTGTGTGGTCATATCCTTTGTCAGATTATAGTGATATTCACGGATTTTATGAATATCTTTAATTGTAAAATCTGGACTAATAACAGGTTCTGCAATCATAATCAATCCTCACTTTCCAATAGTACGGAAGGATTCCATATTTCAATCATTTTATATGCTACAGCTGTAACATCTTCGGTAATATCCAGTGTTGTAAACTCTATTTCATTCAGGTAGTCTATGAGCTGTGTCCTCTTAGGCTCCGGACATTTTTGAATTTCTTTTAGGACTATTGTTGACAAATATACTTCATATTTTTTATTTTTGAACATTTCCCATAGTTTTCTCGTATCAGCCATTTTTTCAGGCACATCCTCCTGCAATAAATGGCTGATAACTGACGTATCTAAGTATACTTTTAATTTCCGCATAGAGTTTCTCACCTCCTGAATCGCAACCGCACAGCTGGAAAAATTTTATGATCATAAAGTAATATCCCCCCGCCCCGGCGCATACCATAAATTAGGACATGCGCCAGGGCGCTGTAATCTCCGGATCCGCTTCTTTCCATGCTGCGCTTCGGAGGACAAGACACGAAAGGGGGGATTTTTTTGTACGAAGAGAAATCCATAGAGGAGGTAACCGGACAGTTCCATACAGATCCCGAACAGGGGCTGTCCTGGGCGGAAGCGGTCACCAGGCTGTCCGCCGGCGGGAGAAATGAACTGGAAGGGGAGCGGAAAAAAAGTGTCCCGGAGACATTTCTGGAGCAGCTGAATGACCCGTTGATCTGTGTGCTGCTGGTGGCAGCATTCGTATCGTTTCTATTGAAAGAATATAGTGATACAGTCATCATCGGAGTGGTCATTGTGCTCAATGCGTCGGTGGGGGTGATCCAGGAGGGAAAGGCCCAGAAAGCCCTTGATTCGCTGAAAAAGCTGACAAGCCCGGAAGCGCACGTCCGCCGGGGCGGAGAGATCCGCAGGATCGCTGCCTCAGAGCTGGCGCCCGGAGATATCGTGCTTCTGGAGGCAGGAATGCAGGTCCCCGCCGACCTGCGCCTGATCAAAACCTGGAATCTCAAGATCGAGGAATCCGCGCTGACCGGGGAATCCCTTCCGGTTGAGAAGGATGCGGAATTTCAGGCAGCCGGGGAGTTGCAGATCGGGGAGCGGAAAAACGAAGCATTCATGTCCACCATGGTTGCCGGCGGCCGGGGCGAAGGCATCGTGATCGCCAGGGGAATGCAGACGGAGATCGGAAAGATTGCTTCTATCATAAAAACGGTTCCAAAGGAATTTACACCGCTCCAAAGGAAGCTTGCGGAGCTGGGAAAATTTTTGAGTATCGTGTCTGTCCTGCTCTGCGTTTTGCTGTTCGGTATCGCAGTGCTGCAGAAACGCGACATCCTGGAAATGCTCATTACGGCGATCTCCCTTGCAGTGGCGGCTGTGCCTGAGGGCTTGCCTGCAGTGGTGACCATTGTGCTGGCTATGAGCGTGTCCCGGATGGTGAAGGTGGATACCATCGTGAGAAAGCTGCCCTCCGTGGAGACTTTGGGAGCGGTCAATGTGGTCTGTTCCGACAAGACCGGCACGCTGACCCAGAACAAAATGACCGTGACCTGGTGCTACGTCAACGAGCAGGCGATCCCCATTTCTACAAGCAATATCCGGGAACAGGCGGAGATTCCGGAGCTGTTTTTGCAGGGCTTTGCGCTGTGCAATGACGCGGTCATTCCCGAAAGCGGCAGGGCGGTGGGGGACCCCACAGAGATTGCGTTGGCGGTCATGTCGTCCAACTGCGGAGTCCGGAAGACGCAGACGGAAGCCCGGTATCCGAGGGTGGCGGAGCGCGCCTTTGACTCCGCCCGGAAGATGATGACCACAGTACATCAATGTCCGGGAAGAGATGGACGTCACATACATCATGAACCGAATGACGGAAGCAGCCAGATCGCATTTACAAAAGGAGCGCCTGATGTGGTGCTGAAACGTTGTACAAAAATCTACCTGGGCGGCAGGATCCAGCCCCTTGGAGATCTCAAGCGCCGGAGGATTCAGGCCGCCCTGGCGGAAATGTCTTCCCAGGCGCTGCGTGTCCTGGCGCTGGCCATGAAGGAGGGAACAGGGGATCCAGAAGCCCTGATCAAAGAGCGGGACCTGGTATTTCTCGGCCTGGCAGGGATGAAGGATCCCATCCGGCCGGAGGCCAGGGACGCGGTCGCGAAGTTCAGCAAGGCCTCGGTGCGTACCATCATGATCACCGGCGACCATGCAGATACCGCATTTGCCATTGCAAAGGAACTGGGGATCGCCAGGAAGCCTGACCAGTGCCTGACAGGCGCGGAGCTGGACAATCTGTCGGACCACAACCTGCGGGTGCGCTTAAAGGAGACCAATGTATTTGCCAGAGTTTCCCCGGAGCATAAGGTACGGATCGTGAAGCTGTTAAAGGAGTGCGGCAATATCGTTGCCATGACCGGGGACGGAGTCAATGACGCGCCGTCGCTGCGCACTGCGGATATCGGCATCTCCATGGGATTGTCAGGAACAGACGTGGCAAAAAATGCCTCCGACATGATCTTGACGGACGACAATTTTGCCACCATTGAAAAGGCCATTGAAGAAGGGAGGAGTATTTTTCAAAATATCAAAAAAACCGTGCTGTTCCTGCTTTCCTCCAATTTCGGGGAGATCATCACCATGTTTACGGCGGTGCTGCTGGGCCTTGCCGCTCCGCTAAAGGCCAGCCATATCCTCTGGATCAACCTGATCACAGACTCCCTGCCGGCTTTGGCCCTGGGGGTGGATGAAAATGACAAGGAGGCATTGATGCGGGAGCCGCCCCGGAGCGCAAAGGAGGGTATGTTCGCAAACGGCGGGCTGGCATGTACGGTCTTTTACGGACTGCTGATCGCAGCCATCAGCCTGACCGCGTTTTTAAAGATTCCGTGGGATGTGCTGGCGGAGAGTGGGAAAGCCTTCAATTTGTCCAACATTGCGGCGGTGCTGCAGAACGAAGCGGCTCTGGCGCGGGCCCAGACCTACGCGTTTACCGTGCTGGGCATGTCGCAGCTCTTCCACGCCCTCGGTATGCGGGATGTGCGGACCTCCGTATTTTCCGGAAAACGAACTTTCAATCCGGTGCTGGCCGCGGCCTTTGTGCTGGGAGTCCTGCTGCAGATGGCAGTCACGGAGATCCCTTATCTGGTGGGGATGTTCGGGACCGCGGTCCTTGGGTGGCAGGAATGGGCCGTGCTGCTGATCCTGGCGGCATTCCCGGTGCTGGCCCATGAGGTGTTTGTGCTGACGGGGAATGGGGAGGAAGGATAAAAAGCAATAGACAGAAAAGGTGAGGAGCCTCCCGGCTCCTCACCTTTTCTGTCCTCTTGTTACTGCTTACACCCTGACCGGGTGCTCATAATAACGTATTCTTCCGTTTGCGATGGGAAAAGCCCCGGAATGTGGTTGAAATGAAGCCCCCAAAAATGTATAATGATGATAATTGTTCGGAATAGAATAATAAATTGGATGGGGAATAAAAAGAGCAAAATGGGATAATCAGGATGAACGATTCATTGCATTAAGAATTTTACTTGGGAAGGAACGTGGGATTTATAGGCAAAAATGAGATTTTGATACGGAATTTCGGACCGATTGATGAAGTTTCTGCGATTACAAATTCGGAATTGGATAAACTGATGGATATGTCAATCTGGTAAAAACACTGAAAAAGACATATCATGGAAGTGTAAAAATAGTGAGACGGCAGTTCAGAGAAAAGGATCTGGTTCTGTCAAAAGAGCAGTGATGCGAGCTGTCGTTCATTTTCGAAAAAGGAGGTAACATCATGATCACAGGAGCTTTTATGGCGCCCCATCCGCCGCTGATCGTACCGGAGATCGGCAGGGGGGAGGAACGCAGGATTCGGGATACCGTTGACGCATATCACGAAGTGGGCCGCAGGATCGGCGAGTTAAAGCCGGAGACGATCGTTCTGCTTTCGCCCCACCAGGTCATGTACGCAGACTATTTCCACATTTCCCCGGGAAATGGCGCGAAGGGAGATTTCAGCCAGTTCAGCGCGGGGCAGGTGCGGTTCGAGGTCCGTTATGATACGGAATTTGTGGACAATCTGTGCAAGCTGGCGGATGCCGGTGACCTTCCCGCAGGAACCGCCGGGGAGCGGGACCGGCGGCTGGACCACGGAACCATGGTGCCCCTGTATTTTGTAAATCAATATTGGAAAGACTATCAACTGGTGAGAGTGGGCCTCTCCGGGCTCCCGCTGACCGTGCATTACGAGCTGGGCAGACGCATCCGGGAGACTGCGGAGGTACTGGACCGGAGGATCGTGATCATTGCCAGCGGGGATTTGTCTCACAGGCTGAAATCAGACGGCCCTTACGGCTACCAGAAGGAGGGCCCGGAGTATGACAGCCGCGTCATGCAGGTCATGGAAAGAGGCAATTTCGGGGAACTGCTGGAATTTTCCGAGGATTTCTGCGAAAAGGCAGGGGAGTGCGGGCACCGTTCCTTTACCATCATGGCCGGGGCGCTGGACCGGACGGAGGTGGAAGCCAGGCGTCTTTCCTATGAAGGGCCCTTTGGCGTGGGCTACGGCATTTGTATTTATGAGATCAAAGGAAGGAACCTGAATCGGAATCTGAAAGACCAGTATGAGGAGAAGGAGAGAAACCGGATCTTGAAGCAGCGGCAGCAGGAGGACGCATATGTGCAGCTTGCCCGGAACACCGTGGAGGAATATGTCCGTACCGGAAAGAAGCTCCGGATGCCGGAGGGACTTCCCGGGGAAATGCAGGACCGCAGGGCAGGCGTATTCGTTTCCATTAAAAAGGAAGGAAGGCTCCGGGGATGCATCGGCACAATCCAGGCAGTCTGCCCGTCCATTGCGCAGGAAATCATAGAAAACGGAATCAGCGCGGCTTCCCGCGATCCGCGTTTTTCGCCCATAGAGCCGGAGGAACTGGACAAGCTGACCATCACCGTGGATGTGCTGGGGGATACGGAAAAAATTGATTCCCCGGACAAGCTGGATGTGAAGCGGTACGGCGTGGTGGTGACAAAGGGCTATCGAAGGGGGCTGCTGCTTCCCAACCTGGAAGGCGTGGATACGGTGGAGGAGCAGATCGCCATCGCGAAGCAGAAGGCCGGGATCGGAGAGCAGGAAGAAGCGGAGCTGGAACGCTTTGAGGTGGTACGGCATTATTAAAACAGGGAGGACATTATGAAAGAGACATGTCAGGTATGCATTCATCACTGCAGCCTGGAGCCGGGGCAGACAGGGCTGTGCAGGGCGCGGAAAAATGAAAACGGCCGGATCATCTGCAGCAACTACGGCCAGGTGACTTCCCTGGCGCTGGATCCCATTGAGAAAAAGCCGCTGCACAGGTACCGGCCGGGCAGCCTGATCCTGTCTGTGGGGAGCTACGGCTGCAATCTGCGGTGCTCCTTCTGCCAGAACCATGAGATCTCCATGGCCGGGCCGGAAGAGGCCGGGGCGGTATCCATTTCCCCGGAGGATTTGGCGCAAAAAGCGGAAGAATATAAAGCGATTGGAAATATTGGGGCGGCGTTTACCTACAATGAGCCCCTGGTTGGCTGGGAATATGTGCGCGACTCGGCCTGGCTCATCAAGGAGCTGGGCATGGACAATGTGCTGGTCACTAACGGCACGGCATCTCGGGAGGTGCTGGAAGAATTGCTTCCCCTCATCGACGCCATGAACATTGACCTGAAAGCCTTCCGGGAGGAGACCTACCGGAAGCTGGGCGGGGATTTGAAGACAGTGAAGGAATTTATCACCCGCGCGGCGGCAGACTGTCATGTGGAGCTGACCACGCTGATCGTGCCGGGGATGAACGACGGGACCGAGGAAATGGAGGAGGAAGCGCGGTGGATCGCCTCCCTGGGAAAGGACATCCCGCTCCACGTGACCCGGTTTTTCCCCCGGTATCAGATGGCAGACCGGGACGCCACGGAGACGGGACGGGTGTACCGCCTTGCAGATACGGCGAGGAAGTATCTGGAGCATGTGTTTGTGGGGAATTGCTGACGGAAGAGGGTCGGGGATTGAAAGGAGGATAAAATGAAAGAGGTACTGAAGAAAAACCATGTAAAAAAGTTAGCGCTGGTGGGAATGGCGTTAGTGATCATGCTTTTTTCCATGACGATTATATCTGCCAAAGAAAATAAAGGAGCGAATCAATATGATAAAAGTAATAGCAAGTGATATGGACGGTACACTTTTAGGGGACGACCACAAGCTTGCGCCGCGGACCGTACAGGCGATCCGCCGGGCATGCGATGCAGGGGTACGTTTCATGGTGGCGACCGGCCGCGACATGAACGGAGTCCTGCAGGAACTGGACGGTACGGGTCTGGTCTGTGATTATATCGTGGGGAGCGGCGCGGAGGTGCGCGATCCGCGGCAGAATATCATAAGCAGGGTGCAGATGGACACCGGAGTGTGCGGAGAAATCTATGACGTACTGAGACAATACCCGGTATCCACTATTTTTATGACCGGGGAATGCGACTACAGCATCGGAACTCCGGAAACGCTGGAAGAAGATCTGCGCAAAAACCTCCAGGTATTCTTTTCCGACCTGACCATGGAAGAAATCCTGGAAACGGAAATGTACCGGCACATGAAGGAAAGCACCCGCATCATTCCTGACTTTCAGACGCTAAAGGAGAAGGAGATCAACGTATATAAAATCTTTGTTTTCTGCTGTGACACGGAGGTGCTCGGGGAGCTTGACAGGCGGCTGCAAAAGGACAAAAGGCTTGCCGTAGCCTCCTCCTTTATCAACAATCTGGAGATCACCGATGCCCGCGCCCAGAAAGGCCCGGTGCTGAAAAGCTATATTGAATCCCTGGGATATACCATGGATGAGGTGATGACATTCGGCGACAGCATGAACGACTATTCCATGCTTTCCATGGATTTCGGCGCAACAGTAGCCATGGGCAATTCCGAGCCGGAGATCATCAAGGCTGCCAAGTATGTGACAAAATCCAATGAAGAGTACGGGGTGGCGTATGCAATCGAGGAAATGCTGAATCGGAGGAAGGCGTAGGGGAGAAGAACGACTCAGAAGGGCAAGCAGTTGTGGAAAATGAACTGACACATCTTGACTTGCCTGTTTCTCCGGCGGCGCAGGTCAAAAAGCCTCGACGGCATCCCATTATGGCCATCCGGCCGCTTCACAAGGTATGATAATAAGGGCAGATATCCTCATAATGCCCGTCCTTCATCCGAAACCCTTTCGGAATCGTTCCGAGCTGGATAAAACCAAGCCGTTCATAGAGATGTCTTGCGTGGACATTTGACGCGACCACCGCATTGAACTGCAGGATCGTAAACCCGAGCCTCCGCCCCTGGATGAGACAGTCGGAAACCAGAGCTTCGCCGATATGCTGCCCACGGTATCGCGAACTGACAGCATAGCTGGCGTTGCAGATGTGGCCGCACCGCCCGACATTATTGGGGTGCAGGATATACAGGCCGCAGACCTCTCCGGTATCCGCATTTACCGCGGCGGCATTGTATGTCTGCTGCTCAAAAAATTCCTTCCCGGTCCGGGCATCCAAAAGCTCCTCCTGGGGAAACGCGATTCCCTCCTCCACAACTTCATTCCATATCCGAATCATTTCGGGAAGATGCTCTTCCCTGCAGGCTTTTATTGTCTGTATAATGGGGTTAAAACCCTCGCCTTTAGGCGAAACCTTTAGGTCAACCCCATAACCTCAAGTTTAGAAAAAAGAAAAATTGAGATACTAAAC
>CAJTGD010000001.1 GCA_910575475.1 Lachnospiraceae bacterium | reverse complement strand
AATGATATATATAAACATTTTAAAATCAAATGCCCTGAAGAAATACCATATACTCCAACCGAGGATGAGTGCGCCAGGATGTAGAGAGAATTAAGTAGCGGGAACTACGGATTATCAAGAATTTAAAAATATGCTGAAAGACAGAATGCAGAAGATTATGGGAGATACCATACAGGTAGGGTTTGAAACATACACTAAGAATAATCAGACCCCAATAGAGTCTCTTATGTTCCAAGAAAAAGATTCCTCTGCGGCAACTGTGATTACACCTGCGATTCATATGCAGGATTTATATAACCTGTATCAAAAAGAAGGTGATGGCGAAATGTTTCAGAGATGTCTTATGGAGATAAAGAAGTTATATATGGAGCAGGAGCCGAAAAGCCTGGATTTTATCAACAGAGATTGGGGAGAAATCAAGAAAAGTATATGTATGACGTTGCTGTGTGAAGGCTGGAATAAGGGATGGATTGAAGAGGAAAATACTACATACAGTAAATTTCTGGATTTTGTGATTGTGCTGCGTAGTATATTGGGCGTATCATCCCACGGAATGGGCAGTACTGTCGTTACACAAAATCTAATGTCCCATTGGAGGATTACAGAAGAGGAATTGTGGGAGACCGCTTGGAATAACCTGTATTGTGAAAGATTTTATATCCAGAATCTGAATGAGGTGCTTCGTTCAGAAATTAAGGAGCGTGAAATGGAGATAGACGCTAAGTTATTGAAAAATGACCTTCCGCTGTATCTTTTATCTAATAAAGAACGTGTAGTATATGGGGCAAGGGGCATCCTGCGGACGGATTTACTGCAGGCATTTGCCATGGGAGCAGACAGTAACTTATATATTTTACCCAGTTCAATTCATGAATTGATTTTGCTGCCGGATAATGGCAATTATTGTGTTGAAGAAATGAGGGAGGTTGTAAAAACGATCAATGAGACAGAAGTACCGGAGACGGAGCGTTTATCTGAAATGATGTATTATTTTCGAAAAGACAGCGGAACTGTTGAGATAGCAGAATAAAGGACAGGAGAAGGGCAGTGTGTTATTGGCTGCTCTTCTCTTTTTCCAATGGAAGAGGTGATTAAAATGGGCAGTAAGAGAGTGCCGGGTATACCTGTGAGCTTTATGGATAGATTCAAGGAAGGTAAATGGTGGCAGAAAGGCAACGAACTTCTGAATCTGCAGAATATCAATGCCTGTCCTACCTATTATAAAGGAACGGTTAAACACAAAGATTGTGACATCGGAAGATGGCACAAAGACTTTCAGCATTACGAAAACGGTGGAAGGAATTGAGGGAAGCTATGCATTTTTTTATTGGTTTTGATGGAAAAAACGAGGAAGAAAGCGTTGCGAGCAATGAAGTGCATCTAAGTACTTGCAGAGGAATAGGTTTTCAGGGGTGGTATGGCGGGAATTGGGGATTGTGTCAGATGGTGATTCAGGGTATAATATTCATAAAAAATGACTGAAATATAGTGAGATTTGAAGTGTTTATCATTTAAGGAGATTATGATAAGTAAGATAGAGAGGGAAACAAGTTATGAGTAATAGAGAAAGAATCGTGCAGCTTTTAGATATCATACCTGATTATAAAATGGGTTATATCTTGGCATATGTCCAGGGAATAGCAGCAGATGAAGAATCAGATGATATTTTTTGTCAAAGGATGGTTGAAAACTATGAAAGTGATCCTGATCCTGAAAAAGACAAAACATATACACTTGAAGAGTTGAAAGAGTCTAAACGTCAAATCGATTCAACTTTGCATAAACTAAGAGAAACGATAAAAACATTTGAATTCAAAGAAAATGCGGAGAGATACAAGTCGCAAATCACATTAGCGAAAAGACGAGTAAAAGCCTTTGAAATTGCAAACTGGTTTATCGAAAATGAATTGGATAAATAGGAAATCTCCAGTTCGTTGGGGAGTTGTTTAGAGAAGATTCACAAGTTGTGGAGGTAAGCATGAAGCTTGAAACCGAGAGATTATATATGCGGGAAATGAATCAAGGGGACTTTGATTCACTTTGTAAAATCCTGCAAGATGAAGAAACGATGTATGCTTATGAGGGAGCATTCAGTGAAGATGAAGTCCAGGAATGGCTTGACAGACAAATCTGCCGTTATCAAAAATGGAACTTTGGTTTATGGGCAGTCATTCTAAAAGAAAGCGATGAAATGATAGGACAGTGCGGACTTACAATGCAGCCTTGGAAAGATGAGGAAGTGCTTGAAATAGGCTATCTTTTTGAAAAATCACATTGGCATAACGGGTATGCCATCGAAGCAGCAGAGGCGTGTAAAAAGTATGCATTTGAAATATTAGAAGCAGATGAAGTTTGTTCTATCATCAGAAATACAAATATAGCATCTCAAAATGTAGCAATAAGAAACGGAATGATCATGACAGACAAGTGTACAAAACATTACAGAGGTGTAGATATGCCCCATTACCGTTATGTGGTGTATCGTTGACAAACTCCGATTCTGTAGAGGGAATAAGCAGGTTGGAGCATCTTGGAATGGATTGCATGGATTTTTATGAAAGAAAAAATCTATGCGCGAATATTTGAGGAAGCAAAACATTATCACATCTATATTAAAAAAACCAAATACTTTCAACAGTCCCTTAATATCAATCTGCAGAACAATGACAGAAATTCCTTAAAATCTAAAAAAAAAATGAAGTTTGCTATATTTATGTTTTTATATGTTATAATGAATTGCATCGGTGCAAGCTGTGTAAGCAGGTCATCAATTCCCTCGTGGAAATTGCTGACAAATTACGATCATGAAGGCTTTGCAGCGTATGTGCAGATGTCAATGAAACGATATGAAGCTTAAAAGCAGGCTGCGGATTTTTATAAAATGAGAGGAATGGACTTATGGCGGAATTTGTTCAACTGGAGAATATCACGAAAGTATATAAGATGGGTGAAGTGGAGATCCGGGCTGTGGACGGGATTGATTTTGCTATTAAAAAAGGGGAGTTCGTGGTCATCGTAGGCCCCAGCGGAGCGGGAAAGACGACAGTCCTGAATATTCTTGGCGGGATGGATACCGCTACCACAGGCAGGATCACGGTGGACGGAGAGGATATTACCGGATACAATGAGCGTCAGCTCACCGGTTACCGGAGAAATGATATCGGATTCGTATTTCAGTTCTACAACCTGGTCCCGAACCTGACGGCAAAAGAGAACGTGGAGCTTGCGCTGCAGATCTGTAAGGAGCCGCTGGATGCGCAGACGGTGCTGGAGGACGTAGGGCTGGGAGACCGCCTGGATAATTTTCCGGCACAGCTTTCCGGAGGGGAGCAGCAGCGCGTATCTATCGCCCGGGCACTGGCAAAGAATCCCAAGCTGCTGCTATGCGATGAGCCGACCGGAGCGCTGGACTACAATACCGGGAAGGCAATCCTAAAGCTCTTGCAGGATATGTGCAGAGAAAAAGGCATGACTGTGATCGTGATCACTCATAATTCCGCATTGGCTCCGATGGCGGACCGTCTGATCAAGATCAAGAACGGTAAGGTATCCAGCATGGAGACCAACGCGCATCCGCTGTCCATAGATCTGATCGAGTGGTAGGAAGATGCCTGTAAAAGCTGGCATTCAGACGGACTGTTGCTGCAGGCAATTTATATTGCGCACCAGATAAATCTGTCACGCGGCATATCAGGATAAATTATGGAAAAAGAAAACGGCAGGTTATACATATGGGTAAAAAAGCATTAAGAAAAGATTTTTTCATGGAGATCAAAACCAGCTTCGGAAGGTTCATGTCGATTTTTTTTATCGTGGCCATCGGGGTTGCGTTTTTTTCAGGAATCCGTGCCACGGAACCGGATATGCGGTACTCGGGGGATGCCTATTTTGATGAGAAGAAGCTGTTTGATATCCAGGTGATCAGCACACTCGGACTCACAGAGGATGATGTCCGGGCCTTGAAAAAAGTAGACGGGGTGGAGAGGGCAGAATACGGCTATTCCGTAGACGCCCTGTGTCTGGCAAATGACAGCCAGCAGGCGGTACATATCATGTCCATCCTTCAGGATATGAACCTGCTGACCGTGGAGGAAGGCAGGCTTCCCGAGAAAAAGGACGAATGTGTGGTAGATGTGGATTATCTTGGAACCAGCGGATACCGGATCGGAGATCAGATCACATTTACCTCCGGGACGGATGACGCAATCAGGGACAGCCTGGCTGTGGATACATTTACCATAGTAGGAACCGTCAGCAGCCCGTGCTATATCGGATTCCACAGAGGAAGTACGACCATCGGCACCGGAAATATTGCCGGCTTTATCAGTGTGCCGGAAGAAAGCTTTGCGATGGACATCTATACAGAAATCTATGCATCGGTAGAGGGGGCAACCGATCTGCTGGCATTTACGGATTCCTATACGGACCGTGTGGAGGAAGTGAAGGAGCAGGTTGAGGAGATCCGTGAAGAGCGGGAGGAAGCGCGGTATCAGGAGATCATAGACGAGGCAAACGAAGAGCTGGACGACGCGAAAAAAGAACTGGAGGATGGAAAGAAAGAAGCGGAGAAAGAGCTTGGCGATGCCAAAAAGAAGCTGGACGACGGCCGGAAGCAGCTGAATGACGGAAAAAAGAAGATCAGCGACTCCGAAGCGGAATTGGAAAAATCCCGGGCAGACCTGATCTCCGGTCAGAGTGAAGTGGACCAAAACCGGGCGGAACTGAATCGGCAGAACGCTCTGCTGAATGAAAAGATAGAGGAATACAACCAGCATGTAGAAGAGTATAATGAACAGCTGGAGGAATATAACAAGAAGCTGGCGGAATTTAATCAGCAGTTGGAGGAATTTAACGAAAAGAAAGAAGAATTTTACGAGAAGAAGCAGGAATACGAACACGGCAGGGCAGAATATGAGCGGGGGCTGAAAGAATATAACAGCAATAAGCAGCTTCTGGAGGAGAAGAGTGAACAGCTGGAGGCCAGTTTCAATGCTGTGGAGGCAGGCTTTGCGGAATTGGCGGCAGGAGAAAATGCGCTCACTGGCATGAAGGCGCAGCGTGATGGGCTGGAGACACAGCGTGATGAGCTCATTAATGACAACAGTATATCGGAGGCTGACAAGCAGAAACAACTTGCAATACTGGAGGGATCGATACAGGCTCTGACAGAACAGATCACAGGGGTGGAGAAGGATCTCAGTACTAACCGGACTAATCTCGAAAATACCCAGAAACAGCTGGAAGCCGGAAAAATCGAATTGGAGAACGGAAAAGCCCAGTTAGCAGCCGGAAAAGCCGAACTGGACGCGGCAGGTCCCCAGTTGGAGGAGGCAAGACTCCAGATCGAAGCAGCCCAGGCCCAGATCGATGATGTCCAGGCCCAGTTTGACGAGGGGCAGGCTCAGTTAGACGACGGGGACCGTCAGCTGAAGGACGCCAAGGCGCAATTGGACGACGCCCTGGCCCAGCTGGAGGACGGGAAAAAGCAGATCCAGTCCGGAAGGGATCAGCTGGATGACGCCCAGGCTCAGATCAATGACGGCTGGTATCAGCTGGAGCAGGGGCAGATCAAGCTTGCGGATGCCCGGGCGGAGCTTGCGGAAAAGGAACAGGAGCTGGCAGATGCCGAGAAGAAGTACCAGGAGGCGAAGGAGGAAGCGGAGGACGAGATCGCGGACGGGGAAAAGAAGATCCTGGACGCGGAGGATGAGATCAGCAAGATCGAACACGCCAAATGGTATATCAACGACCGGAACGACCTGCCGGAGCATGCCGGATATGGGGAAAACGCAGACCGCATGCGGGCCATCGGGGAGGTATTTCCCGTGCTGTTCTTTCTGGTAGCGGCTCTGATCAGCCTGACCACCATGACCCGTATGGTGGAGGAGCAGCGGACTCAGATCGGAACTTTGAAGGCGCTTGGATATGAACGGCATTCCATCGCAGGAAAGTATCTGGGCTATGCCTGCCTGGCTACGGTGACCGGAAGTGTTGTGGGCGTGCTGTTCGGAGAAAAAGTATTTCCCTATATCATCATCACGGCGTATGGGATCATGTACGAACACATTCCCAATGTGGTGATCCCGTATGACATGTATTACGCGCTGCTGGCATCGGCGGCTGCTCTGGCATGTACTTTGCTTGCTACCATTTTTTCCTGTTACCGGGAGCTTCGGGAGCAGTCGGCTGAGCTGATGCGCCCGCCTGCGCCGAAGCAGGGAAAGCGGGTTTTGCTGGAAAGAGTCCCGTTTATCTGGAGCCGGCTGAATTTTACGTGGAAGGCCACGGTACGGAATCTGATCCGGTATAAGAAGCGTTTCTTTATGACGATCTTCGGAATCGGCGGATGTATGGCGCTGCTTTTGGTCGGTTTCGGCCTGAAGGATTCCATTTTTGATATTGGCTTTCTGCAGTATCATGAACTGCAGATCTATGACGGAGATATCATTTTAAATGAGGATGCGTCCACAACGGAAAAGAAGCAGGCATATAAGGCGCTTGCGGAAGATCCAAGGGTGGACCAGACGGAGCGGAACCTGCTCAAGCAGGTAACGATCAGCAGCGGGAGCGTAAAAAAGGACGTCTACCTGAATGTACCGGAGGACGTGGAGCTGTTTCCGCAGTTTGTGATCCACAGGGACCGGATCACAAAAGAGGTCTATACTCTGGACGACAAGGGTGTGATCCTGACGGAAAAAATGGCGAAGCAGCTGCAGGTAGAGGTTGGGGATATGATCCGGATCAAGGACGATGCAAAGGGAGAGATCGAAGTCAAGATTTCTTCCATCTGTGAGAATTACATGCAGCATTACCTGTATATGACTCCCGGCCTTTATGAGGAAGTGCACGGAAGGGCGCCGGAATACAATTCCATCTACTTTACCATGAAGGAAGGAAAAGAGCAGGAGCTGGAGGATGTCGGCGAGTCCGTTTTAAAGGAAAAGGGTGCTTTGAGCGCAAGCTATACGAAGGATATCGAGGCGCAGCTGGATGATATGCTCGTGAGCCTGAACATCGTTATGGTGGTGTTGGTGATTTCGGCGGGGATGCTGGCCTTCGTGGTGCTGTATAACCTGAATAATATCAATATCACAGAGCGCAAGCGGGAGCTCGCCACCTTGAAAGTGCTGGGCTTCTATCCCGGCGAGGTGGCTCAGTATGTATACCGGGAAAATGTGATCCTGACGGTGCTGGGCGCATTTGCAGGGATGGTGCTTGGAAAATTTCTGCATCAGTTTGTCATCGTAACGGTGGAGATCGATTCGGCCATGTTTGGGCGGAATATCGATGTCAGCAGCTTTATTTATGGATTTTTGATCACCGCCGGGTTCTCGGCATTTGTGAACGGCGTCATGTATTTTAAGTTAAAGAAGATCAATATGGTCGAATCTCTAAAGAGTGTGGAGTGATCCTGATGAGGAGCTGCAGAGAGGCGTTTTGGAAACGGCCTCGGAGCAGCTCCTGTTTTTCACATAGTATGATGGGTTCAGGCTAAAACACAAAAAAGATGGGAAAGATTTCACAAAAGAAACATATCTTTTTCGTATACTGATTAAAAATGTAAACGCAAACGGCACCGAAGGAAAAAGGAGAATTGCCTTATGGAAAAGATTAAGATTTTAGTCGTGGATGATGAGAGCAGGATGCGCAAGCTTGTCCGGGATTTCCTTGTGAGGGAGGGATACGTGGTCCTGGAAGCCGGGGACGGCATGGAAGCTATGGACATTTTTTATGAGGATAAGGATATCGCGCTGGTCATTCTGGATGTGATGATGCCGAAGATGGACGGCTGGCAGGTGTGCCGTGAGATCCGGGAGCATTCAAAAGTACCCGTGATCATGCTGACGGCCCGCTCGGACGAACGGGATGAGCTGCAGGGCTTTGAACTGGGGGTAGACGAATACATTTCCAAGCCCTTTAGTCCCAAGATCCTTGTTGCCAGAGTGGAGGCCATACTGAGAAGGACACTCGGCACGGAGAAGAATGATGTCATCAATGCAGGCGGGATCCTGATCGACAAGGCGGCCCATATCGTGAAGATCGATGACCGGCAGGTAGATTTGAGCTATAAGGAATTTGAACTGCTGTCCTATTTTGTGGAGAATCAGGGAATCGCGCTGTCCAGGGAAAAGATCCTGAACCATGTCTGGAATTATGACTATTTTGGGGATGCGCGTACCATTGACACCCATGTGAAAAAGCTGCGGAGCAAGATGGGGGAAAAGGGAGAGTGCATCAAGACGATCTGGGGCATGGGGTATAAATTTGAAGCGGTGTGATATACCCTGTATGAGACACAGGAAAACGGGCGGCGGTTTTGCTGCCGGCAGACGGAAGGCTGAATTATGACAAAATCAATCAAACGGCAGCTTGTGGTGGTATTTGTCGGACTGATCGCAATGCTCCTGGCAGTGGTCTTTCTTGTAAATTCTATTTTCCTGGGACAATATTATATCCTTCATAAAAAGACGGATATGATCGAGATGTATCAGATGATCGATTCTGCTGTGTCGACAGGAAGCCTGACCGAGAAAAAGGAGCAGGAAGAGATCAACGGAAAAAGTGAGAGCGCAAATATTTCCATGCTGGTCCTCAAGCACACCGGCGAGTATTCTCTGGACTATGTCTTGTTTTCCATCCAGTCCAAGGAAGTGCTGGAGGCTCAGATGTTTGGCTACATTACGGGAAATAATATGGCGGAGGTGCTGGATCAGACAGAACAGTATACGTTTTACAGATCCGGAGACCCGGTGAATAAGGATACGCTTTACTTGGAAATGTTTGGAAAGCTGTCCAACGGCGCACTGTTTCTGCTTCGAAGCCCTCTGGACAGCATCCGGGACAGCGCGGCGCTGGCCAATAAATTTTTGGCGTATGTGGGGATCGTGACGCTGGTGTTCGGAGCCTGGTTTGTCTGGTTCTTTTCCCAGAAGATCACGGATCCGATCCTGGAGCTGGCCGCACTGTCCAAGCGGATGGCGAATCTGGATTTTAACGCCAGATATACGGGAAGCGGCGATGACGAGATCGGTGTGCTGGGCCAGAGCTTCAACATCATGTCCCGGAAGCTGGAGAACACCATATCCGAGCTGAAAAAAGCGAACCATCAGCTGCAGAAGGATATTGAACAGAAGGAAAAAATAGAAACCATGCGGACGGAGTTCTTGGGAAATGTATCCCATGAGCTGAAAACACCCATCGCACTGATCCAGGGATACGCGGAGGGCTTGAAGGAAGGGATCAGCGAAGATGCGGAAAGCCGTGAATTTTACTGCGACGTGATCATTGACGAATCCAATAAGATGAACCATATGGTAAAGAACCTACTGACTCTGAATCAGCTGGAATTTGGTTCGGAACAGCTGGAGGTGGAGCGTTTCGATGTGATCGGGCTGATCCGGGGAGTGCTTGCGAGCTGCGAGATCCTGATCCAGCAGGCGGAGGCATCCGTGGACTTTATCGCGGGAGAGGCGGTCTATGTATGGGCGGATGAATATAAGACAGAGCAGGTATTCCGCAATTACCTGACCAATGCGCTCCATCATGTGGATCATGAGAAGCGGATCGAGATCCGTGTGATCCCGAAGGAAGAGAGCGTGCGAGTCACCGTATTTAACAGCGGAACGCCCATTCCGGAGGAGGACATCGGAAGGCTGTGGGATAAGTTCTACAAGGTGGATAAAGCCCATACGCGGGAATACGGAGGAAACGGGATCGGCCTGTCCATTGTGAAGGCCATCATGGAATCCTTCCACCAGGAATATGGGGTCTGCAATTACAACAACGGTGTGGAATTCTGGTTTGAATTAGATACGAAAGAGACGCTGTGATCGGACGGCTGGAATTTCATCCTGTACATGCGGCCGAAAAAAATAAAATTTTTTCTTGACATTTTTCAATATGGCGCATATACTGTTTACCATATTAACAAATTAATACTTTAGCACTTGAAACCGATGAACAAGAGGAGTAAGTAAGGATATTTGTTTACAGAGAGCCATAGGCGGTGGGATTATGGCAGCAAGAGTCTTTACCGAATGGACTTGTGAGGGCAGCTTGAAATTTCCAGATAGAACCCGGAAAGAGTAGACGCTGACGGGGAACCCGATCCGTTATCAGCAGGGAGTGTATGTTAGTACATGAAAGAGCGGCCGGTCTGTTCTGTTTGGTTTGAAAGAGGTGGATTGGCAATATGGGTGGCACCGCAGGGTGAATGATTTTGACGATCAGTCCTTGTCCCATTGGAAAGTAATTTCCAGTGAGACAGGGACTTTTTTTCGCTGTAAAAATGGGATTTCCTCAGACAGGTATGGATTCCATTGCAGAAGAAAAGGCTTCGAAAGACATGCCGGCAGCTTTTCAGGAAAGGAAGGATAATAGAATGCTGAGACCAGACAGTGATACCATTATGAAGCTTGCAAAAAAATATTCCGTAATTCCGATCAGCCGGGAATTGTTCGGGGACAGCACTACCCCCATTGCGATTCTACGGAAGCTGGCACAGAAGAGCAGCAGATATTTTCTGCTGGAAAGTGTGGAGAACGGAGCAAACTGGGGGAGATATTCCTTTCTGGGGTGCGATCCGGTGATGCGGGTGACCTGCCGGAAGTCCGGCCTGGTTGTGATCGAGGAAAATGGAAGGAAACGTCGGACAGAGACCGACCGCCCCCTGGACGTATTGCGGGATATCCTGAAGGATTACAAAGCCCCGGCGCTTCCGGAGCTGCCGCCGTTTACCGGCGGATTCGCAGGATATTTTGCCTACTCCATGATCGGGTATGCGGAACCGGTGCTGGACATCAGGAAAGGGGATTTTGCAGATTATGATGTGATGCTGTTTGACAAGGTGATCGCGTATGACCATCTGAAACAGAAGCTGATCCTGATCGTAAATATGAAGACCGACCGGGTGCTGGAAAATTACGGAAAGGCATCCGCAGAGCTTGAAAAGCTGGCGGCCCTGATGCGGCAGGAGCTTCCGGAGGCAGAATGCTTTGAAAGGGAGGAGATCCGTTTTACCTGTGCGACAGAAAAGGAAGACTATTGCAGGCAGGTGGAGCGGACCAGGGAATACATCCGAAACGGCTACATTTTCCAGGCAGTCATATCCCGGCAGTTTCAAAGTCCCATGAAACAGAGTCTGCTGAATGCATACCGTGTTCTGCGGATCACCAATCCGTCACCCTACATGGTCTATCTTCATACGGAGAACGTGGAATTGATGTGTACCTCCCCGGAGACACTGGTGCGGCTGGACAAAGGGAGGCTAATGACATTTCCGGTGGCAGGCTCCCGGCCAAGGGGAAAAACGGAGGAAGAGGACAGACGATTGACGGAGGAATTGCTGCGGGATGAGAAGGAGCTGTCGGAGCACAACATGCTGGTGGATCTGGGGCGCAATGATCTGGGGAAGATCAGCCGCTTCGGCTCCGTTGAGGTGACGGAGTACCAGATGATCCACAAATATTCCCGGATCATGCATATCTGTTCCCGGGTTGAGGGGGAGATCCGCGGGGAGCGGGACGCGTTGGATGCCATCGAAGCCGTGCTTCCGGCAGGGACGCTGTCCGGGGCGCCGAAGATCCGGGCCTGCCAGATCATCGAAGAGCTGGAGCAGGAACCGAGGGGAATTTACGGAGGCGCCATCGGGTATATTGATTTTACGGGAAATATGGATACCTGCATCGCGATCCGCATGGCGGTCCGGAAAAAGGATGTGGTCTATGTGCAGGCCGGAGGCGGGATCGTGGCGGACAGCGTGCCGGAGACGGAATACGAGGAATCAGGAAATAAAGCGGCGGCTGTGATCCAGGCGGTCATACGCGCCGGAGAAGCAGCAATATAGGGCAGTTAAGCTTACGAAAATGCAGTTGATTTGGATGATAATAGAGGGAGGCGGGGAAACATGATTTTGCTGATCGATAATTATGACAGCTTTACGTACAATCTGGTTCAATATCTGGGGACACTGCAGCCGGATATCCGCGTGGCAAGAAATGACAAGATCACGGTGGAGGAAATCGCGCAGATGAATCCAACGCACATCGTATTGTCGCCGGGGCCGGGGTATCCGAAGGATGCGGGCATCTGCGAGCAGGCGGTGGAAGCATTTCAGGGGAAGATTCCGATCCTGGGCATCTGCCTGGGGCATCAGGCCATCTGTGAGGTCTATGGGGCGGTGATCGCTCCGGCGGAAAAGCTGATGCACGGAAAGAAGAGCCGGATCACACTTGCCGCGGACTGCGAGCTGTTCGCGGGATTGGGAAGGGAGATGGACGCGGCAAGATACCATTCCCTGGCGGCGAAAGCGGAGACCGTACCGGAAACACTGCGCGTCACGGCGGTCTCTCCGGAGGGAGAGGTTATGGCAGTACAGCACAAGGATTTTCCCGTGTATGGGCTGCAGTTCCACCCGGAATCCATTTTGACAGAAAATGGAATTCAGATTTTGAAGAATTTTTTGAATATTACAATCGGAAAGGAAGAAAAGAGCATGATTAAAGAAGCAATCTATGAATTACTGGAAGGCAGAGACTTAAGCTATGACACGGCAAAGCAGGTGATGGAGGAGATGATGGACGGCACGGCGACCCAGGCGCAGATGGGCGGATTTTTGACGGCGCTTCGGATGCAGGGAGAGAGCATCGAGGAGATCACCGCGTTTGCGGAGGTCATGCGGGAGAAGGGAGTCAAGATCCATCCGGAGCGTGAGGTCATCGACATTGTGGGAACCGGCGGAGACGAGGTGGGAACCTTCAATATCTCCACCACGTCTGCATTTGTGGTGGCGGCAGGGGGAGTCCCGGTGGCAAAGCATGGGAACCGGAGTGTGTCCAGCAAGAGCGGCGCGGCGGATGTCCTGGAATGTCTGGGAGTGAATGTGGCGCTGAACGCGCAGCAGAATGAGACGATCCTGAACCGGACGGGAATGTGCTTTATGTTCGCCCCGGTGTACCACTCGTCCATGAAATATGCAGCTCCGGTCCGCAGGGAACTGGGGGTGCGCACCGTGTTCAATATTCTCGGCCCTCTGTCCAATCCGGCGGCGGCAACTATGCAGCTATTAGGTGTCTATGACAAAAAGCTGGTAGAGCCTCTGGCAAGAGTCCTGGGAAATCTGGGAGTAGTCCGGGGCGTGGCCGTGTGCGGGGAAGACGGGCTGGATGAGATCACACTGACCGGAGAAACTATCGTGTGCGAGATCCGGTACGGCGAGATTACCCGGTATACCATCACGCCGGAGCAGTTCGGACTGCGGCGCTGCAGCCTGGATGAGATGATCGGGGGAAATCCGGAGGAGAACGCGCAGATCACCAGGGATATCCTGTCCGGAAAGGAAATGGGCGCGAAGCGGGACGTGATCCTGATGAACGCGGGAATGAGCCTGTATCTGGGAATCGACGGCATCACGCTGGCGGAGGGGATCCAAAAAGCCGCGGAGCTGATCGACAGCGGGAAGGCATTGGCGAAGCTGGAAGAATTTGCGGCGGCAACGAAGGAATATGAGGTTTAAACCGAGCGATAGATCAATCTGCCGCACAGTATCAGATGATGCATACAGCCATATTAGGCACTTACGAACAATTTCTTGCACAAAATGGCAAAATTCTCGTATCGTGTTTTTCTGGTTTATCCAGGTTAGGAAATATGCTTGTACAGGAAAGGGAATAGATCATGATTTTAGATGAGATTGCAGAGTCCGCAAAAAAACGCGTTGCGGAACAGAAGAAAAAAATACCGTTTGAAACGATCAGGAAGGCCGCGGAAGAAAAAGCGGCGGCTGAACGGGAAAGCGGAAAAAACGGCTTTGAATTTCCATTGGAAAAGGCGCTATGCGGGAAGGACATTTCTTTTATCTGCGAGGTGAAAAAGGCGTCACCCTCCAAAGGCGTGATTGCAGAGGATTTTCCTTATCTGGAGATTGCCAGAGAATATGAACGGGCAGGGGCTGCCGCCATCTCCTGTCTGACGGAGCCGGAATATTTCCTCGGGCAGGACCGGTATCTGGAGGAGATTGCCGGGAAGGTGAGGATTCCAGTGCTGCGGAAGGATTTTACGGTTGATGCTTATCAGATCTATGAGGCAAAGATGCTGGGGGCCGGCGCGGTTCTTCTGATCTGTGCAATCCTCAGTGAGGAGCAGCTGAGGGAGTATATTCAGATCGCGGACAGTCTGGGGCTTTCGGCGCTGGTGGAAGCTCACGACGAGCAGGAGATCCGCCGGGCACTGTCCTGCGGGGCAAGGATCCTTGGGGTGAA
Organism: Lachnospiraceae bacterium; assembly: GCA_910575475.1. GTDB lineage: Bacteria > Bacillota > Clostridia > Lachnospirales > Lachnospiraceae > Schaedlerella. The sequence continues at coordinate 289,098 of CAJTGD010000001.1, read as the reverse complement.
CAACCGGAATCTGAAGGACTTCACAGTGAATGTGGAGAACAGCCTGAATCTGCGGAAGCATGTTCCGGAGGAGATCATTTTTGTGGCAGAGAGCGGCATCCGCACGGCGGAGGATATCGAAAGGCTGCGGCAGGGAAATGTGCAGGCCGTGCTGATCGGGGAGACATTGATGCGGTGTGAGGATAAAAAGGCGATGCTGGCAGAGCTGCGGGGAGATGGAAGAGGGAAGCCGAATGGAAAGTGAGGCAGTCAGAAAATCAGCAGGTGAGAAAGGAAAAAATTTGATGGTCAAGATTAAGATCTGCGGGCTAAAAACGATGGAGGACATCCTTATGGTGAACCGTCAGAAACCGGATTTTGCCGGATTTGTATTTGCGGGGAGCAAGCGGCGGATCACGCCGGAGCAGGCTGCGGAGATGAAAAAGGAACTGCTGCCGGAGATCCGGAGCGTGGGGGTCTTTGTCAATGAGGATCCGGAGCGGATCGCCGGACTGGCGGAGAGCGGCGTACTGGATTATATACAGCTTCACGGGGACGAGGACGGGGAGGAGATCCGGTGGATCAAGGACAGGACAGGGAAGCCGGTCATAAAGGCCGTCCGGGTGAGAAGCCGGGAGGATATCCTGCAGGCGGAGAAGCTACCCTGTGAATATCTGCTTCTGGATGCTTACAAGGCAGGGGAATACGGAGGCAGCGGAGAGTGTTTTTGCTGGGAGATGATCCCGGAGCTGGAGAAGCCCTTCTTCCTGGCCGGCGGACTGAATGCAGAAAATATTGCAGAAGCCCTGAAAACCTGCCGCCCATGGGCTGTGGATGTGAGCAGTTCTGTGGAAACGGACGGAAGGAAGGATGAGGAGAAGGTGCGGCGCTTTATGAGAGCCGTGAGATTGGAAAAATATGCAGGAGAGAGAGGATTCAAATATGAGCAGCAGTGAAGCAAATCAGAAAGGAAGATACGGTCAGTACGGCGGTCAATATATCCCGGAAACACTGATGAATGCGGTCCATGAGCTGGAAGCGGCCTATGAGAAATATAGTCATGACCCGGAGTTTATCAAGGAGCTGGATGATCTGATGAAGAACTACGCGGGGCGCCCGTCATTGCTCTATTATGCGGAAAAAATGACAAGGGATCTGGGAGGTGCGAAGATCTACATCAAGCGGGAGGACTTAAACCATACCGGCTCCCACAAGATCAACAACGTCCTGGGCCAGGTGCTTCTGGCAAAAAAGATGGGAAAGACCAGGGTGATCGCGGAGACAGGGGCCGGCCAGCATGGAGTGGCTACAGCCACGGCGGCGGCTCTGATGGATATGGAATGTGAGATCTTTATGGGAAAGGAAGACACCGACCGGCAGGCATTGAACGTATACCGGATGGAGCTTTTGGGGGCAAAGGTGCATGCAGTGACCAGCGGTACCCAGACCTTGAAGGACGCGGTCAACGAGACCATGCGGGAGTGGACGAAGCGGATGGATGATACCCTCTATGTGCTGGGTTCCGTGATGGGGCCTCATCCATTTCCTATGATCGTGCGGGACTTCCAGAAGATCATCGGGGAAGAGATCAAAGAGCAGCTTGCAGAGCGGGAGGGAAAGCTCCCGGATGCGGTGCTTGCCTGCGTGGGAGGCGGGAGCAATGCCATGGGGGCATTTTATGAATTTATCCAATATCCCCAGGTGCGGCTGATCGGATGCGAGGCGGCGGGACTGGGCATTGATACAGAGAAACATGCGGCAGCCATCGCGAAAGGGAGCACAGGAGTATTTCACGGCATGAAATCCATTTTCTGCCAGGACGAATACGGACAGATCGCCCCGGTTTATTCCATTTCCGCAGGGCTGGACTATCCGGGGATCGGGCCGGAGCACGCAAGGCTGGCTGAGACGAAGCGGGCCGAATATGTTCCGGTGACGGACGAGGAGGCGGTGCGGGCATTTGAATACCTGTCCCGGACAGAAGGCATCATCCCGGCGGTGGAGAGCGCCCACGCGGTGGCCCATGCCATGAAGCTGGCGCCCACGATGGGAAAGAATCAGATCATCGTCATCAACCTGTCCGGCCGGGGGGACAAGGATGTGGCGGCAATTGCAAGATACAGGGGGGTAGAGATTTATGAGTAGGATTGAAAACGCATTTCAGGGTCAAAAGGCATTTATTCCGTTTGTGACGGGCGGGGATCCCACACTTGACATTACAGAGAAGCTTTTGTATGCTATGGAGGAGGCAGGAGCAGATCTGATCGAGATCGGAATCCCATTTTCAGACCCCATCGCAGAGGGCGTGGTGATCCAGGAGGCAAATGAACGCGCCCTTTCGGCAGGGTGCACCACGGATAAGCTGTTCGATATGGTAAAGCGGGCAAGACAGAGGGTGACGGCGCCCATGGTATTTCTCACCTATCTGAATCCCATTTATACCTACGGAAAAGAGCGGTTTATGAAGCGCTGCAGGGAGTGCGGGGTCGACGGCATCATTGTGCCGGATATGCCCTTTGAGGAGAAGGGAGAGCTTTCGGAAGTCTGTGAAGAATACGGCGTGGATATCATTTCCCTGATCGCGCCCACTTCAAAGGAACGGATCCGGATGATCGCCGGGGAAGCGAAGGGATATATTTACTGCGTGTCCTCTCTGGGCGTGACGGGAGTGCGTAGCGAGATCAAGACCGACATCGCCGGGATGGTAAAGCTGGTGAGAGAGACCACAAAGGTTCCCTGCGCGGTGGGATTTGGCATTTCCACTCCGGAGCAGGCCCGGAAGATGGCGGAGGTGTCCGACGGGGCAATCGTAGGAAGTGCGATCGTAAAGATCGTAGCACAGTATGGGAAGGACTGCGTGCCTTATGTAGCAGAATATGTGAGAACGATGAAAGCTTCCTGCTTACAGGCAGGGCGGTAAGGAACTGCAGGAAAATAACCGGAACAGATTGCGCAGGATATTTTTTCCGATGTACAGTTCTTTATTCCAGGATAGATTCAGAGTGTCCGGATATAGGATCCGCTGTATCAAGCAGGGGGCGTTGAAAGGAGTGCTGTTGTGAAATATGTAGAAATTCCTTATGTAAAGAACAAGGTCTCCCGCATTTTATACGGAACCGCCGCACCGCCGTTTATGCAGGGCGGGGACGGGAACGAACTGCTGGATGCCATGTATGCCCTTGGGATCAATACATTTGATTCAGCGAGGGTATATGGGAAGGCGGAGCAGTCGCTTGGAAAATGGGTGGAAGAGCGGGGGCTGCGGGATCAGGTCGTGATCCTCTCCAAATGCGCCCATCCGGATCCGTCCGGAAGAAAACGGGTCAATGAAAAGGAGATCCGGGAGGATTTTGCAGAATCCGCGGAATACCTGCGGACCGGTCATATCGATATCTATCTGCTGCACCGGGACGACCCGGAGGTGCCTGTGGGAGAGATCGTGGAACTCCTCAATGCCATGCATGAGGAAGGCAAGATCGGCGCCTTCGGCGGATCCAACTGGACTCACAAGAGGATTGCCGAGGCGAATGCATATGCCAAAGAGCACCATCTGATCCCGTTTACCGTATCCAGCCCGCATTTCAGTCTGGCGGAGCAGGTTCAGGATCTTTGGGGAGGCGGCTGCGTGACCATCTCCGGTCCCTCCAACGGGGCGGCCAGAGAGTGGTACCGGAGCCAGGGGATGCCGGTGATCGCCTATTCCAGCTTGTCCCACGGGTTTTTATCCGGAAGGGTGAAGAGCGGGGAACGCGAGAAAGCAGGCCAGATCCTGGATGAATTTGCCATGAAGGGGTATGGCTGCGCGGATAACTTTGAACGGCTGCGCAGATGCGAGGAACTGGCGGAGAAAAAGCAGTGTACGGTGTCTCAGATCGCCATGGCATGGATCTTCCGGCAGGAGCTGAATACGCTGGCGGTTGTCAGTACGTCCAGCGCGGAACGGATGCAGGCCAATATTGACGCCATGTCGATGAAAATGAGTGAGGAAGAGGCGGCGTATCTGGATTTGCTGTAGTGACACTCACGGCCGATGCATCTGGAGCTTAGTATATCACTGATAAAAAAGAAAGCCTGCCTGTAACCGTTAAGCTGACAAGACAGGCTTATTTAAGAGGTAGGATAAACGCATTAATCTAATTATGTAAAATCAGCAAAAAATTGTTATATATAGATGAAAAAAGTCAATAGGTTTTTGTGAAAAATTGATGCGCTTATCCTATTTTAAGAGGGTAAAGCTATAAAAAATGCTTGATTTTTATGAAAAACGTGCTACAATAATTTTAGACCGTAGGAAGACGGGGGTAATGCCCGAATCCAAATATTCCATTAGCGGGATTAAGAATGGTATATCCATTCTTTTTTTTTACCATGAAGGGAGAATGGAATTGCCTAATAATGAATTGCCAATTAATTTGGATGAGCAAATAACATCTATAAAAAAATATGTGGTGTTTCGTCAGAAGAAACGCATGCGCGATTACTTACAGTATGCGGGATATTTTCGTGTAAGTAGATATGGGAAGTATTTATTGTCTTTTGTCGGAAATTTGGGAAGTAAGCCGAAACAGGATATGCTGTTTCAACTGTATGAATTTGATGTGGAACTGAGGACAATACTGGAATTATATTGTGATAAAGTGGAGATTCGATTCAAAAGTGCTGTATCGAATGCTGTCTCTATAAAAACACAGGATGCAGGATTTTATCTGGAAGCAGGCATGATAACTGTATTCGGGTGTGGGCAGCATTTGCTTATTTTGATTTTGGAACGGTTACTATGCTGTATTCTTATTTACGGGGAGATTTGCGAAAGGAAGTTTTATGCTATGCATATTCGAAGGAAAAATATAAAAAAGAAGCAACGAAGCAAGTGGATACATGGCTTGACGCAGTGAGAAATCTTCGTAATTATTGTGCACATAATTCAATGGTCAGCGGGATGACATCTTCAGTAGTCATTCGGGATAAAAACGATGACGTCAATATTTTGCCAAGGGATACAGACTTGTTTTCCAGGTTTTATGCCCTTAAAAAATTATTGTCTGCCAAAGAATCTGAAAACTTGAGGATAGAGATTCAAAGATTAATTAAAAGGACAAAACTTGATATTTACCAGCTTAAAATTCTTCCGGAAAATTGGAATTGACAGCCCCTTTTGGCGAAAATATAAAAATTCCTTATTTCCGGGAAGGGGCAGACATGCCTGCATGTGTGTTCGAAATCACCCGCGTCCTCTGCAGATTCCTGGGCGGCTCCTGAAATTCTGCCTTGTAGGATCGGGAAAAGGTGGAATAATCCCGGAACCCTGCGGCAAAGCAGGCTTCCGTGATGGGAGCCCCCTCTTCGATCAGATCCCGGGCCAGAAGCAGCCGGCGGTAGGTGATATAGCTTCCGATGGTGTATCCGGTCTCGGCCTTGAACAGGCGCATCATATAATATTTGCTGATAAAAAACGTATCCGCTAGGCTGTCAATGTCCAGGGCATCGGTCAGATGGGCATGGATGTAGTGCAGGATGGCGATGACCTTGGAGTTGTACCGCTCCGTGTCCAGAAATTCGATCCGTTTCTTCAATGCTGCCCGATTCAGCTGGATCATAAATTCCAGGAACAGAAGCTGACGGTAGAGGCTGCTGGCGTATTCCGTGTCGTGAAAGGACTTTTCCAGACGGTTCGTGATCTTGAACAGGGAGCTTTTTTCCAGAGAAGGGATCCGAAGTACGTGGGAATGCTCCTCCTTTGCCTTTTGAAAACAAAAGCTCAGGTCATATTCTTCGTTTTTATAGTCCGCCATAAAGCCGGGGGAGATATAGACGATGATTCGCTCGTAGGGCACGGAACTGCCCACCTGGATCCGGTGCAGATCGTTTTTCTCCACCAACACGATATCGTAAGGCTCCAGCTCATAAGTTTTTCCTTCTATATAATACTGTACGTTTCCGCGGATAAAGATTGTGATCTTATGAAATTCATGATAATGGAATTCATATTCCCTGGCCAGCTGGTCTGTCAGGTGAAAGATGCGGAAATCGCTGTTCAGATAGCCTTTTTTTTCATAGTTTTCCATGGAAATTCCTCCTCAAACCGCGGCTTTACCGGCCGGAACTGTGCACAGTCACCTCCGGTTTTGGATACCATTGTATGCAGAAAGGCTGCCAGTGGCAGGCTTTCTGTATGTGCCGATAAACTGATAATGGTTCCGTGCAGTCGTTTTTATTATATAGCAGGATTTGCAATGTTTAAAGCATTTCTTACGTATTATTTGAAAAAAATGCTTGCTATAATAGATAAAAAGATAGCTTTGGGCTGAAGAGACAGCATGTGCGGATGGATCACATTTGGCAGGCAATCAATTTGCTGCGCAAATGGGTTACATCATTTAAGGGAGGTATGACGATGAAAACTGTAGTAGAACGCTATCATGGGCTGGGTAATGATTATCTGGTATTTGATCCGAATAAAAATGAGCTGAAGCTGAATCAGAAAAATGCGGCGATGCTCTGCAACCGGAATCTGGGACTGGGCTCCGACGGAATCCTGGAAGGACCGTTTATCGGGGAGAAGCACATGTCCCTCAAGATCTGGAATCCGGACGGGAGCATTGCGGAGAAGAGCGGAAACGGGGTGCGCATTTTTGCAAAATATCTGAAAGACGCGGGATATGTGCAGAAGAAAAAATATCATCTGCAGACAGACGGCGGGATGGTGGAGATCGCTTATCTGAACGAGGACGGAAGCAGGCTGCGCATTTCTATGGGCAGGCTGTCCTTCTGGAGTGACGAGATCCCGGTGACCGGGGAACGCAGGGAAGTGATCAATGAAGACATGGTATTTGGAAATATGTTCTATCCGGCAACCTGCGTCTCGGTGGGGAACCCCCACTGTGTCATCCCCATGGATGAGATTTCGGAAGAACTGGTGCGGAAGATTGGAAGTGTCTCCGAGACGGCAAGATATTTCCCGGAGCGGGTGAATACGGAGATCATGAAGGTCATGGACAATACCAATATCGCGATTGAGACATTTGAGCGGGGCGCCGGCTATACCATGGCAAACGGAACGGGAGCCTGCGCGGCGGCGGGCGTGGCATATAAGCTGGGGCTGACGGGCAATAAGGTGATCGTCCATATGCCGGGCGGAAATCTGCAGATCGAGATTGACGACGACTGGGAGACCTATATGACCGGAGATGTATTCTATGTGGCGAAGATCAGCCTGAGCAGCGAATTTACCGAAAAACTCCGGGCGTTATGAGAGGAATGAACGGGCTGCATTGGCCGGATGCGGTCACCCATACCCTGACCAATCACCACGCTGATTGGCCGGGAGGATGCACAAAAAAAGAATCTCTTGTTGCAGAGATTCTTTTTTTGTGCTACCATGGCTATAACAATTCGAAAGATAAGGTACTGTTAAGAATTAATTTTGCATGGGCACAGCACAAGAAGATTCAGATCAATCAGATGCAAAGATTCATTCTTTCACAGTTCCGAGGGAGAATATATGCTGATTGAGATAGATTTTAACAGTGACGAGGCAATTTATATCCAGCTTCGGAATCAGATCATTCTGGGAATTGCGACTTCGATGTTTCAGGAGGGAGATTCCCTGCCTTCTGTCCGCCAGCTTGCGGAGACCATCGGGGTGAATATGCACACGGTCAATAAGGCCTATGCCGTATTGAAGCAGGAGGGATTCATCAGCCTGGACAAGAGGCGGGGCGCGGTGATCTGCGTGGATATTGACAAGATCAAGGCGCTGGAAGAGATGCGGGAGCAGCTTCGGCTCGTACTGGCGAAGGGCTGCTGCAAGAACATCACCAGGGAAGAGGTGCATGCACTGGTGGATGATCTCTTTGACACCTACTCAGGGATGATCTGAGAAGAAGGGCAAACGCGGAATATATACTGCGTGCCAGATGTGCCTTTTGGCCGTGTATGCACCGAGAGCACTGCATTATGATTATATAGGGAGGAATTTATGCAGAATCAATATACAAGACAGGCAGAGAATGTCATCAATTATGCGGAAATGTCCGCAAAGGAAAAGAAGCATCCATATATCGGAACAGAGCATCTTCTGCTGGGGCTCTGCAAGGAAGTGACCGGAGTGGCCGGACAGGTTCTTGCAAAGCACGGGGTGACGGAGGAAAAGCTTCTGCAGCTCATGGATGAACTGATCGTACCGGCCGCGGAGGAGCCGATCACGCAGCGTCCGCAGAAAAGCCCGAGGTTTCAGTATATCCTGGAAGACAGCCTGCGGGAGGCAGGGCATTTCCATATGGATAAGATCGGAACAGAGCATCTGCTGCTGGCCATCATCCACGATGCGGATTGTGTGGCGGCCCGGATCCTGACCACGCTGAATGTGAATATCCAGAAGGTGGTTCAGGATATCCTGTTCGCGGCAGGGATGGATCCCAGAAGCTATCAGGAGGAGCTCCAGGACGACAGAGGCAGGAACGGCGCAGTAGAGCAGTTCTGTAAGGACATGACGGCAGAAGCGGAGGACGGCAAGCTGGATCCGGTCATTGGACGGGAGGAAGAGATCTTCCGGCTGATGCAGGTCTTAAGCAGGCGCACGAAGAACAATCCCTGCCTGGTAGGTGAGCCGGGGGTAGGCAAGACGGCGGTTCTGGAAGGGCTGGCGCAGCGTCTGGCTTCGGATATGGTGCCGGAAAGCATGAAGGGAAAGCGGATCTATACGCTGGACCTGCCCGGACTGATCGCAGGCTCCAAGTACCGTGGAGAATTTGAAGAGCGGATGAAGGCACTGATCTCGGAAGTGGAGTCAGATCCCAATGTGATCCTGTTCATGGATGAGCTTCACACGATGATCGGCGCCGGCGGCGCGGAGGGCGCCATGGATGCCTCCAATATCCTCAAGCCCGCGCTGGCAAGAGGGGAACTGCAGATGATCGGAGCCACCACTCTGGCGGAATACCGAAAATACATTGAAAAGGATGCGGCACTGGAACGGCGTTTCCAGCCGGTTACGATCGAAGAGCCTACCAAGACCCACTGTCTGGAGATCCTGGAGGGCTTAAAGGAAAAATACGAAACCCATCACCGGGTCACCATCGGAAAGGATGCCATGGAGGCGGCCGTACACATGTCGGAGCGCTATATTACGGACCGCAACCTTCCGGATAAGGCCATTGATGTGCTGGATGAGACCTGCTCCAAGGTCAGCCTGAAGGGCTACAAGATTCCGGAGAATCTCTCCAAGCTGGAGGATTCCCTGAAAGAGCTGATCCGGCAGAAGGAAGAGTGCATCATGGCAGGTGATTTTACGGAGGCCCATCTGATCCAGAAGGAACAGCAGGCGGTGGAGAAGAAGATCGACGCTACGCGGAAGCGTTTTGACAAGAAAAATGAAGCTCAGCATCCGGTTGTAACGGAACAGGATATTGCGGAGGTGGTGTCCGCATGGACCAAGATTCCGGTGTCCAAGCTGGAGGAAAGCGATACCCAGCGGCTGAACAAGCTGGAAAAGGAGCTCCACAGGCGGGTCATCGGCCAGGACGAGGCAGTCAGTGCAGTGGCAAGGGCTGTAAAGCGGGGGCGTACCGGTTTGAAGGATCCCAGAAGGCCTATCGGTTCCTTCCTGTTTTTAGGACCTACGGGCGTAGGGAAGACGGAACTGTCCAAAGCGCTTGCGGAGGCTTTGTTTGGAAACGAAGATTCCATGATCCGGGTAGACATGTCCGAATATATGGAGAAGCATTCCGTTGCAAAGATGATCGGGGCACCTCCCGGATATGTGGGACATGGGGACGGCGGCCAGCTCAGCGACCGGGTGCGCACCCATCCTTATTCCGTGGTGCTCTTTGACGAGGTGGAAAAGGCGCATCCGGATGTGTTCAATATCCTTCTGCAGGTGCTGGATGACGGACATATCACGGATTCCCAGGGAAGAAAGGTGGATTTCAGCAATACGGTCATCATCATGACCTCCAATGCCGGAGCCAAGGCCATCATCGACCCGAAGAAGCTGGGATTTGCCGTGAAGGAGGATAAAAAGAGCGACTACGAGCGGATGAAGCAGAATGTGATGAGCGAAGTGAAGCTGATCTTCCGTCCGGAATTTTTAAACCGGATCGATGAGATCATTGTCTTCCATCCGCTGGATAAAACCCATATGAAGCAGATCGTGACCCTGATGGTCAAAGAGTTTACAGCCCGGCTGAAGGAGCAGATGAACATCACGCTGACCCTGCGGGAATCCGCAAAGGCTCATATCGTAGAAAAAGGAACCGACGCGAAATACGGGGCACGTCCCTTGCGGCGCGCGATGCAGACCGAGCTGGAGGATAAGCTGGCCGAAGCCATCTTGACCGGCGAGGTCGTTCCCGGCGCCCAGGTCGAAGCCGGAATTGCTAAAAAGGAGATTAAATTTTATCCAAAAGAAATAAATGAGTAGAAAATACGGACGGAATATTATATAATATAGACAACAGGCAGCGGTTCCGGACAATACAAAAAAGTAGACAGTCTTGTCCGGGATCGTTGCGATACACAATATAAGTTTTTCTTAAAATACCCAGGAGGACATTGACATGGCAAGAGTAGAAGAATTGTTACGTACGGAAAAGGATGGGACGATCAGCTTTGGGGATTACACACTGGCATCGAAGACAAAGCTGGATAATTTCGAATTTGAAGGCGATCTTTATAAAGTAAAAACATTTTCAGAAATCACCAAGCTGGAAAGGAACGGCATGTTCGTGTACGAATCCGTCCCGGGCAGCGCGGTGGAGAACTTCAAGGCAACCGATACAGAGGTGAATTTCCGGATCTCCGCTCCGGAGGACGTGAACTTTACGCTGGAGCTGCAGCCCGAGAGTGAGTATGAGGTGCTGATTGGCGGCGCGTCGGCAGGGAAGATGAACACGAACTTAAGCGGAAAATTGAGCGTCAGCGTGGAGCTGGGGGGAGATGAGAGTACGGAGGTCAGGATTGTGAAGATGTAGAGGGGAGCCAATCTACATGAACTGGGGGGATAAAATGTCAAAATATTCTGTGTTGATTCAATATGATAATATTGATGATATTTATGTGGCAAGCATTCCGGAACTACAGGGGTGTACGGCGCATGGGAGGACACAGGAGGAAGCGTTCAGGGAAGTGAATATTGTACGTGATATGTGGATAGAGACAGCAAAGGAAGAGGGAGTACTGATTCCGGAACCTGCATTATTTAATGATATAGTGGTTTAGGATTTAAAAGGCGTGGAGCATGGGATAATGAAAAAGGCTATACGCCTTTTCTATATATGCGGCATGAGTGTAAGGTGGAGGTGCTGCGGGAACGCTTGAAATAAAAAGTGGAGCTGCCGTGATGGGGCAAGCGTAATAAAATTTGCAAGACATATATAGATGTTGAAAATATATAAAATTTGTGTTAATATTTACTCAATGTCATGGGCAGGGGGGCGCAGAGCAGGGGCTTCTTCAAATGCATGATACAGGCATATAAATTTCAGGAGAAATATAAGAAAATAATGGAATTTTTTCAGGGGGGGTAAACTTTTTATCAGATTTTAGAAAGGTTACCTGTTTTTGTATGTGGAAAACAACAGGGATTCGAGAATTCAAAAAAGATTATTTAAGATGAGGATGGCAGAGAATAATGAATGTATTATTGATTGGCGGTTCCAGTAAGATCATGGATTCTATGATCGACAAATTGAATAAAAGTGATCATCGGATCTACTTGCTGACAGGGCAGAAGAGAGGGAACAAGGACCAGGGCATTTCCCGTAAACGGGTATTTCAGAGATATGATTTTCCCTATGACAGTGAGAGTGTCAAGGACATCATGGAGAGTGTAAGGCCTGACGTTGTACTGTTTATGGGGGCTTATGACAGTAATTTTGACTGGAAATATCATGGAAGGACAGAATCCGTGCGCTATATGTCTGCACTGACCAATATTCTGTCGGCATATTCCATGACGGGGGACGGGCGTTTTATCTACCTTTCGTCCCATGAGGTATTCAGCAGTTCCTATGCGAATGACATTCCAGAGACAGAAACGGCATCTCCCAAAGGGTTCAAGGCTCTGGCTGTGGCCCAGGGGGAGGAGATGTGCGGCAATTACCGGAATATGCAGGGGACAGACACCGTGATCCTGCGTCTGGACCATGTATATGGGATACCACAGAAAGGGCAGGAGGAGGATAACCCCTGCTTTAAGATGTGTCTGGAAGCATTGAAGACCGGGCGGATATCTGCAAACAGCAGAAATACGTTTTCCATGCTTTATATCAATGACGCGGTAGAGCTTGTCTATAAGGTGATCGCGGCGGAACAGACCGGCCAGTCCTGCTACCATATCTCATCCATGGAGCAGATCAATGAGATCGAGCTTGCGGAGCTTATCATGGAAAAGATGGGTTCAGGGATATCGCTTGCCGATCAGTCCGTAGGCGACATGTATCGCCAGATACTGGACGGAAGACAATATGAGAATGAATACGGCCAGCGGATCTTTACCCATTATCCGGAAGGCGTGGCTCAGGTCGCGGCATTTATGAAGCGTTACAGCGACAGCTTCCTGAAGGCTGAGGATGTGGGGGGCGGCCTGGGCGGCAGGATCTGGCATGGTACGAAGGTGACCGTGAAAAGTCTGCTTCCCTTTTTGGAAAATATCATCGGATTCTTTATCTTCTATATATTGAACAACCTGGCTTCCGGAAGCCAATACTTTGGCAGACTGGATTTTTATCTGCTGTATGTACTGCTGTTTGCGGCGATCTATGGACAGCAGGAAGCTATCTTTTCCGCACTGCTGGCAGCAGCAGGATATTGCTTCAGACAGGCGGACGGACACATCCAGTTCGAAGTGCTGCTGGACTATAATACATATGTGTGGATGGCCCAATTGTTCATCGTGGGAATGGTCGTAGGGTATATCCGTGACCGGCTGCGCCATGTCCAGGATGACAAAGAGGAAGAAGTGGGATATCTGTATGAAAGGATTGATGATATCTCAGAGATCAATGACAGTAATGTCAGGATGAAACGGAATTTTGAGGCACAGCTTGTCAACCACAAGGACAGCCTTGGGAAGATCTATGAGATCACTTCCAGCCTGGAAAAATATGCCACCGAGGAAGTGCTGTTTTACGCGGCTCAAGTGCTGGCAGAGCTGATGGACAGCAGAGATGTGGCAATCTATATCGTGGCGAACCGGGATTATGCCAGATTGTTTTCCGCTACTTCACCGGAGGCGCGGAAGCTGGGAAACTCTGTAAAGTATACGGGCATGGGTGCAATGTATAATGAACTGATCAACGGCCGGGTCTATATCAACAAGACTATGGAGGCTGATCTGCCCCAGATGGCAAGTGCAGTATACTCTGAGGATGAGATGCAGCTGATCCTGATGGTATGGGGGATCCCGTGGCAGCGGATGACCCTGGCGGAAGCAAACAGGCTGAGAGTCATCGGAACTCTGATCCAGAACGCATCCGTTCGTGCAAGCCGTTATATCGAGAGTCTGAAAGGACAGCGCTTTGTGCCGGGGACCGGTGTGCTGAACGAGGAGGCATTTACAGTCCTTGTAAAAGCATTCCTTGAAGCAAAGGGCAGAGGACTGACAGAATGTACACTGGTAGAGATCGTGACAGGGTATCAGAATTATGAACAGGCTGCCGCACTGCTGGCCGGCTCTATACGCCAGACAGACTATATGGGAACGATGGAAGGCGGGAAGCTTTATATCCTTCTTTCCAATACAGACTTGGAAAATGCAGAGGGAGTTCGGGATCGTTTTCGGAAGCTTGGCTATGAAAGCCTGCTAAAGGAGGCTGTAGTATGACACTGACAAGGGAAGAGCATTTATTTTTCGTGATGCTTTTGATCAATCTGATCGTGGCGGCAGTCTATCTTTTTTGCGGGATGTTCATTGCAGTTCCGATTCAGAAAAAGAAAAATGAAGAGGCAGAATATCTGTATGACGGCAGAAAAACATATCTGATCCGTTTTATTATCATGCTGTTGTGTCCGGTAGTGGCGCCTGTATTTTTCTTTGTGACGCATCTGCTGTACCTGACCATCTTCCGATTCCAGGTAAACCTGGAGGATGTTATTTTTGATAAGTCACGGGTAAAGACGCAGGTAAAGGCCAATGAAGAACGGGAGCGGAATGTCATTCCGGTAGAGGATGCTCTGGCGGTCAGTGATGAGAAGAGCCTGCGTACGGCTATGATGAATATCATCAAAGGAGATATGAAGGAATCGTTGTCCTCTGTAGCTCTGGCTTTGAGTGCGGAAGACTCCGAATCCGCTCACTATGCTGCTTCGATCCTGAGCAACAGGCTGAATGAATTTCGTATCAACGTGCATAAATTATACAGCGAGATGCAGGAAGAAGAGCGGGAGGATACGGAATACGAAGTGGCATTGATCGCGTACATGGACGATATTCTGGGACAGAGAGTATTCATGGAGCTGGAACAGAACCGGTTCACACATATGATGGAAGAGGCGGTGGAGCTGCTTTACGAGAAAAATGCTTCCAGGATCACTTCGGAGTGGTATGAGAGCCTGTGCATGCGGCTGCTGGAAAGCGGCGATTATGACAAGGTAGAAAAGTGGTGTCAGCGTCTGGAGGAACAGTATCCGGATGAACTATGCACTTATACCTGTAAGCTGAAATTATATTTTACGGTAAAAAACAGGGGGGCTTTTTTCCAGACACTGGGTGCCTTGAAAAATTCGAACATTGTCATTGACAGTGACACGCTGGAAATGATCAGGACTTTCAGCTAAGGAGAGGGAAAAATGATATCACGTTGGAATTATCTTGCAATTACCACAGTCATGCTGGTTGTGTTTTTCATGTTTCAGTTTACCAATGTTGCATTGGAAAGCTGGGATGGCTATGAGGAAAATTCATACTATCTGGACAGGGAAGATCTTCCCGGCGAGAGCAGTGCGTATCAGCCGGGAACAGATCTGACTGCAGGTCAGGGCGGAACGGATACAGCTTTCAGCGATGCCCGCAGCAGGGTGGTATATATCGGAGCTGCGGGCGGTGCGGAAGAAAATGTCGTATATACATGGGCTGTATACACAAAGCAGAATATGAATAGCTATGCGTCGTTCGGAGAGTATAAAAAGGCAGAAAAAAAGAAAAAGAACCAATCCCCGGAAATGATCATTATAAACTCTGATGATATAGAATGGAATCAGAAGGGCTTGCTCGGAGAGCTTGAAAAATATGCGGATGACGGAGTAAATTTAGTGTTCTGTAATCTTCCGGATGTAGAGGTGATCAAAGACAATGTCCGGCTGCAAAAGCTTTTGGGGATTGAAGAGGTAAAGTCTGAGGAGAACGAGGTAGAGGGTATTTATCTGCGGGAAGGATTTCTCCTTGGGGGAGAGGCTGTATATAGGGCAGAGGATGAGGAGGAACGTGCAAAAAGGCAGGATCTGGAGCTTACATTTCCCTGGTATACATTGGGGAAAGATGCAGAGGTTTATATACGGGGAATTACAAAGGACATCCTGGAGGAAGAAGAGGATTATCCGGCGGTTATCTGGAGTAACCGTCTGGATAAAGCGGATGTGTTTGCTGTAAACGGAAGCTACATGGAGGATATCACAGGGCTTGGGATTCTGACGGCAATGGCGGCCAGGTCGAATGAATACGAGCTCTACCCGGTGGTAAATGCTCAGAACATGGTACTGACGAATTATCCGAACTTTGCGTCAGAAAATAATAAAGAAATCAAAGAGCGTTATGGTCAGTCCACGGCTGAGATGTCCAAGAATCTCGCGTGGCCTTCTCTTGTAGCGGTTTACCGGCAGAATACACTGGGACTTACCTGTATGCTGACGCCCCAGTATGATTATGAGGATGAGCAGTTTCCGAATCAGACAGAGCTTCAGTATTATATGCGGCGCTTGCGGGAACAGGGAGCGGAAGCCGGTCTGTCGTCTGAGAACGTATCGGATACCGACATCCAGGAGAAGCTGACAGAGGATCAGCGCTTTATGGAGAAGGAACTTCCAGACTACCGGTTCTCTTCCTTCTATGCAGGCAGTCTGACAGAGAGCGAAGTGGAAACGGCTCTGAATGAGGAGATCACAGGAGATGTCCGGACCATCGTAACCGATTACAGCGGGGAAAATGATATCATAGGATATCAGTCGGAAGAGATCACTAGACAGAGCATCCTATCCAATGGAACCGTGCATACCTATCGGGATGACATGCGGATGCGGAGCGTACAGACAGCCCTGGGGTACAGCAGCGTCAGCCTGGATATGAGACGCGTGGCATTTCCGGAGAACGATGAGGAGACTCTGGAAAAGGTGGTTTCCGAGTTTGGCGGCAATATCGGCTATTATTGGGATGATTTCAGGGGATTTGCGGGAACGACCGTATCAGAATGTGACAGCCGGATCCGCAGCTTCCTTGCATTGGATTATACAGACAGCCGCAAGGAGGATACCATCCATCTGGAGCTGACCGGCACGGAGACGCCGGTATGGTTTGTACTGCGGACCAAAGGCGAGCGGATCGTCCGTGTAGACGGCGGGAGCTGGGAACAGCTGGAAGACGGTGCATGGCTGATTGAAGTGGATAGCACGGACGTAAGTATAGAATTGGAGTAAAAGGAAGGAAAAAGATGAGAATCTGTATTGTAGCTGAGGGTTGTTATCCTTATGTGGTGGGCGGCGTGTCCAGCTGGATCCATAGTCTGATCCGCTCCTTTCCCGGGCAGGAATTTGTGATCCTGGCAATCGTGTCAGATCGCTCTATGAGGGGAAAATATGTATACGAGCTGCCTTCGAATGTGACAGAGGTACATGAGATATATCTGAATGATTCTGACTGGAGCAAAAAAAGGATGCGGAAGCGCCGCATGAACAAAAAGGAATACCATGCGTTGCGGAGCCTCCTGTTGGGACAGAAGATCGAGTGGGAAGTCCTGTTTGACTTTTTTCAGAAAAGGAAGGGTTCTTTGAACGGGATGCTGATGGGCAGAGACTTCCTGGATGCGGTGACGGAATTTTATCAGCTGAACTACAGTCAAGTAGTATTTACGGATTTCCTGTGGATGATGAGGTCCATTTATCTGCCGCTGTTTACTGTCCTGCAGACAGAGCTTCCCAAGGCTGACCTGTATCATTGCATCTGTACGGGCTATGCAGGAGTACTGGGAAGCATGGCGAAGTACTTTCACGGCGGCCGCCTGATGATCTCAGAGCATGGGATCTATACCCGGGAACGGGAAGAAGAACTGATCATGGCCAAATGGGTGAAAGGGATCTATACCAATATCTGGATCGAACAGTTTTATAAGATGTCCAGTCTGGCCTATGAAAGGGCAGATATGGTGACCAGCCTCTATGAGCATGCAAGAAGCCTGCAGGTGGAGCTGGGATGTCCGATGGAAAAGACGAAGATCGTTCCGAACGGGGTCCGGGTAGAGGACTTCCAGAACCTTCCGGGAAAAAGGGAGGAGGATCAGGGAAAAATCAATATCGGAGCTGTGCTCCGCGTGACTCCGGTGAAGGATGTCATGACACTGCTTCAGGCATTTAGTTTTGCAAAAATGCAGGAGCCTGCTCTGAAGCTCTGGATCATGGGAACCTGGGAGGAGGATTCCGAGTACGCGCAGGAATGCTTTGACCTGGTAAGGACCATGGGCATACAGGATGTAGAATTTACCGGCAATGTGGATATGCAGGAGTACTACGGCAGGATGGACATGACGATATTGACCAGTATCAGTGAAGGCCAGCCGCTGGTCATCCTGGAAAGCTTCGCGGCGCATAAGCCGGTGATCGCGACCAATGTGGGAAACTGCCGGGGAC
The DNA here is from genome assembly GCA_910575475.1 of Lachnospiraceae bacterium. Taxonomy (GTDB): domain Bacteria; phylum Bacillota; class Clostridia; order Lachnospirales; family Lachnospiraceae; genus Schaedlerella. The sequence goes on along the minus strand of CAJTGD010000001.1, from coordinate 271,287 downwards.
TGCTCCTCGGGGAACGGGATGACTATGGCCCTGCGGGGATCGTCACACGGATCATGAATGTGGAAGATACCGCATATGCCATGACCGCTTTGGCAGGAAATGAGGAGATGCGTGTTCAGATGGGGGAGAACGGCTATCAGAGAGTAATGGCTCTGTATCAGCTTTCCCATCTGCAGGACGCTTACAGATATATATATAAAGACTTTGCAGAAAGCATGCAGCTGCCCTGGAAGGAAGAGACTGCGGATAGAGAAAACGCGGAAAAAGAAAACCAGGAGAAATCAAGTCAGGATGAAGCAGATCCGGATGATGCTGAGAAAGAGCCGCAGCCGGATGCAGATGGCGGGAGGGATTAAAGGATGGCAGGTGTAGGAGTAAAGCTGAATCGGATATTTGAAAAGAGATCGATCGCGGCAGATATGCTGGGATTTGTCTATAGTGTTGTGATCACCGTAGCGCCCATGATCCTGATCATCGCGAATATCCTGCTGATCGGATGGGCACTGGACTTCAATCAGGAGTCTTATCTGACAAGGGAATTATTTTCCTGTACGATATTGTATACGTTTATTTTTTCTCTGCTGGTTGTATCTCCGTTCAATGCCGTATTATCAAAATATATGCAGGACGCGATCTACGCGGAGCGCTATGAGGATATCCTGCCCTGTTATTATATCGGGCTGTTGATGACCATGGTCCTGGGCTGCCTGCTGGGGATTCCCTTCTGTCTCTGGGAGCACATTGTCGGGGGTGTGGAGGTGTACTATGTCTTTACCGGATTCTGTGCATATATTTCCATGATCCTGGTATTTTATTCTATGGTATATCTTTCCATCTGTAAGGATTATGAGAAGATCTCCATCTTCTTTTTACTTGGCATGGCGGTGGCATTTGTTCTTGCGCTGTTCTTAAGATACCGACGCGGATGGGATATTGCCTACAGTATGCTCTTTTCGCTGACGATCGGGTTTCTGACCATTGGAATCCTGGAGTTCGCCGCGGTGAAGCGGTACTTTTCCAGGAACAGCAGCCGGTTTTTGCCTGTTCTGAAGTACTTTGTAAAATGGTGGCCGCTGGTGGTGACGAACTTTTGCTATATCCTGGGGCTGTATATCCATAATTTCGTATTCTGGACTTCTGATGTAAGGATGGTCATTGTGGACAGTTTCGTATGCAACCAGCCCTATGATATGGCGACCTGTCTCGCCATGTTTACCAATATTTCCGCCACAGTGATCTTCATCACACATGTGGAAATGCATTTCCATGAGAAGTATAAGCTCTATTCCGAGGCTGTGATCGGCGGAAAGAAAAGTGATATTGAGAGTGCCAAGAGGCGGATGTTCCGCCAGCTGGGCAATGAGCTGATGAACCTGATGCGTGTGCAGTTCATCATATCAGTCGTTATATATCTGCTGTGCATCGTGATCCTGCCGCAGTTTGGCTTTGCGGGGTCAGTCATGCAGATCTATCCTTGTCTTGCGGCCGGGTATTTTATCCTGTTTTTGATGTATGCGGCGATCCTGTTTCTTTACTATTACAATGATATGGCAGGAGCAGTGATGACAACGGTGAGCTTTTGCGGTGTGACGCTGCTGTGCAGTATCTTCTCGATGAGACTTCCGGAGATCTGGTATGGACTTGGCGTCGTGCTGGGATCGTTTACAGGCTGGACAGTGGCTTATATGCGTTTGCGCTGGGTGGAGCGCCATCTGGATACGCATGTATTCTGCCAGGGAATGCTCTTAAAGCAGGAGCGTGCTCCTAAACCGTCCGGACTGGTATACCGGATTCAGACGGGAGAAACGAAGAAAAGAAGCGTATAAGTCTGACAAGGTATGACTGTTGAAGGTTGCTTTCAGCAGTCTATCTGTTTTTTCAAAGAAAGGCACCGGATGGAAGAAAAGAAGGTGTATGGAAGGGGGACAAAGCCATGGAAAACCTGTACTGGATACTGGAATATGGTAAAGTGCTCTTTGGCTGGCTGTTTCTGATGTTCCTCTGGCCGTCAGTGGTATTTGGCGGGCACTTAAAAGAAAAAACGAGGACATACCGCTTCAGCTTCTGCGTCACGGTGCAGATCGTGATCGTCAATACAGTGGTGTTGGTTCTTGGACTGCTCCATATCCTGCACCAGGCGGTCGTGGTGATCCTTTTTTACGGTATCTTTTTTTATTCGCTCTGGAAAAGACGGGGAGAATTCCTATTTGCGAAAAGCGGTTCTGCTTTGAAGAAAAGGAGACTGCAAAGATCATTGCAAAAAATAACTCCTTTTGGAAAGGAAACATCCTCTTCTGCAAAGCAGAGTTTCTTCAATATACGACTCAGGGTGCGGGAAGAAATATGGAAATGCCGAAAGAAACTGAGTCCATGGATTCAGAACTACGGTATACTCGGTGTTGTTCTGGTCTTTGGGATGATCTACTTTTCATATGGCGCGTTTCAAGTACATTCGTATGGGTGGGGAGATTTATATGCGCATCATGAGTGGATTTATGGTCTTATTAAGGGGAATATTTTTTCGGGAGGAGTTTACCCAGAGGCTATGCACTGCTTTATATATAGTATGAGCATGCTGTTTGGCATTCGGGTTTACAGCATTCTCTTGTTTTTGCAGGGAATCCATGTGGCGGTATTTTTGCTATCGACGTATTTTTTACTGCGGGAAGTATTCCATTGGAAGTATTCGCCTGTATTTGTACTGATGCTGTTTTTGACTGTGGATGTAGTGAGTGCTGAGCATGTATACAGTATGTTCCGTCTGCAGATTACGCTTCCTTTGGAATTTGGCCTGCATCTGCAGCTTTTATGTGTTCTGTATCTGGTACGCTATCTGAAAGAGGGAGTTCTTTTGACGCGAAAGGGCAGAACTTCAAAATGCTATTGGGATGAGAATCTGTTTTTATTTATGATGTCTTTGACTGCATCCATTGCAACACATTTTTATATCGTGATCATGGCCTTTATCCTTTGTGTTTCTTTTGCGATTTTTTCCCTGAAAAGGATATTTGACAGAAGGCATTTGCTTCCATTGACTATAAGTGTGATTTGCGGATGCTTTATTGCAATTACACCTATGGCAGGAGCTTTACTGTCAGGAATTCCTTTCAATTATTCGATCGACTGGGCGGTGAACGCCTTAAAGGGAGAAGAGGCAAGACAGCTTCAGGAAAAGGTAGATGCAGATCGAGGAACAGACGATGAGACAGAGGAGATACAGGCAAAGGCAATTGGAACCGTCCACTGGAAGGAATGGAAAGACAAGGGAATCCGATTTTTTAAAGAAATGCTGCCGGAGCTTTACAGGAATGGATATCCTGCTCTCTATGGGGAGAGGAGAACACGATGGATTCTGGGAATTACGGGAATTACGGTCTTGCTATGCCTGATTGCCAGGCTGAGTTATTTCGGATGGCTAAAGAGAGTCTGCAACGGGTATCCGCCGCTGATCCTGTTTAATTTACTATTTATGGTGATTTATGCCATGCCTTATGTTGGCTATCCAGAATTGATCCCGGATTCGCGATTTTGTTCAGTGGGGCATATGCTTGTGCTGGCCGTTACGCTGATGCCGGTAGATGCGTTGTTTTCTGTGCTTCTGCATTTTTGCAGTGCGTTTGTATTAAGGCTAGCATCTGTTTTTACAGTAGTGGGGATTTATGTGGGTACACTTTTGCTGGGAAATTACAGGGGATTGCTATTTTATGAACTGACACGGTATAATTCTACGGTAAAAGTGACAGATTCAATTATAGAGAATTTTCCAGAGAAGAGTTTCACAATTGTTGCGCCTACGGATGAATTATATCCGGTTATTCTGGATGGATGGCATGAGGAACTGCAGAGATTTGCGGAAAAATGTACGGATCCGGAGTATTCCCTGCCGACAGAGTATGTGTTTGTCTATGTAGAAAAACAACCTCTTTTATATGCTCAGGCTCATTTCTTCCAAGGACCTTTCTGGCTGGGAGAAAAAAAGTATATGGACATCTACTGGAAGAAATATTCACAGAAATATCCTTACAGCGGGGCCAGCCAGGCACCTGAGATCAAGACTTCTGACATTACGGAAAAGACCATACAAAATGTAAGAGAACAACCACAAAATAAATGGCATTCGTATACACGTCTTGAAGAGAGAACCATGCTTGAAGCAAGGGTTTATGATTGGTGCATGCGTTTTTCGGAGATTCATCCGGCAGTACTTGATGTGTATTATGAGGATGAGAGCTTCGTATGCTATTATCTTAGACAGAATCCAGAGAACCTATATCATTTAGGAATTGAGGAACATGTGGAATAGGCAGAAACCAAGCAGGAAGATGACAGTTGATAAGATATTTCAAACACATAGCATGGAGTGGCGTGTGAAGAATGGATTGCTGATCGTTCGTTTTATTCTGACGATTGCAGTACTGTCTGGGTGCATTTTTGTATGGAAGGGTATGCGGCTGCAGGTGGATTTGGAGAATGTTTTGTTTACAGAATCTTCTAAGGAGGTGAACAATCCGAACAGAGGGTTTTATTGTCTATATACTTTTGTGATTAGAGAGGAAGAAACAGATTATCAACATTTTATAAATGAAAAATTTTATAATAGAAAGGAAACGGAACTGATACAAATACAAATCTGCCTGCAAGAGTATCGGGAAGGACCGATCAGTGAAAAGGGGCTTGATGATATTGAAGCGTTGTTTTGCATGGCAGAGGCTTTGGATAGACAGTTGATTGTCCGGTTTTTGTATGATGTAGATGGGCAGGGAGAACTGCATGAACCTCCAAGTCTGGATATCATTCTGCAGCATATGCAGCAACTGGAACCGATTCTGAAGAAGACTGACAGGGATATTTTTATTGTACAGGGGCTTTTTACGGGTAACTGGGGGGAAATGAACGGCACTCGCTATGATACAGATCAGGATATACAGCAGTTGGCTGAACAATTAATGGCTGTTACCAATCCAGCGACCTATCTTGGTGTTCGCACCCCAGCACAATGGCGCCGCATCATGAATTCAGAAACGTTGTCTGAGGCTTTAGAAGGAAGGCTATGCCTGTTTAATGACGGGATACTTGGTAATGGGAGTGATTACGGCACGTACAAGCCGGAGAATGTTGTCGGGGAAGACCCGCTTCAGAGAAAAAAGCCTCAGGAGGAATTGGATTTTCAAAAGGATTTGTGCCGTATAGTGCCTAATGGCGGTGAAGTTATTACCAGCAACCCAGGTAATGATTTTGTAAATGCGGTAGAAGGACTCAAAGAAAGACGTATCACATATCTGAACAGAGACTATGACCAGACTGTTATGAGCAAATGGAAGAATGATGTATGGGAAGGAGACGACTGCTTTTATGGAATGGATGGCTATAGTTATATTGAACGGCATTTGGGATACAGACTGCTTATCGCAGATACAAAGCTGAAGCATGATTTAAAAAGGAACTGTATTGAAGTATCTGTTGATCTAAGAAATGTGGGATTTGCACCGATATATAAAGAACCTAGGATGAAAATAATCTTATACAGTAAGATGGATGGACAGAAGCCGCCTGTAGATATGATATGTGATATACGAAAGCTGGTGGGGGCAGAGGAAGCAAGTGCAGTACAGACGGCTTATGCAAGGATATCACTGGAAGATCTAGGGCGTGGAGATTATGAAGTATACTTTCGAATGGAGGACCCAGATACAGGAGAATCCATTCAGATGGCAAATGAGCAAGAGGAGAGGGAATATGGATATTACATTGGAAAAATAGGCTTGCATTACAGGAACAGTTTGTCCGAAAAGTGAGGGAAACGGGGAGGATAGAATAGAGTGACAGCAGAAGTAGAACACAATAAAATAATGTTTTTTATAGGAAATATGAGCCATTCCGGCGGAACGGAAAGAGTGTTGTCTGTCATAGCGAACGGACTGTCAGACCGGGGATTTATGGTATCTGTGATTAGCCTGTGGGGAGACGGACAGACGGTCTTTTCCCTGCATGACAGGATTCCGGTCTATTGGGTGGAAAAAGAAAGGAAGCAGTCCGGGATTTTGGGGAATCTTCGATATCTGGCGGCGCTTTTTGACCGGGAAAAGCCGGATTTTCTGGTGGATGTGGATATTATTCTGGCATGTTATTCCATCTTCATGAAATGGCAGATGCCGGATTTGCATTGGATTTCCTGGGAGCATTTCCATTATTATTTTCATTTTGAAAGAAACAACTTTTTGCGGAAGATTGTGAGGAGAGTGGTGGCAAGGTATTCGAATCAGCTGGTGGTTTTGACAGATGCGGATAAAGGCCATTATGAGAAAAAGTTGAGATTAAGATGCGATATCACTCGGATTTATGATCCGCTTCCCTTTACAGGTACTTTCTCAAAACAAGTGGAGCAACCGGTGATTTTTGCGGCGGGAAGGCTTACCGAGTCAAAAGGGTTTGATCTGTTGATAGACAGTTGGCGACGATTGGAATCCAGATATCCGCAGTGGTCAGTTATAATCGCAGGCGAAGGAATGGACAGAGAGAAGCTGGAAAAAAAGGTGAAAGCAGCGAGACTTGAAAGAATACAGTTTATAGGAAACGTGAGAGATATTGAAAAATATTATGAGAAAGCGGCATTCCTGGCATTTCCGTCTAGAAATGAAGGATTTGGGATGGTTCTGCTCGAAGCGATGTATTTTTGCCTGCCAGTGGTAAGCTATGACTGTAAAGCGGGACCGAAAGAAATTGTAATAGATGGAGTAAATGGATATTTAGTAGAAGCTAGGAATATAGAAATATTTACAGAAAAAATGGAGTTGTTTATGAAGGATGAGGCGTTACGCAAAAGGATGGGCGCGCAGGCAGCCAAGACAGTGATGCGGTTTCATAAAGAATTGATATTGGACCAATGGGAGACGTTGCTGGGAGTATGAAAAAGGTATCAGTAATCATTCCGATGTACAGTGCAGAGCCGTATATCCGTCAGTGTATCCAGTCTGTCATCTTACAGACCTGGAGCAATCTGGAGATTCTTGTGATTGATGACGGATCGACGGATCGGAGTTTAAAAGTATGTGAAGATCTTAGCCGTATTGATGACAGAATTCGGATATTGACACAGAATAATCAGGGAGTATCGGCGGCAAGAAATAGAGGGATTGAAGCTGCTGTTGGAGAATATATTTTTTTCTTGACAGTGACGATGCAATCCATCCAATACTGATTGAAGAGCTGATCAGACGGGCAGAGAGATTTCAGGCAGGGCTGGTATTCTGCAGTTATGTAAGAGTTAATGATCGGCAGATGGAAGAAAGACTTTGTAAGGATTCAGTAAAAGATAAAAGGAGCCAATGGATAATACCGGAAAGGCGGGAGTCAGAAGAATGTTTTCATATAAAGTTAGAACGGGAATTGATGTGTGTCTGGGGAAAACTCATATTTCGGGATAATATAAAAGGACAAAGATTTTGTCAGGGACTAAAAAGCGCAGAAGATACAATGTTTATGTATGAATTTTGCCGCAAGCAGGTCAAAATGGTTTATACAGACATGGAATGGTACTATTACCGGATACGTTCGAATAGCTTGTCGCATTCTAATGATATTGGCATGATCCGTCAGAAGCTGAAGGTTTATGAGCGGATTAGGAATCAGGAATATAAAGCTGGACATCGAGAATGGGTATTGAAGTGGGAAAGAACGATTGTGTGGACTATTCTGTCGGCTTATTTAGTAATGAAGAACAATAAGGATCAGGAAAACAGCAGATATTTAAAAAAAAGGATGCTTTTGGAAATGAGAAATCCGGTGTATAGAAAACTTCCAGGAGGGACAAAAGGACTATTTTTCAGTTTGCTGATAGGATGTTCGATTTCTCCGATTAGGGCGATGTGGGTAGTGAAGCAGAAAATATGTAGAACATATGTATAAAAAGGATTTACGTATTGTTTAAAATAAAGAGGGAGAAAGTGTGGAAAATGTTGCAGAAATTTCGGGAATGAGAATGGAAGGAATATAAAAAGACAAAATGCCGTAAGATTGGTAAAAGCGATGGAGACGATTAATGATTGGAATATTAACATTTCATTGGGCAGATGACTATGGAGCTATGCTTCAGGCATATGCACTTAAACATTATATAGAAAAATCACAGGGTGATAAAGTAAAAATAGTACCTTATGCCCCCATAAAATTTACTGGAAGATATTGGTTATGTCCTGTTGTGGCCAGACAGGACGCAGGAAAGCTAAAATACTGTTTTGCTTTGTATGCTTTTAAGAGAAATTTATCTAATTTTTTTTGTTTTTTGAAAAGAAGAAAGAATATGAGGAGGTTTAGGCGCGTTTATTTGACAAGTGAACCAGTAATAAGGCGAGTAGATAGAATTTCTTTAGAAAAGTATTCATGTGTGTTTGTAGGAAGTGATCAGGTATGGAATCCAGAAATAACATTTGGCTTGGACGACGCTTATATTGGAAAGATTAAAAAAAACGGCAATTGTAAGTTTGTATCATATGGAGCTAGTTTTGGTGGAAATATGATATCAGATAAATACCTCTTAGACTTAAAAACTGCAGTAAATAGGAATTTTACTGCTATTTCTCTACGTGAAATAAGTGCGGTTCCCTTGCTGGGAAAAATTTTAAATAGAAATATAACAGATGTTTTGGATCCAACTTTATTATTGGATCGGAAAGAATGGGAAAGATTAGGAAAACTACCAGATAAACGGGGATATATTTTGTTTATTTATACGGAGTATAATGAACAAATGGTTCAATATTTACATGAACTTTCCATTGAGTTGCAAAGGAAAGTCATTCAATTATCAGTGCCATGGCCAGGACAGAAAGAGAATTGGATAGATATAAAAATGGATGGAGGACCATCAGAATTTATAGGCTATTTTAAAAATGCAAGTTATGTAGTTACAAATTCCTTTCATGGTATGGTTTTTTCTGTTTTGTTGGAAAAACAATTTATAGTATTTAGTCATAGTAGTAAAAATGCTCGTATTGAAGATTTTCTGAAAAAAATTCATTTAGATAGTCGTTTGATAAGAGTGGGAAAGCTTTCAACAAAAGAGCTTATGATGTCTAAAATTGATTGGAAATATGTGAAACAACTTCTTGAGAGAGAGAAAGAGCTTTCGTTTAAGTTTATTCAAGAAAATTGTGAGGGTATTAAATGAGAAATTTGCTCATAATTCATAGCAGTTAATTGAACAATAAGCAATTGATGTTTTATAAACTTTTTACAGGTATTTTTATCTTTGGGATGTTATAGGAGAGGGGAATTCATTAAATGCATACAGAATACAGTGATGAGACGCTCTATATTATTATGCCTGCTTACAGGGTGTTTGATCCTAACAATACCAATAATAATTTGGCTTATGCTAAATAGTGCATTTGATAGTTTTATAGATTGCTATATAAAATACAACATACTGTATAGTACACACTTTGGGGGAGAAAACAGATGGCAATATTCCTTTATACATTTTTTTAATGAAGCTATGGTTTTGCTTTCATCGGGTATTGTAATTTATCTTGCAGTAAGAAGGCATTTATATTTTGATATTTTGTATATGATTTATATGTTTATAACATTTTTGTCTGTATCAATGTCTGGAAATACTTATATGCATTATGGTATGATTTTTATTCCTATGATAACATATCCGATTGCAAAATTTTTAGGGGAGTCGAAGAGTATACAAGTATCGGAGAGTATGAATATTCGATTTGGAACTTTATATCTAACATGTATAGTTGCAGCTCCTGTTTGGTTGAATGGGCTGAATGGAATATTGGCTCAGAGCAGTGAGAGGGATTTTTCAGAGGAATTGTTGTATATCAGCGAGACTGTCAAAGCGAATTCATCCCAGGAAGACAGAATTTCAGTTTGTGGAAATTGGAATGCAGTATATTTACTTTCAGACAGGCTATCGAGTTCTTACTATTCATACCAAAGTGCATGTTATATAGAACAATCTATGATGGAAGAATATTATAGAGAACTGGAAGAAAGACCACCTAAAGTGATCGTGGGAGACAATTATGAAAGGATGCCGGAACAAATGAAATCTTATATATCACAATATGGTTATATCGTAGTCGGAACGAATGAGAATGGAACTTGGAATATATATGTGCAAAAGGATGAATAGAAAAGGTATTGAGAATAGATGAAAGATTTTAGGGACTTAAAAAAACGAATATTAAGATGTGGCTTTGCAGCAGTGATGGTAGTGGTGATTAGCTTGGTGAGTTTCTATGGACAGAAATCATTCCAATCCTTACATCACGGATTCTATATGATTTATTACGGAGCACTGAATGATGATATTATTGAAAAGGCAAAACAATATGAGATAGTGATTGTCCATCCCGGATTTGGTAATATTACACGCGCTCAGATACAGGAGATTCAGGCAGGAGGAACCATGGTTTTTGGCTATATTTCCGTAGGGGAGGATCTCAGAACTGCAGGTATGACTCCAGAGCAGATGTTAGAGGATGAAAGATTTACAGGTAATGGAACCGGACCTAGGACAAAAGTACATAGTACAAAATCTTCTGATGAAAATGATATTGTTTTGGGAGAAGCCTCGAAAGGAGGCACAGGGTATGCTTCCTATTATTTAGACGATAATGATTTGGACGGAAGACCGGATTTCAACAAGAATTCGGCCCGTGCATACACGAACATAGGAGATCCGGAATGGTTTGATACTTTGGATCTTATGACGATAGATGGAGCAGATCAGATGTCGGGAATCCGGGAGACCCTTTCAGACGATTATGGGCGCGGACTGTGTTGTGATGGAATTCTTATAGATAATATTGATACATGTGCACCGCATAGCTTTACAGATGAGGATAGTCCAAATAAGATGCGGTTCGAGTGGACTGCATCCGGTGTTATAGATTTTATGAAACGACTAAAGGAAAAATATCCGGATAAGCTTATTGTACAAAATGGAGGGAAATTTTTTTATCATCCGCAGCTTTCACATTATACATATAATCCACGGGAATATGTGGATTTTTTGATGGTAGAAGGTTACATGCTGGATTCTGGCACGGAGGAAGCATACAATGAAGCATTCTTTGCAGATAATAAGTACAATTATACTCCAAAACTTCGAGCAGAGGCAGGACGACCGGATGGATTTCGTATATTGTCCCTGGGATATGCGGAAGGACCAGAAGAGTTTGAACTTCAGGAAACTCTCCGTGGGAAGTCTCTGGCAGGAATGGACTTGCTCATGGAGGATATTAAACAGGCACAGGACGAAGCTGGGTTTTCTCATTACATTACAGATGTGGACCGGACAATTGCAAATGATTTTGTAATCACACATAAAGACGAGACTGATGATTTACCACCGGTCTGGAGCAGTGTATATAATACTTCTTCCACGTGGCCGGTTGGTGAGCCGGAAGCCAGAGTAGGAATTGGACAGGTAAAGCCAGTTGAAAACGGTATTCTTGTGCGCTGGGATGTGGCAATTGATAAGAATGACGTATCCTATACGCTTTATTATCAAAAGGAACCTTTTGATTTTGAAAAGGATCCGAATCTCAAGAAGGCAGAAAGTGTAGAACTTGTTCCGGATGTAGGAGAAGGATATGGGAACGGAAATGTATCAGCGTATCCGTATCAGGCTGTGGTTAAAGGGATGGACGGCGGTGATCGGTATTACTTTGTAATAAGGGCGAAAGACAATTCTTCTAACCAGAATGAGGAAAAAAATAAGGTGGTAAAAACAGGAATTCCACTAAAGATTCCTTCCTATATGATTTATTATGGTGAACTAAATGACGATATTATTGAGACACTGAAGCAATACGAAGTAGTAATCCTCCATCCAAAAGGAGGCAACATTACCCGTGAACAGATACAGAGAATCAGAGTGGGCGGAACATATGTTCTTGGATATATCTCCATCGGAGAGGATTTAAGGACCGAGGGCTTGACACCGGAGCAGATGCAGGCAGATGAGAGGTTCTGTGGCGACGGAAGCGGTCCCAGAGTGGATCCTCGTTCTTCTGATTCCGTGGGATTTGAAGGGATTGATCTCTCGGGAAAAGAATCCCCAGGGGGGACAGGTTATGCGTCTTATTACCTGGATGATAATAATTTGGATGGAAAACCGGATATGAATGTGAACTTTAATTGTGCTTTTACTAATATAGGCGATCCACTATGGTATGACGAACTTAATAATATGACCATAGATGGAACCGATCATATACCTGGGATAAAAGAAATACTTACGTATGATTATGGACGTGGGCTAGGGTGCGATGGGGTGTTTTTAGATACGATAGATACGTGCCTGCCAAATGCCAGTACAGCTGATGGTGAACCAGGGAAGACCAGGTTCGAGTGGACTGCACCCGGGGTTGTTAGTTTTATGAAACGACTGAAGGAAGAGTATCCTGACAAACTAATATTACAAAACAGAGGGGTGTTTTTCTACGACCCAGAGTCACCATATTACCCATATAATCCTCGGGAGTATGTGGATTACCTGTTTTTTGAAAGCTATATGCTGAATTCGAATCCAAATGAATTATATTATAATCCATTTTTTTTGGAAAATAAATATATTTTTATGCCTAAGCTTTCAGTTGAAGCCAGCAGGGAGGATGGATTCAGAATATTGTCTTTAGGATATGCAGAGGGACCAGAGGAACTTGAACTGCGGGAAACTTTGTTAGGAAAATCTGATAAGGGAATGGGTACTCTTATGGAGGATCTCGATGAAGCAAGGAATGAGGCAGGCTTTTCCCACTACATAACAGATAAGACCATGACTTTGGTAAATGATTTTGTGGCTGCCCATGGAGAAATGAAAGATGATCAGCCACCGACGTGGCGAAGTGTATGTAATAATACAGATATACAACAGACTCAAAAATGGATTACCCGAGTTGGTATTGGAGAAACAGAAGCAATTGTAAATGGAATGATTGTTCGGTGGGATGTGGCCACTGATAAAAATGATGTGACATATACACTTTATTATCAAAAAGAACCTTTTAACTTTAAGAAGGATCCGAATCTTCGGAATGCACAAAGTATGGAACTGATTCCTGAAATCGGCGAAGGGTATGGGGAAGGCAGGTCAGATGCTTATCCATATCAGGCTGTTGTGAAAGGTCTGGATGCAGAGGAGGAATATTATTTTATTATAAGAGCCAGAGATAATTCAGGCAATAAAAATGAGGAAAAGAACACGGAAATTAAGACGGGAGTGCCGTTGCTGAAACCAGTATCATGAAATAAGACAACGTATCAGCCAGGCATTTTCTAAATGTTTGTGTACTGCTATGCAGGAACACTATAATTCCTCCCGATATCCCAGGATCCTGTAGCTGGCCTTCGCCAGAAGCGCGGCAAGGCGAAAGCACTTGACGCGGAAGCAGAATAGAAGCACTCTCCTGGGGAGGACGCCTGTACTTTTGTTATATCTCAGAGCCCGGCGATAGATCGGAAACCTGTGCATCATACGGCACAGCCTGTAATTTTCACACCGGGTTCTGGGGCTGTGGGGGTGAAAGATGCCGCGGATCAGAACATCAGCCATGCAGGAAAGTACGCTGTTATAGTATGATTTTTCAATATAGCGGAAAATCCCACCCTTACGCAGTCTGCTTTTTAAGTGCCTCTGGTATCTCAGGTCATTTGGCAGATAGTCCGGGTAAAAGCCGTGCATGGCGGAATCCGGACGCAGCTCAAGGCAGTAGACCGTCTTATGGATATACATACAGGACTGTATATGCAGCAGATATTCTATATTAAAGATCCGATCCTCGCCGATGGCAAGATCTTCGGGGAAACGGATCGAAAACTGTTCTGCGACGGACTTTTTATAAGCTTTGGCCCAAGGGGAGAACAGGCTGATATTGCTTATCCCGGTCAGCTGGGTTCCGTTCAGGAGATGGCCAAGCAGACGCAGCCTTTCTTTTTTTCCGTGTCTAAAGGGTATTCCATGGTCTATGCCGCCCTTGTGAAGGACTCCGTCAGATAAAATATATGAATATGTACAGATATTCTGAGCCGGAACTGACTGCATGAGATCAGCAGTATTTCCGGCTCTCTTTTTTCGGCGCAGGAAGTCAAAGATCAGCAGATCACAGGACTGGTGTTTTTTCTGCGCGATCAGATCAAAAAAATCCTCAGAAATAAAATCATCAGAATCTACAAACACGAGCCATTCCCCGCGGCTCTCCTGTATCCCGCGGTTTCTTGCCTCGGAGACGCCTCCGTGCTTCTGAGTAAGGAGTCTTACGCGGCGGTCCAATCTGCAGTATGCTCTGCATATTTCCAGACTGCCGTCCACGGAGCCGTCGTCGATCAGAAGAACCTCAAAATCTTTATATGTAGAATTTAGCACGGAACGGATACAGCGGTCCAGATATTTTTCTGTATTGTAAACAGGGATGATCACGGAAATCATAGGGTCCTCCTTGTGATGTTTGTGAAGGAATCGGAACGAAAACAGCAACTCCTTCCGCAGTTTGTCCGCTGTTCACCTTCCAATCCCCCTTTCTCTCAGGCATTCAAAAATATATTACTATTATACTGCTATTACGTGCCGGTTTCAATATCATTATAGTTCACGGCCGTGAAGCAATACCTGCTAAAAAGTCCTTTTAGAGTAAGGTAGGCATTGAAAAAATATGCAGATTATGATAATATTTACTCAGTAAAAGGATTGGGCCAAAGTTCGGTCAGGGCATACTTTTTATTTAGAAAGGTGCCCTTTTTGTGTATACTCCTGAGAGAAAAAATTATAAAGAAAATGGTGAACAGGATGGTTGTATTATTGATAGGCGGCGGCAGTGTGCTGATGGATGCGGTGATCAGTAAACTGACTAAGAACGGACATCGCGTATATCTGCTGACAGGGCAGAAAAACAATCGGTTTTCCTACAAAAAGGTATTTGAAAAATATGATTTTGCCTATGAGAGTGGAAGTATAAAAGACATTTTTGAGAGTACCAGACCAGATGCTGTCGTATTTACGGGGGCATTTGATACGAATTTTGACTGGCAGGAAGATGCCAGGCAGGAGTCTGTGCGCTATGTGGCGGGAATTGTAAATATTTTATCTGCATGCAGCGTAGTCAAAGGCTGTAAGTTTATCTATTTTTCTTCCCATGAAGTGTTTGGCGATGTATATATTGATAAGATCACGGAGGTCGAGCCGGTATCTCCGAAGGGCTTCAAAGCGATGGCCCTGGTCCAGGGAGAGGAGACCTGTGAGAATTTCCGCAGGACACAGGGCATGGATACGCAGATCCTCCGGTTTGACCATATGTATTGGATCCCGGAAAAGGGAACGGCCGGAGACGATCATTGTTTCCGGATGTGCCTGGAAGCTTTAAAGACAGGGAAGATCTCGGCAAATGAAAGAAGGGCCTTTTCCATGATCTATCTGAATGATGCCGTGGAGCTGGCTTACAGAGTCATGTGCAGGGCCGAGCCGGAGCACTCTGTTTACAACATTTCCTCTATGAAGACGATCAATGAAAAGCAGCTTGCGGAGCTGATAAAAGAACAGATGGGGGCGTCTGTCTCAGTGATTGATAATTCGGTAGGCGCGAACAGCCGTGTGGTCCTGGACGGAAGCAGGTATGAGGCAGAGTTTGACTATGAACTGTTTCATGATTATGAGGATGGAATCAAGCAGATCGCCCAATATATGATGCGGCACAGCAGTTCTTTCCTTTCCGAGGAAGATGAGGGCGGCGGGCTGGCACTGAAGATCTGGAACCATATCCAGAAGATCTGTAAGGCACTGATTCCGTTCGCGGAGTCATTGGCGGTCTTTGCGCTGGCCTATTTCTTGAATGGCAGAGCAGCGGACAGTGCGTTTTTGGGGAAGCTGGATATTTATCTGCTGTATGTACTTTTGCTTGCACTTGTGCATGGGCAGCAGCAGGCTGTTTTTTCGGCATTTCTTGCGGTACTCGGTTACTGTGATCAGCAGATGTCAGACATTAGTTTATTTGAGGTGCTTCTGGATTATAATACATATGTGTGGATGGCACAGCTTTTTATTGTGGGGCTGTCAGTGGGCTATATCAAGGATCAGCTGAGATTTATCAGGGATGAGGGAAGATGCAGGGTCCAATATCTGAACGGACAGCTCAAAGACATTGAAGATATCAATGACAGCAATGTAAAGCTAAAGCATAATTTTGAATCACAGGTGGTTAATCACCGGGAAAGCCTTGGGAAGATATATGAAGTTTCTTCTTCTCTGGAACAGTATGGACCGGAAGAGGTACTTTTTTATGCGGCGCAGGTGCTGTCCAGGCTGATGGACTGCCGGGATGTGGCCGTTTATAATGTGGCAAACAGAGACTACGCGAGACTGTTTTCGGCGACGTCTCCGGAAGCGAGGCGGCTGGGCAATTCTATAAAGTATACGGGAATGGAGGATCTGTACGCTGAACTGAAAGAGCGCCGGGTCTATATCAATAGGAATATGGACGAACAGATGCCGATGATGGCAAGCGCTGTGTATTCGGAGGATGATATGCAGCTGATCATCATGCTCTGGGGGGTTCCGTGGGAGCGCATGACACTTGGAGAGGCGAACCGGCTGACGATCGTAGGATATCTGATCCAGAACGCAGTCGTGCGTGCGAACCGCTACCTAGATGCGCTCAGAAACCAGCGCTATGTGGAGGGCACGAGAGTGCTGGAGGAGGAAGCGTTTACCCATCTGGCCAAGGCATTTTTTGATGCGAAGGATAAAGGCTTGACGGAATATATACTGTTGGAGATCGAGACCGGCGGACAGAATTACGAGTCTGTGGCAGGTGCGCTTGGTACCGCCATGCGTCAGACAGATTACCTGGGAATCTTCAAAGGAGGCAGGCTGTATGCGCTGCTGCCAAATACCAATAAGGAGAATTTGGGAGGTATCACAGACCGCTTCCGCGAGTTGGGTTATGCGTGCCGGATTGATGAGGAGGCGGTACTATGACTCTGGCAAGAGATGAATACATTTTTTTGATGATCCTCGCGGCCAACCTGATCGTGTCAGTCATTTACCTGCTGGCAGGGATCTTGATCGCGGTGCCGGGCCGGGCCGCGCTTGCGGAGGAGAACCATACGGAGGTCTTGTACGATAACAGGAGATCCTATGTGATCCGTTTCATTGAAATGCTTCTGTGTCCGGTCCTTGTTCCGCTGTTTTTCCTGATGGGACATCTGTTTTATCTGTTTGTATTCTGGAGGGACGCAAATCTAACAGATGTTGTTTTTAGTAAAAAGCGAGTAAAAACCAATCAAAAAGCGGATGAGGCATCAGAGCGCGATATCATTCCTCTGGAGGAGGCCCTCCTGGTAAATGAGAAAAAAGATCTGCGGTCCGTGTTTGTAAATGTGATGCGGGAGGATATCAGAAATTCACTGGCCTCCATTACACTTGCACTGGACAGTGAAGATTCGGAGACTTCGCACTATGCGGCTGCGGTCTTATCAGACGAACTGAATAAATTCCGTTTATTTGTACAAAAGCAGCTCCGGCAGATCCGGGAGAAGGAGAACCAGGATACCGAGAGCGAAGAGTTATTGATAGATTATATGGATCATATCCTAAAGCAGCACATTTTTTCAGAGCATGAACAGCGCAAATTTGTGAATGAGATGGCCGAGACAGGCGAACTACTCTATGAGAAGGATGCTTCCAGGATCACGCTTGAGAGGTATGAGGCGCTCTGCCTCAGGACATTAGATCTGAAGGATTATGGAAACACTGAAAAATGGTGCCTGCGCATGGAAGCACAATATCCGGACGAACTTTTGACATATACCTGTAAACTGAAGCTTTATTTTGCAAGGCAGGACAGAGAGGCTTTCTTCCAGACTCTGGACACTCTGAAAAAGTCAGATGTGGTGATCGACCGTGAAACACTGGAACTGATCCGGATCTTCAGCACAAGGAGGCAATAACGATGTCAATGGCGATACTTACTGGATTGCAGCTCGCGGGGATCGCGGCGGCGTATTTTATCGCGGTACTGTTGCTGCCGTGGCTGTTCCTGCGTAAATGGCTTGCCGGCTTCGGCAGTGTGTCCGTGAGGTTCATGATATATTTTCTGGCGGGAAATTTTTATATCATCAATCTGGTGTACCTGCTTCAGTTTTTACATATCTCTTGCCGGCTGACATTGTTCCTCGGAACGGCAGCTCCGTTTACAGCGACAGCAGTCCGCAGATACAGAGGCTCTTTTCTGCAGCTTCTGGAAAAATGGCTGGGGGCAGATCATGCTTGTCCTGGGAGGGGAAACAGGAAGAAAGACGCTGCTTCTCCGTATGAGAAAAAGACGGAGAAGATTTTTTGGAGCGATCGGCAAAAAGAGCAGAGAATGGTCCAAGAGATACGGCCTGGAAATGCTGCTGATATCCGGCCTGACGGTGCTCCTGGTGTATATGTACGGAAGCAATGCAGTCAATGTCTATGGCTACGGAGCCTCGGATATTGCGGTGCACAACTATTGGATCAATGAGATGGGGCATAACAATATCTTCGCGGACGGCGTGTATCCGTTCGGGATGCATTGTCTGCTATATTATCTGCACGGACTGTTCGGGATACATACGAACGTGCTGCTCAGGCTTTTTTATGTGGTGCAGACGGTTATGGCTCATATGATGCTGCTGGTGTTTCTGCGGAATGTGTGCAAGTCACGGTATGCTCCGTATATCGGGGTCATCATATATATCGTATCGAACAGATTATATTACTATACCTATATCCGGTATCATGCGACCCTGCCCCAGGAGATGGGAATGATCTTTATCCTGCCGGTCGCGTATTTTGCGATCGCGTTTTTGCAGGAAAAGAATCCGGTATTCAAGCGTGCTCTTCCTGATGAGGGAGAAACGGCAGATTATCCGGCAGGCGGACCGGATGCCGGAAAAGCAAAGAACCCAAAAAGGTGGGAAGAGACTGTGACGGCCGCAGGGATATACCTGACCATGTTTGCTGTCAGTGTTTCCCTGACCCTGGCGATCCACTTTTATAATACATTTATCGCCGGTCTGTTCTGTATTGCGATCGGGGGCGGATTTTGTTTCCGGGTTTTCCGGTGGCAATATTTGAAACGGATCGTGGTGGCGGGAATTGGCGGGCTTTTTATGGCTATACTGCCTATGGGGATCGCGTTTCTTTTCGGGACGCCTTTGCAGGAATCTCTGAATTGGGGCATGACCCAGTGGGAAGCTTCTACATCGTCGCATACTCAGGCAGGCGCCGCGGAAGAGGGACTTAGTGCACTTGAGACCATTCTGGACAGGCTGGAATATTATGTAGTGTATGATATGAAGACCGGACAGGTGATCCTAGTCAGCATCGGTATCCTTTTGGGAATGGGGCTTTTGGGGTACCTGTTTCGAAAAGCAGAATATGGCGCTGTTCTGGTATCGGTCGGAGCTTACATGGCGGTCATGGCAGTCCTGCAGGCTTCACTGGAATTTGGGATCGTGCAGATCCTGGATGTGTCCCGTTATTCTGTATATCTGGGATATGGAATCCCGGTAGCCTGGGGACTTTGTGTGGACTCTTTATTATATGTACTGTTCAGGAAGGCAAAGCTCCTCAATTTCTGTTCGTTTGCGGTTTTGACGGCAGCTTGTGTCATGACGGCGAAAGAGGGGCTGAGAAGTCCGCTTTTTATAAATGCATATGAGACAAATGGCTCTGTCATCTGTCTGAATAATATCATACGAGAGAATAAAGAGGAGGCCTGGACGATCTGCTCTGCCAATGATGAACGTCAGATGATTGGCGACTATAAACAGGGATATCACTATGAGCTGATCAAGTTTTTAAGAAATATGCGTTCTCTTGATGAAGATACTTCAATTAAGATACCGACATCCACCGTTTACTTTTTTGTCGAAAAGATCCCGGTATTGTACCGCGATTATATGACATTGGAAAAACCGGACAGGGAAGTATCGCAGGAGGGAGCAAGGAAGCCGCTCTCGGATAAGCCGGGGATCCTGCCGTACCTTGAAGAGGACAGATGGATCACGATGTCCCATATGTACTATTGGGCACAGGCTTTTAAAGAACTTTATCCGAATGAGATGGAGGTCTATTACGAGTCGGATGATTTCGTGTGCTATCGTGTAAGGCAGAATGAATACAGCCTGTATAATTTTGCGATCGATTACGGATATAACGGATATGATAAGATGAAGAAGGATTAGGAGAAGGGAATATGGTATCGCGCCGGAATTTTTTCATAATTACAATACTGATGTCGGTTATATTCTTTCTGTGTCTGTTTGTCAATGAACTAAAGGACTGGTCCAATGATTATGAAGTGAATGCTTTTGTCACAGGGACGGCAGAAGACTATCCGTCCAAAGTCAGCATGTACATACCGGACAGCCAGAAGGATGGAAGGGAGTCCGTACAGAAAAAGGCGGAAACCGGGGCTGTGGATGAGATGTCTTACGTTCCCCGCGGCAGAGTGGTGTGCATCGGTGATCCAAAAGGAGAGCTTCGTGAGGCAGCGGAGAAATGGGCTTTGTATACGAAGCGTGATATTGACGGGTATGATTCACTGACATCGTATGATAAGGCAGAGCAGGATATGGGACTTCCGGAGATGCTGGTGATCGATTCAGAGTATGTAGACTGGGATCAGAGGGAAGAAGCAGAGTTATTGACGGAGTGTGTGACACGGGGGATCCACCTGATCTTTGCAACGCTTCCTGAGCCGTCTGTGATAAAAAGGAATGCGCATATCCGGGAACTGCTCGGTATCAGAGAGGTGGAGCAGGACGAGACCACAGCGGCGGGGATCCATCTGTACAGCGGTTTCCTGCTGGGCGGTGAGATGGTCTATAAGGCAGAGGAAGAAGAGGACCAGAAGTATCAGGATATGGAGCTGACATTTCCATGGTATTCTCTGGCTTCCGGAACCAAGGTCTATATGAAAGGCATTCCGGAAGACGAGGAAGTGGAGAAAGAGGACTATCCTGTCCTGATCTGGCGAAAGAGCTTTGGATCGGCGTATGTATTTGCCGTGAACGGCGGATATATGCAGGGAATCCCGGCGCTTGGACTTCTGTCAGCTATGTCATCCGAGATGTATCCTTACGAGATCTATCCGGTCATAAACGCACAGAATATCGTATTGGCCGGGTATCCTGGCGTGGCGGATGAGAATAGGGCAGAGATGGAGAAGTACTACGGACGCTCTATAAAGTACCTGTTCCAGGAAAATATATGGCCGTCGATCGATACAACGCTTCAGGATCATCAGATCGGACTGACCTGTATGGCGGCGCCGCAGTATGACTATTCGGACCAGAAGCTTCCGGATCCAGAACAGCTCAGATATTATATGAAGATCCTGCACGAAAGATCAGCGGAACTGGGGCTGTACGGACGGAATATGTCCGATACGCCTATGGATGAGAAGCTAAGTGAAGACCAGAAATTTATAAAAGAAACGGCTGATGACTATCAATTCGCATCCTTTTATGCAGGTGACATGGACGAGGCGCAGACCGAGGCTGCCCTGGGGGAGGACGTTCTGTCATCGGTGAGGACTGTGGTCCGGGACTATGATGAAGAAGACATCGAACTGATCGGATATATGACAGATCATATTACAGAGCAGAGGGCGGTGGTCAATGGACCGGAATATTCCTATTCAAAGGATTTTAGGATGAGAAGTGCGGCAACCGCGCTGGGCTATTACACCCTGTGCTGTGATATGGGGCGCATTGCGTATCCGGAAGACGCGAAGGATACGTGGGATGAGCTGGCTACGGAATTTGTAAAAAATGTGGATGCATACGCACAGGCGTTTCAGGGATTTGCCGGGGCGACAGCAGCACAATGTGATGTAAAGATCCGCAGCTTCCTGGCATTGGACTATACGGAAAGCCGGACTGAAAATGAAGTTCGCCTCCAGATCAGCGGAACAGAAGGACCGGCATGGTTTGTTTTCAGAACCTACAAAAGCGGTATAGAAGAAGTGGAAGGCGGAGATTTTCAGGAGCTGGAAGATGGTGCTTATCTGATCGAAGCAAAAAGAAATGATCTTACGATCCTGCTCAAACCGGTCGATGAGAGATTTTATTATTAGTTTGTTTGGGGTATATTAGCCTTCTGAAAGGAGTTATCAAGTGAGAGTCTGCATAGTAGTAGAAGGATGTTATCCATATGTGACAGGCGGGGTATCCAGCTGGGTACATGGCTTGATCCAGTCTTTTCCGAAGCTGGAATTTGTGATCTTGTCCATTATCAGTAGCCGCTCCATGAGCGGAAAATTTACATATCAGCTTCCAGAGAATGTGACGGAGGTGCATGAACTGTACCTGGAGGACGTTGACTGGAACCGAAAGGGACGGAAGAAATTAAAACTGAACAAGACGGAGTATCAGGCGTTTCGCAGTCTGGTGCATAACCGGAATGTGGAATGGGAAGCGGTATTCAGGCTGTTTCAGGAAAAGCCGGTTTCTCTGGATAAGCTGCTGATGGGGGAGGATTTTCTGAAGATCGTAAGAGAATATTACGATCAGAACTACAGTCAGCTGGTCTTTTCGGATTTTTTATGGACCGTGCGTTCCGTATATCTGCCGCTTTTGTTTACCTTAAAAATGAAGCTGCCCAAAGCAGATCTGTACCATTGTCTGGCCACCGGATATGCGGGAGTGCTGGGCAGCATGGCGAAGGAACTCTATGGCAGCCGATTCCTGATCTCTGAGCACGGGATCTATACCAGGGAACGGGAAGAGGAACTGCTCCGGGCGGACTGGGTTCAGGGCGTCTATAAAAACATATGGATCGATCAGTTTAAGAAGATGTCAAAGCTGGCATATGAGAAGGCGGATCTGGTGACCAGTCTTTACGAGTATGCCAGAGAGCTTCAGGTTGATCTGGGCTGTCCGGTGGAAAAAACGATGGTGACGCCCAATGGGGTCGCCCTGGAGAGGCTGAAGGATATTCCGGGCAAGACAGAGGAAGATGAGGGAAAGATCAATGTCGGCGCGGTGCTCCGTGTGACTCCGATCAAGGATGTGAAGACAATGATTCAGGCATTCAGCTTTGCAAAGGAGAGAGAACCAAGGCTGAAGCTGTGGATTATGGGGCCCAGGGACGAGGACGAGGGATATGCGCGTGAATGTCTGGAGCAGGTAGAGGCGCTGGGAGTTACAGATGTCGTATTTACCGGAAGGATTGATATCCGGGATTATCTGGGCAGGATGGATATGACGATCCTGACAAGCATCAGTGAAGGCCAGCCGCTAACGATCCTGGAAGGCTTTGCGGCGCACAAGCCTGCCATTGCGACGGATGTCGGAAACTGCCGTGGGCTGATCTATGGAGAAAACGATGATTTCGGCGATGCAGGAATCGTGGTCCATATCATGAATGTGGAGGAGATCGCACAGGCCATGGTAGATCTGGCGCGAAACGAGCCCATGCGTCTTCAGATGGGAGAAAACGGTTATCAGAGGGTAGTCTCTGCTTATCAGATCGGGCATATGCGCAGTAAATACCGGAAAATCTATCAGGACTTTTCAGACAGTATGGGACTTCGCTGGGACGAATAGAAAAAGAGAGTAGTGAAGAGGAGAGAGCCAATGGCTACTATAGGAAATAAACTAAGTAAGATATTTGAGAAAAATACGCTCACAACCTATCTGATCGGATTTGCATACAGCTCCATGTCCACGGTGACGCCGATGTTCGTGGTCATCCTGAATATTGTGCTGATGGGACACTTCCTGGACTTCAGCAGTCTCACGCTTGTTGAGAGAGAGTTATTTTCCTGTACTGTGCTGTATATATTTATTTTTGCACTTTTGACCTGTTCTCCTTTTAATTCTGTTCTGTCTAAGTATATGTCGGATGTCATCTACGAGGAACGCTATCAGGATATCAGGCCCTGTTATTACCTGGGACTGCTGATGAATCTTTTTCTCAGCAGCCTGCTGGGGATCCCGTTCTGCCTGTGGGAGCATTTTGTGGGTAAGGTGGATGTATTTTATGTGTTTACCGGCTACTGCGGTTATATCGCACTCGTTCTGGTTTTTTATTCGATGATCTATCTGTCCATTGCGAAGGCTTACCAGAAGATCTCGCTGTTTTATACGATCGGAATGGTATGGGCTTTTTGGGCTTCGCTTTTCCTGAGATTTGTTTTAAAATGGGGGATCAGAGAGAGCATGATGTTTGCGCTGATGACAGGGCTCTTTCTGATCGCCTTTCTGGAGATCGCGGTCGTGAAACGCTATTTTGTATATAACAGCAACCGGTACAGCTCGGTACTGCGGTATTTCAAAAAATACTGGCAGCTCGTAGCGGCTAACTTTGCCTATATTTTGGGACTCTATATCCACAATTTTGTGTTCTGGACTCAGGATATGAGACTTGTGCTGGTAAAAACATTTGTCTGCAATCAGCCTTATGACATGGCCACATGCCTGGCGATGTTTAGCAATATATCTATGACGATCATATTTATCACACGGGTGGAGATGAATTTTCGCGGCAAATATAAAAATTATTCCGAAGCGGTGATCGGCGGGAGAGGAAGAGATATCGACATTGCCAAGAGCGAGATGTTCCGCCAGCTGTCCTCGGAGCTGATGAGCCTGGTGCGTATCCAGTTCATTATTACGTCTGTGGTATATCTGCTCTGCGTGGTATTTTTGCCGAGATTCGGATTTTCCAGCCTGACACTTCGAATCTATCCCTGTCTGGTAGTTGGATATTTTATTGTTTTTCTGATGTATTCTGAGATCATATTTTTATATTACTATAATGACTTGAACGGAGCAGTGCTCACCTCACTGTCTTTCTGCCTGATCACATTCCTTGGAAGCATCTTTGCTTCCGGCCTGTCTGAGCTGTGGTATGGGCTTGGCCTGGTGATGGGAGCATTTACGGGGTGGACGGTTGCCTATATCCGTCTGCGCTATATCGAAAAACATCTGGACGCGCATATATTCTGTGAAGGGTCGCTTTTGAAACCGGGAATGGGGACACAGCCGCCTGGAAAGGTATATGATAAAAATATTCAAAAGGAAAGAGAGGAGGCCTGAACGTGGACGCCAATATGATAAGGGCTGGGGTCAGCCTTACGGGACTCTTGCTCATGGTTGTCAGCTTTCTGATGCATTCTTACAAAAAGATTACGGTCAATTATACCGTGATATGGGAGTTGCTGGGAGCCATGCTTGTTTTGATCGGCATCGTGCCTGTGTTCTCAGAATGGACCAAACAGCTTGCAACGGGAACCGGACTGGCTTTTTTCTGTGTGGGAGCGATCTTTTTATTTGAAGAATTCAGAACAAGTGCGATGATCTCTCAGCTGATCCTGAAGACACGGGAGATGGCCATGCATGTGGCTATGCTCAACCAGGAAAATGAGATCATCCTGAAAGAGCTCGACAGGCTGAGCCGGATAGTAGGAGAGGGCGATGGAAAAGAGAATGATGACCAGGAAGAAAAAAAAGCTTCTGTTTGTTGTGAACACGCTGGGACGGGCAGGTGCGGAGACAGCGCTCCTGGAACTGCTGAGACAGCTGGACAGTCAGAAGTATGAGCTTTTCCTCTATGTGATCCTGGGACAGGGAGAGATGATCGGAGAGCTTCCGCCCCATGTGAAGCTATTAAACTCCAGCTTCAGCAGCCAGTCCGTACTGACGAAACAGGGAAAGCGGCTGATGGCAGGGACCATATTGCGCTGTTTTTTCCGAAACGGCGGATTTGTCAGCAAACTGAGCTCTGTCCTGAAAAACCTCAGGATCATGAAAAGGAAGGGGCGTATTCAGACAGATAAGCTTTTGTGGCGCATGCTTTCGGACGGTTCACAGCGTTTCCTGATGAGGTTCGACATGGCGGTGGCGTATCTGGAAGGGGCATCTGCCTACTATACGGCAGAGCATGTGAATGCAGACAGAAAATGTGCATTTGTACATATTGACTATAAGAGTGCAGGATATACAAGAGAGATGGATCAGGGGTGCTGGGAACGGTTTGATCAGATCTTTACTGTTTCGGATGAGGTGAGAACGCATTTTCTGGAGGCCTATCCGGAATATGCGTCAAAAACAGTTACATTCCAGAATCTGATTGATCAGGAGACAGTGCGGAGGCGGGCGGAAGAAAAGGGAGGCTTCCAGGATCATTACAGCGGTATGAGGCTTCTGACGGTGGGCCGGCTGACGTATCAAAAGGCGTATGATATTGCGATAGATGCGATGAAGCTCCTGAAGGATTCGGGATACCAGGCCAGGTGGTATGTGCTGGGCGAGGGCGACCAGAGATCTATGCTGGAGAAAAAAATTTCCGCGGCAGGGCTGGAAGAGGATTTTATACTTCTCGGAGCGGTGTCGAATCCATTTCCATACTATGCACAGGCGGATCTGTACATACACGCCACACGGTTTGAAGGAAAAAGTATTGCGATTCAGGAGGCGCAGACACTGGGCTGTGCGGTGATCGCCTCTGACTGCAACGGCAACAGGGAGCAGATCGCGGACGGAGTGGACGGCATACTCTGTGAGCTGACGCCCCGGGCAGTTGCGGACAGTGCTACGATGCTTTTAAGGGATGAAGAGAAGAGAAAGAGACTTGGGCAGGCAGCGTCAGAGAAAAAAACTGCTCAGAAGGAAGAACTGGAGAAGCTGCTCAGGTTCTTGTAGTGTAACGTATTTTTGAAAAATCTGCAGTACGGGAATTAAAGGAGACAGGATCATGAAGAAAAAAGAATTGCTGATCATTATACCGTCTTATAATGAAGGGAATAATATCCGGAGGCTGCTTATGCAGCTGGAGGAGCTGGATATGAAAGACAGGGCCGATATTTTGATCGTAAACGATGCTTCCACAGATTCTACGAACTGGATCGTGAAGGAAATGCATTATCCTATGCTTTCACAGCTTTATAACATGGGATATGGCTGTGCCCTGCAGACCGGCTATAAATATGCGGTGCGCAGGGGATATCAATATGTGATCCAGATGGACGGGGACGGACAGCATGATGTGTGCAATATTCCTGTGATCTACAGGAAGCTGAAAGAACAGGATGCGGATGGGCGCTGTCCGGATATCGTTCTTGGAGCCAGGTTTATGGAGGGCAGTTCTGACTTCCCGGTTTCTCTGCCGAAGAGAATCGTCTATTCCATATTCCGCTTTCTGATCCGTATGACAACGGGACGCAGGGTTGCAGATCCAACCACGGGACTGCAGGGCTTAAGCCGGAAAGCGTTTCTGTATTATTCAAAATATGACCATTTTGATGATAAATATCCGGATGCAAATATGATCATACTCATGATGCTGATCAAGTTCCGGGTCATCGAGGTACCGGCGGTGATGCATACAAGGGTAGAGGGAAAGAGTATGCATTCAGGATTGAAGCCGTTCTGGTATATGCTCAGGGTGCTGTTCAGCGTCTGCGTTGTGCTATTCCAGGTAAAGGTTCTGAAGATGGACTCGGAGGTAGGACTTTTGAGTGCGGATAAGATATAGCAGTATAATTCCGTACAAAAGCTCTACCGGGGAAATATGCTGATGTCCAATTGTCCGAGAGCATAGCCGTATTCATTGGATGTTTCTTCATTTGCAAGCTCAATAATCCGTCCGGAGACCGGATCGCTGATCTTCAAGTAGAGATCATAGGTTCCGGTGGCATATTCACGGATACGGATCGGAAGCGACAGATGGATCTGCACTCCGGGATCCCAGGATCGGGTATCTGTTTTGACAGGCAGGGTGAAGCTTCTGTCTGTGACCGGTTCTCTCAGGGTCAGAGCTACATCAAAAGGACGATAGCAGCCTGAGAAGCCTGTGTTCTGCAAAGTGACCGTCAGCTCTGTATCCTTTTCCCAGGGAAGAACAGAGGTGCATTCGGAAGAACGCAGCACATACCTGTACCCTAAGTGCCTGGAAATATAATCGAATCCGTTCATTCCGCTGAAAAGAGGATCCTCTGTACAGAATGCGTTCCGCCATTTGGAGAATACAGCTTCATCATAGGCACTGTTGAGGTAGGAAACACGGGTGGCCTTCAGATCCCTGACAGCAGCGGGAAAATCATTGCAGGGGTTGGGAATCACGACTTCTCCTCCGTTTGGCACATAAGCGCAAAGCCGGTTCTGGAATTCGATCTCTTCCTGGCGGCTCTTTTTATGAGAGGACGGGAAGCCCTCCGGGACAGGGGCGGCAGCATAAGTGTTGAGATCCGTATCGGAACCGAGCATACCGTCATTGAACAGGCTGAGTCTGGATGAAAGCGTTCCCTGAAATGCTCCGGATTCATTTAACGGCTCCGCAGAGTCCGTGAGAAGCCGCCACTGCTGCGGTGTGCGGACCGCCAGGAAGATTTCGGGAGCAGTGACGGAAGCCAGATGGCTGATCAAGGCCTTCATATCGTCGTCGTTTGCATAGCGGGAGCCATGTATCTCGCCCCAGGATCCGATGAAGATGCCCTGCATGATATAGACACAGTCCGTATAGCGGTTTACGATCTCAGAGGTCTGAGACATGTGCGTCAGGATCATAGACAGCTCCTGCGGTTCCACTGCCATGGCATTTCCATCCCAATCGTAGAAAAAACGGACGATGAGCTGCCTTCCTGTAGACTGCCAGCAATGGAGCAGCTGATCCAGGAGCGCCAGTCCGCGGTCGCCGATCGGACTGGCGGCATAGTCCTGGAGATTAAATTCCAGCAGAACAAGACCGGCCTTTTCCTCCGACTCTTGTATCTTGGAAATATCAAAGGATGCCTCTTCCGACAATTTATAGCCATGAATCTGATACCATCCGATGTAGGGGTTCTGAAGCTCCTTTGCAGATTCTGTACAGCTGGCGGGAGAGTATCTGACAAAGCGCAGGGTCAGGAAGGACAGAAAAAGTCCGAGGATCATACAGATACATATACTCAGAAACACAGTAAATAAAATTTTTTTGAACTTCATATGATAGTACTCCTGTTGTTATTGCTTACTCCTGGGCCGTGCGCCGCTTTGGATACGGCTGCTTTTGCATCGGCGCAACACATTATAACATCTGTGGGATAAAAAAGCTATCTGAAAATGGCAGTCACATAAAGAAAGGGATTTTATGAAAAAAGTATCAGTGATCATTCCCATGTATAATTCGGAAAAATATATTGGGCAGTGTCTCAGCTCTGTGCTTGCGCAGACCTTTCAGGATATGGAGGTTCTTGTGATCGATGACGGTTCATCGGATCAGGGGTCGGAAATCTGTGAGGAAGCTGCACGGACAGATGCCAGGGTATGCCTGCGCCGTCAGGAGAACGAAGGTGTTTCCTCAGCAAGAAATCATGGAATTGAGTCTGCAAAGGGGGAATATGTCTTTTTCCTGGACAGCGACGATGCAATCCATCCGTTTCTTATTGAAAAGATGCTTCTGCTGGCGGAAGAACAGCAGGCCGACCTGGTGTTCTGCAGCTATCATAAGCTGGGAACAGAGAAGATAGAGACAATACTGGCTGAGGATCCGAAAAAATACGAACGATTCCGATGGCAGACGGCCAAGGGAGAAGAGGCGGAAGATTGGTTTCATAGGAAATACATGAATGACCTGTCAGGAATCGGAGGCAAGCTGATACGCAGATCGGCGATTGGGTCGCTACGGTTTGATGAGAAGCTGTCAAACGGAGAAGACACGCTGTTTTTGTATCATATCATCCGGCAAGGCATACGGAGTGTTTTTCTGCAGAAGGGCTGGTACTATTACAGAATCCACGGGGAGAGCGTCACACATTCTCAGGCAATGGTAAAAGGAAAACAGTATTTTGAAAGCAGTATGAGGATCCGGGATGAAGAGTATAGGAGGGGAAGGCCTGACTTTGCATTGGGATGGGAGCAGCTTGTCGCTGTGCAGATGGAGAAAAATTACAGGATGCTGCAGAGTGCGGGCGACCAAAAGGGCTGCAGGATTCTGAGAAGGACCGCGGCGGAAGAAAGAAGGCACCCTATGTTTGGCCGGCTTCTGTTCAGTGAGAAGCTTCTCTTTGAGCTTTGCTTTTCCTGCTATCCTGTCTATGCTTTGGTGAGCCGGTATGTCCCTGTGCTGCTGGCGTGGAAGGAGTCATTCATGATGAGAAAAGAACATGCGGATATAGGGATCATTACATTTCACTGTTCCAACAATTTCGGCGCTATGCTGCAGGCATATGGACTGAAGACTTTTTTGCGGAAAAATGGAAAAAAGGCGGAGATCGTCCGTTATGAGCCTGTTTTTATGACAGGAAGGCATTGGTGGATCCCATATTCGCCGATCCGGGGCCTGAAGGGGCGGCTGTGGGGAATATTCAACATGTGGGACGGGCTCGCGTCTCATCTTTGGAACAGAGAGGAGTTTTCCAGAAAGCTTAAGAATATGAATTATTTTCGCTTTAAGTATCTGGTGGATAAAAAGCAGAGGAAGCTGTACTCCTGCGGCGGCCTGAAAGGTCTGAAATATCGGTGCTATGTAGTCGGAAGCGACCAGATCTGGAATCCGGATATCACCTGTGGCCTCAGGAGGGCATATTTCGGCGCTTTTTCGAATCCGCGGAAGAAAAAGGTGATCTCTTATGCGGCAAGCTTCGGCAGCTCGGGGCTTTCCGGCCGAGATGACGGGAAGTTTGCGAAGCTGATCAGACATGTGGATGCCGTTTCTGTCAGGGAAGAATCGGCCATTCCATACGTGACAAGGATTTGCGGCAGAGAAGTTACAGATGTGTTAGACCCAGTATTTTTTCTGAAAAAAGAATCCTGGCAGAGGATTGAACGTATACCGGAGTATGCGGAAAAGGAACGGTATATCTTGGTCTATGTGACGGAACCTAACCGGACCATGTCCGAGTATGCGAAGAAGCTTTCGGCGGAGACCGGACTGTCTGTGATTGAGGTGCGTGCCCAACGTCCGGGAATCGATATGGGATTTGAAGTGGACCGGGCGGCAGGACCGTCTGAATTTTTGGGATATATCCATAAAGCGGAGTATGTAGTATCCAATTCGTTTCATGCGGCGGCGTTCAGCATCATATACGAGAAACAGTTTCTGGCATTTGTACACAGCAATCTGGGGGCACGGATCAGGAATATCCTTCAGATCCACGGACTGGAGGACAGACTGTGTGTGGGGGAAGCAGGAGATATTCATGCCCGCATAGACTGGGAATCTGTGAGACAGAAAACAAAGGAAAATGTCAGAGCATCGGGAGGATTTTTGCTTAAAAATCTGTAGGAATAGAGGACAGGGGGCTTATCTGATGAAAAAATTGTATGCAAAAAAAGAGGAATGCTGCGGCTGCGGGGCATGCTTAGATATCTGCAGTAAGGATGCGATCCGGATGGTGGTAGACAGGGAAGGCTTCCGCTATCCGAAGATTGATAAAAATCTGTGTATAGACTGCGGAAGATGTGAGGAAGTGTGTCCTGTGAAAAAGAAAGGCGCAGAAAAAGAACTGCACCGGCAGTATTTTGGAGTTCAGGCAAAGGAGGAGAAGGTCCGGTATGCCAGCTCTTCCGGCGGTATGTTCCCGGTCCTTGCAGAATATGTATTCCGGCAGCAGGGTGTCGTCTACGGCGCTGCCTATGACAAAAATATGAGAGTGGTGCACCGGGAGATCCATAATAGGGAAGAGCTGGATGCGGTCAAGAGGACCAAATATGTACAGAGCAGCATGAAGGGGATCTACCGCAGGATCGAGGCACGGCTGAAAGAGGAACAATGGGTGCTGTTCTGCGGGACTCCGTGCCAGGCGGAGGGATTAAGGCTGTATCTGAAAAAGCCGTATCCCAAGCTCATTACTGTAGATCTGGTCTGCTATGGAGTGCCTTCTCCGGGAATATGGGGAGATTATGTGAAATACCTGGAAGGAAAGCACGGCGGTAAAATGACGGACTTTTCGTTCCGGGATAAAAGGATGCGTGACAGCGGGCATACCTGCGCCTACGTGGTCGGAGGGAAGGAATATTCAGGCTCTCTTTATGCAGATGCATACTGCAGGATGTACTTTACAAATCATATCCTGCGTCCCTCCTGCCATCAATGCAGATTCTGCACTGTGGAAAGGAGCAGCGATCTGACGATCGGTGATTTCTGGGGGATTGAGAAGGTGAAGCCGGAGATCGATGATGGTATGGGGACCTCACTGGTCATTCTTCACACGGACAAGGCGAAGGAAATATGGAAGGCGGTGCAGGAAGAGCTTTCCTGGTTTGAATGCGGGGAAAAGGATGTACTTCAGCCGCGTCTGTCAGGACCGACAGAGTCGGCGAAAAGCCGCGGGATCTTTATGGGCTTTTACAGGGTCCTGCCTTTTTCACAGATCCTGAGACTGCATCAGGTGCTCGGGTCAGGCAGGGCGCTGCTGAAGAAGATAAAAAAATAGCCTTTACAGCACAGAGAGCAGCGAGCTGCGGAAGGAGACCGGCTCCGGCAAGCTATCAGCTGTATAGATCGGTTACAAAATCAAAGGGGAAATGATATGGCGGAAATGTTTAGATTTTTGACGGGAATCCTGGATACAAAGGAGCAGAAGATGTGGAAGATCTATGCGGTCTTGAGCTTGATAAGCCCGATCGTGGATATCTTCAGCTTTTCTGTGATCATTTATATTATCAATATTGTAGTACGCGAGAACGGAGCGGATCCGAAGCTGACGGCATTTACCTTTTTTATGGTACTGGTTTCTATCTTGAAGTGTCTGTTCGAGCTGTATAAAAGCAAGCTTGCAAACCGATTCGTGTACGACGGCGCGCAAAAGCTGTCCATGAAGATCTATGAGCTTCTGATCAAAGAGGATCTGATGGAACACAATAAAAAGAGCGCCATCCAGGCGATGAATACGGTACGCAATGATACGACGAACAGCATTCAGATCATCACAGACTTTATTGAAGCGGTGATCAATGGCATTACCATGGCGGGATTTGCCGTTGTACTGATCTATGTGTCGAAGTGGATGGGGATCATCAGCTGTGTGATCCTTGTGATCTTAATGGCAGTGATCTTTTTGCGTACACGTAAGAGGATGCAGGAGTATGGGGAAAAAAGCAGGGCCTGCTCGATCAAGGCAAATTCTCAGATCACTATTGCATACGGTTCCTTTAAGGAAATGAAGATTGATGACCGTTCCGCCTTTGTGCTCCGCAAATATGAGGACGCAAGCCGGGCATTTGCGCAGGTGCAGGGAGAATTTAAGTACAAGATCAGCAGTATCGCCGTCATTCTGCAAAATTCGATCATGGCAGCGATGTTTGTGATCCTTGCGGTGATCCTTGTGTTCGGGACCGACCTTGCGGCAGTCCTTGCGCCGATGGTGGTATATATTACGGCATTGGTGCGTATGCTGCCGATGGCATACAACATCCTGAATGGGATGAATAAGATCGAATTTGCCCAAAAGCCTTATGAGGCTGTGAAAGAATCGATGGCAGAGTACAGCCTGATGAAGGAAGAAGAAACGCGCGCTGAGAAAATCCGTCAGAGAAAGCTGACGCTCCGGAAGGGGGTTTCTGTCAGGAACATGACTTTCGGATATACAGACCGTGTACAGATCTTTCAGGATGCATCCATTGACATCCCTGTAGGCTGCTCCATTGCGGTGATCGGGGCGTCCGGCGCCGGAAAGACGACCTTTGTGGATCTGCTGCTGGGGCTTTTGAAGCCGCAGGAGGGGCATGTCTTTTTTGACGATTATGATATTGTGACCCATTCTGACGGGGAGGGGCCGTGTCAGGCCAGTATGGGTGAACTGGTCAGCTATATTCCTCAGACCGTATATCTGAATGGAGAAACCATACAGAATAATGTGGCTTTTTTCGAAGAGGAAGAAGAGATTGATGAAGCAAGGGTGATCGAATGTCTCAAATGCGCCCAGATATGGGAAGATGTTCAGAAGATGCAGGACGGGGTCCATACTTTGATCGGGGCGAATGGGACTACCCTGTCTGGAGGACAGAGACAACGGATCGCGCTGGCAAGGGCGCTTTACAAGAATTTTGAACTTTTGGTCATGGATGAGGCAACGGCAGCCCTGGATATGGAAACGGAAAAGGCGGTGATCGATTCTATCCGCCAGATTAAGGAGAACAAGACGCTGATCATGGTGACTCATCATATGAGCCTGGCAAATGAATGTGATGTCGTGTATAAGATTGAAAACCAGAAGATCGTGCGGGTGCGATGAGCAGCAGGGAAGGCAGCAAAAGAGCTAGTACAATGTTGCATTAATTTTGAAGTGATAAGCGTTCGATGTTCATGTCAGTACAAGGCGGAGGAAGGAGGCGATGCCGGTAGTATCGTTGACTGACTCCAACGCAGTAATGGCATGGACAGCGAGCACTTATTACTCAATTATTAATGTAACATTGTACTAGATGCTTGAGTATGCGGAAAATCTGTCTGCGTCAGGGCGTCTGTATAATAGAAGGAGAGGGAGATGGATCAGAAGCAATATGAATATAAGCCGGGTCGGGTGTCGGTTGTAACTCCGGTCTACAATGGAGAAACGCATTTGTCCAAAATGCTGGATTCCGTATTGAACCAGACATACCCGGACATGGAGATGATCCTTGTGGATGACGGCTCACAGGATGAGACTGTCCGGGCGGCACAGAGCTATTGTGAGAGGTTTGCGGCAAAAGGATATGAATACCGCATCATACAGGCAGAGCATAAAAATGCGTCTGCGGCGATCAACCAGGGTCTTGAGTATGTGTCGGGGGAATATCTGATCTGGCCGGACAGCGATGACTTTCTGGAGTCCGAATCTGTCCGGCGCAGAGTAGATTTTTTACAGCAGCATCCGGAGTATGAGTGCGTCCGGTCGCTGTCATACTACTTTAATACGGAAACAGGGGCAAGAGGGGAGAGGGCGGATGAACAGAGAGGAGACCTGAAAAAGCTGGATCTGTTCTGGGATATTTTAGAATCGAAGACCTTTGTCTGCTGCGGATGCTATATGCTGCGCGCCAAAGCATTTTTTGAAGTGTATCCAGAGCGGCGGATACCGGAATATGATGTGGGACAGAATTTTCAGATGCTGCTGCCCTTTATGTACCGTCACCAATGCCCCACGATAGAGGAGGAACTGTACGGGGTGGCCGTCAGGGAAGGAAGCCATTCCAGGACGGCGCTGACGCAGGTGCAGGAAGAAAAAAAGTACAGGGATTATGAAAAACTTTTGGATGATATCGCGGAAAACTGCGGCATTACGGACCGGGAATCGAGAGAACGAATCCTATGTTGGAAGGCAAGGCGCAGATATAAGATCGCCCTCAAGTACGGGCGCAAAAAAGCCGCGGTCCGTGCGCTGGTCTGGCTGCACAAGTGCGGCGGATTCAGTGTCAGCGAAGCACTGAAGGAGATCATCTGGGCCTGTTTTGTGAATGGCTGGGTGGAAGAAAACCTTTATCCCATCTATCAGAAAATCGTCGGAAGGAAATG
Organism: Lachnospiraceae bacterium; assembly: GCA_910575475.1. GTDB lineage: Bacteria > Bacillota > Clostridia > Lachnospirales > Lachnospiraceae > Schaedlerella. The sequence continues at coordinate 235,826 of CAJTGD010000001.1, read as the reverse complement.
AAGGAACAGGCAGAGTCCGATGCGGTAATTGAAATAGTGACACGTTTATTTCGCAAGGTGAAGTGGAAATGGAGGAATGAAATGTTTACATTTGTAGTGACATGCTATAATCAGGCGGAAGTTGTCATACATGCGTTGGAAAGCATTCGCTACCAGATCTGCAGATTCGGAAAGGGGCAGAAGTTCCAGCTGATTGCTGCGGACGATGGATCTGAGGATCAGAGCTGTCAGGTGATCGAACAGTGGATTGCAGAAAATGAAGATCTATTTGAACAGGTGGACAGGCTCTTTCGGGAAAAAAATGCCGGGATCTGCAGAAATTATGTGGAAGCTTTGAGGCAGGTAGCGGGAGATCGTTTTGTTGTCCTGAACGGCGACGACCTGCTTTCTCCGTACAATCTGTTTGAGGTTACAGATCTGCTGGATGAATATGACATGGTATGCAACGCATTTATAAAATTTACCGGTTCCGGCGATATGATCCGGTCCTATCCGGTCTATCTGGAGGTGGTACTGCAGAACTTTATCCGGGGAAATATCCTGCGGCGCTCCATCAAACTGGGCTGTGCGATCATGGGTCCGGCAGTGTATCGGAAAGAACTGCTGACGGAAGAGATATTTGACTTTATCCTGCAGTTCAGGACAGTCAATGATCGGGCCTGCTTTCAGAAGATTGTGGGCGGACATGAGAATCTCAGGGTATGCTATATGAATCGGCCGTTTATTTTGTACCGCGTATCGCAGAACTCGATTTCCAATTTTAACAGCCCGAACCGGCGGCTGCATAATCAGGAGGTTGCGCTGCTCTGCCGAGAAGAACGAAAGCTAGAAAAGTCCTTTTTTTTCAGGACGATGCTATATCTCCAGGAAAAATCTGCATCATTCAGGGCAAATCCGAATTATTTTGTGCGGCTGCTGAGGTTTTTTTCACCATATTACTTTATTATGCTATGGCTATTTATAAAAAATTATCGGGAGATTGCCAAGCTGGAGCATAAACTGATCGATCCATCCTGGCAATATTGCAGAGACTTTTTATTAAAAATTGACAGACGGGCTGAGAAATATTATTTAAAAGAGGTTTAGAAATCGTTTCCTTTCAAATGCATATAGCTGGCCCGGCATATCAGGCTTGTCATGCGGTAGCATTTCAGACGGAAGAAGAAAACAAGGATCTTCCTCGGCAGTATCCCGCTTTTCCAGTTGTATTTCATGGCCTTCCGGTAGATTGCGTTTTTCTGCATTACGGCGCACATCCGGCATTTTGTACGGTAGGACCTGGGGTTTAAGGGACTGAATACCTCCCAGATCAGAACGTAGGTCAGATTTTCAAGGCAATAAGATCTGTATGCATTTTCCAGAAGGGGGAGCATATGGCAGTGATCTAAAAGCTTCTTTAACTGCCGCATCAGTCTTGCATGGTTCTGCAGAAGTCCGGACCGGAAGCCATGGGTCGCGGAGCCCATATGGATATCGTAACAGTAAACGGGGACTGAGGTATACACACAGGAACGGGCTCTGAGCTGGTATTCCAGATTAAACAGCAGGTCTTCCCCGACAGTCAGGCCGGGAGAGAAGCGGATGGAATAACGGTCTATGATGGATTTTCGATAGGCTCTTGCACAGGGGGTGCGGAAATCTGCGTTTCCGCCTGCGTACAGGGGCTGCGGAACAAGGATCCGCCTGATCAGCTCCTGCATTTCCTTCCCTTGAAATGTCAGGGTACGGACCGGATAATCCGCAGAAGCCTGCCCTGCGATGTGCTTGGAAAAGTCAAACAGCAGCAGGTCTTTATCCTGATTGTTTTCCCGGGTGATCAGGCTCAGGAAATCTCTGGAAATGAAATCATCGGAATCAACAAATACGATCCATTCTCCCTGACAATGGTCCAGACCGGTGTTTCGGGCGGAGGAGACTCCCTGGTTTTTCTGGTGGATGACTTTGACGCGGCTGTCCTGCCGGGAATATTCTTCGCATATGGCCGGACTGCCGTCGGTGGAACCGTCGTTGATCAGAAGGATTTCGAGATCATCACAGGCAGAATGTAAGACGGAATCCATACAGCGGCGGAGATATTTTTCGGTGTTGTAGACAGGGATTATTATGGAAATCATGTTTTCATCCTTTCGTTTTGCTGGGGAATGGCAGTTACAGGGCACGCCTGGTCAAGGCGCGGCCTGCAGCGAATGGTAATGTGTCATATGCTGCTTACAGGGCCTCCAGCTTTATATTTAATAATATAATATAGTTGCTCTAAAAACACAATGGTAAGATTGCGGGTTACATTATTGGAAGGGATGTGCTATACTGGACAAAACAAATCGACCCTGAGGAGAATGGATATGCGTGATTGGATAGACGTTTTTGGAAAACGAAAGACAAATATTGGTTTTCGGGCTGCAAAACTGGAGGAATCCACGGCAGAGCTGTCCAATCCTGCCAGAGGCTGGTATCAGATACATACCTTTTTGGCGGAACAGGAGCCGGACTTTGAGGAACTGCGCTGGTGCCTGCATCCGAAGGATACTCTGGCATTTCTGTTGATTGACATCGGGTATTTTCGGGACAGGGATCTGGATCAGGAGGTTTTGGACCGGATCTGCCGGATTTTTTCTTTTTTTTCGGAGAGGTCCTATGATTGTATTGTAAGGGTAGTCTATGACCATGAAGGGAAGGCTCTCCTGCGGGAGCCTTCTTTTTTTTCGCAGGTGGTGTCTCATCTGGGGCAGATTGGGAAGCTGGTGAAAGAGTTTACGGATTCCATCTATGTATTCCAGGGAATGCTGGTAGGCAACTGGGGGGAGATGCATTCGTCCAGATTTTTATCCGAAGCCCGGCTGCGGCAGATGGCGGAGACCTTGCGCCGATCCAGGGGGGAGGAGACCTATCTGGCCGTCAGACGCCCGGTATACTGGAGGATGCTGCATGAGGAACTAAAAAGAAAAGGATGGGCTGCTGCGGACGATATGGGGATTTTTGACGATGGGATCCTTGGATCAGAGAGCCATCTGGGAACCTTCGGTACCGAGAGCAGGAAAGACGCGGCATGGAATGAACCGTGGAAACGGGATGATGAGCTTTCCTTTGAGACAGAGATCGGCAGGGCTGCGCCCAATGGAGGGGAAGCAGTATACGGCGGGAGCTATCTGCAGGAGCTGACTCCGGAAATGGTATTGGACGTTCTGGGCAAGATGCAGGTCACATATTTGAACAGGGCCCATGATACGAGAATGCTGGAGGTCTGGAAGGAATGGAAGTACCCGGGAACCGGCGTATGGGAAGGAAAAAGCTTTTATGATCATGTGAGCGCGCATTTGGGATATCGGTTTCTTGTCCGGAAGGCATATATTGTTCCAAAGAGGAAACATCACATATACCATGTTGAGGTAGAAGTCGAAAATACAGGCTTTGCGGGATACTATCAGGAAGCGGAGATCCGTCTGGAATATACGGACAGCAGCGGCGCGGATTCTTCTGAGGTATTGGAAACTCGGATGAAGGGCTGGAAGAGCCGGGAACACAGAACTCTGGCCTGTACGATAGAAGCGGGGAATGTCAGATTGTATGTCGCGGCAAGACGGAAGAAGGATGGAGCCATAATCCGTTTTGGAAATGTATCTGACGAACAGGGAAGGGTATTCCTGGGGGAGATTACAGGACGGCGGGAAAGCAATCAGAAGTAAGGATAATATTAAAGGATTGGCGGATTATAGAAAAAAACTATAATCTGTCCGTCCTTATTTTGTTTTCCAATTAGACGCAGGTGAAAATAAAAGTTATACTGATATTTAAGGTGTACTTGGCTGTCAGGCAGCAAAAATTTTGCTGTCTAGTATAAAAGATGATTTTCCTAAGACAGAATAAGGCGGGAATGAAGCATGAGAAGGAAAAAACTACAGCTCGTGGTAACGTTTCATACCACGGCGGACGCAATGGCGATGGAGCAGGCCTGTAAGGAGCGTCAGGCAGACGGGCGGCTGATTCCAGTTCCCAGGGCTATCTCTGCGGGCTGCGGGCTGGCCTGGTGTGCTGGTTTGGAGAGCAAGGAGATGCTGAAAAGCGTGATGGAAAGCATCGGCATCCGGGAGCAGGATATGCATGAGTGCATGGTCTGAGTGGTAATGCCTGAAAATATGAGAGAAGGAACAGGAATATGATTTATTTGGATAATGCCGCAACTACGCTGCAGAAACCCAGACAGGTTGCGGAAGCGGTGGCGGAGGCCATTTGTTCCCTGGGAAATGCGGGACGCGGGGTGCATGAAGCGACCCTGGGCGCTTCCCGGGTGATCTTTGATGCGAGAAAGAGGCTGGCGGATTTTTTTCATGCGGAAAGCCCGAAGCAGATCGCATTTACCATGAATTCGACGGAAAGCCTGAATACGGCCATCAAGGGAAGCCTGCAGAGCGGGGACCATGTGATCACAACGGAGCTGGAGCACAATTCGGTACTCCGCCCTTTATATGAAATGGAGAAAAAGGGTGTGGAGCTTACCGTGATCCCGAGTGATGAAAAGGGACGGATCGACGTACAGGATTTTGAGCGTGAGATCCGGGGGAATACACGGATGATCGTCTGTACCCACGGCTCCAATCTGACGGGGAATCTGGTGGATATTGCAGCGGTTGGCGAGACTGCGCGCCGGCATCGGGTGCTCTTTTGCGTGGACGCCTCACAGACGGCAGGGGTATTTCCCATCGATGTGCAGGAAATGAAGATCGACATCCTTTGTTTTACCGGGCACAAAAGCTTATTAGGGCCCCAGGGAACCGGCGGACTGTATGTGCGGGAGGGCGTAGAAGTCCGTCCTCTGAAAAGCGGAGGCAGCGGCGTCCAGACATACCGGAAGGAGCATCCGCCGGAGATGCCCACCGCACTGGAAGCGGGAACCCTGAACGGACATGGGATCGCCGGACTCAACGCGGCGGTGGCGTATATCCAGGAAATGGGAATGGATGTGATCAGGAAGCGGGAACAGGAGCTGATGAGGCGGTTTTATGACGGGGTGAAAGAAATCCCGGGAATCAAGATTTATGGAGACTTTTCAGAGCCGGAGCGGTGTCCGATCGTGGCGCTGAATCTGGGAGAGTATGATTCCTCGGAGGTGAGCGACGAGTTATTTATGACCTATGGAATCGCCACCCGTCCGGGGGCGCACTGCGCGCCGCTGATGCACAGGGCGTTGGGGACAGTGGAGCAGGGGGCGGTACGTTTCAGCTTTTCCCATTATAATACGGAAGAAGAAATCGACGCTGCTGCAGATGCGCTGCGTGAACTGGCAGAGTGAATGCCGTTGCTGCGGGCGCCTGGTCAGGGCGTGAACGGAAACGGCGCGGCCGGTCACACTGCGGAACGGCAGGCAGCAGACACGGCCTGATATCAATATACAAAAAATAAAAGATATGGAGGATTTTAAAGATGGAAAAAAAGATAGTAGACGCAAGAGGACTGGCATGTCCTCTCCCGGTGGTAAACGCGAAGAAGGCTGTTGGGGAATTTCAGGAGAACGGTGTTCTGACTGTGCTGGTGGACAATGAGATCGCGGTGCAGAACCTACAGAAGTTTGCGTCTCAGAAGGGGCTGCAGGCTGCGGGTGAGAAGAAGGGCGAGAAGGAGTACGAGGTGACCATTCAGGTAGCCGCAGGTGTTTCGGCAGCTTCCGCTCCGGCAGAGGAAGCGGAAGAGGAGGAGATCAGCTGTAGTCCGGATGCGAGGAAGAAAGGGCTTGTAGTGGTCCTGTCTGCAAATGTGATGGGGGGCGGAGAGGAAAAGCTGGGCAAGGCGCTGATGAAAGCCTTTGTGTTTGCCCTGACCAAGCAGGACGCGCTTCCAGAGACGGTGATGTGCTACAATTCGGGGGCATATCTGACCTGTGAGGGATCGGATTCTCTGGAAGATTTTAAAGCGCTGGAAGCGGAGGGCGTCAACATCATGACCTGCGGGACCTGCCTGGATTTCTACGGGATCAAAGAAAAACTGGCGGTAGGAACTGTGACGAATATGTATGATATCGTGGAAACGATGGAAAACGCGAAATCCGTGATCAGGCCATAGAGTTGTGATAAAGAAATGATCCGGCTGCCAACTGCAGCCGTCAATATATCATATGCAGAAAAGCCGGCGGTGACGGGCTTTTTGCATGGAAGGCAGGATGAAATCATGAACAAGGAATATCATATAGGAATAGATATTGGATCTACCTGTGCCAAGCTGGCGGTCCTGGATGAGAATCAGAATCTGATTTTTAAGTCCGTACAGCCTACAGGGTGGAGCAGTGTGGATACGGCGGAATCCATCCGTCAGAAGCTGCTGGATGAGGGGATCGATGCGGAGCAGGCGCCCTGTGTAGCCACCGGATACGGTAGGATATCCGTGCCCTATGCGGACAAAATGATCACGGAGATTACCTGTCATGCACGGGGGGCAATGTGGCTCCACGGCGGAAGTGAGCTGGTGGTCATTGATATCGGCGGCCAGGATACGAAGATCATCCGGATCGAAGACGGCCGGGTGAAGGATTTTGTGATGAACGATAAATGTTCTGCGGGAACAGGGCGTTTTTTGGAGGTCATGGCAAATACGATGGCCCTGCGTCCGGACGAGATCTGTGAACTGGCGCGGCAGGGCGGCGGCACTGCGATCAGTTCTATGTGCACGGTCTTTGCGGAGTCAGAAGTCATCAGCCTGATCGGGCAGGGAGAAAAGAAGGAGAACATCGCATTTGCCGTGGTAGAGTCCATCGTGAACAAGGTGGTATCCCAGAGCAGCAGATTGGACGTCCGCGGCGCGGCGGTCTGTCTGACAGGAGGGCTGTGCGAGTGCGCGTATCTGCGGGAAAATCTGTCTGAAAAGCTGGGCTGCGAGGTGCAGGCGAAGCCGGAGGGCAGATTTGCGGGGGCCGTGGGCGCGGCGCTGAGTTTATAGAATAGAAGGTTTACTATCAAAACACAGATGACGGATAGGAAAGGCGTCAGATGTGCAGATTGGACTGAAAAAATAAGGAGGAATACAAATGGAATTGATTCAGGATTTACCAGAGGTATTTGAAGAATTTGCGGAGCAGAGGAAAAATTCCTTTTTAGCGGTCAAAAAGTTAAAGGAGAAAGGCATTCCGGTGGTCGGCGCATACTGTACCTATTTCCCGCAGGAGATTGCGATGGCGGCGGGGGCGGCAACGGTGGGGCTGTGCTCCACATCGGATGAGACGATTCAGGAGGCGGAAAAGGATCTTCCCAAAAATCTATGCCCGCTGATCAAGTCAAGCTATGGATTTGCGAAGGCAGATAAATGCCCGTTCTTTTATTTTTCAGATGTGGTCGTGGGAGAGACGACCTGTGACGGCAAGAAGAAAATGTATGAATATATGTCCGATTTTAAGGATGTGTTTGTCATGGAGCTGCCGAATACACAGAGCGAAGAGGCATTGAAGCTGTGGAAGAGTGAGATGATCCGGTTCAAGGAATATCTGGAACAAAAATTTCAGACAGAGATCACGGAGGAGAAGCTCCGGGAAGCGGTGAGACTGCAGAATGCGGTCCGCAGCTCCATGAAGCGCTTATATGCGGTTATGAAACATGATCCGGCTCCGATCAGCGGATATGACTTGTTCAAGGTATTGTACGGGAGTACATTTAAATTCGACAAGACTCTGATTCCAGGAGAGATTGACAGTCTGGTGGAAAAGATCGAAAAGGAATACAGAGAAGGAAAGATGCAGGGAAAGAAGCCGCGCATCATGCTGACAGGATGCCCTGTGGGCGGAGCGACGGAAAAAGTGATACGGGCCGTGGAAGAGAATGGCGGTGTGGTAGTTGCTTACGAGAACTGTACAGGGGCAAAGACCTTTGACAAGCTGGTGGACGAGGACGCGGAAGATATCTATGGCGCAATCGCGGCGCGGTATCTGGATATTGGATGTTCAGTTATGACACCCAATAAGAACCGATTGGAGCTGGCCGGACGGCTGATCGATGAGTACAAGGTGGACGGCGTGATTGAGATGACGCTCCAGGCCTGCCATACATATAACCTGGAGACACTGGGAATCCGCAGATTTGTGACACAGGAGAAAATGCTCCCTTATATCAATGTGGAGACCGATTATTCCCAGCAGGATGTGGGACAGCTGAATACGAGAGTCGCTGCATTTATCGAAATGCTGTGATCCTGCATTCAGCCCCCACATTATAATTAATATCTACATTTCAACCCGCAGCCTTTCTACAATGCTCTGTTTTTCCAGATTCTTGAAGCACAGGTACGGGATCAAAACCGCAAGTCCGATCAGGATCGGAGTGCAGATCGCCAGTGGCAGCAGGGTGAAGCGGAAGGTGGAGTAGCCTGCGGATGTGATCGCGCGGACGATCACCCCTACGGTTATGCTTCCCAGAAAATAGGATGCCGTCAGGGTCAGCCCTGCATAGTAAAAGCCTTCATAGGTCAGCATGCCGCGGAGCTGCCGTTTGGTCATGCCGATGCTCTGGATCATGGCAAATTCCCGCTTCCGCGAGATGATCGCGGTGACCATGCTGTTGACGAAGTTCAGAACCCCGACCAGCGCGATGATGATGCTGATGGCATATCCCATGACCGCAGTGGCGCGGGTCTCTGCTTCGTACTGTGCGATCAGGCTTTCGCGGAAGACCAGATTCATGCCGGGAGCGGTACGCTCCTGATATTCACTGAGCATGGAGGCCGCCTCATCCAGCCCTTCGTCCGCCACATTAAAAAAGAATTTCTGCAGATTGCTGTCCGGCCAGATCTGCGTATAGGCATCGGCGGATATGATCAGCGGAACCTCAAAGGCATTGGCCCTTTTTCCTTCACACATGGGTGTCAGCGGTTCCAGAACCGCCATGACGGTAAATTCCCGTCCTTCGATGGAAACCGTTTCTCCCACAGTCCAGGCAGGAGGATCTGACTCAAAATCATGGACTGCCGGCCCGATCGCCAGTGCATAGTCTCCGGAGGCAAATTTTTTCGAATCAAAGGTTCCGTTCAGGACATAGGGATCTCCCACGGCTGCATCCAGGATCAGGCCGTCGGCGCCATACACGGTGACCGGCACTTCTTCCCCTTTCAATGCCCGGTCGCATTCCTCCTTCCACTGGGGAAAGGTGGGATCTATGGACGCAAAATCATCCAGCCGTTCCCGGGTATAGTAGGAGCGGATATTCTCGCAGGCGCGATCGCTTAAAAGCATGGGAATCTGCCGAGAGTACAGCCTTCCGCTTTTTTCAAAGGCTTCCATTCCGGACACCTGATCCACCAGCTCCTGCTGGATGGTATTGCTTTCCGGATCGTAGCCGTCTGCGATCTGGTTGGTGGCATCGTCAATCTGAAAGTCGGCAACGCACATATCAATCAGATATTTTTCCACGTCAAAGCTGGCGTTTTTCGCATAGAAGTAGCTCATCAGCACCAGTCCGAGAGTCAGGGAGCTGATGACCAGCAAGGTCCGCTTCCGGTTGCGGCCAAGGTTTGACCAGGCCATTTTGGAGAGGGAGGCGCCGGTTTTGGATTTCTTTACCTGGCGCTTGACTTCCGTGTCCGTATCTGTGTAGCGCAGCGCTTCGATGGGAGACACCTTTCCGGCCAGCCTTGCGGGCAGCATGCAGGAGATCATGACCGTGATCCAGGCAAACAGCGCGGAGCCTATGAAAATGACCGGATTTGCGGACCGTACCGGCCGGGTGTCCTGATCGGCGATCAAGGCCGGGATCAGCAAAATACCCAGAATGTAGCCAAGGATCAGGCCCGCCGGGATGCCCAGCAACGACAGGCGGCTGCTCTGCCCGTAGATCAGCTTCTTGATCTGCCGGGTCTCCATGCCCAGGGTTTTCAGCTTCCCGTAAAACTGGATATCCGATGCGACGGAAATCTGGAATACGTTATAAATGATCAGATAACCGGCCAGAAATACCAGGATCATGCCTGCATACATGGGAAGGCTTTCCATAAATATGCTCCACTGTGTTTCCACGTTATAGGCCAGGACTGTTTGAAATTCTACGCCGGAGACGCCGCATTCCGCCAGGATCCGGTCGGTGTGTTCTTCGATATGCTTACTGTCCGCAAAGGTCATGCCCATCATCCGCAGACCGCAGATCTGGCCCTCGGCAGGCTCTTCGATACCGCCGCAGGCTTCCAGCGCAAATTCCTCGCTGACCCAGGCCATGCTGGCATATACGGAATGATTCCGTTCCCACCAGCCGCAGAGTGTGAAGGTGCTGGACGTGACCTGATCGGAAAAGATGTCTTTCCGCCATTCCAGAGTGACCGTTTCTCCCAGCTCCAGGGGGATTCCCAGCTGATGCAGAGTTTCGGTATCCAGTGCGATCTCATTTTTCTGCTCCGGCATATGTCCGGTTTCGGGATAGGAGAAGTCGTCCTTTGCGTACTGATCGCTGGCAAAGCGGATCTCCACCTGCCGTCCGCCCAGCCGTTCATTTTCCGCCAGGCCCAGGACAATGGAGCGGCCGTAGGATCGGACATCCGGGTGCGCCGCAAGCAGTTCGATCTGTTCGTCGGTGATCTGCTTGGCGGTGGTATGGGCTTTGGTGCCGGACTGTCGCAGGTACATTTCCGTAACATTTTTAGTCAGGCTCTGCGCCAGCGTGAATAATGTGGTAAACATCATCGCAGTCATCGTAATGGCCAGTACCGCGGCCAGATTGCGGCCTTTATTTTTCTGAAAGCTCCGGCTCGTCAGGGTTCGGATCATGGATTTTTGTTCCTTCATGGCTTTGAACCTCCCCTTCCTATTCGTGAACTCTGCCGTCTTCAATGTGGATGCATCGATCCGCCTGCTTTGCGATCTCCGGATTATGGGTGATCATCACGATGGTCTGATGAAACTTCTGGCTGGTGAGCTTTAAGAGCTCGATCACCTCATCACTGGTCCTGCTGTCCAAGTTGCCGGTGGGCTCGTCGGCCAGGATGATGGCAGGCTTTCCCGCCAGCGCCCGGGCGATGGAGACACGCTGCTGCTGTCCGCCGGAAAGGGTATTCGGCATCTGATAGAGCTTCTTCTGGATTCCCAGGAGGGAAACTACCTCTTCGATAAATACTTCATCTGGTCTTTTTCCGTCCAGCTGAATGGGCATCACGATATTTTCATACACATTCAGGATCGGTACCAGGTTATAATTCTGGAAAATAAATCCGATGGAACGGCGGCGGAATACGGTCAGATCGTCGTCCGAGAGATTGCTCAGTTCGAACTTGCCGACCTTTACGCTGCCGGAGGTGGGCCGATCCAGCCCGCCCAGCATATTGAGCAGGGTGGATTTTCCGCTGCCGGAAGTGCCGATGATGGCGACAAACTCCCCCGGTTCCACGGAAATACTCACGTCGTCCAGCGCCCTTACGATATTCGGCTCTTTGCCGTACTGCTTGATTAAATGTTCAGTCTTTAAAATACTCATGTTGATTTGTCCTCCTCCCAATCCGGTCTGACCGGAAATAATCTGATTGATACGGTGCGTATACAGATTTTGCAGTAAAGGAATGTCCTGCTTTAGCAATCACGTTCCTGTTACGGTTTCCATTATATCCGGGAACTAAAATGCCGCAACATAGAATGTGTAAACTAATATGGAGAAGGTAAAATCTAAATCGTTATGAACTTTTTGCGGCGATGGGCAGGATGATCTTTAAAGCAAACTTTTCTCCCTTCGGCCTGGCGACACATTCGCCACCGTATTTTTCTGCCGCCTTTTGGATATTTGAAATGCCGAAGCCGTGGAGGAAAGTATCCTTTTTGGTCGTCCTTTGCGAAGCCAGTTCTTCGATCATCCGGTTATTTTCTACCGTAATGGCCAGCATGTCATGGACCGGGGCGGCCTTTACATTGATCAGCCGCAGGCTCTGAGGCAGCTTTTCGCTGGCTTCGATGGCATTGTCCAGGGCGTTGCCGAAGATCGTGCTGATATCCAGCGGTTCCAGAAACATCCCCTCAGAAAAACAGACGGAGGCGTGGAAATCGATCTGTTTCTCCCTGGCCAGCCGGGCTTTGTCACGGAGAATCATATCCAGGTAGTCATTTCCTGTATGATAGTAGGTCTCGTAAGCTTCAATCTGCATCTGCAGGGAACGGACCGATTCGTTCAGTGCTTCGGAATCGTTCTGCCGCGCCTGCAGGACAAGAAGATGATTCTTCATATCATGATAAATGCTCCGGACCCGTTCCTCCTCCCGGAGCTTGTCCTGAAAATAGGCCTGCTTCTGCTCCAGCTCCTGGGCCCGGTATGAGGTCTGCACGGAATCGCAGATATAGGCGGCCAGGTAGATGCAGCCGAAGCTGGATACGATGGACGCTGTGCAGATGGGATAAACGACGGCAATTTCCTCCGGCAGAAAATAAATGATCGTGAAAATGGCCACGATGGATGCCAGCGTCAGAACATCCACAATGAGCCACATCCGCAGCGTCAGACTGGACGTGATCCGACACAGATATTTTTTCAAAAAGGCCCACGCGGCAAGCCAGAACAGAAGCCGTGCCAGCAGGGACAGGGTATGAACGGCCGTGCTGAACAGGAGGAGGCTTCCGGGCCATTCGGATGGGCTGCCCGATGCGTTGGTACAGGCAAAAAACAACCGTGCCCCAATATCCTGCATCAGATAATTGACCGCGATCACCACGGGATAGAATACCAGTACGGCGGTCAGCTTTTCCATCCATTTTCCGCTGTGGAATACAAGGACATAGACCACAAAAACCAGCAGGGCGCCGAGGAGATTGGGCAGGTCGTTGGAATAGATGATCATATTGGAAAAGATTGAGCTGACCCCAAGGGCCGGGAGCCACAGCAGCCGGTTTTTCCGCAGCGGGAGAAAGCTGTGGAGGAATAGGAAAAATACAAGGATATATCCCCAGATCAAAAGCAGGGAGATCAGATCAAGTGCTTTTATCATATCAGATCCCCCCAGTAGTCCGTCAGTTCTTCCATGAACTGCTTTCTCTTGGGCTGGCTGATGGGAAGGACCTCCCCGGTGACCAGGGTGATCTCCAGCTTCTGCACGCCTTTGACATAGAACAGGTTCACAAGATAGCTGCTGTGGCTTCTGGCAAAGCCCTGTCCTTTCAGCTCCTGCTCCATCTCCTTCATGCTCCTGTAGCAGATGATCTTTTCCTGCTCCGTATGAAGCAGCAGGTTCCGGTTGAAGGTCTCGATGTAGCGCAGGCTTTTCAGAAAGACCTTATATCTGCCGGAATCGTTTTTTACTACCAGTGAGGGGGAACCGTCCCTGCGGCTTCTGGCCAGGAACTGGTTCAGCTCATCTCGCAGCCGGACGTACTTGATGGGCTTGATGATGTAATTGGCCGCCTGGTACTTGTAGCCCTCCAGCCCGTATTGGGTGAGGGTGGTCAAAAAGATGATCCCCACCTTTTCATCCTTCTGCCGGATCTTCTCCGCCGTGCGGAGGCCGTCCACCAGCTTCATCTGGATATCCAGAAAGATCAGGTCGATCGTAGGATCGTACTTTTCGATTAGATCCAGGCCGTCATAAAAAGGGGTTACTTTGATCTCTTCGCTGTTTTCTACAGCGTATTGTCTGATGAGTCCGTTCAGATGATCGACAAAGCTCTGTTCATCGTCGCAGATCGCGATATGCAGCATCGGTTTCACTCTCTTCCTTTTAGATTTCGTGACAGGTCACCGGCAAGCCGGCACTGGCTGCCTGGACCGACTTTTTATACTCACGGTTGATTTATCCGGCGTTCAGTATAAATTCTCTGTGGTAATAGACGGCCTTGCCAGCGAAAATCATTTTATCATAAACAATTGCGGAAAGCCATTATTTTTTTGCCCGGAGCTATATAGGAAAAATATCCAGAAAATTAAAAAAACTATTGTCGTTTTTTCTCAGTTCATGTATACTGGTCATACTATCACGAAAGGAGAGAACTGCAGTATATTGTGTGGTCTCGGAAACTAATAACACAAATTGAAAATCCGGGAAAAAATATGGAAATATTTAGAAAAGTAGCAAACCAACAGAGGCTGCGCATAAGGAATGTACGATTGCTTTCCTAAAAAAGGGCGCACGAGTCCTTTTATTCGAATATACAATCCGAACAAAAGTTCTCATTGGCTTGTATGAAGTTTTTAAGCAGCTTGTTCTGCCATGTTCAGTTTTTTGTACCATGCATCCAGATGAATGCATATTCCGATGATCATGGTCCAAAAGGCATAGTGGTCATCCCTGCGGATCTTAAGGTCCTGCAGATGGTAGTCATTTAAAACCCGGTTATTGACCCTTTCGCAGGCAGTCCTTTCTTTATAGATAGACCGATACTGCTCACTGTCCCTGGGGATCCTGGGATGAAACCGCAGGTCTGAGTCATTCTGTATATGGATGGTGCGCCCATAGGTGCTTTTTGAACACTCGGAAGCGCATGGGCATTTCGTGACCCGGCCGCAGGCCAGGGGACAGCGGAATTTCCGGCCCTTGTTTTTGTCATAGCCCCAGCGGCACATCCGGAAGCCTGCCCGGCAGAGGGGATGCCCATCCTGGTCCAGAGAGATGTCCTCTGGAAGGCCGTCCAAGGTTCCACGTCTCTTATTGAGATCGATCAGGGCATTGATCTCCCAGTGTTCGAGCAATCTATAGGTGGGGAGATTGTCGTGGGCGGAGTCCAGACAGAGGTTTGTGGGAGTGATGCCGGATCCATGTGTGCCAAAAGCGTCTATGGCATAGAGAAAGTTAATACTGTCATGGCGTTTGGCGCCGGTAAAGTTCATCAGGATGGGGAGTTCTGTTTTCAAATCAGAATTTCGGCAGCAGAGCATATACAGGGTGCGCCCATAATACCAGTTTTTTTCATGGCTGTCCCATCCCCATTGGGCATCCGGATCGGAGTAATGACGCATGCCGCTGATGGATTCCGCAGGATTTTTTGGATGCTTTGGTTTCCGGCCAAAGGGATTGGCATGGACAGCCACAGCGGTTCCATCCCCGGAAACCGTGAGGTTTTCTTTCGGGATGAGCCCGTTTTTGAAGGAAGGCAGGACAGCGGCCAGATAAAAAATGTCCTGGAGGATGTCCTGGAAACCGTTAGAAAGAGTTGTTCCATTGAGAATGGATTCTGCCAGGTCCTTTGTGGCAAACTTATCAGGCTCTGGTTCGACCAGTTTGCCGTCAGCGCCCAATTCCTTCTTTGGCTTCTTTCCATTCTTCCCTTTGGGAAGAAGAGAGGAACGGGCATAGAGTTCCCTGGGGCCGCCCCAAAATCGGTTCATAAAATCGAAATAGGAGCCGAGAGGGGGAAGGGAATCCACGCAGGGGCAACCAATGAGAGCGAACAGCACAGGATCCTTTGGCAGAACATCTTCCACCCAGGAAGTCAGGCTGAGTTTGGCATCGGTACGGTTGAAGAGCAATGCAAAGAGGAGAAAAGAACGCAGGATCTGTGCCTGGTTCTTAGCGGGCCGTCCGGTGCTGGAGTAGAACCGTGAGAGATATTCCCCCACGGGATCCAGATTGAGGGACATCAGTTTTTCCCGCTCCTTAGAGTAATGCTCCCAAAGAAATACGCGTAGCTGGGAAGGGAAGCGTGCCTTTAAATTTATAAAATTGATGTGATACTCTGTATGGCTTTGCCATGAATCAGGGTTGAACATAAATATGCCTCCTTTGTCGTAGTGAAGTTTGAAATGTCTTATACGACAAAGGGCCGCATTTGGTGTTGCGTATTGTCAACACCAAATGCGGCCGCACATTTTAGCAGGTTTGTCAAGAGGAAAATGAAAAAAATATCATTTTTTTAGCAGAAAAACGACAAGATGTTACAAAAGCAGGGGTGAATGTGCAGAGGAATGGATCAAAGAAAATAAGGAAATTCAAGGGTTTTGAGTTTCCGAGAACGCACTATTAACAAGGGGGTTGGAATTGTGGAAACAGGCGTTGTCGAATTGTTGGGAGAGGACAGACATGCCGTTTTTATAATTCCTGGAATTTGCTGCGCGCGGATGGGTGAACCGCTGCGAAGCAAAACAAAGGGAGGAGAGGAGTATGAAGCGGATTGTTTCATATCTGCTTGCGGTGATTCTCGTTTTTTCTCTGTGTGTCGATGCTTTTGCCGAACCATTGGAGCCGGAGATTGCGGGGAGCAATCCGGCTGCCGGGGAAGGGGAATGGCAGGAAGGGACTGAAACAGGGGAAAACGGGTGGATACCTCAAGAAGAAAATGGTGATAAAAGTACGGATGAGGAGCACGGTGAGGAAACAGGCGCTCCAAACGGAGAAGGCGCAGAAGAAGACGGATCAGGAGAGAACACAAATGGTTCCTATTCTACGGCGGATCCAAACAGAATCTCTTCTGACACCGGGGACAAGAACAGTCAGGAAGATGATTCGGAGGAGGAAGAGGAACAGGACGAAGAAGGGCAGGATGAGGAGGATCCAAAAGAGAGAAGCGGGAGCGCCGGGAATTGGGGACAGGTCGATGTGGAGATCCTTTCCGCATTGGATCTGCGTAAGGATATAAGCTTTACCGTTTCCCTGACCGGGCAGGAACCGAAGCGGGTGGTACTGGCTGCGGATCAGGAGGGACAGAATGGTCGGGCATCCCAGGCCGATGTGACGTTTGAAGACCTGGAACCGGGGACTTATGTACTGACGGTTGCGGCTCCGGGCTTTGCTACCTATACTCAGGAGATTGCGGTAGAGGACTGGGCGTATGCTCTGACACTGACCACGGGAATGGTCAGCGGCTTTGCCTATGATCAGCCGGGCAGCGTGCATCCGGGCCTTCTTCTGGTGGGAGATGTGGACGGAAACGGCGTGATCGACGATACAGACCGGGATCTGCTGGTGGATGCCATAGACGCCGGAGAGCGGGATACGGAAAAGCAGGCTGCGTCCCGGCATGAAAATCCGAACCTGGATCTGAATGGGGATGCGTGGGTAGACCTGGCGGATCTGGAATATTTGGCAAAGGGATATGGATTTTACGGAGACGGCAGCTCTTCCGTGGTAAAATTAGTGCCGGCAGAAGCGGTGACGATGGAAGCGGACGCGGATACGGAGGTGTCAGGCGACTTGAATGCCCTACTTAAAAATGAAGGGGGCGTGACGCTTTCGACCAAATACGGCAGTCCCATCTCGGGAACACAGCCGGTGTCTGTGGCCTTTGATTTTGCCGGGGAGGAAGGGATTCCGATCGAGGGTATGGCGATCGATACGGGAAACAATGATTCGATCAGTGACATGCAGATCGATGTTGTTTATGTGGAAGAAGGCCAGGTGGATACGGTTCAGATTCCCCTGAAAGAGGGTGTTGACTTTCTGCTGAATTACGACACCGTGCAGGCGGCTCAAAATGAAAACGGCGTGATCACGATTGATTTTGGAACTCAGACCGCAGTGAAGAAGGTTACGCTGAAGATCATGGGAATGCGGAACAACAATGACCTTGCAGAGATTTCCAAGGTGGAATTTCTGAACGACATGGAGAGCCGTATTCCGGAGCCGCAGATGGATATCCCGCAGAACCTGTCGGCGCAGGCGGGAAATAAGCAGTTTACGCTGACATGGGATTCCTGTGTGAATGTGACGGGCTACGAGGTTCGGATCACAGCGGAAATCGAAGGAGAGCAAAAGTCAGACATGGTTTCCGTAAAGGGAAACAGTGCCAGGATCTCGTCCTTCCAAAAAGGGAAGCTTGTGAACGATACGGCCTATACGGTGTCGGTGCAGTCTGTAAACGGCGCATGGAGGAGCGGTTACAGCGAATCGGTCGAGGTGGTTCCAAAAGCGGATAAAAAACCGGACGCGCCGGATAACCTGAGAGTTACGGGAGCGTACAGAGCCATAGACGCGACCTGGAAAAATATGGAGGATACGGATAGCTACAATCTGTATTACCGGGAGAGCGGAAAAGGCGCATTTCAGAAAATAGAAGGCAGTTCTGCAAACAAATATACGATCACTGGCCTGAAAGACAAAACCAGCTATGAGGTCTATGTGACAGGAGTCAATGAGCTGGGCGAGGGCAAACCATCCCTGACCGGAGAAGCGGAAACGACCTCTCCGGATCCGGCGCAGATGCCGAAGTATAAGCTGCTCAACCGGGCTGCTGAGGGACAGGTCAGCGATCATATTACAGAGGCTTACTACACACAGAATGGTACGATGCAGGACAGCGCGTTGGATGCGGCGGGAACCAAGACCGCATGGGGCACGGTTGACAATGACCCGGTATCCCATTATCTGCGGAACACCTGGGATGACGGCGGATTTAATGATCTGGGTTCACACGGTTTGACTTATGAATTTGACCAGGAATATAAAATGCAGTATTTGGCATTGCAGGAGGTAACTGCGCAGAGCCTTTCGTACGGATATGCGAAGGTGAAATGCTGGGACGCGAACGGAAATCTGAAAGAGTTTGTGAATCATCAGGTGTCTGTACAGCGGAAAATGGATTCGGAAAAAAGGGTTTACTATATGCTCAGGCTTCCGGAAGCTGTGACAGTCAAGAAGATCCAGTTCGGACTCAGCCGCAGCCTTGCTTCCGGCTCGGTTACGTGCTCGGAGGTGTATTTCTATCATTATGATCCTCTGGAAGATGATATTATGGCGCTCTATGTCAATGACTTGCATACGGAGCTGAGAAGTGATGTGACCCAGGCGACGATCGATGCACTTAGAACACGGATCAATACCAGGGATCCGGACAGCGGGGAATATCATCCGGACAGGGAGAAACTGGAAAGGGAGCTTAAGACAGCGGAGGATATACTGAATGCGAAGTTAAGCAGGTCGGTCTATATCCACAACAGCATTACAACCCAGGATACAAACCGCGGATTCGGCGGACTGAATGCATGGCAGCCGCTGGGAGTCACGGCGGCTGCAGGGGAAGAGATTACGGTTTATGTGGGACATAACACGAAGAAAACCGGTGAGAGTACGAATCTGCAGCTGATCGCGACACAGTATCATGGGGAGTCCGGTTCCATGTTCCAGCAGGCGGCGAATCTGAAGATCGGAAGAAATGATGTTACGATTCCGCAGCTTTCCACGGTTCAGGGGGAGGCCGGAGGCGCGCTGTATGTGCAGTATACAGGCAGCAGTGCTTCCGATCAGTATGCGGTACGTGTCAGCGGCGGCGCGGAAGTCCCGTTTTTGGATCTGTATCAGGTGACTGATGGGGCCGAGCGGCAGAAACGTGCGCAGGCATATGTGAAGGAATTGCAGGCATATGTGGATAGTATGGAGGCACAGCACGAAAAACTGCATAAAGGATCCAAGCTGGCTTCTGTGAATTGTAATTATGAAGAGAGCGGGTGTATACTGGGCGCATCGGATATCATGCTGGATACGATGATGCTTTCCCTTCCGGCATCGCAGATTTTGAAAGGGTCCGGAGGAAATGCAGAAAGGATCCTGACGTCTGCGGAGGCGATGGAGAACATGATGCATCTGTTCTATCAGCATAAGGGATTGACAAAGAATACCCAAAAAGCGGATAGAACGGCGGTGGATGTGAAAGACACCTATCCGTCCAGGCATTTGAACATCCGGTATCAGCGGATGTTTGCGGGGGCATTTATGTATGCGGCCGGCAACCACATCGGAATCGAATGGGGTTCCGCGCCGGGTATGGTATCCGGTAATTCGCTGTCGGCAGATCCAGAGGGAAGATACCAGAGTGGAAATTATTTCGGATGGGGGATTGCGCATGAGATCGGACACTGCATCAACCAGGGCAGCTATGCGGTTGCGGAGATCACTAATAACTATTTTTCCGTGCTTGCCCAGGCGAAAGAGACAAATGGCAGTGTGCGGTTCAAGTATGACGAGGTCTACAAGAAGGTGACTTCGGGTACGAAGGGACGCGCTTCGAATGTATTTACCCAGCTGGGAATGTACTGGCAGCTTCATCTGGCCTATGATAACGGATATAACTTTAAGACGTATGATGAGTATGATACGCAGCTTGCGAATCTGTTCTTTGCAAGAGTGGATACTTATGCAAGGACACCATCCAGGGCGCCGAAGCCGGGTGGGGTTGAGCTGACTCTGCCGGGGGACCAGGATCAGAATCTGATGCGCCTGGCCTGTGCGGCGGCGGAGAAGGATCTTCTGGAGTTCTTCGAGCGCTGGGGCATGACACCGAATGAAGGGACGAGGGCCTACGCACAGCAGTTCGCTCCGGAGACAAGGGCCATCTGCTATGTAAATGACGAGGCGCGCGTATACAGGCTGACCAATAACGGAAGCAGTCTGGACGGAACCGGAAATACACAGCCGGTAAACATCATTTCCGCAGAGCTTGATGAGAAAACACCGAATCAGGTGAATTTCCAATTGTCAGCAGCGATCCCGGCGGAGGATATCCTGGGTTATGAGATCGTACGCTGTACAACATCTGGAGGAGAGGTCTTGGAGGAAGTGGCAGGATTTACGACCACGGGTTCTTTTAGCGATCATGTAACAACCATGAATAACCGTGTAGTGAGCTATCAGGTTACGGTGATCGACAAATATCTGAACCGTTCCGCGCCGGCGTCATCAGGGGAATTGAAGATCCAGCATGACGGAAGCATTGACAAGTCAAACTGGACGGTCAGCTCCAATGATCTGACCGCAGCTGAGGGTAAAGCCAGAAACGGAATTGGAACCGGAAGCGAGACGGAGGAAGAGATCGGAAGCGGAATGGGAACCGACGACCAGGATACGATCTGCGGTTCTGCGGTGGAGAATCCGATCAAAAATGCGGCGGACGACGACCCGGCAACCAGTTATGCGGGCACGGCTGGGGCCGGTGCAGAGGTGATCATGGAGTTTCACAAAACCCATACGGTCACAGGCTTCAAATATACACCTGCGGCGGGAATGAACCCCATCAGGGACTATACGATTTCCGTGCGGGAAAGCAACGGCCAATGGAAAGAAGCGGCAAGCGGTACGTTTGATCAGTCAGAGGATCCGCAGATCGTGTATTTTGGAAGCGGCAGGAAGGAGAACAATGACAATCTTGCCGGTTATCAGGCCACGGCAGTCAAGCTGGCCATCAAAAACCAGGCGGGCAGAGAGATCGGGATCGCCGAGCTGGATGTGCTGGGAGTGACCGGAGATGACGTGGACTTCCGGCGTGCCGAAGGCGATAACAGGGCTGTGATCGGAAAACTGACAAAGGATTTCATTTATGACAGTCAGGGCGGTAAGATTCCGGCCGGCTCCCTGGTATTTACCGGAGTATATAAAGGAAATCCGGCATATAATGTGGTGATCCTTTACGACCAGGCCGGCAATATCGTCGGCGGGGAAGGCGCGGACGGCAGCATCAACGCAAACCAGATCATTCTTGCCGAAGTTCCGGATACGGGAAATATTCAGGACGTTTCGGACGGAACCTGGGTATACTGGATAGAACCGGATCATATGACAGACCTCAGCAGGCTGGAAAAAGTCCGGGCGGAACTGTACCGTGTGGATGATGCCGGGACCAATGCAGGACAGAGGCTTGTCAGTGATTCGATGTTTGTTGATATGCCGAGAACGGGCTCGGGGCAATTGCCTGATATCGAGCTTACGTCATTGTCACAGAGCGGGAGTACACAATAGAACAAAATGTCGTAACGATTCAGGACGGCAGCAGTATAAAACAGCAATAAGGGGAGCAGAACATGAGAAAATATTTTACAGGATTGATCGTTGCGGTGTTTGCAATGACCGCAATACTGCCGCTGCGGGTATTGGCAGCAGGAGACGAGGTTCGGCTCAAGGAGGAAGGGAACAATGTAAATGTGTCGGTTTCTGTTTCGGGCGGGGCCGGGGAGAAGGCAGCGTCTCTCCAGCTGGGACTGCAGATCACGGATCAGGACGGCAATCCGGTGGGGCCGGATCTATTGGAGCAGATTGAAAATCTGACCTTTAGCTGGAGTCAGGAAGTCCAGGCAAGGGCAGCGATCACAGAACAGCGCTACCAGAAGGAAACAGGAATCCTGCGGATCTATGTTGCAGGAACCGAACCGCTTTTTTCGGAAGACGGGGAAGCGCCGGACAGCCTGGCACTGGGAACCGTGATGCTGACAGAGCTTGCCGGAGTTCATGCAGGCTCCGGGCTCTATATCAGCGTGGCGCCGGGATCCTTCCGAATGGTACAGGGGAGAAATGCAGTGCAGCTTGCGGCGGCAGCACCGGATGCAGTGCCGATCATTCCGGTAAATCAGGAAGAATCGACAGATCCGTCAGATCCGGAAACGCCGGAGCCTGAACAGCCGGGAAATTCTGGCGGGGGGACAGGCGGTTCCGCAGGGACAACACGTCCCCAGGTGGATAAATCCCAGCTGCAGGAGGTCTTGGACCTTGCGGCTGGATATCAGGAAGCGGACTATACGTCAGAAAGCTTTGGAGTATTGAAACAGGCGATGAAGGAAGGGCAGGCTGTATTGGATGATCCTTATGCCGTGCAGGAGGAAGTGGATCAGGCAGCGGCAGCGATCAGGAATGCGATCGGCGGACTGGTGCCGTTTGGGACGACCAGTATAGAGGAACGCAGCGCAATGTACGCGGGAACAAGCCAGGCGGTCGGAACAGGAGACAGGCTGTCCTGGTATGCATATGCAGCTATGATCCTTTTTGGCGGATCTGTGATTGCGGGAGGCTTCATCTGGAAAACATATTGGAAGAGGATAACGGATAATAGATTTTTAAAATGTGTACGGCAAAATACGGAAAAAGGTGCTATAATAAAAGAGACAGCAGAGGATGGTACTCCATGAAGGGGCAGTGATGTATTGAGCGGAGGAACAGAAGAAAAAAGGCAGACGGATGTTATAACCTTGTCATCGACAAGATCAATGCAAATTTCATTACAGGCAGTAAGAAGTGGCAAGGCAGGGCTGGATGCCCATAGACAGTCGATGCTGAACAGAGTTCCAGAAATTGGCGACTGGGCAAGTTTCAAATATGAGTTTATTATGTTAAAAGATTTGGCATATTTGACGGCAAAAACAGGAGACGAGTTCGCATTGCTGCGAGGCAAAAAGGAGGATATCTTATTTCATGGGGATCCGAGGAATTGCGCATTTGACGGAACTCTGGTCGATATGCTGATGGCGCATAAGCTGTATATTGTCGGCCATTCCCATTCAGGGGAACCAATTCCAAGACCATCAGGAAATGACAGAGAAGCGCTGGAAGTGATCGGACAGGAAAAAAGTACGGTAATATCGGCAATGTCGGGAATGTGCATCGACTTTAGTGCAGATTCATTTGAAATATGGTGAGGTGATAGTTATGCTGACATTCGAAGAAGCCAGAAAAATAGGACTGGATGCGTGTGCTGAAAAATTGGGAAGAAATTTTGTCCGAAAGTATGCCGGCACTTCATCGACGGCATACGGCGATGCAGAGGATCACGTATATTGTTTTATTGGGGTGAGTGATCAGCCCAGGAAGCCATATCAGGAAGGGGATAAGATTATACTGTCTTCTGCTCCGGAAGATCAATTTCCCTATATGGCCAGCTGCAATGTGTGGTACGAGAATGGAAAAATAGAATTTTTAGAATGTATTTTGCCTGCAACATGATCATGAAAATGGAATCGCATGGCGAAAAGTAACAGGAACAGGGAGCAGAGAAGATGGATTTTTTGATCAATCTGGATGGAAATATTTTATTATGGATTCAGGAGTATATCCGGCAGGACTGGATGGAAGGACTCTGGAAAGGGATCACAATGCTGGGGGATTCCGGATGGTTCTGGATCGCCTTGTCCCTCCTTTTGATGGTTCCAAGACGTACCCGCTGGATCGGGATCACGTCGCTGGCGGCAATCGTGATCGGAGCACTGATCACGAATGTAACTCTGAAAAATCTGGTCGCGCGTACCCGGCCCTATGAAGTGGTAGAAGGACTGGCGCTTCTGATCGAAAAGCAGAGTGATTACTCCTTCCCGTCCGGACATACCTGTGCGTCATTTGCAGCGGCCGGAGTGTACTGGCGGATGCTGCCGAAGAAATGCAGTATTCCTTTGCTGATACTGGCGGCGATGATCGCATTTTCCAGGCTCTATGTGGGGGTGCATTATCCTACCGATGTATTGGCAGGACTGTTGATCGGGCTGTTGGCGGCATGGGCGGCGTGGCACATGCAGAAATATGTAAGGTCACATAGAAAAAAAGCGGAATAAAAGAGCAGGCTGGAGACTTTTTAGAACCTCCAGCCTGCTCCTTTTTTTCTATGCTCAGACGTTTTTCGTCTGTCTTTCCAGCGCAGCCTCAACAAATCCCTTGAACAGTGGATGCGGGCGGTTCGGTCTGGATTTCAGCTCCGGATGCGCCTGGGTCGCGATAAACCAGGGATGCTCCGGAATCTCAACCATTTCTACGATATTTCCGTCCGGTGAGAGGCCGGACAGCAGCATACCGTGCTTTTCCAGTACTTCCCGGTAATCGTTGTTCACCTCATAGCGGTGCCGATGCCGTTCCTGGATCTCTTTTTTGCCGTACAGGCGGAAGGCTTTGGAGCTTTTCTTTAGGATACAGGGATAAGAACCAAGCCGCAGGGTGCCGCCGATATCCTCGATGCCGATCTGCTCCGGCATGATATGGATGACCGGATGGGTAGTGTCGGGTTTCAGCTCCATGCTGTGTGCATCATTGTACCCGATCACATTTCTGGCAAATTCTACGATGGAGAGCTGCATGCCCAGGCACAGGCCGAGGAACGGAATGCGCCGGGTCCTGGCATAGCGGATGGCCTCGATTTTGCCCTCGATGCCCCGGGTGCCGAAGCCGCCGGGAACGAGGATCCCGCTGACATCTCCAAAGATCTCCGACGCATTGTCCGCAGTGACTGTCTCGGAATCCACCCACTTGATGTTAACCGTGGTGTGGCTGTAGATCCCGCCGTGCTTCAAGGCTTCCACCACACTGATATAAGCGTCATGAAGCTGGATATATTTTCCCACCAGGGCCACCGTGACCTCCTGCGTAGGGTGCTTCAGCTTCTCTACCATCTCGACCCAGTCTTTCAGATCCGGCTGGGGGCAATCCAGGTGGAGACATTCGCAGGCAACCTCTGCCAGATGCTCCTGCTCCATGGCAAGGGGAGCCTCATAGAGGTAGTTGACATCCAGATTCTGCAGCACATGGTCAGCCGGAAGGTTGCAGAACAGGGAAATCTTGTCCTTCATGCCGATGTCCAGGGGATATTCGGAACGGCAGACGATGATATCCGGCTGGATCCCCATTCCCTGCAGCTCCTTCACGCTGGCCTGCGTGGGCTTGGTCTTCATTTCCTGGGAGGCTTTCAGGTACGGGATCAGGGTCACATGGATCAGGATCACATTTTCATGACCCTTCTCATGCTGAAACTGGCGGATGGATTCCAGGAAGGGCTGGCTCTCGATGTCTCCTACGGTTCCGCCCACCTCGATGATGGCAATCTCCGTGCCGGAAGCAGAGGGATTGCGGTAAAACCGGCTTTTGATCTCATTGGTGATATGAGGGATGACCTGAACGGTGCCTCCGCCGAAATCTCCCCGGCGTTCCTTCTGAAGGACGGACCAGTAGATCTTACCCGTAGTCACGTTGGAGTTGCGGGTCAGGCTTTCGTCGATAAAACGCTCATAATGCCCAAGGTCCAAGTCGGTCTCCGCGCCGTCGTCGGTGACAAAGACCTCCCCGTGCTGGACGGGGTTCATGGTTCCCGGATCCATATTGATATAGGGATCAAACTTCTGCATGGTGACGGTATACCCGCGCGCCTTCAGAAGCCGGCCCAGAGATGCTGCTGTGATACCCTTTCCGAGGCCGGATACGACCCCGCCGGTTACAAATACATATTTGACTGCCATGGCTTCCTCCCTTATGTGTGAAATGTAAAAAATGTACGATTGTTTTAAACAGTTACTAATGATGCCGCGACCCTGCCTCATACACGGCCTCGCAGGTGAGCTGGACTCCGAGCTTTTTAAAGATTTTGATATCCACGTCGGACAGCATAACGGACGTATGGGCCTGACAGCCTTCCAGCGCGGGAAGCTGCTCCAGGGCCAGGCGTGCGTCCTGGCTGGTGGCCGCGCTTGCGGAGAGGGCGATCAGGACTTCGTCCGTATGGAGACGCGGATTCTTGCTTTTCAGATAATCCACCTTCAGCTTCTGGATCGGCTCGATGGACTCCGGAGAAAGGATGTCCAGATCGTGAGGCTGCCCTGCCAGCTCCTTAATGGCATTCAGGAGCAGGGCTGCGGATGCGCCCAGAAGGCTGCTGGTCTTTCCGGTGATCATCCGCCCGTCCGGCAGCTCCAGCGCGGCCGCCGGAGCTCCGGTCTGCTCCGCACGCACCAGTGCAGCCGCGACTACCTTCCGGTCCGCGGTGGTGATGCCGGCCTGGTTCATCAGAAGCTCCAGCTTCTGGGTCTCCTCCTCCATGCAGTTCCCCTTTAACAGGGAATTCAGGGACGCATAGTAACGCCGGAGGATCTCCTGGCAGGAGGCATCCCGGCAGGCCTGGTCGTCGGAGATACAGTTTCCCGCCATGTTGACGCCCATATCCGTGGGGGATTTGTAAGGGCTTTTTCCATAAATTTTTTCAAAAATAGTATTGAGCACCGGGAAAATCTCCACATCCCGGTTGTAGTTGACCGTTGTCTCCCCATAGGCCTCCAGATGGAACGGATCGATCATGTTGACGTCGTTCAGGTCCGCGGTGGCAGCCTCGTAGGCAAGATTTACCGGGTGTTTCAGCGGAATGTTCCAGATGGGAAATGTTTCAAATTTGGCATAGCCTGCATGAATCCCGCGTTTGTGTTCATGATATAGCTGTGAAAGACAGGTGGCCATCTTTCCACTTCCCGGCCCGGGGGCTGTAACGATGACGAGAGGACGGGTGGTCTGGATATATTCATTTTTCCCGAAGCCGTCTTCGCTGACGATCAGCGGAATGTTGGAAGGATATCCCGGGATATGGTAGTGGAGGTAGACGCGGATGCCCAGATTCTCCAGCCGTCTTCGGAAGAGAAGGGCGCTGTCTTGCCCGGAGTACTGTGTGATGGCTACGCTGCCCACATAGAGGCCGTGTTCATGAAACGAGTCGATCAGCCGCAGGACGTCGGAGTCATAGGTGATGCCCAAATCTCCGCGTATTTTATTTTTCTCAATGTCCTTTGCGCTGATGACGATGATCAGCTCCGCCTGGCTGCTGAGCTGCTTGAGCATGTGCAGCTTGGAATCCGGGGCAAATCCCGGAAGCACGCGGGAAGCGTGGTAATCATCAAACAGCTTGCCGCCGAATTCCAGGTACAGCTTGTGGTCGAACTGTTCAATGCGCTGCCGGATATGCTCCGACTGTGTGCGCAGGTACTTTTCGTTATCAAATCCTGTTTTCATTATATTTTCCTCAATCCTTTTAACAGTTACAAAATTGCAATACATTTCTTAGTATACAACAAAAACCTGTCTTTTTACAATATTTTCATAATCTTTTAGTTGATTTATACCGAACCTGTACTTATAATATAGAAGTGGCAGTGGATTTTATGGCTGCTGTTCACACGGTGCCGTTACTGTGAACACCTGGTCAGGGAGTGAACAGTAACCATTTTAGGAGGAGCAGGATGGATAACAAGAACAATAAGAATAATCCCAGAAACAATCGGCAGGGATGGGGCGTGATCCTTTTCACGACATTGCTGACCCTTTTTGTTGTAATGGGACTTTATTCACTGATGCAGGACAGAGATCCGGAAGAGATCAGTTATGATAAATTTTTAAGTCTGGTAGAGGAAGGGAAGGTAGAGAAGGTTACGCTGGAATCCTCCCGTATCTACATTACGTTAAAGGAAGGCGTGGAAAAGGAAGAAGAGAAAAAAGAGGAGGGTGCACAGGATCAGGTAGAAGACCAGTTCCAGGATATGCGGGACAATCTTCTGAACCAGATGGAGGAAGCCACCGGACAGCGGGACGATCAGGAGCGGGCGCCGGACTATTTTACCGGGGCCGTACAGGACTATAAGCTGCCGGATCGTTTGAATGAAGCCGATGTAAAGTACGGACAGACGATCCCGGATACGGCGTCGGTGATGATGATGGAGATCTTTATCACTGTGATACTGCCGCTTCTGCTGCTGGGAGTCTTATTCAGCTTCGTGATGCGCAACATGACCAAGGGCGGCGGCATGATGGGGATCGGCAAGAGCAACGCCAAGGTCTATGTGGAGAAGGAGACCGGTGTTACCTTCCAGGACGTGGCCGGCCAGGACGAGGCTAAGGAGTCCCTGCAGGAGGTCGTGGATTTTCTCCATAACCCGGGAAAATATACGGGCATCGGAGCGAAGCTGCCCAAGGGCGCCCTGCTGGTGGGGCCTCCGGGAACCGGTAAGACCTTGCTGGCAAAAGCTGTGGCAGGAGAGGCAAAGGTGCCGTTTTTCTCCCTCTCCGGCTCCGCGTTTGTGGAGATGTATGTGGGCGTGGGCGCGTCCCGTGTCCGGGACCTGTTCAAGCAGGCCCAGCAGATGGCGCCTTGCATCGTCTTTATCGATGAGGTGGACGCCATCGGGAAGAGCCGTGACACCGCTATGGGAGGCGGCAATGACGAGCGGGAGCAGACATTGAACCAGCTCCTTGCGGAGATGGACGGATTTGATACGAACAAGGGACTGCTGCTCCTGGCGGCGACGAACCGTCCGGAGATCCTGGACCCGGCGCTTCTGAGGCCGGGGCGGTTTGACCGGAGGATCATCGTGGATAAGCCGGACTTAAAGGGACGTGTAGATACATTGAAGGTACATTCCAAGGATGTGAAGATGGATGAGACGGTGGATCTGGAAGCCATCGCGCTGGCGACATCAGGAGCCGTGGGATCCGATCTTGCCAATATGATCAACGAGGCAGCCATCAATGCCGTGAAGAACGGCAGGCAGGTGGTCAGCCAGAAGGACCTGTTTGATGCCGTGGAAGTGGTGCTGGTCGGAAAAGAGAAGAAGGACCGCATCATGAGCGAGGAGGAGCGACGGATCGTGTCTTACCATGAGGTAGGCCATGCGCTGGTCAGCGCCCTGCAAAAAGACGCGGAGCCGGTGCAGAAGATCACCATCGTGCCCAGAACCATGGGGGCTTTGGGCTACGTGATGCAGACGCCGGAGGAAGAGAAGTTCCTGAATACCAAGAAGGAGCTGGAGGCCATGCTGGTGGGAATGCTGGCAGGCCGCGCGGCGGAGGAGATCGTGTTTGAGACGATCACCACCGGGGCATCCAATGATATCGAGAAGGCGACCAAGATCGCCCGGGAGATGATCACCCAGTACGGGATGTCTGAAAAGTTCGGCCTGATCGGCCTGGAATCTGTACAGCATCGTTATCTGGACGGCCGCGCGGTGATGAACTGCGGGGACGCTACGGCGGCGGAGATCGACGCGGAAGTGATGCTGATGCTGAAAAAGGCATACGAGGAAGCCAAGCGTCTGCTCCAGGAGAACCGGGAAGCGCTGGATAAGATCGCGGAATTCCTGATCGAGAAGGAGACGATCACCGGAAAAGAATTTATGAAGATTTTCCGGGAGGTGAAGGGCATTCCGGAACCGCCGGAATCCGAAGAAGGAAAAGAAAAGAAGGAGAACCGGATCGCGATGCGTCCGGTGGAGGGGATCGAGCAAAAAGAGGAATCAGATATACAAGGCTGGTAAGGAGCTGTATCAGTTATTTTTTACAGATTCTAAAAAACGGGCAGGGATAAGAAACGATCATCTCTGCCTGATTTTTTTGGAGGGATGCGGGAGTGAAAGACGAGGCGATGGAAGAGTATAATTTTGATATTGAGGAAGAATTAAAAAAGCTGCCTGCCAAACCAGGCGTGTACCTGATGCATGATGAAAAGGACCACATTATATATGTAGGAAAGGCGATCAGCCTGAAGAACCGGGTGCGGCAGTATTTTCAGTCCAGCCGGAACAAGGGGATCAAGATCGAGCAGATGGTGACCCATATCCGGCGGTTTGAGTATATTGTGACGGATTCCGAGCTGGAAGCCCTGGTGCTGGAATGCAACCTGATCAAGGAGCACCGGCCGAAGTACAATACCATGCTGATGGACGATAAAGCGTATCCGTTTATCAAGGTGACGGTGGGCGAGCCGTTTCCCAGGGTGATGCTGGCGAGGAATGTGGTGAAGGACAAGGCAAAATATTTCGGGCCCTACACCAGCGGCCAGGCGGTGCGGGATACGATCGAGCTGCTCCACAAGCTGTATCATCTCCGGAGCTGCAATCGGAACCTGCCCAGGGATATCGGAAAGGAAAGGGCCTGCCTGAATTATCATATCCATCAGTGCGACGCGCCCTGCCAGGGATTCATTTCCCAGGAAGAATATGCCAAAGCTGTTTCCCAGGTGGTTCGGTTTCTGAACGGGCATTATGAAGGGATCCTTTCGGAGCTGGAGACGAAGATGAATGAGGCCTCGGAAGCCATGGAATTTGAGAAGGCCATCGAATACCGGGAGCTTTTGAACAGTGTCAAAAAGGTGGCCCAGAAGCAGAAGATCACGGACACCGGCGGGGAGGACAGGGATATCCTGGCGGCGGCCACGGAAGGCGAAGATGCGGTGGTGCAGGTCTTTTTTATCCGGGGCGGAAGGCTCATCGGCAGGGATCATTTTTACCTGCGGATCTCTAAAGATGAATCCATCGGGAGCATCCTGGACAGCTTTATCAAGCAGTATTATGGCGGAACACCGTTTATTCCGGGAGAACTGGTGCTGCCGGAGGAGCCGGAGGACCGGGAACTGATCGAAGAGTGGCTCTCCGGGAAGCGGGGCACGAAGGTGACGCTTCGGATTCCGAAAAAAGGAACCAAGGAAAAGCTGGTGGAGCTGGCGGTGAACAATGCCCGGCTCGTATTGAGCAAGGACAAGGAACGGCTGAAGCGGGAGGAAGGGAGGACCATCGGGGCGGTAAAGGAGATCGCCGGGCTGCTGGGGATCGAGGGGATCACTCGGATGGAGGCCTACGATATTTCCAATACCAATGGATTCGAATCTGTAGGCTCCATGGTGGTGTATGAACGCGGAAAGCCGAAAAGGAATGATTACCGGAAGTTTAAGATCAAGGGGATCAAGGGCGCGGATGATTACGGCAGTATGCGGGAGGTGCTCACCCGGCGGTTTACCCACGGTCTTCGGGAACGGGAGGAAAGCAGGGAGATGGGAGGATTTACATCATTTCCGGATCTGATCCTGATGGACGGCGGCAAGGGCCAGGTCAATGTGGCGCTGCAGGTTCTGGACGCGCTGCATCTGGACATTCCGGTATGCGGCATGGTGAAGGACGACCACCACAGGACCAGGGGACTATATTACCGGAACGAAGAGATTCCTATCGACCGTTCCTCCCAGGCATTTCTCCTGGTCACCCGGATCCAGGATGAGGCCCACCGGTTTGCCATCGAGTACCACAAGCAGCTCCGGGGCAAAGGGCAGGTCCATTCCATCCTAGACGATATTCCGGGGATCGGGCCCGCAAGGCGCAAGGCGCTGATGCGTGAGTTCGCTTCTCTGGATGAGATCAAGGCGGCTGATACGGAGCGTCTGGCGCAGATTCCGGAAATGAATGAAAAAGCGGCAGAATCCGTGTACAAATTCTTTCATTAATGATATACTATAAGGTGCAGGAGGCGGAGCGCCCAATGAGCACCGCTGTGAAAAGAAAAGAACTGTTTTGGAGCGGCGGCCTCTGTATAACAGTTCTCAAGAAAGGAAAAAGTAAAGATGGGACAAGGCGTTAAGATTAGCGAGCTGGCGGAGAAAATGGGGTTAAAGAACCTGACTCCTGATGTGGATCTTGCAAATAAGCGGATCAATGTTCCGGAAGTAAACCGGCCGGCATTACAGCTTACGGGGTTTTTTGATCATTTTGCGTATGACAGGGTGCAGATCGTTGGATATGTGGAATATACGTATCTGCAGACACTGGAGGAGGACCGGAAGCAGCAGATCTATGATGAACTGCTGTCGCGCCAGGTGCCGTGTATCGTATTCAGCCGGAATCTGGAGCCGGAGGAGGAGCTTCTGGAGCTGGCCCGGAGCAGGGACATTCCTGTCATGCAGACGTCCAGGCAGACCAGTGCGTTTATGGGGGAACTGATCCGCTGGATGAACGTGAAGCTGGCTCCCTGCATTACGATCCACGGCGTACTGGTGGATGTGTACGGCGTCGGCGTGCTGATCATGGGGGAAAGCGGAATCGGAAAGAGCGAGGCGGCTCTGGAGCTGATCAAGAGGGGGCACCGTCTTGTAACGGATGATGTGGTGGAGATCCGGAAGGTCAGTGACGACACACTGGTCGGCTCGGCGCCGGATATCACGAAGCATTTTATCGAGCTTCGGGGAATCGGGATCGTGGATGTGAAGTCCATGTTCGGTGTGCAGTGTGTCCGTGAGACGCAGAATATCGATTTGGTGATCACATTGGAGGAGTGGAACCGCGATAAGGAATACGACCGTCTGGGGCTGGAAGAGAACTATACGGAATTTTTGGGGAATAAGGTGGTCTGCCACAGCATCCCGATCCGTCCGGGGCGGAATCTTCCGATCATCATGGAATCTGCGGCTGTCAACCACAGGCAGAAGAAGATGGGCTACAACGCGGCTCAGGAGCTGTACAAGCGGGTACAGGAGAATCTTGTGAAAAAGGGATAGGAGATCGTGTCATGAAGTATTGTTATGGAGTAGATATCGGCGGAACAACGGTAAAGATGGGGTTATTTGAGGAGAACGGCAATATCCTGGACAAGTGGGAGATCGTAACCCGGGTCGAGGATGAGGGGAAGGAGATCCTGCCGGATATTGCGGCCTCCATTCTGGAGAAGACGAAGGAGCACGGACTGGAAAAAACGGACATTATCGGGATCGGAGCGGGGGTTCCCGCACCGGTGACGGCAGACGGCATTGTCAACGGAAGCGCCAACCTGGGATGGACCTACAAGGAGGTCAAGCGGGAGCTGGAAGAGCTGACCGGCATCACCTCTGTCATCGGCAATGACGCCAATGTGGCCGCGCTCGGCGAGATGTGGAAGGGCGGCGGAGCCGGACAGAAGAACATGGTGATGATCACCCTGGGCACCGGAGTCGGCGGCGGCGTGATCATCAATGGAAGGGTGATCACAGGAGAACACGGCGCGGGCGGCGAGGTGGGCCATCTCTGTGTGAATTACGATGAACCGGATACCTGCGGCTGCGGAAACCACGGATGCCTGGAGCAGTACGCGTCCGCTACCGGGATCGTTCGGCTGGCGAAAAAGCGTCTGGAGCGGGATACCCGGGAAACAGTATTGAAAAAAGAACGCGTTACGGCAAAGGACGTGTTCGACGCGGTAAAGGCAGGGGATGCGGTGGCCATCGATGTGGCGGAGGAATTTGGAAAATATCTGGCCGCCGGCCTGATAAACCTGGCCGTGATCGCGGATCCGGCCGTGATCGTGATTGGCGGCGGAGTATCCAAGGCAGGAGAGATCCTGATTCCGTTTATCGAAAAGCCCTACCGGGAAAAAGCATTCTTCGCAAACCGGGAAATCGAATTTAAGCTGGCAACACTGGGCAACGATGCCGGGATCTGCGGATCGGCAAAGATGATGCTGGATGCCTGAGCGGACATTGTATACAGAAGAAGACCTGCCAATGGCAGGTTTTCTGCATGTGAGGGAATGAAAAAAAGGCGTAATTTCGAAAGATTTTCTTAAATTTCCTGATATATATGAACTTTTTATTTTTTTCCTTTATTTAGAAAAATAAATTTGGTATAATATGAATTGCGCTGAAACAGCATGTAAAAGGAGGGTAGGATTCATGAATTACGGAAAAGAACATCTGGAGAAGAGAAAAAAAGATATCTCCTCAAAAAAGAATATGCAGAAAAAGCGGGTTGGGGTGCGTTTTTTCAAGGCCCTGATCATCTGCGTCCTTCTTATTGCTATGGTGGGTGTCGGAGGCGTGGGTTATTTTGTAAAGAAGATCCTGGATAAAACTCCTACAGTGACACCATCACAGGTCAAGCCGACAGGTTATATATCGGTTGTTCATGCAAAGGACGGGACGAAGACCGAAGAATTTTTACAGTCAGGTTCCAACCGTGTCTATAAATCAATTGACGAGATTCCGGAATATCTGGGTAAAGCATTTGTCGCCATTGAGGACGAGCGTTTTTACCAGCACAACGGAATCGACCTTCAGGGTATCATACGAGCCGGTGTAAAGGGGATTACGTCGGGGAATTTTGATGAAGGAGCCAGCACGCTGACCCAGCAGCTCCTTAAGAATAATGTATTTATTGACTTTATGGCAGAGAAAACATTTTATGACAGGCTGGAGCGAAAGCTTCAGGAGCAGTTGCTTGCCGTAGAGATTGAGAAGCAGATGTCAAAGGATGAGATCCTCGAGGCCTATATGAATACCATCAACCTGGGGCAGAACTGTCTTGGGGTACAGAGCGCATCAGAGCGCTATTTCGGCAAGGACGTGTCAGAGCTGACACTTTCTGAGAGCGCATTGATCGCCGGGATCACACAGAGTCCGTCCGGTTATGACCCGATCCTCCATCCGGAGGCCAACCGGGGACGCCGGGAGGATGTACTGGACCATATGCTGGATCAGAACTATATCACTCAGTCAGCATATGATGAGGCGATGGCGGATACGGATGCGGTCTATGAGCGGATCGTCCAGACACCGCCGGTACAGAATACGACGCCCTATTCCTATTTTAACGATCAGCTTTTTACGCAGCTTATTCAGGATCTGCAGGAGCGGAAGGGATATACGGAGACACAGGCATATAATACGGTGCTCAGCGGCGGGCTGGATATTACGTCTACCCAGGATCTGCGGATCCAGGCAATCTGTGATGAGGAGGTTGCCAATGATGCAGTTTACCCCGGCGGTACGGAATACGGACTGGATTTTGCCCTGACGATCAACCGTGCAGACGGCACCAGAGAGAACTACAGCAAGGAGATGCTGGAAGAGTATCTGCGAGGCGCGTGGGGGCGGGAATATCCGTTGCTCTTTTCCTCTCCGGAAGAGGTGGATCAGGCAATCAATGAATATAAAGGAACATTGGGGATTGCGGAAGGCGACTCGGTGGATGAGTGGAGAGACGTTACGCCGCAGCCTCAGACCTCTGTAGTGCTTATGGATCAGCATTCCGGCGAGGTGCTGGCAGTGGTGGGAGGAAGAGGACAGAAGACGGCCAGCCTTTCCCTGAACCGGGCGACAGATTCCCCCCGGCAGCCCGGATCCTGCTTTAAGCCTCTGGCCGCATATGCGCCTGCCCTTGACGCGGCAGGATATACACTGGCGACCCAGATTCCGGATAAGGGGCCTTTCCAATATCCCAACGATCCGAACAAGAAAGCGAACAACTGGGACAACGTTTATATAGGCAGCGCGACAGTGCGCTACGCCATCCTGCATTCCATGAATGTATGCGCCCTGGAGACCCTGCAGGCGATCACGCCTCAGCTGGGCTATGATTATCTGATCAATTTTGGATTTACCACGGTAGTGAATTATGATAATCCGGCGTATCCGGACTATACGGACGTCCAGCTTCCTACAGCCCTCGGCGGGCTGACCCTTGGCGTGACGAATCTGGAGCTGACAGCGGCCTATGCGACCATTGCCAACAATGGTACGTATATCAAACCAGTCCTGTACAGCAAGGTTCTGGATCATGACGGCAATGTACTGCTGGACAATGAGATTAAGGACAGCCATGAGGTACTCAAGGATTCTACGGCGGCGCTGCTTACCAGCGCCATGCAGGATGTGATCACCAGAGGTACGGGTACGGCGGCGCAGATGTACAATATGCCGGTGGCAGGCAAGACCGGTACGTCAGAATACAGCCGTGACCTGTGGCTTGCCGCGTATACACCGTACTTTACTGCTTCCGTATGGGGCGGATACGACTGCGCCAAGCCCATGGAAAATATCTATAATCAGGTATGGCATGAAGTGCTCTGGAAAAATATTATGAACCGGGTGCACGAGGGCCTGCCGCGGCAGGAATTCACCATGCCGCCTTCCGTACAGCAGAAAATGGTATGCCAGCAGACAGGCTTTCTGGCAACCTCAACCTGCGGCAGTGTCATTACGGAATATTTTGCAGAGGGAACGGTTCCGTCCGTAAGCTGCTCAGGGCACTACAGAGCTCCCGTTGTGCAGGACAGAGGAGACGATGATAAGCCGGCAGATGACGGAGATGGAACTTCATCCGGAGATGGAGACGGAACGACCGGCGGAAGCGACGGTGATTCCAGCGGAGGATCTAGCGGAGGAAATACGACTGGCGGGGGAAGCAATTCGACAGTGACTCCGCCGTCATCCGGAGGAGATACCGGAGGCGGCAGTACTTCAACAGAATAAATATATTGAGTGTCAGACAAATCTGCTGCTCGGTATCGATTTTCGATTTAAACTGGCATAGTGAAATGTATTCCAACTGAATGAATAGGCTGGAGGCGCTTTGAAGCCGCCAGCCGCACAGTTGGAATTTATTTTGGCCGTGCCGCTTTAGCGGCTTAAAGTGTTTTATGAAAATCTGCAAAAGCAAATTGGTTACAATATTCAGGAGGAAGAGAGTATGAGCTTTATTATGGAAAAGAAACTGCCGACACCGAAGGAGATCAAGGAGCTGTATCCGGTGTCTGCGGAGGTGGCAAAATGTAAGGAGGAGAAGGACAGGGAGCTGCAGGATGCCATCAGCGGAAGGAGCGACCGTTTTATTGTCATCATCGGTCCATGTTCGGCGGACAACGAGGAGGCTGTATGCGATTATATCAGCCGTCTGGTGCCAGTCCAGGAGGCCGTCAGGGAGAAAGTGATCATTGTACCGAGAGTCTATACCAATAAGCCGCGGACTACGGGAGAAGGATATAAGGGAATGTTCCACCAGCCGGATCCGGAGAAGGCGCCCAACCTCCTGGCAGGCCTGGTTGCGATCCGCCATCTGCATATGCGGGTGCTGGAGCAGTTCCGGCTTCCGGTCGCGGATGAGATGCTCTACTCGGAGAACTACCGTTATCTGTCCGATATTTTATCCTATGTGGCTGTGGGTGCGCGCTCTGTGGAGGACCAGCAGCATCGCCTGGTATCCAGCGGGATCGAGATCCCGGTGGGGATGAAGAACCCCACCAGCGGAGATTTTTCCGTCATGCTCAATTCGGTGGTGGCGGCGCAGCACGGCCATAATTTCCTGTACCGCGGGTGGGACGCGACCACAAGCGGCAACCCTTACGCACATGTGATCCTGCGGGGCGGCGTCAACCAGTATGGTCGCACCCTGCCCAACTACCACTATGAAGACCTGATACGTCTATGGGAAATGTACCAGGAAAGGAAGCTGGCGAACCCGGCCTGCATCATTGACGCCAACCATTCCAATTCCGGAAAGCGGTATAAGGAGCAGATCCGGATCGTGAAGGAGGTGCTGCACAGCCGTGCGCATTCACGGGAGATCCGCAGGCTGGTGAAGGGCGTGATGATCGAGAGTTATATCGAGGAAGGACGACAGGATATCGGCTGCGGCAATCACGTTTACGGCAGATCCATCACGGATCCCTGTCTGGGATGGGAGGACTCCAAGCGGCTGCTGTATGAGATTGCGGAGAGGTGTTGAGATGGATTACCGTACCGTATATGAAGGCGGAAAAGGGGAGATCGTAGAAAAAAAATCCCGTTTTATCGGGGAAGTGTTTCCGGTGGAAACGGAAGAGGAGGCGGCGGAGATCCTGGGGAATATTAAGAAACAGTACTGGGATGCGCGCCATCACTGCTGGGCATACGTGATCGGAGAGGAACAGGTCCAGGAACGGTTCAGTGACGACGGAGAACCGGGAGGGACAGCCGGGAAGCCGATCCTGGAGGTGATCCGGGGGCATGGCCTGAAAAATGTCCTTGTGGTGGTGACCCGGTATTTCGGAGGAACTCTGCTTGGAACCGGCGGTCTGGTGCGTGCCTATACCCAGTCGGCTCAGGCGGGGATTGCCGCAAGTACGCTGATCACGAAGATAGACGGGTATGAATTGAAGATCGAGACGGATTATTCCGGGTTGGGAAAGCTGCAGTACCTTCTGGCTCAGCACGGCCTGCCCACGGTTGACGCGGATTACGCGGAGGCGGTGACTCTTTCCACTCTGGTTGCGGCTGGGGAAGAGAAGGTGTTTATAGAGGCAGTCACGGAAGCGACCAATGCTCAGGCTGCTGTCCGGCGGGAACGGGCATGCAGGTTCGCTTATCAGGGAGGCGAGGCGATGATATTCTAAGGAACTGCAGACCAAAGACACGCCTGCTGCGCAGATGATCTCCAGGATACGCAGCTTTTCTCTCAGGTTCCTGCTGTGCCCAATACTCGTATAAAAAAAGCCCCCGGCAAGTGATGCGCTTGCCGGGGACTGGCCTTTTATGCTGCTGCGGTTCAGAATGGATTAATGGAACTCAGGCTCGATCAGGCCGAAGGCTCCGTCTTTTCTCTTATAGACTACATTGACCTCGTCGGTCTCCGCATTGCTGAATACGAAGAAATTATGTCCGAGCAGTTCCATCTGGATGCAGGCATCCTCGGGGAACATAGGCTTGATCCCGAACTTCTTGGTACGGACGATCCGGATCTCGCCGTCTTCTTCGGAGTCTTCCTCGGACTCGAAAAATTCCTTTTTAAAATTACTTGGAGAGGCTGCAGCGGTGGGATGTCCCTGGCTGCGCGCGACCAGCTTGTTTTTATATTTACGGAGCTGACGCTCGATCACCTCTTCTACCAGGTCAATGGATACGTACATGTCATTGCTTGTCTGCTCGGAACGAATGATATTGCCCTTCACAGGGATCGTGACCTCGATCTTCTGCCGTTCCTTCTCCACACTGAGCGTTACGATGATTTCGGTTTCAGGAGTGAAATACCTTTCCAGTTTTGCGAGTTTTTGTTCAATTGTGCTTTTCAGTCCGGGTGTTACTTCGATGTTTTTTCCACTGATAATAAATTTCATGCAGATCAACTCCTTTACTCATATTAGACTTGTCCCTATTATAACATGAAAAGGAGTTAATGTATAGAACGAATCACTTCAATTCTTGTAATTTTCCCATCCGTGATCTTGGCAATGCGCAGGGCGCAGTCCGGGAAGTAGATGCATGCGCCGACCCCCGGATAGGTATCCTCTTCCCGCAGCTTTTTCAGAAGGATGTCCCGCAGCGTCTCGTTCTCCTCATAGGGAAGATTGAGATGGATGAGCCGGTTGACGCTTCGCACTTTCTGGCTG
The DNA here is from genome assembly GCA_910575475.1 of Lachnospiraceae bacterium. Taxonomy (GTDB): domain Bacteria; phylum Bacillota; class Clostridia; order Lachnospirales; family Lachnospiraceae; genus Schaedlerella. Next base: position 196,556 of record CAJTGD010000001.1, on the reverse strand, counting down.
GCACGGAAGAGAATCTTGTCGGACTCGTCAAAGGTCACGAACAGGAACTTGCGGGTGGCAAACAGGATGGCGATGGAGATCACCCCGATCAGGCTGTTGATCGGGGAGGAATGGTCGATGATGATCTGCCTTGCGATGGCAAAAAGCAGAACCTCATACATGGTCTGTGGGGAATGGAAATAGAGCATGCGCACCATCTCGATCCCGATGGCCAGATTAAAGCAGGTGGTCAGCAGATCGTCATAGTTCGGATATTTGTTAAAATCCGACAGATTGCCGAAGGACAGGATCAGCCGGACAGTCATGATCAGGATACCGGCTGCCAGGAGCAGTGCGATGACGTACTCCAGAAGATTGGTCAGACGCTTTAAAAATAAAGTCATATATTCTTTCATTGTCCGGCTGCCTCCTTTGCGGATTGTATTTTTCTGACCCTGCCGTATGCCTGGCTGCGGGGCAGACCCGTTATTTCTGTTGATTCTGATTGCTGCGTTTGCGCAGTCTGGAATCCAGGATCTTTTTCCGGATGCGCAGGGACTTCGGAGTGACCTCCAGAAGCTCGTCCGTGTCAATAAAATCCAGTGCCTGCTCCAGACTCAGGATATGAGGCGGGGTCAGACGGAGTGCTTCATCCGCGCTGGACGACCGGGTGTTGGTCAGGTGCTTGGTCTTGCAGACATTCAGCTCGATATCGTCCGTTTTCGCGTTCTGCCCCACCACCATGCCGGAATAGACCTTTTCGCCGGGGCCGATGAACAGGGTGCCCCGCTCCTGGGCGCTGTATAGTCCGTAAGTGACGGACTCGCCGGTCTCAAACGCGATCAGGGAACCCTGCTTCCGGTACTGAATGTCTCCTTTGTATGGAGCATAGCCGTCAAAGCTGGTGTTCAGAATTCCATTTCCCTTGGTATCGGTCAGAAATTCGCCCCGGTATCCGATCAGCCCCCGGGCCGGGATGGAAAATTCCAGACGGGTATATCCGCTGCCGATGCTGTTCATGCCCTGCAGCTCCCCTTTCCGCTGGCTGAGCTTGTCAATGACGGTGCCGGTAAATTCGTCGGGGACATCTACGAACGCGGCTTCCATGGGCTCCAGTTTTTTCCCGTTTTCATCGGTCTTGTACAGCACCTCGGCCTTGCTGACCGCAAATTCATAGCCCTCCCGGCGCATATTCTCGATCAGTACGGACAGATGGAGTTCCCCGCGTCCGGAAACCTTATAGTTGTCCGCGTTTTCCGTCTCCTCCACCCGGAGGCTGACATCGGTGTTCAACTCCCGGAACAGACGGTCGCGGATATGCCGGGAGGTGACAAATTTACCCTCCTGTCCGGCGAAGGGGCTGTCGTTGACGATGAACTGCATGGAGATCGTAGGCTCGGAAATCTTCTGGAACGGGATGGGGGTCGGATTCTCCGGGGAGCACAGGGTATCTCCGATGGAAATGTCGGAGATGCCGGAGATGGCAACGATGGAACCGATGCCTGCTTCCTTTACATCCACCTTATTCAGTCCGTCAAATTCATAGAGCTTGCTGATCTTGACCTTCTGCTGCTTGTCCGGGTCATGGTGGTTCATCAGGAGCACCTCCTGATTCACGGAGATGGTGCCGTTGTCCACCTTGCCCACGCCGATGCGGCCCACGTATTCATTGTAGTCAATGGTGCTGATCAGGACCTGAGTGGGCGCGTCGGGATCGCCCTCCGGAGCCGGGATATAATTCAGGATCGTCTCGAACAGCGGTTCCATGTTCTTTTCCTCGTCCGTCAGATCCAGCACGGCCACGCCTGCCTTTGCGGAAGCGTAGACGAAGGGGCATTCCAGCTGTTCGTCGGAGGCGTCCAGATCCATGAACAGCTCCAGGACTTCATCGATCACCTCATCCGGGCGGGCTTCGGGACGGTCGATCTTGTTGATGCACACGATGACCGGAAGATCCAGCTCTAATGCCTTTCGCAGTACGAATTTGGTCTGCGGCATGGCGCCCTCGAAGGCATCCACTACAAGGATGACGCCGTTGACCATCTTGAGCACACGCTCCACCTCACCGCCGAAATCCGCGTGCCCCGGGGTGTCGATGATATTGATCTTGGTGCCCTTGTAAAATACGGCGGTGTTCTTGGACAGGATCGTGATGCCGCGTTCCCGCTCGATATCGTTGGAATCCATGACACGCTCCGCTACTTCCTGATTTTCACGGAATACGCCGCTCTGTTTTAAAAGCTCATCCACCAGGGTTGTCTTGCCGTGGTCTACATGAGCGATGATCGCAATATTTCTTACATCTTCTCGTTTGGTCTTCATGATGTGATACCTTACCTTTCTAAATCAATAAAGTATAAAATAACTGTTGCATATTTACAGCGTACTCATTCTATCATAAAATATAGAGGAAAAAAAGAGGAAAATTGTCGAGAGAAAATGTCGAACGATTTAGGGGGGATTTTTGTTCTATCCTAAGACTGCCCGTCATAAAATTAGTAGTGACTCAAAAATACCGCACAGAGGAAGGGAGACCTATAAATTATGTCAGATAAGATTATTGAAAACAACCAGGTAACGATCATGGGTGAAGTGGCGTCCGGATTTACATACAGCCATGAAGTCTTCGGAGAAGGCTTTTATATGGTAGACGTGCTGGTACGCCGACTGAGCAATTCCGAGGACCGGATTCCGCTGATGATCTCAGAACGGCTGATCGATGTGACGCAGGATTACACCGGAGAATTTATCATGGTATCCGGACAGTTCCGGTCCTACAACAGGCATGAGGAGCAGAAGAACCGCCTTGTACTGTCCGTGTTTGTCCGGGAAGCAGAATTTATCGAGGAGGAGCTGGACGGGGCAAAGACCAACCATATCCTTCTGGAGGGCTACATCTGCAAGAAGCCCATCTATCGGAAGACACCGCTTGGGAGGGAAATTGCGGACCTGCTGCTGGCAGTGAACCGCCCCTATGGAAAATCAGATTATATCCCCTGTATCTGCTGGGGCAGGAACGCGCGCTATGCGTCCGGCTTTGAGGTGGGGGAGCATGTCCGGATATTGGGCAGGATCCAGAGCCGGGATTATGTGAAAAAAATATCAGAGACAGAGACAGAGACGCGGACGGCATACGAGGTATCCGTCAGCAAGCTGGAATGCCCGGAGGAGGATTAGAAGAGAGTAAAATAGAATGATTTAAAATAGCAGTCCAATGAAAAGTGAAAAGTTTGTTAAAGGGATATCATTTATTGAGGAATCTTCTCAAATGTGATATCCTTTATTTATGTCTGAGACCTTTTTGGTTACGATTCACGGTGCCCTGCAGCTTGCTGCAAGGCGGCCGGTCAGGCCGTGAATTGTAACCTTTTTCGGGCGGCAGGCTCATATCATAGACGAGGAGGAGAACAACATGGTAAATGTTTTGATGCATGGATGCAATGGGAGGATGGGACAGATGATTACCGGCCTGGTGAAGGAGGATCCGGGAATCTCGATCGCGGCGGGAGTAGACACCTATCAGGAGGTGCAGAATCCCTATCCGGTCTTTGACACGATCGCAAAATGTGATGTCAGCGTGGATGTGGTGATCGACTTCTCTACGGCATCCGCCCTGGAGGACGTTCTGGCATACTGTGTGGAAAAGCAGGTCCCGGCGGTGCTCTGTTCCACGGGATATTCGGAGGAGCAGCTGAAAAAGATTGCTGAGGCATCGGAAAAAACAGCAATCCTGAAGTCCGCGAATATGTCCATGGGGATCAATCTGCTGCTGAAGCTTTTGAAAGATGCGGCAAAGGCGCTTGCCCCGGCAGGATATGACATGGAGCTGGTGGAACGCCATCATAACCAGAAGCTGGACGCCCCCAGCGGCACGGCGCTGGCGCTGGCGGATTCTATCAACGAAGCGCTGAACGGAGAATATCACTATGTATACGACAGAAGCCAGGCGCGCCAGAAGAGAGACGGGAAGGAGATCGGGATCTCCGCGGTTCGCGGCGGGACGATCGTGGGAGAGCATGAAGTGATCTTTGCAGGTGTGGACGAGGTGATCGAGTTTAAGCATACCGCGTTTTCCAGAAGCGTTTTCGGCAAGGGGGCTGTGGAAGCGGCCAGGTTCCTGGCGGGAAAGCCGGCAGGGATGTATGATATGAGCGATGTGATTCAGTTTTAGGAGGGGCGGAACTATATTCCATAGGACGCAAATGAGGGACGTTTGAATGAAGAATTTAGAGACAAGATATCTGGAACGGCTGTCGGATCTGTATCCTACGATCGCGGCGGCGTCTACGGAGATCATTAATTTACAGGCGATCTTAAATCTGCCGAAGGGGACGGAGCATTTTATTACGGATGTGCACGGCGAGTACGAGGCATTTGCCCATGTGCTGAAAAACGGTTCCGGGTCTGTGCGCCGCAAGATCGATGAGGTCTTCGGCAATACATTAAGTACAAGGGAAAAACGGTCTCTGGCGACGCTGATCTATTATCCGAGGGAGAAGATGCGGATCGTAAGGAAGACAGAGGATAATATGGAGGACTGGTACAAGGTCAACCTGTACCGTCTGATCGAGGTGAGCAAGCGGGCGGCGAGCAAGTATACCCGCTCCAAGGTGCGCAAAGCCCTGCCGAAGGATTTTGCCTATGTCATCGAGGAGTTGATCACGGAGAAGGCGGAGGTCAACGATAAGGAATCCTACTATAATGAGATCATCATGACGATCATCCGGATAGGCAGAGCGGAAGGGTTTATTGCGGCGATCTCCTCCCTGATCCAGCGCCTGGTCGTGGATCACCTTCATATTGTGGGAGATATCTATGACCGGGGACCGGGGCCGCATATCATCATGGACAAGCTGATGAACTACCATTCCCTGGATATCCAGTGGGGGAACCATGATGTGCTGTGGATGGGCGCCGCGGCGGGGCAGCGGGGCTGTATTGCCAACGCCATCCGGATCTGCGCGCGCTATGGGAATCTGGATATTCTGGAGGACGGGTACGGCATCAATCTCCTGCCGCTGGCGTCTTTTGCCATGCGTGTCTATGAGACGGATCCCTGTACCTGCTTTACCCTGAAAGGGCAGGACAATACCATCAGCAAGGCGGAGATGGAGATGAACCTGCGGATCCATAAGGCAATCTCCGTGATCCAGTTCAAGGTGGAGGGACAGATTGTCCAGCGGCAGAAGGGATTTCATATGGAGGACCGGGCGCTGCTCCACAGGATCGATTATGAGAAAGGAACCATTACCCTGGATGGAAAGGAATACGCGATGCTGGATATGAATTTCCCGACCATTGACCCGAAGGATCCGTATGCGCTGTCCGAGGAGGAAGAGGAAGTGATGGAGCGCCTGGAACGCGCGTTCCTGGGCTGCGAGAAGCTGCAGGAGCATATGCGGCTTCTGCTGACGAAAGGGAACCTCTACAAGGTGCACAACAACAACCTGCTGTATCACGGATGCGTGCCGCTGAATGAGGACGGGAGCCTGCGAGAGGTGAGCCTTTTCGGACATACCTTCAAGGGGCGTTCCCTGTATGACGCGCTGGACCGCTATGTGCGCAAGGGCTTCTTTGCTCTGGATGAGCAGGACCGGGAAAACGGAAAGGACATCATGTGGTATATCTGGCTGAGCCCGGATTCCCCGCTGTTCGGCAAGGATAAGATGGCTACCTTCGAGCGGTATTTTCTGGCGGAGAAGGAGACCCATGTGGAAAAGAAGAACCCCTATTATAAGCTTCTGGAAAAAGAAGACGTGATCGACAATGTGATGCGGGAATTCGGTTTGTCGCCGGAGAGCGCTTACATCGTCAACGGCCATGTTCCGGTGAAGCGTAAAAATGGAGAAAGCCCGGTCAAATGCAACGGCAAGGTGATGGTCATTGACGGAGGATTTTCCAAGGCATACCAGAAGGAGACCGGGATCGCAGGCTATACTCTGATCTATAATTCCTACGGGCTGCGCCTGGTGGCGCATGAGCCCTTCGAATCTACAGAGGCGGCTATCGAGCGGGAAAGCGATATCCACTCCGAGAGCGTGATCATCAAGCGGGTGATGGAACGGCGATTGGTGGGCGATACGGATGCGGGCATGAACCTGAGAGAGCGGATCTCGGATCTGGAAGCGCTGCTGGCGGCGTACCGGAGCGGCGAGATCAAGGAGAAGCGATAGAAAGTAATGGCAGAGGGTGCCCTTGGGTATAGTTTTTTGTACCTTTCGAAAATATTTTTAGAAAAAATTTCCATACATAGTATTCGGAATTTTGCGGATATTACATGTATGAAAAAATATTTTTTGAAAGGGAGAAAAAACTATGAAAAGATATAAGAAGCTTCTATTATTAATGGTATGTACCGGTGTGATCGGGAGTATGACTGCCTGCGGCAGGAACAATGATACCAATGGCGCGGACCAGACAGACACGGAGAATGTGGACCGGAACGACAATATGAATGATGCTACCGGCGGGAACAGCAGCACCAACAAAAACAATACCACCAACGGGACCAACAAGAACAACGGGACCGATAAGAACAACACGACGAATGGAACCAACAAGAACAATACGACCAATGGAACCGACAGGAATAACGGAACCACCAACAATAACGGAACCACCGACAGAAACGAAGGGGACGGCGTGATCGGGGATGCGATAGATGATGTAAGGGACGGCATTGATGATGTGGCAGATGACGACAATAACAGATAGTTACAGGAACCGTCTGATCAAGGTCTGACGCGTAACAACTGACAGCAGCTATACTGAGCGGCAGATTTCATCAGCCGTGAGGATAGCACAAAGGCAGGGGAGCCGGGGATGCAGTACGGCTCCTTTTTCCATATTTCAGGATCCGTCTTATATTTTCATGCGACATCATATTTGTAATCTTCGATCTGAATAAAGGGAGTTCCATGTAAACGGTGCGGTGAGACAGAGAGGGACAGGAGCGGAAAAATGAGGTTCAGACCTTGTATTGATATACATAACGGAAAAGTAAAACAGATCGTAGGAGGAAGCCTCAAGGATCAGGGAGACCAGGCAAAGACCAATTTTGCTTCGGAGCTGGATGCGGCTTATTATGCGAAGCTGTACAGAAAGGACGGGCTCGCGGGCGGGCACATGATCCTTCTGAATGGTCAGGATTCCCCCTACTATGAGGCAGACAGAAGGCAGGCATTATCCGCGCTGCGGGAATATCCCGGGGGCCTGCAGATCGGAGGAGGGATCACGGCGGACAATGCGGGTGATTTTCTCGAAGCAGGCGCCAGCCACGTGATCGTGACCTCCTATGTATTTCAAAACGAAGTGTTTCAGAGGGAAAATCTGGAAAAGCTGAAGCGTGCGGTGGGACGGGAGCATATCGTCCTGGACTTAAGCTGCCGGAAGCGGGACGGGGCATACTATATTGTGACGGACCGCTGGCAGACATTTACAGAGGTAAAGCTGGAGCGGAGAACATTGGAAGCATTGGCAGGAGAGTGTGATGAATTTTTGATCCACGGGGTCGATGTGGAGGGCAAGTCCTCGGGAGTGGAGGAAGAGCTGGTACGGCTGCTGGCAGAATGGAACGGTGCGGAGATGACCTATGCAGGGGGCATCGGAAGTATGGAGGAACTGGAGCATTTCCGCGGGATCAGCGGCGGGAGGCTGGACTTTACCATCGGGAGCGCGCTGGATCTGTTCGGTGGAAATATCCCCTACCGGGAGCTTTGCAGAATGAAAACAACTTGAAAATCCACAGGATTTGATATAAGATAAGTCCAGCGGTTTTTTTCAAATTTCCCCTGGAGTTTGTTAATAAACTATGAATCTGTTGAATTTGAGGGAAGTTAGTGTTAAAATACAATCTGAATAAACATAAGAAGGAGTTAATTGCAGATTATGGGCTTGATAGAGAAAATATTTGGTACGCACAGCGAAAACGAACTGAAGCGTATTTACCCGATCGTAGACCGGATCGAGGCATTGGAGCCTGAGATGCAGGCGCTCAGTGATGAGGAGCTCAAGGGCAAGACCCGGGAGTTCCGGGCGCGGCTGGAGGAAGGCGAGACCCTGGATGACCTTCTGCCGGAGGCATTTGCGGCTGTCAGGGAAGCGGCGGTCAGAAGCTTAGGCATGCGGCATTACCGGGTTCAGCTGATCGGCGGTGTGATCCTGCATCAGGGCAGGATCGCGGAGATGAGGACCGGAGAAGGTAAGACGCTGGTATCTACGCTGCCGGCATATCTGAATGCGCTGCCGGGAGAAGGCGTCCACATTGTCACGGTCAATGACTATCTAGCAAAGCGTGACGCGGAGTGGATGGGCAAGGTACATGAATTCCTGGGACTGACGGTGGGCGTCGTGCTCAACAGCATGGACAATGACGAGCGCCGTAAGCAGTATAACTGTGATATCACCTATGTGACCAACAATGAACTGGGATTTGATTATCTCCGCGACAATATGGTCATCTACAAGGAGCAGCTGGTGCAGCGGGGGCTCCATTACGCGATCATCGACGAGGTGGACTCGGTTCTGATCGACGAGGCAAGGACGCCGCTGATCATTTCCGGACAGAGCGGCAAGTCTACAAAGCTCTATGAAGCCTGCGATATCCTGGCAAGGCAGCTGGAGCGGGGCGAGGCCAGCGGCGAATTTTCCAAGATGAATGCCATCATGGGAGAGGAGATCGAAGAGACCGGAGATTACATTGTCAATGAAAAGGAAAAGTCTGTCAACCTGACCGAGGACGGTGTGAAGAAGGTGGAGAAGTTCTTCCATCTGGAAAACCTGGCCGATCCGGAGAACTTAGAGGTTCAGCACAATATCATCCTTGCGCTGCGGGCGCACAATCTGATGTTCCGCGACCAGGATTATGTGGTGACCCCGGAAGGAGAGGTGGTCATCGTTGACGAATTTACCGGACGTATCATGCCGGGACGGCGCTATTCGGACGGACTCCATCAGGCCATTGAAGCGAAGGAGCATGTGAAGGTCAGGCGGGAGAGCAAGACCCTGGCCACCATTACCTTCCAGAATCTGTTCAATAAATTCGAGAAGAAGAGCGGTATGACCGGTACCGCGCTGACAGAGGAAAAGGAATTCCGGGATATTTACGGGATGGACGTCGTAGAGATCCCGACCAACCTTCCGGTCCAGAGAAAGGATCTGGACGACGCGGTCTATAAGACGAAGGAAGGGAAGTACCGGGCAGTCGTGGAAGCGGTCAAGGAAGCCCATGCCAAAGGACAGCCGGTTCTGGTGGGTACCATTACCATCGAGGTATCGGAGCTTTTGAGCAAAATGCTGAAAAAGCAGGGAATCCAGCACAATGTCCTGAATGCCAAGTTCCATGAGATGGAAGCGGAAATCGTGGCGGACGCCGGACTGCACGGGGCTGTGACCATCGCCACCAACATGGCAGGCCGCGGTACGGATATCAAGCTGGACGAGGAGGCCAAGGCAGCCGGCGGATTGAAGATCATCGGTACGGAGCGGCACGAGTCCAGGCGGATCGACAACCAGCTCCGGGGACGTTCCGGACGTCAGGGCGACCCGGGAGAATCCCGCTTTTACATTTCCCTGGAGGATGACCTGCTGCGTCTGTTCGGTTCCGAGAAGCTGATGAGCGTGTTCAATACGCTGGGCGTGGAAGAGGACGAACAGATCGAGCATAAGATGCTTTCCAGCGCTATTGAGAAGGCGCAGAAGAAGATAGAGAGCAACAATTTCGGAATCCGTAAGAACCTGCTGGAATATGACCAGGTCATGAATGAACAGAGGGAGATCATCTACGGGGAACGCCGCCGGGTGCTGGACGGAGAGAGCATGCGGGATACGGTTTACAACATGATCACCGAGTATGTGGAGAATACCGTAGACCGGTATGTATCCGCGGAAGTGGATTCGGAAGAGTGGGATCTGGCCGGACTGGATGTGGCGCTCCATGGGGTGATCCCGCAGCTTGTGCTTCCGCCTGCAAAGGAAGTCGAGGACATGCAGCAGAAGGAGCTGAAGCATCTGCTCAAGGAACGGGCTGTCAAGGCATATGAGGCGAAGGAAGCGGAGTTCCCGGAGCCGGAGCATATCCGGGAATTGGAGCGTGTTGTGCTGCTCAAGGCCATTGACGGAAGATGGATGGATCACATCGACGACATGGACCAGCTCCGTCAGGGAATCGGCCTGCAGGCTTATGGACAGCGGGATCCACTGGTTGAGTATAAGATGATGGGGTATGACATGTTCGGCGAGATGACCAATGCCATTGCCGAGATTACCATCCGTACCCTGTTCCATGTACGGGTAGAGCAGAAGGTGGAGCGGGAGCAGGTTGCTAAGGTGACCGGCACCAACAAGGACGACAGCGCGGTGCGCGCCCCGAAGCGGCGTGACACGAAGAAGGTCTATCCCAACGACCCGTGTCCCTGCGGCAGCGGCAAGAAGTATAAGCAGTGCTGCGGAAGGAAATGATCATATCCAGAACGGCAGCAGTATGAAAAAACAGACTGTGCAAGTTTACTTGCTAAAGGCTGATTTTTCATACTGATATTGGGCGGGACGCCCAACAACCACAGACAGAAGCTGCGTAAGCAGCGAATAGTCTGCGCAGCAGACGGGTCTGTGGTCTGCCGTGTGAACAGTCTAAAAAATAAAATTAAAATGAAAGAGGTGATTAAGGTGGTTTTATTAGATGAATTAAAAGCAACTCTGCTTGCATATGAAGAACCGCTGAAAGATTTGAGGGATTCACTTTGACTTAGCGTCAAAGAAGGAAAGAATCGAAGAACTGGAAAGAAATATTGAAGAACCGGGATTCTGGGATAAGCCGGAGGAATCCCAGCACACGATGAAGGAACTGAAAAGCCTTCAGGATTCGGTCAAACAGATCGAGGGAATGTTTGCGGACCATGAGGATCTGGGGCTTCTGATCGAGATGAGTGAGGAAGAGCCGGATGAGGACACGATCGCGGAGATTCAGGAGGAGCTGGAGCGTTTCAAGGCGGAATTTGAAGAACTACGGATCCAGACTCTTCTGACCGGAGAGTACGATAAGAGCAATGCCATCGTGACGCTGCACGCGGGGGCCGGGGGAACCGAGTCCTGCGACTGGACAGGAATGCTCTACCGGATGTACAGCCGGTGGGCGGAGAAAAAAGGCTTTTCGCTGGAAGTTCTGGACTACCTGGAAGGGGATGTGGCCGGGATCAAGGGCGTGACCTTTGAGGTGTCCGGCGAGAATGCCTACGGCTTCCTGCGCTCGGAGAAGGGAGTACACCGTTTGGTGCGGATTTCCCCGTTCAATGCAGCGGGCAAGCGGCAGACGTCATTTTCTTCCTGCGACGTGATCCCGGATATTGAGGATGACATTGAGATCGACATCAATGACGATGACCTTCGGATCGATACATACCGCTCCAGCGGTGCGGGAGGCCAGCACATCAACAAGACCTCCTCGGCGATCCGGATCACCCATCTTCCTACGGGAATCGTGGTACAGTGCCAGAATGAACGTTCCCAGCACCAGAACAAGGACAAGGCCATGCAGATGCTGAAATCCAAGCTGTATGTGCTGAAACAGCAGGAGCAGGCGGAGAAGATGTCCGATATCCGCGGAGACATCAAGGACATCAATTTCGGAAATCAGATCCGCTCTTATGTGATGCAGCCCTACACGATGGTCAAGGATCATCGGACCAATGCGGAGATCAGCAATGTGGGCAGCGTGATGGACGGCAATATTGATCCGTTTATCAATGCCTATCTGAGCGCTTCCGGTAAATAATAGAAAGGAAAGAGAGAAAAAGATGGTAAATATAGCAGTAATGGGGTATGGTACGGTAGGCTCCGGCGTGGTGGAGGTGATCAACACCAACGGGGCGCGTATCAACCAGAGGATCGGTGACGAGCTCTGTATCAAATATGTGCTGGATCTGCGGGATTTCCCTGGGGATCCGATCCAGGAAAAGATCGTCCATGATTTTGACATCATTGTAAATGATCCGGAGATTCAGATCGTAGTGGAGGTTATGGGCGGGATCGAGCCGGCCTATACCTTTGTGAAAAAATGTCTCCTGGCCGGAAAAAGCGTAGCTACCTCGAACAAGGCGCTGGTTGCCAAGCACGGGGCGGAGCTTTTGTCCATTGCCCGGGAGCGGGACATCAATTTCCTGTTCGAGGCAAGCGTAGGAGGCGGAATCCCGATCATCCGGCCCTTAAATTCCTCCATGACGGCGGACGAGATCGAAGAGATCACCGGTATCCTGAACGGAACCACCAACTATATGATGACGAAAATGTTCTATGAGGGCTCGGATTATGACGACGTGCTCAGGGAAGCACAGGAGAAGGGCTATGCGGAGCGCAATCCGGAGGCGGATGTGGAAGGCTATGACGCCTGCCGCAAGATCGCCATTCTGTCCTCCCTGATCTCCGGGCAGCAGGTAGACTTCGAAGACATTTACACCGAAGGCATCACCCATATCACCAAAGAGGACATGATGTACGCAAAGGCCATGGGGATGACCATCAAGCTGCTGGCCACCAGCAAGCGGCAGGGAGATCTTCTGCAGGCCATGGTTGCGCCGTATCTGCTGAGAAAAGAGCATCCGCTGTACAGTGTCAATGACGTGTTCAACGCGATCTTTGTCCATGGAAATGTCCTCGGAGACGCCATGTTCTACGGCAGCGGAGCCGGCAAGCTTCCCACCGCCAGCGCGGTGGTGGCCGACGTGGTGGACGAGGCAAAGCATCTTCACAGAAATATCATGACCATGTGGAAGAGCGACAAGCTGGAGCTGCTTCCCTTTGAAGATACAAGCAAACGGTTCTTTGTCCGGATCTCCGGGGAGCCGGAGGCGCTGAAAGCTCACGTGGAAAGTAAATTTGGATCGGTGGAGATTGTCAGGGCAGACGGCTTGGAAGGGGAATTCGGATTCCTGACCGGCGTGCTGACCGAGCGGGCTTACGAGGAAAATGCAAAAGAGTTCCCGGGGATCCTTCACAGGATCCGTGTGGAAGGGTAGTGGGGCATGATGAAAAAATATGTGATTGTTTTGTGCGACGGGATGGCGGATGAACCGCTGCCGGAGCTGGATGGAAGGACGCCTCTGGAAGCGGCGCGCACGCCCAATATGGACCGGCTGGCTCCCCGCTCCGAGATCGGCATGGTGCGGACGGTGCCGGAGGGGATGTCTCCGGGCAGCGATACGGCCAACCTGTCGGTCATGGGATACGACCCGGTTAAATACTATTCCGGGCGTTCCCCGCTGGAAGCGCTGAGCATCGGGGTGGATATGAAAGAGGATGACGTGTCGTTCCGCTGCAATGTGGTGACACTGTCTGAGGAGGAAGAAAACTACGAGGACCGGCGGATCCTGGATCACAGCGCAGGAGAGATCAGCAGCAAGGACGCGGCAGTCCTGATCGAGGCATTGAAGGAAGGATTGAAGCGGGACGGGTATGAGTTTTATGTGGGAACCAGCTACCGGCATCTGCTGATCTGGAAGCAGGGCAGAGTGGTGGAGCTGACTGCGCCCCATGACATATTGACCCGGCGGATTGGGGAATACCTGCCGGCAGACCCGGTGCTCCGGGAGATGATGGTGAAGAGCTATGACATCCTGTCGGGCCATCCCATCAATGTGAAGCGGAAGGAACAGGGACTGAACCCGGCCAACTCCGCCTGGTTCTGGGGAGCCGGCACCCGGCCCGCGCTGACCTCCTTTGAGCAGGAGCATCATCTGAAGGGCGCCATGGTCTCTGCCGTGGATCTGCTGAAAGGCATTGCGGTGGGCGCAGGAATGCGAAATATCACCGTGGAAGGCGCCAACGGCGGCTTGGATACGAACTACACGGGCAAGGGACAGGCAGCCATAGATGCGCTCCGGGGGGATATGGATTTTGTGTATATCCATATCGAGGCTCCGGACGAGATGGGACATCAGGGGAGCTTTACGGACAAGATCACGGCGATCGAGCGGATCGATGCGCAGATCATCGGCCCGATCGCGAAAACCCTGGAAGCGGAAGGTATGGACTTCCGCATGCTGGTACTGCCCGATCATCCGACTCCGGTTCGGGTGCGCACCCATGTCGGGGATCCGGTTCCCTATCTGCTGTATGACAGCACTGCGGATCTGGGCGGCAAAGCGGTCCGGTACGATGAAAAGACCGGGCAGGAGAGCGGGATCCTGGTGGAGAAGGGGCATATGCTGATCCGGCATCTGGTTGAGAGCAATGAAAAATAAAAAATCGCAGTTTCCGTCAGGAGACTGCGGTTTTTAAAATGATGGAGGCACAGGGCTTGATTAAGGCAATTCAGGGCAAAGGCAAGGGAAGATACGTTTTGAATGTCTCCAGTGCAGTAAAAAAGGATAAAAATATTATGATCTTAAGTGTCAGCAGAAGAACAGATATCCCCGCCTTCTATGCGGAGTGGTTTTTCCGGCGGATCCGGGAAGGCTTTCTGTATGTCAGAAACCCGATGAATCCCCGTCAGGTGAGCAGGATCGCTCTGTCTCCGGAAGTGGTGGACTGCATCGTGTTCTGGAGCAAAAATCCGGCGCCGATGCTGGAAAGGCTGGATGAACTGCGGGAATATCCCTTTTATTTTCAGTTTACGCTGACGGGATATGGAAGGGATATCGAACCGGGGCTTCCGGATAAAAGGAAAGAGCTGATCGGTACATTTCAGAGATTATCTGAAAAAGCGGGGAAGGAGAGAGTCGTCTGGCGGTACGATCCGATCCTGGTAAATGACAGGTATACGATGGAATATCACTTGAAAGCATTTGAAGAGATTGTCGGCTGTCTCAAAGGTTACACGGAAAAGGCGGTCATCAGCTTTGTGGATTTTTATGCGAAAACGCTGCGCAATACAAAGGATCTGCATATAAAGAACCTGAGCAGGGAAGAAATGACGGAAATCGCGAAGGGAATGTCGCACATTGCAAATAGCTGCGGGCTGACGGTCGAAACCTGTGCGGAGCAGATCAATCTGCAGGATGTGGGAATCCGGCACGGAAGCTGTATTGACAAAAAGCAGATCGAGAAGATTGCGGGATGTTCACTGAGCGCAGAAAAGGACAAAAACCAGAGAGAAGCCTGCGGCTGCTGTGAAAGTATCGATGTGGGAGCCTACAATACCTGCGGAAATGGGTGCCGGTATTGCTATGCGAATTATAACGGGGAACAGGTGCAAAAATGCATAGCATGCTATGATGCGGATTCGCCGCTGCTCTGCGGAAGGATGGAGCCGGAGGATCGGGTGACAGACAGGAAAGTGAAATCTTTACGGGACCCGCAGCTGAGCATTTTCTGACCGTACAGCTGTGTTAGCAGACGTAAGAGTGCGTCAGCAAGGTTTTTGCGAATGGATGAGTAGGTTGGATGTTCTTTAGAGCATCTAACCGTACAGTTGAGTGTTTTCGTAAATAGATGCTGCAATTGACTGGGAGAAGAACGAATGGAAGTGAAATTTTATCCCTTATTGGACGAAGTACACTCGTCCCGCAGGGACGTGAATAACGAGGCGCCTTTCAGCGGCCCAACAGTAGAAGATTCGAATTTAAAATTCGCCGTCATTATTTCCAGGGCAGATGGGAAATGGGTATTCTGTAAGCACAAAGACAGAAATACATACGAAGTGCCCGGCGGCCATAGAGAAGAACATGAAAGTATCCTGGAAACTGCAAAAAGGGAATTATATGAAGAGACAGGCGCTATAGAATACGACCTCCGTCCTGTCTGCGTTTATTCCGTAATCGGGCGGACACGGGTCAATCAAACAGGGGAAGAGACCTTTGGGATGCTGTTTTATGCAGAGATCAGGAAGTTTGAACAGGAACTGCACAGCGAGATAGAAAAGGTGGAGTTCTTTGAAGAACTGCCGGAGGCCTGGACATATCCTGACATACAGCCGCTGCTGATCCGGGAGTATCTGAGACGTGAAGCGCGCACAAAATGAAAAGCATAAATCCCCCTGCCTTGCTGCAAGCAGGACATTGGCAGCAGGGCAGGGGGAAAATCATAGACCGCTTATTTCTTTTTGACAGGGATCCAGATCTCGGTATAATAATTTTCATCATCGGTTCCCTTAGGATACTTGTCCGGCGCGTCATACATCTCAACGCAGTATCCTGCCGCAAATTCATAATCCTGCAATGCGGGAAGCCATTCCGAGAATATCTTTGTATTGACGTCCTGCAATGCATTCGGGAGCGCGCCACGGCAGGGGAAAACCGCCCATGTAAACGCCGGGATCATCCTTACGGCAAACCCGTCCGGAATATCTGCAGACGGATGATACACATCTGCGATCAGATACTCAAATGTCTCATTCCCCATCTGCGGATCGATGTTGATGCCGAACATTCCGCAGACAGATTCCCCTTTTCCCGAAGAATAGTGCTCCTGCCAAAACAGGGGAATCTCCTGCTTCGCATTCTCATAGCGGAACTCCTTTGACACTCCTAAAACAGTAAAGGCTTCTTTTTTGACAATTCTGTAATCCATAATATAACCACCCTTCAATGAAATTGTCAGCTTCAGCGGCGCGAAAGTTTTGACCATTGTCTGATTCCTGCGCACTGCCAGAGGCGTATACCCATGAAAACGGGAAAAGGCTTTTGTAAAACTGTCGGAAGAATCATAGCCGTACTTCATGGCAAGCTCCATAACCGTAATGTCGCTGGTGATCAGTTCCTCCCCCGCGAGCGCCATTCTGCGGTTTCGGATGTATTCCGCTATAGAAAATCCGCACAGGATACTGAAACCCTTGTGAAAATAAAACGGCGAAATATTTACATGATTTGCCACGTCGTACATGGTAATATGTTCTGTAATATGGCTTTCCATAAAATTGACCGCTTCGCTGATGGCATCTGCCCATTCCATGATGCTCCACCTCCTGCTGTATGCTGTGGTTCAAGTATAGCCTTTTTTCTTTACGCTGTCCCGACATTCCTTGCTTTCTTTTGTCATGCCCAAGGGCATCCCATTATGGCCATGCGGCCGTTTCACAAAGTATAGCGAGGCATTTAGAAAACAGATTGATGCTTGCGGCCGTGCAGTTTTAGAAAATGATCGAATAACGGGAAAAGCAGATGCCTGGAAAATAGCGTCCGAAAACCAATAAAAGTCTACAGATTCCCCTTCAATCCGATCTCTTCTGCCTTTTCCTTCATCCCTTCGATGGTCTCCCGGATCACCTCGTCCAGTTCCATTCCCAGCATTTCAGAACCTTTGCGGATGACGTCGCGGTCTACGCCGGCGGCGAACCGCTTGTCCTTGAATTTTTTCTTTACAGACTTCACCTCCAGGTCCAATACGCTTTTGGAGGGGCGCATCAGACAGGCTGCGTTGATCAGGCCGGTCAGCTCGTCGATCGTATACAGCACCTTCTCCATCTGGCTTTCTGGTTTTGTGTCCGTACAGAGTCCGTATCCGTGGCAGCTCATGGCGCGGATGTAGACCTCGTCAATTCCATGCTCACGCATGATCTCCTCGGCCTTTTTGCAATGCTCCTCCGGGAACTGTTCATAATCCAGGTCGTGCAGCAGTCCTGCCACGCCCCAGACCTCCTCATCCTCGCCGTTCAGGCGTCCGAAGTGACTCATCACAGCTTCCACAGCCAGAGCGTGCTGCTGCAGGGCAGGAGACTTTGTGTAGTCTGTCAGCATTTTCCATGCGTCTTCTCTTGATAGTTTCTTTTCCATTAAAAAAACCTCCGTCTATTTTTATGTGATATGATGTGTATTTTTCCAGCAACAGTATTATCGAAAAACCGTCTGTACCAGAAACATATATAAAACCGTTCCGCCTCCGATGCTGAGCAAGGTATTCCTTTTCCACTTATGCAGAATCACAATAAAAAGAATGGCGATCAGCTCCGGCAGGGCAAAATGTCCGCCGCCGAACGCGTCCTTTAAGCAGTACACTACCAGCAGCCCGATCACCGCATAGGGCAGGACCGTTCCAAGATATGTAATATAGCGGGGCGGCTCCTTGCCCTCCGGAAATATGAAAAAAGGAAGGAAGCGTGTCGTCATGGTTCCCAGCACGACGGCCAGGATCGTGAGAATACTCTGTGCGGTTGTCATGGCGTCTCCTCCTTCTTATGGTACCTTCTGCCTATGGAAAAACACAGGATGATCAGTGCCATGGCAGGCAGGATAAAGCCCTGGCTTCCGAATACCAGCAGGCAGAGAAGCGAACAGCCCAGGCCAATGAGGGCCGGGCGGTGATCCTTAGATTCCTCCCACTGGTTGAAGAACATGACGACAAACAGCGCCGTCATGACGAACTCGATGCCTGTCGTGTCAAAATGGATAACATATCCCAGAAGGGCTCCCATGGTCGCGCCCGCGACCCAGTACATCTGATTCAGCAGCGTCACAAAGAGCATGAACCATCCCCTGTCCACATCCGGGGGCGGCGTCACGGTACAGTTGACTGTAAAGGATTCGTCGCACATCCCATAGATCAGATAAGGCTTTTTCCAGCCCGTATTCTTATACTTTTCCAGCATGGAGATCCCGTAGAACAGATGCCTCGCATTGACCATCAGCGCCAGGAAAAAGGCATGCAGCGGATGAAAGGCGGACAGCAGCAGTTCCACCGTGACAAATTCCATAGAACCGGCAAAGATGAACAGGCTCATGAACATGGGATAGACAAAGGAAAAGCCCTTGCTCCGCATGAGAAATCCGTATGACATCCCCAAAAAAAGAAACCCGATACAGATGGGGATGGTATGAGGCAGGGCGGCTTTGAATGCTTTTGTTTTCATGGATATTCGTTCCTCCTGATCCGCAGTAAGGGACTGCGCGGAAAAATCCTGCAAACGTTTTGCAGATTGATCCGGACAGTTACTAAGAAAGAAACAGGAGCCTTTGCCCCTGTTTCTTATAGTCGGATCCAATCAATCTCGTATTGAAATTTATAACTGAGGACCAGCGGAAACCAAAGCCTTACCAGCTTCATTGCCCTCATATTTTTTAAAGTTCTTGACGAATCTCTCAGCCAGATCCTTCGCCTTGGTCTCCCACTCAGCAGCATCTGCATAAGTATCGCGGGGATCCAGGATACCGGAATCTACGCCTGGAAGCTCTGTCGGAACTTCGAAGTTGAAGTACGGAATCTTCTTGGTCGGTGCTTTCAGGATATCGCCGCTTAAGATCGCGTCGATGATACCGCGGGTATCCTTGATGGTGATACGCTTGCCTGTGCCGTTCCATCCGGTATTTACCAGATATGCCTTCGCGCCGTTTGCTTCCATTCTCTTTACAAGCTCTTCGCCGTACTTGGTCGGATGCAGTTCCAGGAATGCCTGTCCGAAGCATGCGGAGAAGGTCGGTGTCGGCTCTGTGATACCGCGCTCTGTTCCGGCAAGCTTAGCGGTAAAGCCGGACAGGAAATAGTACTGTGTCTGTTCCGGAGTCAGGATGGATACCGGAGGAAGTACGCCGAACGCGTCTGCGGACAGGAAGATGACTTCCTTCGCTGCCGGAGCCGCGGATACCGGGCGGACGATCTTTTCAATGTGGTCGATCGGGTAAGATACACGTGTATTCTCGGTCACGCTCTTATCGTTGAAGTCGATCTTGCCGTTCTCATCCAGTGTTACGTTCTCAAGCAGGGCGTTGCGCTTGATCGCGTTGTAGATATCCGGCTCAGATTCTTTATCCAGGTTGATGACCTTCGCATAGCAGCCACCTTCGAAGTTGAAGACGCCGTTGTCATCCCAGCCGTGCTCGTCATCACCGATGAGGAGACGCTTCGGGTCTGTGGAAAGCGTTGTCTTGCCTGTTCCGGAAAGACCGAAGAAGATCGCGGTATTTTCGCCGTTCATATCTGTATTAGCGGAGCAGTGCATGGAAGCGATGCCCTTCAGCGGCAGGTAGTAGTTCATCATGGAGAACATACCCTTCTTCATCTCTCCGCCGTACCATGTGTTCAGGATGACCTGCTCGCGGCTTGTGATATTGAATACTGCTGCTGTCTCAGAATTCAGGCCTAACTCTTTATAATTTTCCACCTTTGCCTTGGAAGCGTTGTAAACAACGAAATCTGGCTCAAAGCTTGCCAGCTCTTCGTCTGTCGGCTGGATGAACATGTTCTTTACAAAATGTGCCTGCCACGCAACTTCCATGATAAAACGGATTGCCATGCGGGTATCAGCGTTCGTTCCGCAGAATGCGTCTACTACAAAGAGTCTCTTATTGGAGAGCTCTTTCAGAGCAAGATCCTTTACAACAGCCCATGTCTCTTCAGAAGCCGGATGGTTGTCATTTTTGTACTCATCGGAAGTCCACCATACGGTATCCTTTGAATTTTCATCCATAACGATGAACTTATCTTTGGGTGAACGGCCCGTATAGATACCAGTCATTACATTGACTGCACCCAGTTCGCTTACCTGGCCCTTTTCATAACCTTCCAGATCAGGTCTTGTTTCCTCTTCAAATAACATTTCATATGAAGGATTGTGTACAATTTCTGTAGTTCCGGTAATACCATACTTACTTAAATTGAGTTCTGCCATCTTCATTTAACCTCTCTTCTTCAATATTTGTCCATATATACAGGATATGTGATGCCCTCTCCTGCGAAACAGACATTGTAACTTCAATATCATATTATACATAATAAAGCAATAAAATCAATAACAATTCTCCAAAATTTTCGAAATACCGATAGAAAAATACGGTTTGACCGGGAAATAGATTCCTCTTTCAGGATAGATGCAGGTAAGATACAGGATAGACGCAAAAACAGGGCAGGTGATCGAGTTACCTGCCCTCGGGATTCATCTGATGCAATACATACGCGACAAGATGCTGACGCTCCCATTCGGCGTCGCGGTATTCCAATACAAACCGGATCTCCTCGTCGGTCAGATAGAGGATGTCATCCGTGCCGCTGCGGTAGGAGATATGATAGGGAGCCACGGATTCCTTAAACTCATTCTCCGAGAACGGCGTGCGTACCAGCTGGTCCAGCGTGATGGAATAGACCTCGCACAGCTTGGTCAGCAGATCCAGATCCGGATCTCTTTTTGCGGTCTCATAGTTGGAATATGCCTGACGGGAGATGCTGATCCTCTCAGCCAATGCCTGCTGAGTGAATCCATATGCTTCACGATATCTTTTTAAATTGTATGCAAGCTGTATATTCGCCACGATGCACCTCCGTATATGGGAAAAAGATTCCCGGAAAATCTGTTAAATGTCGAAAAAGGACATATTTCCTTTCCTGAATTATAGCAATGATTTTCCGATACGGGTTATTATGCAACATAATGGAGAAAATATTTGAAAAGCATACAAAACTGTACAAATGGATTTTTGTGCCGGCAAGGTACGGCAGGCGTGCGGTTTATGGGAATTACAGCCGGCTCAGCGTGCTGTTCTGGTATTGCGGGGAGCAGGTGACATCCTCACCGAACCAGCTTGGAGGCTGGAAGGAATTGGCAGCCGCTTCATCCGGAAATTCGACCTCGGCAAAGATCATGCCGTCCAGATAACCGGAGAAAAAGTCCAGCTCGATGTTCAGGCCGCCGTCCAGGGGGATGACATAGCGGTCCTTGGTGATCAGATGTCCGTCCGCTTTTTCGATCAGGTGGGTATATGCCTCGCGGGTAAGCGGCAGGTTGTATTCTTCCCGGATCAAAAGGCCCTTTGATTTGTAAGTCAGGTAATAGTCGTCGTTGTCACGCCGGATCCGTACAACCGGTTCGGTGCACAGGTATCCCTGCTCGATCCTGCGGCACGGATAGTCCTTCGGGTCAAAAGGGATCTTCGAGCGTTCGATCAGATATTTGCGTTCGATTTCCATGGATCTCCTCCTTCAGATGTTTTTTGCGTCGCAAAGTCATGCATTTTATGCAGGCATGAAACGCATGATCCTCTGACGCTTGTATCATATTATGTTACAGGTCACGCCTGGTCAAGGTGTGACCTGTAACCATATCATAATACGCCCGGGAAAAAAAGTAAACGCCGATTGCTTTTTTTTGCGCCTTCTGCTACACTGTATATAGTTTTTACCTGGAATAATCAGGGGATGGGATGCAGTGTAAGCAAGAAAGGAATCGAAGAACGATGGATGAGAATATTTTTGGCTTTGTCAGTATCATGGCTTTTGGATGTGGGATCTATGGGCTGTATGCCTATATACAGATGCGGAGGAACGGGAGCATCAATGAGACGCTTCTCCTGGGAAAGAAGTATTCGGAATATATGTGCAGGGATAAAGCCGCATTTGTGAAAAAAGCGCTGCCGGCGGTGCTGGTATTCGGGATCGTGGCAACGGTATATGGGGTGATCGACATGATCCATTGCTTTGTGACGCCCATTCCGGTGCTGGATTATACCGGGCTTGCGGTCTTTCTCGGCGTGCTTGTCTGGTATATGGTCTACACCACAAAATTGAAAAATAAATACTTCTGAAATTGCGATTTTTCAGGCCGGAGACTGCAGAGAGTTCCGGCCCCTTTTATATAGAAAAATCCGTACTCTGCCAGGTTTGGCCGGCAGAGGATCATTCCTCCGGTTCAAAAGCAATTCCTTTCTTGTCAAAGAATCTGGGGACCATGGCGTCCCACTCATGCTCTAAGGATTTATCCATGGAAAATGTTTTCAGAGAGGTTCCGGTGATGCATTGGAGAGCGGAGCCGTCAAATCGGATATTGAGGTACAGTCCCTGCACATCGGCTGCCTGATAATCCAGGCCCTTCTGCTCGATCAGCCTTGCAATATTTTCAGGGGACAGGCTGAATACGAACCGGAAGCTCAGCGGGGTCCGCTTTCCCTTGATGATCGAAAAACACAGCTCCCGCAGCTGCTTCCATGAGGAATAACCTCCCTTTGAGCCGCCGCCGGCGTTTTCGTGTTCCGAAGGCGCGCCAGAGCCGGATGACGCGGCAGAACCCGGGCTGTCCGGTCCCGGAGCCATGGAATCTTCGTAAAAGGCTTTCTGGATATAACCGTCTATGGTAAAGGTATTGAATGTGACGATCTCGCCTTCGATAAACAGAAAGTTGTCAAAGGTATCGGACAGCAGAAGGTGCGTCATGAAATTTTTGGTATTTTTCAGCTTCAGTGCGATCAATATTTTTTCCTCCGATCATTGGGAATCGTGTTGTTTTGCGGGGCTGCGCCCTTGCGGCAGGGTGCGCGGTCTAAGGGGGAACAATCACTATTCTAACACAAAAATCTGGTGTAGTGAACCGCAGACATTGACTTTTTATGTTAAAAAACGTATTATATAGAAATATTGTAGTTATACTGAGCGTCAGATAAATCTGCCGCGCAGTATAACAGGATGCACACAGCCGCATGAGGAATTATGCCGCTTTGCGGCTGCGGCTGGCGCGATACTCACGGCAGATTTCATCGGCCGTGAGTATAATACATAAGAGAGGTACGATAAAGAACATTGGATAATAAAAAGAAAAGAATCATGGTGATCTCAGGGCTGGCGCTTGCGGCGGTGCTGATCGTGGTCATCATAGCGGTGGAGGCAGTGGGAAGCCTGACCAGAAAAAAGGTGGATACATCGGAAGGCGTGGAGATCATTCAGCAGGCGGAAGCGGCGGAGGTCACCGTGATCGAGACGAAGATACAGAATCTGGAGGAGCAGGAGAAAAAAGAAGCAGAAGCGGAAGATACCCGCAGCATCAAGGAAAAATTTACCACTGCGGTCGTTATGGGGGATTCCATCACAGCCGGGTTTACAGAGTACGACATCCTGAACGCTTCCAGTGTGGTGGCGGAGATCGGAGCCGGACTGGGAGGGCTGGAGGAACAGATCGGGAAGCTAAAGGAACTCAATCCTCAGGTGGTGTTTTTGTCTTACGGCATGAACGATATCCTTTCTACCCAGGGGGATACGGATGCATTTATAGATCAATACAAGTCGATTATCAAGCAGATGCAGAAAGAGCTGCCGAATACAAAGATCTTTATCAATTCCATTTTTCCGGTCTCGCGGCAGGAAAGGGAAAGAGAACCTTTATTCCAGGAACTGGATGCCTATAATGAAGCGCTGCGGGAGATGTGCGACAGGCAGCAGATCGCATACGTGGACAACACGGAGCTGGTGTCTGACCGATACTATGAAGAGGACGGAGTCCATTTTAAACCAGATTTTTACCCGGTTTGGGCAGAACGTATGGCGGAGGTGGCTTCCTTATGACAGAGAGATACGGAGTGAATTACCGGGGAAATCCCGGACAGAATGCCGGCGGCCCATATGGTGCAGGCTATGAAGAAACAGCTTATGAGGCCGGCTATGCAGAAGGCACAGAGGAATATGATGCAGAGGATTACCGGCAGGATCAGCAGGAGGTCTCGTCCTTCAGCAAGGCAGGAATCCTCAAATTGGGAGCGGCCTTTTTGATCCTGGTGTATATCGTGCTGCTGCTGATCTATACCAGCGGGAGTACGAAGCCCTTCGAGGAGGTTGCCGGAGCCGTTGAGCCCCTGCTGGATCAGGAGAGCCTTGTCAGGCAGGATGCCCAGGCATTGAAGCGGTATTATGGGCTGAACAGCGCGGACTATGAAGGTGTCCTGTTTTATTCTGCCGAGTTCAGTATCTCGGCGCAGGAGGTCCTGCTGATCGAAGTGAAAACGGATCAGCAGGTGCAGGAGGTACGGGATGCCATAGAGGAACGCCTGGAAAGCCGGAAGAATACCTTTGAGGGGTACGCGCCGGAGCAGGCGCAGCTGATCGGGCAGGCACAGATCCAGGTGAGAGGGCGGTTTCTCTTTCTTGCTGTCTCGCCGGAGGCGGAAACCTTAGCCGACGCATTTACAAAGAGCCTGTAGACCGGGCTGGGAAGAGGATATTGAATGCTGTTTAGTAGTATAACATTTTTGTTTGTATTTCTGCCTGTGACGCTGGCAGTTTATTATCTGGCGCCTGTACAGATGAGGAATCTGGTGATGCTGGCTGCCAGTCTGTTTTTCTATGCATGGGGAGAGCCGGTCTATATCATATTGATGCTGCTGTCCATCCTTATGAATTATTACTGCGGGCTGGATATTGACGGCAAGAGGAACAGCCCGCAGCTTGCCAGGCGGAGCCTGATCTTCGGGGTGGCGGCAAATGTACTGGTGCTCGGCTTTTTTAAATATTACGGACTGATCATGGAGACGGTGAACGGGACGCTGCCGGTGGATATTCCCTACCGGGTGCTCCCGCTGCCCATCGGGATCTCTTTTTATACCTTCCAGGCGCTGTCCTATATTGTAGATGTGTACAGAGGAGAGGCACGGGCGCAGAAAAAGTTCACCTGGTTTGCCGCCTATATCTGTATGTTTCCGCAGCTGATCGCAGGGCCGATCGTCCGGTATGTGGATATCGAGGAGCAGCTGAGACAGCGCAGCTTCGGCATTGTAAAGTTCGGCCGGGGAGCCATGTTTTTTATCCGGGGACTGGCGAAAAAAGTGGTCATCGCCAATTCCATCGGTACGGTCTATGAGCAGGTGATGCAGCTCCCGGTGGGGACGGTATCCGTGCTGACCGCATGGGTCGGGTGCCTTGCATACGCGTTCCAGATTTATTTTGATTTCAGCGGATATTCGGATATGGCAGTCGGGCTGGGAAAAATGTTCGGCTTTGAATTCCGCAGGAACTTCCATTATCCATATGTCTCGAAAAGTATTACAGAGTTTTGGCGGAGATGGCACATTTCCCTGAGCACCTGGTTTCGGGAATACGTGTATATTCCCCTTGGAGGAAACCGGTGCAGCGGGCAGCGCAATATGGTGAACCTGATCCTGGTATGGGCGCTGACCGGGCTGTGGCACGGCGCGGAATGGAACTTTCTGTTTTGGGGCCTTTACTACGGCGTGCTGCTGATCCTGGAGAAGCATGTGTGGGGAGCTTTGATGGACCGGCTTCCGGGAGTGATCCAGCATATTTACACGTTTGTCCTGGTGATGGTGGGATGGGTATTTTTCTTCAGCCCGGACCTGGGCTCGGCGCTGGATCACATCGGAATGATGTTCGGCATGGGGGCGAGCGCCCTGGCGGATCGGCAGGCGGTGTTCCTGCTGACGACCCACTGGCTGCTGTTTCTGCTGTGTATCCTGGGATCCTCATCCCTCGGATGGAAGATCTTGTGCGCCTTTATGGAGTCCTATAAAAAAGGAAGGACGCAGAGGATCATGTCCTGCGTGATCTATATGGGGATATTCCTGGTCAGCGTGGCATTCCTGGTGACGGAAACCTTTAATCCGTTTTTATATTTCCGTTTTTAAAGTCAGAGCTCCCGCAGGGAGGATTTTGTGTGAAATGACGGCATCTGCGAAAAGAAACCGGATGCCTTTCGATATCAGGAGATCAATATGAGGAATCATAGAAGACTAAGAAGAATTGAAGGGACAGTAGGAAAAGCATTTGTCATGTGCATGATCATTTTTTTCCTGCTGAACCTGATCGTATCGGATAAGGAGATGTCCGAGGAGGAGAACCGGATGCTCGCCGGGAGCCCCAGGCTCTCCTGGAGCAGCCTGGTGTCAGGGGATTTTATGACAAAATATGAAACCTATCTGGCGGACCAGTTTGCCGGGCGGAATTTCTGGAGGAGCATCAAGGTGGGCTTAAGCGGCCTCGGCGGAAGCAGACAGGAGGAGGATATCCTGATCGGAAAGGATGATTACCTGATGGAAGAGATCGTGTCGCCGGACCAGGATACGCTGATGGAAAATCTGGAAGCGATCCGGCAGTTTGCGAAACGGAGCCGGGATATTCAGACGTATATGCTGCTGGTTCCCAATGCGGCCAATATCATGCGCGACCGGCTTCCCGCGTTTGCCACGGTGTCCGATCAGAGCCGGATGTTCGCCCAGGTGAAGCGGGAGCTGGGGGAGGACGTGGAGTGGCTGGATGCCGCAGAAGCTTTGAAGAAGCATGCGGGGGAACAGATCTATTATAAGACGGACCACCACTGGACCAGCCTGGGGGCATTTTATACCTTCAGCCAGGTGGCGGAGCAGATGCAGATCAAGACCGATGTGTCCAGCGGGTTTGTTTCCTATCCCATCTCCACCACCTTTAACGGGATGCTTGCGGCCAAGAGCGGCTGCAGGATGGACGTCAGGGAAGACATCTATATGTATGTTCCCAGAGACACGGACAATGACGTGGTGGTCAACTACGTGGATGAACAGCGAAAGACCGCTTCGCTGTATGATTCGTCCAAGCTCAAGACCCGGGACCAGTATGCGGTCTTTCTGGGGGAAAATACGTCCGTGGTGGATATCAAGACGGTGTCGGAAAGCAAGAGGAGGCTCCTGCTCATCAAGGATTCCTACGCAAACAGTTTTGTGCCTTTTCTGACCCCGTATTTTCGGGAGATCGTGCTGGTGGATCCCAGATATTACAGCGGGACGATCGAGGATATCATGGATACCTACCGGATCTCAGACGTGCTGTATTTATACAGCGGCAATACCTTTTTCCAGGACAACAATCTCAAAGGCGTGCTGAGCGGGGAGTGAGAGAAGATGGGCAATCAGATCCAAAAGGAATTTCAGCAGAAAACAGAGCCTGTCCGGCTGAACAAATATCTCAGCGAGGCAGGCGTATGTTCCAGGCGGGAGGCAGACCGCCTGATCGCGTCCGGCCGGGTGACGGTGGACGGGAGGCCCGGGGAGACCGGAATGAAGGTCTGTCCGGGGCAGAAGGTCTGTATCGGAAAAAAAGTGGTTTCCCGTCAGGAGGAAATGGTCCTGCTGGCGGTGAACAAGCCTGTGGGCATTGTGTGTACGGAGGAGCGCAGGGAAAGGAACAGTATCATCCGCTATCTGGATTATCCGGTGCGGATCACGTATATCGGAAGACTGGATAAGGATTCCCGGGGGCTACTTCTGATGACCAACAACGGGGATATCATCAATCAGATCATGCGGTCCGCAAACCGGCATGAGAAGGAATATAAGGTCACGGTGGACCGGGAGGTGACCCGGGATTTTCTGAACCGGATGGCGGCAGGCGTGCCCATCCTGGATACGGTGACCAGGCCCTGCCAGGTACAGAAGATCGGGAAGTATACGTTTTCGATCATCCTGACTCAGGGCATGAACCGGCAGATCCGCAGGATGTGCGAAGCCCTGGGATACCAGGTGAAGGATCTGGTGCGTACGAGAATATTAAATATCAGGCTGGGAAACCTGAAAGAAGGGGAGTACCGCCAGGTCACGGATGAAGAACTCAATGAATTGTATGAGAATATCCGGGGTTCTTCGAAATAAAATCAGAGGGTATGGAATGCTGTTTCTGCGTATTTGTATGAAGTGACGGAGCAGATCAGCTGCAAAATGAATGGATTAGAACAGGAGCAGGATCTTATGGAGCAGAAAAGACAGCGGCTGCAGGAATTGACAGAGCTTTTAAACCGCGCCCGGCGCGCCTACGAGCAGGAAGACCGGGAGATCATGAGCAATTACGAATATGATAAGCTGTATGACGAACTTTCAGGGCTGGAGCAGGAGCTGGGAACAACACTTGCGTCCAGCCCCACCATCCATGTGGGGTATGAGGTGCTCAGCGAACTGCCGAAGGAGCGGCATGAGCGTCCCATGCTTTCCCTGGATAAGACCAAGGAGGTGCCCCGGCTGCAGGAATTTCTGGGAGACCAGCAGGCGGTGATCTCCTGGAAGCTGGACGGGCTTACCATTGTGCTGACCTACCGGGACGGAGAACTGCAGAAGGCGGTCACCCGGGGAAATGGAGAAGTAGGGGAGGTTATCACCAACAATGCCAGAGTGTTCAAAAATCTTCCTCTGCGCATTTCCTACCAGGGAGAACTGATCCTGCGGGGGGAGGCGGTCATCGGATACAGGGACTTTGAGCGGATCAATGAGGAGATCGAGGATGTGGATGCCCGGTATAAGAATCCGAGGAACCTGTGCAGCGGTTCGGTGCGTCAGCTGAGCAATGAGGTGACGGCAAGGCGCAATGTCCGCTTTTTCGCCTTTTCTCTGGTGCGGGCAGAAGGGGTGGATTTTGAAAATTCCAGGTTCCGGCAGATGGAATGGCTGGCATCCCAGGGCTTTGAGGTGGTGGAACACCGCAGGGTGACGGCGGAGACTATCCGGGAAGAGGTGGACTGGTTCGCGGGGAGGATCGAGAGCAACGATTTTCCGTCGGACGGACTGGTGCTGGTCTATGACGACATCGCATACGGACAGTCGCTGGGGTCAACGGCAAAATTCCCCAGAGATTCCTTCGCGTTCAAATGGGCGGATGAGGTTCGGGAGACGACGCTGCGGGAGATAGAATGGAGCCCTTCCCGGACCGGGCTGATCAATCCGGTGGCAATCTTTGAGCCGGTGGAGCTGGAGGGGACTACGGTGAGCCGGGCAAGCGTCCACAACCTGAGCATCATGGAAGAGCTGGAGCTGGGGATCGGGGATACCATCCAGGTCTATAAGGCCAATATGATCATTCCCCAGATCGCGGAAAATCTGACCCGGAGCGGAAAGTACAAGATCCCGGCGGCCTGTCCGGTGTGCGGCGGGGCGACACGCATTTCCACGGAAAATGATACGAAGACCCTGTATTGCACCAATCCGGACTGCCAGGCAAAGCAGGTGAAATCCTTTGCCCTCTTTGTGAGCCGGGACGCCATGAATATCGAGGGGATGTCCGAGGCCACGCTGGAAAAATTTATCATACAGGGATTTATCAAGGACTTTTCGGATATCTTCCATCTGGACCGCTATGAGGAAGAGATCAAGAATCTGGAAGGGTTTGGGGAAAAGTCCTATGTGAACCTGCAGAAGAGTATTGAAAACGCAAGGAATACGACGCTGCCCCGGCTGGTCTACAGCCTGGGGATCGCGAATATCGGACTGGCAAATGCCAAGGTGATCTGCCGTGCCTTTGGGAATGACCCGGCCCGGATCCCGGACGCGACCGAGGAGGAACTGGATGAGATCCCGGGCGTAGGCGGTGTGATCGCAAAGACCTATGTGGATTATTTTGCCCAGGAAAAGCACCGGGAGCTTTATCAGAAGCTGCTGGCGGAGGTGACGATCCCGCAGGAGGAGGAAACGGCGGAAGCCGCCATGTTTGCCGGGGTGAATTTTGTGATCACGGGGAGCGTGACGCATTTTGCGAACCGGGGAGAGGTGAAGGAGCTGATCGAGAGCAGGGGCGGTAAGGTGACAGGCTCTGTGACCTCCAAGACCCATTATCTGATCAACAATGACGTACAGTCCGCCTCTTCGAAGAATAAGAAGGCGAAGGAGCTGGGAGTGCCCATCATATCAGAAGAGGATTTCCTTGGAATGCTGGAAAACGGGTTGCCGGATTGATGATTCGCTTTGGAATACGTTTAGAAAAAGTTAATTTGTATCTGAGACGGGTTTCGTCTATAATGAAACAGTGGGCTGGTGCACGTTTGCCTGCGGAAATATGAATCTGGAGGATGAAGAATGTCGGGGAATGATTTTATCATAGTAGATTCGGACAAAGAGGAAGAATCTGCTCCTACGGAAGAGAAAAAAGAAGTGACGGTTTCGGAAAACAAAGAGAAGAAGCAGGAGGACGAGTACGAGAAGGTCTGCTTCATGTGCCACCGCCCGGAGAGCGCTGCCGGGAAGATGATCGAGCTGCCGAACCACATTACCATCTGCCAGAGCTGTATGCAGAGAAGCTTTGACACGATGACCAATGGTTCCGTGGATTTCTCGAAGCTGATGAACAGCATACCGGGAATCCAGTTTTTGAACCTGTCGGATCTGGAAAATGCCATCCCGAAGCGGCAGAAGATCAAGAAGAAAAAGGAAACAAAGGAAAAGCCGGTGAAGAAGCTGAATATCAAGGATATGCCGGTGCCGCATAAGATCAAGGCACGTCTGGACGAGTATGTGGTCGGCCAGGAGCATGCCAAGAAGGCCATGTCGGTTGCGGTCTATAACCATTATAAGCGAGTTGCTTCCGGCACCCTGGATGATATCGAGATCGAGAAGTCCAATATGCTGATGATCGGACCTACCGGGAGCGGTAAGACCTATCTGGTGAAGACGCTTGCAAAGCTTCTGGATGTGCCGCTTGCGATCACGGATGCCACCTCTCTGACGGAGGCGGGCTATATCGGAGATGATATTGAAAGCGTGGTCTCCAAGCTGCTGGCTGCGGCGGACAATGATGTGGAGCGCGCGGAGCAGGGGATCATCTTCATCGACGAGATTGACAAGATCGCGAAAAAGAGAAATTCCAGCCAGAGGGATGTGAGCGGAGAGTCCGTACAGCAGGGGATGTTAAAGCTTTTGGAGGGCAGCGAGGTGGAGGTGCCGGTGGGCGCCAACAGCAAGAACGCCATGGTTCCCCTGACTACGGTGAACACGAAGAACATCCTGTTCATCTGCGGCGGCGCGTTTCCGGATCTGGATATCATCATCCGGGAACGGCTTTCGAAGAAGACGTCCATGGGATTTAACGCGGAATTAAAGGATAAATATGACAAGGATAAGAACCTGGTCTCCAAGGTAACCATAGAGGATCTGCGCAAATTCGGCATGATCCCGGAGTTTATCGGGCGTCTCCCCATCATCTTCACATTGCAGGGGCTGGATAAGGAGATGCTGGTCAAGATCTTGAAGGAACCGAGAAACGCGATCCTCAAACAGTACCAGAAGCTGCTTGCGCTGGACGAGGTGAGCCTGGACTTTGATGAAGGCGCGCTGGAGGCCATTGCGGAAAAGGCGATGGAAAAGGATACCGGGGCCAGGGCGCTCCGGGCCATCATCGAAGAGTTTATGCTGGATATCATGTATGAGATCCCCAAGGACGACAGCATCGGACAGGTGACCATCACAAGGGAATACATAGAAGGTACGGGCGGGCCTGTGATCCAGCTCAGGAGCCAGAGCGTGCCGCTGCTGAGCCAGCCGGTCTGAGGAGCTGCCAGGATGTGCCAGTTTTTTCTGCAATCCCTAAGGCGCAAACGGAGGGTTTGGACAGAAATGAAATACGGCGGCTGTTGGAAAATGTGATCTTCCAGCAGCCGCTTTTTCTATGGATGAGATAAGGAAAATATTGCTTTCGGCAGAGGAGATCCCTTAGAGCTCCCGGATCTCATTCAGCGCGTTATACAGATCCAAAAGGCCGTATCCCCACTCGCGGTTCGGGAACTGTACCCCCGGGGGACGCTGTGCTCCGATCATGAGGATGCTTTTTACCTGATAGGAATCCACAGAGGTATTGCCCATCTTGCCCAGGATCCATTCCAGCAGGAGGGCTACGGCGCCCGCGGTGATCGCAGCGGCCGCGCTGGAGCCTGTGCGCATGGCATAACGCCCATTGGGAAGAGCGCCCAGCACATCCACGCCGGGGGCCGCGAGGGTGGGATTGATGAGGTCATTGCGGCTGTAGCCCCTTCCGGAGCTTAAGGCCACCGCCTTGGTAGTCCCTTCATAAAAGGCGGTATTGACCGTACTCGTGCCATTGGCGGGATTGGTGACAGTATAGTAGGGATTGGAATTCAAAAAATAAACCTCTCCGCTGATAAATTCGCTGAGCGGAAGCCAGATATGGAACTGTCCGTTAAAGATCCGCACAGGCTCGATGTTGAGCCTCCAGATGCCGGGGGAAGGATTGGCAAACCGGAAAAAGATCAGCTCCGAGCTTTCCAGATCCGCCGCGACCCGATAGTCAACAGTCACGCGGGCCGGCTCCAGCAAAAACTGGAAGGACGTACGGACATTGGCTCGGATGGGAAGCTTGGAGGTGCTTTCGCCGGATGGCGAGGTCAGGGAGATGGAGAGGATATTGGGGATGGAGGTCCAAAGCTCCATGGTAAATCCGTTGACACCTTCACCTACCCGTATTTCTGCCGTATGATTCGTGTAGACATCCGGGATCTCATAATAGTAGTGGTGGCGTTTGTCTGCTTCATTGCCGCAGCCGATGACAGGAATCCGGTTGATGGAGGAACCATAGTAGTTCAGAATGATCGGACAGGGAAGAGCAGCAACGTGCCCCCCTGCATTGGTGCCAAGGGCAAAGCAGAAAACAAGCGGAAGATCCAGCTTCCGTGCCAGAAGATGCAGATAGCGCAGGGCCAATATTATGTCAGTTTCCTGATGGCAGGGGACATCGTCCGGAATAAAATAATAGTCCCGCAGATATTTTTTTGCCTGCTTCAGCTTTACCACCGCAAGGGTACATTCCGGGGCGGCGCCTAAAAAGTTTTCCGCAGGGTTTCCGCTTCCGGCCGCAAGGCTTGCGGTAAAAGTACCATGTCCCGATTCATCTACGGAGGGGACGATGCTTAAGGGATTGTCACTGAGCAGAGCTTCGTTGATCATCTCTTCGGTATATTCGGAACCGTAGGCAAACCATTCCGGCGGAGTCCCATCCTGGATCGTCTGATCCCAGATGGCGGCGATCCTTGTGGTCCCGTCCAGATTCCGGAATATTGGATTTCGGTAGTCGATCCCGCTGTCCAGAAAGCCGATCAGCACGCCTTTTCCCATCAGATGGAGGGTGGGATAGCTGTGGAGCGGCAGGATACCGGCCTGGTTCAAGGAGTCGGTGCTGATATGCGTATAGCATTTCGGAACGGCCGTATAATAAAGCATTTCCGAAGTGAGCGGATCCGCCTGTTCGTTGGGAACATAGATGCAGCGGTAATTCGTTTCCGCAGTCTGCGTACAAAAATCTTCTTCATTGATCCGCGAGATCAGCGAGGAATTGTCATTCACGATAAAATCACGATAATCGTCAGAGAGGATGGCTGTTTTACAAGTTTCCAGATCGACCATAGGCTATATAGGCTTTCTTTTTCATGCTGCTGTTTAATGCTACTATATGACGGAAGCGGGTTTTTCAGAACAGCAGACTGTACTGCGTTACTGTGAGCGGCCGGCCATGCCGCAAATAGGAACTGTACTGCCGCCGGGAATCGTAAAAAAATTATTATGAAAGTATAAAAAAAGTTAGAAACTATTTGAAGTTGACGGAGAATGGGGTATAATGAAGACTAGTGAACGTAACTGTGTAAGCTGAACAGTTGCATGCCAAATTATAAACCAATGAAAGGGGCTGTGTTGATATGAGAAATTTTTTGGAGGATTTGGGAAAGCGTCTGGGCGAAACTGCTGAGAGCGTAACGAACAAAGCGGGAGAGGCGATGGAGATCCAGAAGCTGAAAAGCCAGATCCGTACACTGGAAAGGGAGAACGACAGTGACCTGGCAGAGCTTGGGCTTGCGGTTTACGACCAGTTTAAGTCCGGGACAGAGGTAGGCGAAGAAGCTGCAGGTCTGTGCGAGGCCATTCAGAGCAGAGAAGAGAGCATTGCGGAATGCCTGCAGAAGATTTCCGATGTAAAGGGCGATTCCCAGTGCGAGGATTGCGGAAAGACCGTGGGAAAAGGCATGGCATACTGCCCGTTCTGCGGACATAAGATGCCGGAGATCGTCGAGGAAGCAGCGGAGGACGTTGCGGAAGCGGCAGAAGCAGTGGGAGAAGCAGCGGAAGCGGCGGCTGAGAAGACGGAAGAAGCAGTGGAGGAAGCAGCGGACGCTGTGGCTGAGAAAGTGGGAGAAGCAGCGGACGCTGTGGCTGAGAAGGCGGAAGACATTGCGGAAGCGGCAGCGGAGCATGCGGAAGAAGCAAAGACAGAATTATAAAGCAGGACGATGGTTATGGGAATTTTATTATTGACCAGTATCACGGCCTGCCTGGCACTTCTGGATATTACGGCCAAGTCTGTCATAGAAGGATATATGACCCGGAAGGAAGAGCGGACGGCCTGCAAGGGAAAGGTGATCCTGCGCAAGGTCTATAATCGCGGATTCTGCATGAATTTGCTGGAAGAGAGGCCGGAGGCCGTAAAGTATGCTTCGGCATATGCGGCAGTGCTCCTGACCATTTACCAGCTGTTTACGCTGATGCAAAAGAAGCACCGTGTGAAGAAGATCGGACTGTCGCTGATGACGGCAGGCGCGTGGAGCAATACCTTTGACCGATGGCTCCGCGGCTACGTGATCGATTATGTGGGATTTCAGACCAGATGGGAAAAGATTACGAAGCTGACCTTTAATCTGGGCGACTTTTTCCTGGGGGCGGGAAGCATCCTGGTCATGCTGTGCACCCTGTTCCATAGCAGAAAAAAATAGTCTTATCTGCGGAACTATTTTTTAACACCATAGATCTCCCGATATTCGCGCAGCGTCATACCGACGGTTTTCTTGAACTGCGATCCAAGATGGCTTTGGGAGGCAAAGCCGAGGTACGCGGCGATCTCGCTGTAAGAATAGTCGGAATATATGAGAAGGTTCTGGGCAAGGTTGATCTTCTCATTTCGGATAAATTCGGTAATAGAGACTCCTTCACAGTGATGGAAGAGGTCAGAAAGGTAGCTGGCATTCAGGGAAAGCGCGTCTGCGATCTGGGTGAGTGTCAGCTTGCCGTGCAGATGGGTAAAGATATAATCTTTACATCTCTTTATATGATAATTTTCATCCCGGGCGGTTTTTCCGTTCCGGGAATTTTTAATTTCAGAGACCATACGGGCATACTGGTATTTTAAAGCGGTCATCAATTGATATACGGTTTCGATATCTGTACACTCTTCTACACTTTGGATCAAGGTATCACTGAGAGAAAAAGAGATCTCCGGCATAACGCCGCCGCGGATCGCTGCACGGCAGGCCAGGGTCACGTTGACAATGGCCAGATTTTTGACATTGCGCAGGTCGTCCTTTGCCAGACATCCGATTTTTCCGGGATAATCCTCGTGCAGGCTTTTGTATAGAGTATCCAGGTCGCCCTGCTCGATGCTTGTCATTTCGCGAAGCTCCTGATCATAGGGGTTATGAGCGATTCCCAGTTCGCGGTTTGTAAAAAGAAGATCTGAGAATTTTTTCATAGTATGCTCTGATATGAAGGGATGCAGAGGGGAGGATGATGTTTTCTTCATGAGGTACACTCCTTTTCATGAAAATTTATTAAAAGGATTATAGCATGAGAGGCTTCGGGGGCGCGGTCACAGAGGCGGCGGGCTATGTCTATTCTCTGATGGATGAGAAACAGAAAAAAACGCTGGTAGAGACTTACTTTTCTCCGGATGAAATGAATTACCGGCTGGTGCGGATCCATCTGGACAGCTGCGATTTTTGTCTGGATACGTATGAAGCCATGTCGGATCCGCAGGATACGGAGCTGAAAAGCTTTTCTTTTGAAAGGACGGAAAAGTATATCATTCCGATGCTGGAGGACATCCGGAAAATTGCGGGGGATGAATTGAAGCTCATGCTGACCCCATGGTTCCCGCCGGCTTTTATGAAAACCAATGGAGACCGGAAAAAGGGCGGAAAATTAAAGCCGGAATACCGGCAGATGTGGGCGGAGTATCTTTGCAGGTATATCCGGGAATTTCTGGACAGAGGATATGCCGTTCAGAGGATCTCCATCCAGAATGAACCCAATGCCGTACAGACCTGGGATTCCTGCCTGTTTACCGGAGAAGAGGAAAAGGTATTTCTGCGGGATTTCTTATATCCGGCTATGAAGGCGCATGGTTACGAGGATATCGAAATATTTATCTGGGATCATAATAAGGAACGGATCTTTGAGCGTGTGAGGGATGTGGTCGATGAGAGCACGGAGCATATGGTGACAGGGGCGGCATTCCACTGGTACAGCGGAGATCATTTTGAAGCAATGGATCTGGTGCGCCGGCATTATCCGGAGATCAAGATGATCATGTCGGAGAGCTGTCTGGAATACAGGCTGTTCGATGAGAAGAACATTGAGAATGTGACGAATAAGCTGTGCCATGAGATCATAGGGGATCTGAACCATGGAATGTGTGCGTTTTATGACTGGAACCTTCTGCTTGACGAAAAGGGCGGTCCCAACCATGTGGAAAATTATTGTCACGCTCCGTTTTTGTATGATACGAATACAGGTGCCCTTCTGCCCCAGAGAACGCAGATGCAGTATTATCATTTCTCGCATAATATTGTTCCCGGGTCTGTCCGGATTGCGGCTACGAAGTATACAGAGATGATCGACATGGCGGCATATCAGACGCCGGAGGGAAAGATCGTTGTGATCATCTTGAACAAAGGGGCTGCTCCGCTTCCTGTGAATTTCAGGCTGCAGGGTAAGGCTGCCGAGGTGATCCTGCTGGGAAGAACGCTGGCAACCTGTGTGATCGAACCGTAAATTCCGCTGCGGGAGAGGGAGGAAAAACCATTATGATGAAAGCGGAATATCTGTATAATCATATTGTACATCTGGTACATGCTCCGATTTACGTTTACAATGAACAGAAGGAGCTGGCTGCAGTCTATATCGACAACGGAGAGCAGGAGAATCTGTTTGACTGCGACGGGGAATTTTTAGCTTTTCTGGTGGACCAGGGAAAAGAGGAGCCGCTCCTCTATGTGGAAGAACGGTCGATCATCTATGGAATGATAAAAAGGGAAGGAAACACGTATATACTCGAACCCTGCGGGCTGGATCGCAATGAGGCTGAAAACGCGAAATACCTGGTCCGCAGACACCATTTGAATCCGCGCAGGCCCTACTGTGTCCACACGGTTTCGATCGACGTATTTTAATGTCGGACGCATTTATCCAGTGGTCGGAGGAGCTTAAGGAGATTGGGAAAGTGCAGGCATTGATCAGGAAAGCGGAAATGGATTACTGCAGATCGGTCAGGACGCTTTCACGGACCAATTCCAGGAATACGCTGGTCAAGCGCTGCAAGAATATGGTCTATCAGCAGCTCCATTCCAGGATCACGTCCAAGGATCTGGCAGAGCAGCTGGAGGTCAGCCAGAGCTATCTATCCCGTCTGTTTGTCAGGGAGGAAGGGATGAAGCTGACGGATTATATTGCGCATGTTAAGATTGAAGCAGCGAAAAAGAAGCTGCTGTATACCCGGGATTCGTATGAGGAGATCGCGTATGCCCTTGGATTCTCGACGCAGAGCCATTTTGGGCAGGTGTTTAAGAAGTATGCGGGGATGACGCCCGGGCAGTACCAGAAGCTGTACAGGAATTAAGAGATTTTTCCTGTGCTGCTGCAATCGCTCTCTCTGTTTTGCACAAAAAATGGGGGCAAAAATTGTTAAATTCGTAGAAAATAAAAGACAGGTCAAGGTTGCGACACAGTGTTGGATTTTTTGATATGATCCGACACTGTGTTTTGCTATACTTGTTCCATCACTGAAATCAGCATTTCACTGAAAAAATAAAAAAGGAATGATCTTATGTATGTAAAAGGTGTAAATCTGGGAAATTGGCTTGTTCTGGAAAAATGGATGAGCCCGGCTCTTTTCGAGGGAACAACTGCAGAAGATGAACGCCCATGAATGAGCCGATCACGGAAAACATGTGGAAGCTTCTGGATGTGCCGAACCGTTATCGTGCCGTGGATCAGGAGCTGGCAGAGGGCAGCGGTCCGAATACGCTGGAATTTTTGCAGGGCTTTTATGAAAAGGCGTATGAGCGTATCCATCCGAATATCCGTGAGGAAGCCTTTGTCGTATTTCATGACGCATTTGAGCTGAAGGCATGGAAGGAATTTCTGACAAGACGTGAGTATCAGGGAAATGTGATCCTGGATACGCATCAATATCTGATGACGGCGGAAGCGCTGGGCTGTAAGCAGACCTTAAATGGATATATCGAATATATCCAGGAGAATTTTGCGGCGGATATTGCGGAGGTACAGCAGTATGTCCCGGTCGTTGTCGGAGAATGGAGCCTGTTCAACGCGTATATCATGGATTCCTGCAAAAAAGAGGGCGTTTTGATGCCGGAGAGCAAGAAACATTTTTATGCCCAGCTGGCGAACGCGCAATTGGTGGCATGGCAGGAGGGCAGCGGATATATTTACTGGAATTACAAAATGCTGCTGGATACGGTGGCGGAACCCCAGTGGATGGGATGGGACTGCTAGGATCTGGGCAAGAGTGTGGAGCTCGGATGGTTCCCGGTTGAGAATGAATGAGAAAAAATGAGTGAGAGAATTCACACAGCAAATGGGGGAAGGCGCGGCCCTGGATCATGCGGATGTGTATTCCGCTGGGAATCAGTACGGTATTGATGTTCTCCGCACCGACAGGACTGACAGGGACCTTCCAGCTGACGCATATGTTTTTGACCTATAACCTGGTGTCTACCGTATTTTACACTGCGGTGAGCCTTCCGTATTCTACGCTGCAGGGACTCATGACTACGAATCAGTATGAGCGTGGTCTGCTGGGAAATTTCCGATTCCTATGCGCTGATCGGCATGATCGCGGCAGGAATCGCGTTTACACTGACCGGATTTGCGGGAAGCAGCGTGACGATGGTGGTTGCATGCAACGTACTGAAGGGTATGGGATTCGGATGTGCGGCGGCAACGGTGTTCGGACTTCTTCAGGATTCTATTACATACGGGCAGTGGCATACCGGCGTCCAGGCGATCGGAATGGGCAATGCGGCTTCATCTTTCAGCATGAAGATCGGTTCCGGTATCGGTACGGCTGCTATGGGATGGATCCTGGATGCAGGAAACTTCAACGTGGATCCGTCCGGCGCCGCGGCAGCTACGTCGATCATGGTAACCTGTGTCTGGGTTCCGGTGATCTCCTGTGTGGTTGCGGCTGTGTGCATGCTGGTCTTTGACCTGGATAAGCATTATGAGAAAGCAGTTGCGGATCTGGCGAAGGGACGCTGGAGAGGGAGCAGGTAATTGTTGAATGATACCCGTGAAGCAAAAGGGGGATTTACAGCCTGACAGTCAAGTTTGCTGTCAGGCTTTCTGCATGAAAAAAAACTGGATATTGACCGGGTGTTCTGGTAGAATGGGAGTATACTGAAAAAAGGAGTTGATTTTAGGATGCGCTTTTTATTTTCGAATCCGGGCAGCGAAATGGGCAATTTCCTGCGTTCCTCCCGGGCCGGGCTTCTGATCGCGGCTGCGGGGCTTGCGATGATGGGAGCTGGGATCTGCCGGGGGGAGATGGCCGTGGTGATGGAAAAAGCAATCAATATCTGTCTGGAGTGTATTGGAATTGGATAAGAGACGACATGGGATACAGGCGCTGTGGGCGCTGCTTACCAACAGTTATCTGCTGGGATTTGTACAGGGAAGGATCTATAAGGGGAAGCTGAAAAGCTTGTGTGTTCCCGGCTTGAATTGTTATTCCTGCCCCGGGGCTCTCGGGGCCTGTCCGATCGGGGCCATGCAGGCTGTGATCGGAAGCTGGAATTTTAAACTGACGTTTTATGTGGCCGGTTTTTTGATGTTTGTGGGTGCGCTGATCGGGAGATTTGTCTGCGGCTGGCTCTGTCCGTTCGGGCTGATTCAGGACCTGCTTTATAAGATCCCGTTTTTTAAAAAGATAGGAGCCTTCCGGGGAGACCGGGTGCTGAGAAAATTGAAATACCTGATCCTGGCGGTATTTGTCATATTGCTGCCGATGTTCCTGGTGGATTTTCTGGGACAGGGGATGCCATGGTTCTGTAAGCTGATCTGTCCGGCAGGGACGCTGGAGGGCGGGATACCGCTGGTTTTGCTGAATGAGTCTATGAGGAGCGCCATTGGGCGGCTGTATGTCTGGAAAAATGTGCTGCTTCTGGTTACGGTCATTTTGTCGATCCTGATCTACCGGCCGTTTTGTAAATATATCTGCCCGCTGGGGGCGGTGTATTCTGTATTCAATCCGGTCTCGGTGTTCCGGTATCGGGTGGACCGGGAAAAATGTGTGGAATGCAAAGCCTGTGCGAATGTATGTAAAATGCAGGTGGATCCGGTGAAACATCCCAACGATCCGGAATGTATCCGCTGCGGAGCGTGCAAAAAAGTATGCCCGGTGAAGGCAATCCGATGAATAAAAATGAAACAGTTCGGTCTGTATTCTTTACAAATTCCGATAAATGGTCTAAAATTAGAGATAGAAAGAATTGCCTGAAAGGAGCTAACGGAAGATGGAAGAAAAAAGAAAGGACAGACGCATGAGCCTGTCTGCAAAGCTGTTGATTAAAAATATGAATGATGATTCAGTGAAGGCAGAGGAAGTAGAGATTGAGGTGCTGGATGTATCCAAGACAGGTGTCGGGTTCATCTGCAATACGCCGCTGTCTATCGGGGCTGTGTATGAAGCACATCTGAGGATCTGGACCGACGAAACGATCCATGCATTTTTGAAGGTAGTCCGGATTGAACAGACGAAGGAAGAGCGGTATATATGCGGAACGATTTTCATGGGGCTGCCGGAAGTGAATGCCAAGCGGATTGAGATCTATGAGATGATCGACCGCATCAATGAGAAATAATGCTCCGGGGCATGCCGGATATTGGGACTGCCTGTGAGAAATAGTTGCAGATGTTCAGTACAGGGCAGCGCAGGAGCTGCGGGGGGCTGAACAGAAATAGAGAATAAAGACTGCTGGAAAATGATATTTCCATACGATGTATAGCTGTAATTTGTCAGAAATTGCGGCATAGATCGGGGAAATACAGTATTTTCCGGCAGTTTTTTTTGCAGCCGTGCAACTGAAAAAATAAAAAAATGGAAAACGCATGTTAATAATAAACAGATGTTATCCGATATATAGGTATGATCGTTAAATTTTTGAGCAAAGGAGATGCTTTATGGGAAGTGAAGATGCAACGCCAAGTGAGAGTGAATGGCTGATCATGGAAGTGCTTTGGGAGAGTGATACGCCTATGACTTCATCGGCAGTGATCCGGAGGCTGGAAGGGAAGCTGGATATGACACCGAAAATGATCCGTGTGCTGATGAACCGGCTGTGTCAGAAAGGGATCCTGAGCCATCGGGGGGATGAGAAGGATTCCAGGGTCTACCACTATTCGGTATTGAAATCAAAGGAGGAATGTCTAAGGAGCAAGAGCAGGAAATTTGCGGACAGTTATTTTTCAGGGAATCAGAGCAGCGCGCTTGCGTCACTGATCCAAAGTATCGCGCTGACAGACGAACAGATCCATGAGCTGGAGGAAATTTTGGAGAAGAGTAAGGGGAAAGGAAAGAAATGAGCGGGAGCATGTGGTACGGATTACTGCGTTTCCTGAATCTGCTGGATGATCTTACGACTTATTTTTCCATACAGCTGGGACGGTGCGTCCTGCTGTCTTTTCCGGTGCTGGCTTTGATCCTGATCCTGCGCAGGGGAGTGTTCATGAAAACTACATTTCTAAAGGGAATGGTGTGGGGAATATTTGCGGTAGTTCCGTTTTTGGGAAAGCTGAAGCTGTTTTATGACAGACCATGGATGCCGGGTGTGTACATGTGGTGGAACGATCTCTGTATGGTGTGCCGGCCAGTCAGATATGGCTATATGCTGGGGATCGCTGTCTGTGCAGGGGTGATGATCGGAAAGCGAAGAAGGCTTTGTACAATGATGCGGCATTTCGAGAGACGGTACATCTGCGGGCAGGAGATTCTGGTCAGTGAGATGGCGGCTGTGCCGTTTGCGTCAGGACTGTTTCATGCAAGGATCGCCGTTCCCAGGGCCATGATCGAGGAATTCCGGGAAGAGGAGCTGGAGATGATCCTGCTCCATGAGAAAATGCATATCCGTCTGGGGCATCTGCGGTGCCTGTTCCTGGGAGATGTGCTGCGGGTATTGCTTTGGCCGAATTTTTTCATAGGGAGGTGTATGAGGACGTTTCGGAAAGACCTGGAGGATATCTGCGATCAGGTGACGATACAGGAGAGCGGCGGGAATGCTTATGAATATGGAAGACTGCTGATCAAATCAATGAAGGCGCTGGGGACGGAGGCATTTGAAGGAACGGCTGCATTTGCGGGGGAAAAGGAATACAGGGATATCCGGCAGAGGATACGGAGGATCACGGAATATGAACCCTATGACAGCCGGCGGATACGGGCTTTTTGCGCATGCGGACTGGCAGTGCTGGCGGGAATATTTTTGACGGTCCGCGACCATTCACTGCCCCGTTATGTGAAGCTTACGGATATGGTGCTGGAGAATGACACGGGGGAATTCTGGATCTTGAAGGACAGCGGGATTTTGAGAAAGGCGGTTTCGGCGGATGACGAGAGGGTGATGATCGACAGGGCGGCTATGGATCTGATTCTGGAGGAATATGAAATTGAAGAAAGGGAATTTTCGATTCTTTTCGGCGGTTATGAAAAGCTGCCGGGCTTTGGAGGAAATGGGAATCTTGTGTATGTGGATTATGCAGGACAGGAGGAGCGGCTGGAAATTCCGTATGAGAACAGTGACGCATATATTACGGTAATGATTTTAAAGTGGATCTGAATGTGGACATTTTGTAGGTTGAGATTGGAATGAATGGAGGACGGAAATTTGGCTAATTTAATCACAGGCGGACTGAGCTTTGCGCTGATGTCGGCGGATTCCAGTGCAAAGGCGGCGTTAAAGCCGATGAATATGGTATCGAGGGAGCTGCGGAAGCGGGATCCGGATCTGGAGCTGGTCGAGCGGGCAAGCATGTACGGCGGGAATGAACTGGATCATGCGGGAGAGGCGCTGGCCAGGGCACGGGAGGAACTGGAGGAGTCTCAGAAGGCGGCAGTGCAGGAAGAAAAAGCGGAGATGGAGGCAAGGCTGGAAGAGAAGACAGCGGAGAAGGCTGCGGAACGGGAAGCAGAGAAGGAAGCGGAGCGGGAGCAGGCTGCGGGAGACAATCTGCGGATCAGCGGAAATGGTGTCTCAGATAACGCTGCTTCCGGCGGGCATGATCAGGACAGGGCGGAAATCAGTGAAAAGGCGGCGCGGGCGGTTCAGGAGAGAGTACGGATGGGATTTGCCGCGGCAGAGGATTCTGGAGCGGAGGCTTCGACGGGGCAGAAAGGAGCGGCGGCTGAATTGGGATTGAAGATTTCGGCAAGAGAGAGGTATTCGGCGATGGCGTTTCGGGATCGGGTTTCCAGGATGCGGATGGATCTGAGGGGATAGAGGGAATTATCAGGAAAGAGGATCCTGTAAATGGTTTGACAAAAGGAGATTTGTATCCAGGACAGACAGATTTCTCTGTAGAGCATAAATCAGGAGAGAATCCCGTGTCCTTCTGGCATACAGGGCACCAGCATCTGCAAGGGCGAGGGCACGCTGAGTATCGTCAAGGGACAGGGAAAGAGCCAGGCAAAGAGCGATGACTTTATCGCGGCCTGGTTTTTTTGTACCGTTTAAAATCTGATAGCCATAGGTGCGGTGTATCTGGGAACGTTCCCACAGGCGGCTGGGGGAAAGGTTCTTTTCCTGCATTTTTGCGAGGAGGTATTCCGGAAAGGATATTTTTTGTTCCGAGCGGGACAGCTCTTCGGAAACGACCCGCAGGATGGATTCTGATCGAATCTCAGAAAGCATTTGTTCCAGCTCATGGGTTTTCTTTTGCGTGATCAACTTGAAACTCCCTTCTT
Source organism: Lachnospiraceae bacterium (assembly GCA_910575475.1). GTDB lineage: Bacteria > Bacillota > Clostridia > Lachnospirales > Lachnospiraceae > Schaedlerella. Next base: position 152,195 of record CAJTGD010000001.1, on the reverse strand, counting down.
GAAGAAATGATAAAAGTATCATATAATTTTTTTCAGGGAAATGCAACAGAATCGTTGCTAAGGAGGAGAGAATTTGGATCTGGAGAAAGGGTATGCGCTGTCTCAATATGAGGAATTGGGGAAACTGAATGGGAATGCGTCTGTCTGGATAGTAAGAAATTCTATCACGGGGAAGATTGCCGTGAAGAAGATAATGAGCGCCGAACAGAAGAAGATTTATGCTTTTTTGAAATCCTATGGAAGTAAGTATACTCCGGAAATCTATGAATGTGCGGAGGACGGGGAGAAGCTGATTGTGATCGAGGAGTATTTTGAGGGCCGGAATCTGGAGGATATCCTGTATGAGGAAAGAATGAATGCAAAGGAAGCCTGCTGTATTGTGTCAGACTTATGCTGCGCCCTGGAACCGCTTCACATGGCGGAACCTGCGATCATATGCAGGGATCTGAAACCGGAAAATATTGTGATAACGCCGCAGAAGGATGTGAAGCTGATTGATTTTGACATTGCCAGGACCGTGAGTCACGGGAAAAGGCGGGATACGGTTGTGATGGGGACAAGAGGGTTTGCGGCGCCGGAGCAGTGGGGATATGCGCAAACGGATGGAAGGTCGGATATTTATGCTCTGGGAGTACTGCTGAATTATTGTATATTGCGGAAGCTTCCTTCGGAAGAAATGCTGGGTGGACTCCTGGGAAATGTGATAGAGAGATGTACCGCGTTAAGCCCGGATGATCGGTATCAGAATGTGGCTGAATTGAAGGCGGCCCTGGAAGAAATCTATTCGGCAGAGAAAAAAGGAGATGAGAAGGCGCGGAACGCTGTTGAGGGACATGGTATTTTGAGGGCACAATCGGCTGAATTGGAACGGGAGGCGGAAAAAACATCAGGGTGGCGCAGGTTTCTTCCGCCGGGCTTTCGAAGCGGAGAGGCCTGGAAAATGGTGGTTGCTGTTCTTGGATATTTGATGATACTAAACTTAAGCGTTGGGCTGGATCTGCAGCTTACCGGCGGAAGAGCTTTCATAGAAAAGAGCGTGCTACTGATAGCATATTTAACGGAAACAGGGATTGTGTTTAATTATATGGGATGTCAGAGATATGTTCCTTTTTTGAATACAGAGAACCGACTGCTGAAGGGTGTGATTTATATAGCTGTGGCAGGTATTCTGGTTGTGGTCGCTGCGATGCTGTGTACATTGTTGGAGATGCTGATCTGGGGCTAGTACAGCATTGCGTAATTAACGGTGAATTCTGCACCTGCTATTTCTGCCAGCACTGCGTTGTCGTCAATCAACGATGCCACCGCATCGCCTCTTTCCTCCGCCTTGTCCTGACAAAAATATCAGACACATTATTCACCATTATATACGCAATGCTGTACTAGTACTCCATCCGGCCAGAAACCGAACTCTTGAATTGCCTGGTTCGCGCAATTGCTGACCTATCATCCTTACGTCCAATATTGATTAAAAAAATGTATGCCGGCAGCATACCACAAAAACAGAATAAGGGGGCATAATAGAGAAGCATAAGATTGAATCCTATGCTTCTTTTTGATTCAGATATTCTTTCAGGATGAGATTGATATACTGTGAGAAAGAACGGTCATCGTTTTCCGCAAGCTGTTTGATCTTTTCAATAATATCAGAATCAAGAGTGATACTGACTTTGCTTTTAAGTGGTTTCATATGTGGCTCCTTTTAGATTTTATTTGTAAAAATAGTAAATTAGCGTGATTCTCAATCAGGGGGATTGTGTAACTCTTTATGATAATTTGTAATAATAAATATATACGATAAAATATTGACATATACGCATATATACGATAAAGTAGTATAAAGTAGGATAAAATGGAGGGGAAAGGATTGAAAAAGAGAAAAAATTTGATGATCACAGTATTGATGATGGCTGTTTTGACAGCATGCGGCAGTGATGGAGGAATAAGCCAGAAAGAACCTATACAAATAAATCAGAAGAAACAAAAACAGCACAATCAACATTTTATCCTCAAGTATTTCAAAATGGAGTAGAATGTGATAGGACATTTGGTGATTTTATGGAAACGAATGAAGCAGAAGAAAATCTTTCTAAGGAATTAATGAAGGACGCATCACTGGAAATTGCGTTTATGTATGGACTTCAGGATTTGAGTAATCCGGTCATATTGAAAGTGTCAGATCACTCACTGGACAATATATGGGATGGAATATACCAGGAACAGGAACTGGCGTTGCAGTAGTATGGAAATAAAATATAACAATACAGTAGGAGAAAACAAAATGAAAACAGCTAAATTAGTAACGGGTATCTTATCAATTATTTTATTTGTATTCGTAACCTTTCAATCATGTGCCGCAGGAGTGGGAAATGCTTTGTCAGCAAATGGAGAGGTCAGTGGAACTGCGGGAGTTATGGTTGCAGTATGCTTGCTGTCAGGCGGTATCGTTTCAATTGCAACGAGGAATCAGGATAAGAACGGCGGAAATATTGCATGTACAATTTTATATGTGATCGGCGCATTGCTAGGATTGACCATGGCTGGCAGTTACAGCGATTTAAGGATATGGGGGGTGTATTCCGGAATCTGTGGAATCATGCATCTGGCTTCTATGGGACATAAAAATAATCCGAAAAGTAAAAAGAAAAAATAAAATTTGCAGAAAAGCGAACTTGGATCTGGAGAAAGGGTATGTACTATTAAATTATAAATTGGAGTAATGCAGCGAGAATGTTAATATTTGGTCTATAAGCGATTTTGTGGTATACTTAAAATGTATTATGGCGTGTAGAGAAAACAGGCAATCTATGGAAGAGGATGCAAATTGATGAATGGCAAAACTACGAAAAAAAGTGCTGCTAAGACATCGAAGCAGCGAAAGAAAGGTACATCTGGTAAGAAACAAAATAATCTGGCTTCTATGAAGAAGGAAAAAGAGCGTTGGTATCAAAAAACGGGCTGGATTATATTTTGCTTAGTTGTATTTTTTCCTGTTGGCATTGTTTTGACATGGAGAAATAAAAAGTGGAATGGAATTGTTAAAACTTTGCTTACCGGATTGTTTGGCTTTTGGTTTTTAAGTGCTTGTATAGGAGCCTCCACATCGGCAAAACCGCTTGAAGAAATCGTATTATCCTCAGACAGTAATCAAATTTATGATATTAATAACACAGTAGATATTGCTGTAAAAACAAAGCCGGAAGATTATCATATTCCAAAATCTGCTTTTGAAATAACGGGCGGTAAATTGGATTTTAAGAATGATAAAATAATATTCACATCATCTGAAGATGGTGAATTTGACATTTGCGTAAAGTATTCGGACGTTACGAGCAATACGGTTACGTTAAAATTTGAAGATAAAGAAGCGATTGAACAGGCGCGGATTGCAGCAGAGCAGGCGGAACAGGAGCGTATCGCAGCCGAACAGGAGCGTATCGCAGCCGAACAGGAAGAGCAGGAACGGATTGCGGCCGAACAGGCTGAGCAGGCACGAATCGCAGCAGAGCAGGCAGAACAGGAACGGATCGCAGCAGAGCAGGCGGAACAAGCACGAATCGCGCAGGAGCAGGCGCAGATTGCAGCCGAGCAGGCACGTATCGCGCAAGAACAGAATCAGCAGGCGGCTCCAGTAGAGGGAATGGTATGGTTATCAGCAACAGGAAGTAAATATCACAATAAACCGAATTGCGGAAATATGAATCCCAATAATGCGCGCCAGGTGCCTTTATCAGAAGCACAGAGGAACTATGATCCATGTAAAAATTGTTACAGATAATATTTATAGAGGGTTTACCGGTAAGAAAAAAGTCGCAATCTAAATGGTGGGGATTGCGACTTTTTATCTGCATTTTTAATCGGTATGCCTGTGTGAAAATAAAACCTTATGATGGCACAGGAATGTGATATTGCGTCAGCAGTTCTCTCATTCGGGCGAGTTCCGTATTTTTATCAGCGATAACAGCATCCCTCTCAGCGAGGTCAGCAATCAGGGCATCATTCTCAGTACGCAGGCGTTTTTGGAGTACGCTGGGTAGTTCGATCAATGGCTTTGTCATAAGGTCTGCCTCCTTTCGTAAATTGGAATGGTTCTGAAATATTTTTTCTGCGGCACAGCGGAAAAGGTTCACATAATCGTCAAATTCACGATCAGTCAAATAACCTTCCTTCAATTCATCTTCTAATATAACTATAACTTCGCGGATAAAATCTGTCAATTCCTTTTTGGAAAGCGGATTTTTTTAAAACCTTGACAAAAGGTGTCAGGATATGTGTGTTAAAGTAAATACGATAGCATACAGCTATACATAAACTTTAAACACATTAGAAAGAGGTAAAGAAAATGAACGACATGAATGAAAGAAATCAGAAATTTTGTCAGTGCTGCGGTATGCCCATGGGAGATACGGATGAGCTGTACGGAACAAATGCCGACGGCAGCGGAAATGAGGAATATTGTAAGTATTGTTTTGAAAAGGGTGAGTTTACGTTTCATGGTACGATGGAAGAAATGATTGAGGCATGTGTACCGAATATGGCTGCGGCCAACCCTGATATGAGTGAAGAAGAAGCAAGAAAAGCCATGCTTGAGTGGTTCCCGACACTGAAACGCTGGAAAAACTGATCACTTCCGCATACGGTATGCCGAAACAGGAAATCGAAATGGTTTCCTGTTTTTTTAGTCTTTTTTTGTAAAATACACTTGACAATTAGTGTAAAGTGAACTATACTATATGAGTAAAGTCAACTTGACAATTTTTTGGATGCATGATTTCCGAAAAATCTGGAGGGGGGGGCGAAGTGAAGAACAGGATCCAGGAACTGAGGAAAGAGTGGCGCATTACCCAGAGTGAGCTTGCGGATGCGGTGGATGTGACGCGGCAGACGATCATCTCTCTGGAAAACGGGAGGTACAAGGCATCATTGGTTCTTGCGCATAAGATCGCGCAGTACTTTGGGATGGGAATTGAAGATGTGTTTATATTTGACTTGGAGGAGGAAAACGTATGTTGTTCAAATCATCAATATGGGAACCCGTGAATACAGATGAAGAATACAGGGAAACTTTAAAAAGAAGAAAAAAATTTATCCCGGTGCTGATGCTTGGGGGAGCTGCATCCATAGCCGTGTCGCTTATTCTCATGCAGTCAGGGGAGGAGAAGGAGTTTCTGGCCGGGTTGTATATGGGGATTGGATGCGGAATCCTGGGGGCAGGCGCCGTATGGTTTCTGCGGATCAGAAGTCTCCTGAAGGATGAGAAGAAGCTTCGGATGAAGCGGCTGCAGGAATATGACGAGCGGAATGTCCAGCTGAACCTGAAAGCGCACAATACGGCAGGGGTAATTCTGATCTTTACAGGATATGTGATCATGCTTGTTGCCGGATTTTTCAGTATGGAAGTCTTCTGGACGGTATGGGCGCTGGTCATGCTGTATTTCGCCCTGTTCATCACAGGAAGAATAATTTATGGCAAGGTGATGTAACCATTTGGAACAGCAGGAATGTACAAAAGCTGCATTGCGGCGGATCATCTGCGAAGCAGACGTGTCTGTGCCGCGCTGTTCTGAATCGTAACATACAACAGTAATAAGTAAAAGGAAGGTGATTTCATGATTGAGATCAATAATCTGACAAAGATCTACAAGCTGAATAAGAAGCAGATGAAGGAATCCAAGACGACCAATCCCCTGAAAACAGCGGTGGACGACTTAAGCCTCCGGGCGGTGCCGGGGGAGATCTACGGGCTGCTGGGGCCTAACGGGGCAGGAAAGACGACCACGCTCCGATGCATTTCCACCATTATCCGTCCCACGAAGGGGGAGATCTATGTTGCCGGGCATGAGGTGCAGAAGGAACCGGAGCAGGTACGGGAGAAGATCGGGTTTCTGACAGGTGACATCAAGCTGGATCCCCAGTTCTCCGTGGACTATATGTTTGATTTTTTCGGAAGGCTCCACCATGTGCCGGAGGAGAAGCTGAAGGCCAGGAAGGAAGAGCTGTTCGAGTATTTTGGGATCAAGGATTTTGCACATAAAAAGATCAAGGAGCTGTCTACCGGAATGGGACAGAAGGCGGCCATCGCGGTATGCCTGGTCCATGACCCGGACATCGTGATCTTTGACGAGCCCACCAACGGGCTGGATGTGGTGACGGCGCGAGGCGTGACGGATTACCTGAAAAAGCTGAGAAATGAGGGCAAGCTGGTGATCATCTCTACCCACATCATGTCTGAGGCGGAGAAGATCTGCGACCGGATCGGCGTCATTATCGACGGACAGAAGGTGGCCGAGGGAAGGCTGGAGGAGATTTTACAGGAGACCGGGGCGCAGGATCTGGAGGACGCGTTTTTTGAGCTTTACAGGGAGAGAAAGGGGGAGGCGTTATGATGGACGGAATCAGACAGATCTGCGGCAAGGAGCTGGCCCGCGTATTCAAGGACGGGAAAATGCTGTTTTCCGTATTTATCCTTCCGGTCGTGATCATGATCGTGGTGATGAGCCTTATCAGCAATATGAGTCAGAAAGCAGAGCAGGATGTGGAGGAGCATGTGCCGGTGGTATATGTGGAAAATGCGCCTGCAGAGTTTGAGGGATTTCTGGGGCAGACCGGGATCGCGTGTGAGGTTCGGGACGTGAAGGACCGGGAGAAGCTGAGGGATCAGATCCGCGGCGGAGAGGCGGACCTGTGGATTGAGTTTCCGGAGCATTTTGCGGAAGCGGTCGGAAATTACCAGAAAGGGGACGAGATCGTACAGGTGAAGACCTACTACAATCCGTCGGAGGAATATTCCAGGGCGGCATTTGATGCCATCTCCACCGGGGCGCTGGAAATGTACCGGCAGACGCTGTTGGCAGAGCGAGTGGACGATATGCAGAAGCTGACGGTATTTACTGTGAATTCGGACAATCCGGATATGATCATCCAGGATGACCAGAAGGCCGGGGGAAAGGTACTGGGAACGATGCTGCCTTACTTCGTGACAATCCTTCTGTTTGCCGGGGCCATGGGAATCGGAACAGACATGGTTGCGGGAGAGAAGGAGCGGGGGACGATGGCAAGCCTTCTGGTATCCCCGATCAAGCGAAGCTCTATCGTGCTGGGAAAGGTATTTGCGCTGATGATCATTTCCGGGGCATCGTCGGTAGTGTATGTGGCGGCCATGGTGGTATTCATGCCCCAGATGCTGGGCGGGGCGTCCGGAGAAGATTTGGGCATCAGCCTGACGCTGAGCGCGCGGCAGATTGGAATGCTGGCACTCTTGCTGGTGGCGATCTCATTTTTGTATTCGGCGATCATTGTACTGGTGTCTGTATTTGCAAAGACGGTTAAGGAGGCGAGCTCTTATGTGATGCCGATATATATGCTGGTCCTGGTGCTGGGGATCATGACCATGTTTACAACAGACGCGCCCAAGAGCTGGTTCTATATGCTTCCGATCTATAATACATCCATCGCGCTGCAGGGAATCCTGACCCAGGAGGTAACCGCCGCGCAGTATGGGATGACCCTCGGGGTGACGCTGGCGCTGGGAGCGGTGCTTGTGGGAGTGATCGCAAAGGCATTTGAAAGTGAAAAGATGATGGCGATATAAGAAAAAAGGGCCGTCGGGAAAATAGTCATTTCCCGACAGCCTTTTTTTCCTGACGTTTCTGAACAGATTGCGCAGGATATTTACATACAGTTGTTTATATATCCAAAGCTGCTACAGATCCCGCACGAGCAATGCGGTATTCGTCTTATCGATCCGGTTGCGGATCTGCATCATCTGATAATCCAGGACATCAATGGAATCGGCGCAGACCTTGAGCTGCCGCTCGATCTCTTCTGTATTTTCCACATCCTTTTTGTATCGCAGCTTGTGCTCCAGGCTGGCCCAGAAATCCATGGCAATGGTTCGAAACTGCATTTCCACCTTTACGTATTCTTTCCCGATGGACAGAAAAATCGGGACATCCAGGATCAAATGCAGACTGCGGTAGCCGTTGGATTTTGGATCCTTGATGTAGTCCTTTTTCTGTACCAGGATGATGTCATTGGACTGAACCACCAGATCTGCCAGGCGGTAAATATCATCTGGAAAGGAACAGATCACGCGGACACCGGCCACATCGGTAAGATATTCCCGAATGCTCTCCACCGTGATGGGATATCCTTTCCGGTTCAGCTTTTCATAAATGCTTTCCGGAGATTTCAGACGGCTCTTGATGGACTCAAACGGATTCCGGTTGTACTCCTGAGCAAATTCTTCGTAAAGGACCTTGAGCTTTGCCTCGATCACCATGATGGCGCTGCGGTACTGCATCATCAGGTCGTTAAAGATCTTGGTATCTCTCAGCTGGCGGGTATGGAGCCGGATGATCTGGCGCTGTTCCTCCAGTGCTCTTGTCTGCTTGGCGATGGTCTGCGCCATTGCGTTTTTGCGGGTAAAAAGTTCTACGATATTGTCTACCCGCTTTTTTACAATGGAGCTGTTAAAGGGCTTGTGGATAAAATCCGAAACGCCCATTTCAAAGCAATAGTTTTCAACTTCCACGGCCCTTTCGCTGCTTATGATCAGGACAGGGATGATGTTGATCCACTTCTGGTCGTTCATCCAGTTCAGGACCGCATATCCGTCCGTATTCGGCATCTGCAGATCTAAAAGAAGGGCCGCGATACCGCCCCGGTATTCCTGCAGCTTTTGGATGGCCTGCGTACCGTCCTCCGCTGTCTCTACGATATAATCCTCCATCAGCATATCATGCAGTATCTCGCGGTTGATCTCCACGTCATCTGCGACAAGTATCCTATGCATCATGCCACCTCAATTTTATCTTGGGAACTGTAGAAAAATAATGGATACAGATAAGTCAGGATGTGTCCGTTATTTTTCCGCGGCTCCTCATGTACTCGCTCACTTATTGTACCATAAAATGGGGGCTGTTTCAATGTTACAATTGAAATGTAGTACGGGAAAACCACCGGCGAATTAACCCCCAGGGGGGCTTGTATTGCTGCTGTAATATGGTAATCTGATATAGTAAAATGTAACGTACCGGTTGTTTCCTGGCATATGAGTGAATTGACTGTGAATATGAACCGGTAAAATGGTCGAAAATGGGAGGGATTGCAATGCATATGGCAGATGCTCTGGCGGCTCCGGCGGTGGCAGGTACGATGTACGTCTGCTCTGCGGCGGCAGCGGCTTATTCAGTGAAAAAGGTACGCCTGGATGTAGATACAAAAAAGGTTCCGGTGATGGGGGTGATGGGGGCCTTCGTGTTCGCGGCCCAGATGATCAACTTTACGATTCCGGGAACGGGATCCAGCGGCCACTTGTGCGGAGGGATGCTTTTATCGGCACTGTTGGGTCCCTATGCGGGGTTTTTGACCATGATCGGGGTGCTCCTGATCCAGGGGCTGTTATTTGCCGACGGAGGGCTTCTTGTTTTGGGCTGTAATGTCTGGAATATGGCGTTTTACGGATGCTTTCTGGGAGCGCTTCTGATCTGGAAGCCGTTGATGAAGCACGGGATGTCCAGAGCAAAGATCGCGGCGGCCTCAATCCTGGGATGTGTACTGACTCTGCAGCTGGGGGCGTTCAGTGTGTGTCTGGAAACATGGGCCTCGGGGATCACGGAGCTGCCGTTTATAGTCTTTGTGGGGACGATGCAGCCGATCCATCTGGCAATCGGATTTGTGGAGGGGCTGATCACCGCGGCGGTGCTTATGTTTGTATATGAAGCAAGGCCGGAGCTGCTCTATGGCAGCTCGCCGGAGGAGGAAAACAGGGGAAGATTTTCCTTCAAAAAGACGGTCCTTATCCTGGCTGCTGCCGCAGTGCTGATCGGAGGGGGGCTGTCCCTGGCGGCTTCTTCCCATCCGGACGGACTGGAATGGTCCATTGAGAAACTGACCGGTTCGGCAGAATTGGAAGCGGAGGGCGGAATCTATGAGGCGTCCGGGGCAGTGCAGGAAGCTACATCGCTGCTGCCGGATTATGCATTTCAGGGGTCAGAGTCGGCACTGGGCACCACATTTTCCGGAATTGCGGGAGCGGCTGCGGTCTTAGGCGTCTGTGTGGGAGCATGCTATTTGTTTAGATTTTTCAGGAAATGTACGGAATCATAAGGAATATGCGGGTATGAACAGGATCAGCGGCGCGATTTGTGAAATACATCATATGGATATGCTGGCGTCAAGGGACCAGTGGGTGAACCGAATTCATCCGCTGGTCAAGCTTGTGCTGACGATCTTGTATATCTCGGCAGTGGTATCCTTCCATAAATATGATGTGGCGGGGACTGCCGGGATGGCTGTCTATCCGATGGCTCTGTTTATTTTGGCGGAATTATCCTTTGCCGACAGCCTGAAACGGCTTCGGCTTGTGCTGCCGTTGGTCTGTTTTGTGGGGATTCTGAATCCATTTCTGGACCAAAATGCGGTGGTCATTGAGGGGATCCGGATCAGCGCGGGAGTGCTGTCCATGGTGACGCTGATCATGAAAGGGGTGTTCAGTGTGCTGGCTTCCTATCTGCTGATCGCCACAACCTCTGTGGACCGGCTTTGCTATGCGCTCCGGCTGCTGCGTATTCCGAAGGCAGTGGCGACGCAGTTTATGCTGACCTACCGCTATATTACGGTGCTTCTGGAGGAAGTGGACCGCATCACCCAGGCGTATCTGCTGCGGGCGCCCCACCAGAAGGGGATCCATTTTAAGGCATGGGGGCCCCTTGCGGGACAGCTCCTTCTGCGGAGCATGGACCGGGCGAATGAGGTTTATGATAGTATGCTGCTTCGGGGATATCGGGGGGACTATGCGTATCTGCGGGAGCGGACGGCATTTCAGGGGAAGGACCTGGCATATCTGCTGTTCTGGGCCGCAGTGATCGCGCTGCTGCGGAGATGGCCGGTCGTTCTTCTGGCCGGGGAGCTGTTTTCCTGATCAGGCGGTTTTGAGAGCAGGCCGGGGCTGGTTTTCCGGACGGTAAGATTCCGGGAGCAGGCCGGGATGTTGTTTTCCTGAGCGGGCGGATTCCGGGAGCGGCAGGGAGGATATGATGAGCCATATATATATAGATGTGGAAAATGTTTCGTTTGGATATGAGAAGGGAAAGGAAATACTGCGGGAAATCTCACTGCACGCGTCAGAGACGGATTCCATCGGTATCATCGGCGCGAACGGGGTGGGGAAGTCTACATTTTTAAAAATGCTGGTAGGGCTGAATCTGGATTTTACAGGTTCTATTAGAATTGAGGAAATCCCGGTGGAAAAGTGTACGCTGGCTCAGATCCGCTCGAAGATCGGGTATGTGTTCCAGGACTCGGACAGCCAGCTTTTTATGAACACGGCTTATGAGGATATTGCATTTGCGCCGAGGAATTATGGACTGCCGGAGGCGGAAGTGGAAAGAAGAGTGGAGCAGGCGCTTGCCGTGACGGGGATCGGGCATCTGCGGGAAAAGCAGATCTATAAGATGTCAGGCGGCGAGAAGAAGCTGGTTTCGATTGCCACGATCCTGTCCATGACGCCGGATATCATATTGATGGATGAGCCGTCGATCGCGCTGGATCCGAGAAACAGACGGAACCTGATCCGCATTTTAAATTCCTTTGCGCATTTGAAGATCATTGCGTCCCATGATCTGGATCTGATCCTGGATACCTGTGAGCGGACGGTGCTGATGTCGGACGGGCGGATCGTGAAGGATGGACGGACAGAAGAGATCCTGACGGATCAGGGGCTGCTGGAGGAACATGGACTGGAACTGCCGCTCTGTATGCAGAAAAGCGACAGCGTTACAGGTCACACCTTGACCAGGCGTGCCCTGTAACTCAGGCCGTCATTTTAAATTGCCTGCGGCAATGGACGGCCTGAATCCCAGCTTTTATGTGCATCCTCCTGACCAATCAGCGTAGTGATTGGTCAGTGTGTGACATGTAACGCGACAGCAACGGAAAAACTAAAGGTTTTCTTAAGATGCTTGACAGCGGAGGCAAAGAGTGATATATTTTTGTCAAGCAATTGAAAGGGAGTAGCTGAACACCCGGAACGGGTGGGTTTGAAACCGTCAACCGATATCGAGAGATATCCGTATCAAATGAGATAGCAAGACTTTTATTGTGGCTGATGTCATGATAGGAGTCTTTTTTTTCATCCTGTTGGATACAGCCGCATCAACTTGCTGACTGGTAAAGGCTGCGATTGTTTAAGCTTAAGAAAGTGAGGAAATGGAAATGGCAGAGGAACAAAGGAAACAGGAAATCAGAGAAGCGTTGGGCGCGGGCGCGCGGGCTCTTACAAGCCTGAGAGAAGCAAAGGAAAAACTGGAAAGCGCAAGAAAATGGGGCATCGTCGATCTGCTTGGAGGCGGGGTTGTCATCGATATGATCAAGCATTCAAGAATGGGAGACGCGGTAAACTGCATGGAGACAGCGAAAAGGGATCTGCAGAGGTTCCAGAAGGAGCTGGGAGATGTGGACGTTCCCATGGAGCTGCGGATGGAGATCAGCACATTTCTTTCATTTGCGGACTTTTTCTTTGACGGTCTTGTGGCGGATTATCTGGTGCAGAAAAGGATCGCGGAGGCCAGGGAACAAGTGGAGGAAGCGATCGGCTATGTTGAAAGTCTGATGGCGGAATTGAAGCAGATCGTATGACGGAACATGGAGAAGCGCATATAATTTAGAAAAAAGAAAGTTACTATGAGCGGCCGGTCAGGCCGTGAATCGTAACCAAAAGAAAGGATGAATGATTATGGGATGTTTGGGAAATTTGCTGTGGTTTGTATTCGGCGGTCTGGTGACGGGCTTGAGCTGGTGTCTGGCGGGCTGCCTGTGGTGTATTTCGATCGTTGGGATTCCGGTGGGTCTGCAGTGCTTTAAGTTTGCGCGGCTCAGCTTCTTCCCGTTTGGGAAGGAAGTGCAGTACGGCGGCGGGGCAGGATCATTTTTATTGAATGTGATATGGCTTCTGATCTCGGGGCTTCCGCTGGCTCTGGAACATCTGGTGATCGGAGGGGTGATGTGCATTACGGTGATCGGGATTCCATTTGGGCTGCAGCACTTTAAACTGGCGAAGCTGGCATTGATGCCGTTTGGGGCTGTGGTGTATTAAGATTACGAGGCCACGGTGACTCCTGCTGTTCGAGAAGCTGCCGGAGTATAAAGTCCCGGAAGTTCGTGACTGCGGGAGTCAGGTATACCTGCTTGTTGGAGACCATGTAAATGTTGCCTTCCCAGGCGGGGCGGACGATGGGGAGGATCTTTACATTCAGCTTTAAGAGGATCTCACGGTAAGGGGTGACGGCAATCCCGAAGCCGTAAGCGACAAGGCCGAAGATGATCTGCTCCTCGTCCGTTTCGTAGGCGATCTCCGGGCGGCGGCCGACTGCTTCGAACAGTTCGTCGATCACGAAACGCAGTCCAGTTTTATTATTGAAATAAATGTAGGGGTACTGCAGTGTGTCCTCCAGGGAAACGGACTTGTTTTCTGCCAGCGGATGGTCCTTCGGCACGATCAGGACAAGCTCCTGGCGGTCGATGGGGACGCAGGAGAGGTCGTCGGATTCTACAGGGCGCACGCAGAAGATCAGGTCATATTTTCGAAGTCTCAGGCCATCTAAGAGCTCCGGTGTCCGGTCTCCGTGGAAGGTAAAATCGATCTTGCAGTCTGAGTTCAGGGAGAGAAAACGGGAGGCCAGTCTGGGGATGAACTGGACGCCCAGCTGGGTGAGAAAGCCCAGGCGGATCAGTCCCTCGCCTTTTGCGTAGCGATGCATATTTTCAATGCCATTGTCCAGGATGGACAGGGAACGTGTGACGCATTGCAGAAATTCCTGTCCGTATCCGGTCAGCCTGGTCCCCCTCCCGGCTTTTTCAAACAGCTGTACTCCAAGCTCTTCCTCCAACTGTGAAATGGCGTGGCTTAAGCTGGGCTGGGAGATATTCAGGTGCTGGGCGGCATTGGTATAGTGCTGCTCCTGGGCGAGTTCTGCGAAATATCTTAACTGGTACAGGTTCATAGAAATCCCTCTTTTCATTTATCGTTCGTTTTACATAGTATAAACCAATTCATAGATGTTGTCTATGAATAAATAGAAATTATTCATTTGTTTTATATATGGATGTGTGATAACTTAGTATGTGCAGAAACGAACAGAAGAAATCTGAAAGTTCAGTGACGATATGAAAGATGGAGGGATATCTAATGGATACAAAGAAAACAATGGTCAGAGGGGAACTGGTTCTTCCGGTCATTATTGTGATGAACAGCTTCGGGGTGGTACTGATGCTGTATTCGGGAACCGGGATCTCGGCGATCTCCAGTATGACTTATGCGCTGAGTGAGGTACTCCCTGTATTTTCACTGGGAACGTGGACGTACATTTTCCAGAGCGCGCTGGTGCTCAGCCTGATGATTCTGAGAAAAAGATTTGTTCTGCAGTATCTTTTGAGCTTTGGAGTCGGATTTGCGTTTGGGCTGATGATGGATGTACACAAGGAATGGATGCAGGTGCTTCCGCTGGCAGCTCCATTTCGGGTCTTCTACTTCGCGGCGAGCTACCTGATCATCTGTATGGGGGTTGCGTTGTCCAACCGGTGTAAGATGCCGATCATTCCGACGGATCTGTTCCCAAAGGAATTGTCGGATATTACGGGAACGGCATTTTCCAGGATTAAGGTTTCTTTCGACTTAATCTGCGTGGTGATCACGGCTGTGCTGACCCTTGTGTGCCTTGGCGGGATCAGCGGACTTGGGATCGGGACGTTGCTCAGCGCGCTGACCATGGGGAAGGTGATCGGACGCATGGACGGCTGGATGGACCGGCATGTGGAATTTGTCACATATCAGATGAGAGGGCATGGAAGACGGAGACTGCGCCTGGCCTGATGCGAATTTTATAAAAAGTGGATTGTGAAATCCCGGCAGGTATGATAAAGTAAGGATATAGGATCATGAGCACCTGTTCAGGAGCGGTGTGTGAGGCATGCCGATCGGCTGTTTACAGGGCAGCCGGTGTGCGGCTTGACTGGGCAGATCTGATTACATTTATTATACAAGGGGAATGGAACATGGAAAGAAAAGTAGGTACTGTTTCAAGAGGAATCCGATGCCCGATCATCAGGGAAGGCGACCATCTGGCGGATATTATTGTAACGAGCGTGCTGGAAGCAGCGGAAAGCGAAGGCTTTTCACTTCATGACAGGGATGTGATCGCGGCAACAGAGTCCATCGTGGCAAGGGCGCAGGGAAATTATGCATCGATTGACGCGATCGCGAAGGACGTGAGAGAAAAGCTGGGAGGAGAGACCGTGGGAGTGATCTTCCCGATCCTGTCCCGCAACCGGTTTTCCGTGTGTCTGAAAGGGATCGCAAGAGGCGCGAAGAAGATCGTGCTGATGCTGAGCTACCCAAGCGATGAAGTGGGAAATGAACTGGTCTCTCTGGATCAGGTGGATGAGGCAGGGATCAACCCCTACAGCGACGTGCTGGATGTGGCGCGTTACAGAGAACTGTTCGGCGAGAATAAGCACCGCTTCACAGGCGTAGATTATGTGGCTTATTACAGCGAGCTGATCCGGGAGCAGGGAGCGGAGGCAGAGGTGATCTTTGCAAATAATCCGCGGGAGATCCTGAAGTATACGAAGCATGTGCTGGCCTGCGACATCCATACCCGGGCAAGGACGAAGCGGATCTTGAAATCTGCGGGCGCAGAGGTGGTGCTTGGGATGGACGACATTTTGACAAGCCCGGTGGACGGCAGCGGATGCAACGAGCGTTTCGGGCTGCTGGGTTCGAATAAATCCACGGAGGAATCGGTCAAGCTGTTCCCGAGAGAGTGTACGGGTCTGGTGGGAGAGGTTCAGAAGCAGATCCTGGAAAAGACAGGGAAGCATGTGGAAGTCATGGTATATGGGGACGGCGCGTTCAAGGATCCGGTAGGCAAGATCTGGGAACTGGCGGATCCGTGTGTATCGGTAGCCAACACGAAGGGGCTGGAAGGCACGCCGAATGAATTGAAGCTGAAATATCTGGCGGACAATGACTTTAAGGAGCTGTCGGGAAAAGAGCTGCAGGATGCGATCTCAAAGAGGATCCAGGAGAAAAAGGAGAATCTGGTGGGAGATATGGTATCCCAGGGGACGACTCCGCGGAGGATCACGGATTTGATCGGCTCGCTCTGCGACCTGACCAGCGGGTCGGGGGACAAGGGGACTCCGGTGATCCTGGTGCAGGGGTATTTTGACAATTATACTCACGGTTAATGAAATTTCCTAAGCAGGAGGCTTTCGGCATGAAGAAAAAAATAATCGTAGCCTGCGGCGGAGCAGTGGCGACTTCGACGATCGCGGCAAAAAAGGTGGAGGAACTGTGCCGGCAGTACGGGGTTGAGGCAGAGATCTGCCAGATGAAGATCTCTGAGGTGGAAGAGCACCTGGAGGGTACGGTTCTGATCGTGGCGACCGTCAGGGCAAAAAAAGAATATGGTGTGCCGCTGGTCAGCGGGATGCCGTTTATTACGGGAATCGGGGCGGAAGAGCTGCAGGACAGGATTCTGGAGATACTTCGTTCGTGATCAGGAGCCAAGCAGGGCAGAGCCGGGGAATCCACTCTGCTTTTGCTAGTACAGTATTGCGTATATAATGCTGTATTAGGAGCATCTCTGCGGTGGGAAGGACAGATTTTTTTATCAGTGAAAAAAGGAAACATAAAGTATGCAGCTGTTTGGCAGTAATCTGCGGGACGGCTGCATATTTTTGGTCAATGGGAACTTCGTGGTACAGATATATGGCTTCTGCGATGGTAGAAGATGTGTATTATGATTATTGTAAATTCAACTGTCTTGTCATATGTAAAACTATGTGCTATAATGATTGCTGTTTGCGGTAGTGAATGAAGCATTGGAGGAAATGGAAGATGACATTGACAGAGGAAATCAACAGGCTGAAAAAGGAAAAGGATGCGGTCATCCTCGCCCACTATTATGCGGAGCCTGAGGTGCAGGAGGTTGCGGACTATGTGGGGGATTCCTTTTATCTGAGCAGGGTGGCCGTGGGGCTTGCCGAGCAGACGATCGTGTTCTGCGGAGTGTCTTTTATGGGGGAGAGCACGAAAATATTGAATCCGGGGAAGACGGTGCTGATGCCGGATCTGAGCGCGGACTGCCAGATGGCGCATATGGCGGACGCCGGGACGATCCGGCGGATGCGGGAGAAGTATGAGGATCTGGCGGTGGTATGCTATATCAATTCCACGGCGGAATTGAAGAAGTATTCTGACATATGCGTGACCTCGGCAAATGCGGTGGAGATCGTGAAGGCCCTGCCGAACCGGAACATTTTTTTCATTCCGGATAAAAATCTGGCTCATTATGTGGCGGAGCAGGTACCGGAGAAGCATTTCGTATTCAATGAAGGGTACTGTCCGGTCCATGAAGAGCTGCAGCTTCGGGAGCTGATGGAGGCAAAGGCCATGCACCCGGACGCGGAGGTCTTATCCCACCCGGAATGCAGGGAAGAGGTGCTGAAAGAGTCGGATTACATAGGCAGTACGTCGGGGATCATCCAGTATGCCGCCAGGAGTGACAGCAGGGAGTTTATCGTGTGTACGGAAACAGGGGTGCGGTGGAAGCTGGAAAAGGACAATCCGGAAAAGAAGTTTTATTTTACGAAGACAGAGCCGGTGTGCCGGGATATGAAACTGAATACTCTGGAAAAGCTCCTGCACGTGCTGAAAACAGGGGAAAATGCGGTGGAAGTGGATCAGGAGCTGCAGGAGCTGTCGAAGAAGCCGCTGGTAAGAATGCTGGAGCTGGCATAGGTCGTGTAAAGGATCACATGAAGAAATGATACGGGGGATATGATAGGAGAAGAAGTTATGAAAACAGAAGCTGATGTGGTAATTGTGGGGACAGGCGTCGCGGGGCTGTTCAGCGCCCTGAACCTGCCGGGAGATACAAAGATCATTATGATCACGAAGTCGGATCTGGAAAGCAGTGATTCCTTTCTGGCACAGGGGGGAATCTCCGTGCTCCGGGATGAGGAGGATTATGACAGCTATTTTGAGGATACGATGCGGGCCGGACATTATGAGAACCGGAAGGAATCCGTGGATATTATGATCCGCGGATCGAGAGATGTGATTGACAAGCTGGTAGTATTCGGAGTAGAATTTGAACATGAGCAGGAAGCGGAAGGGGAATTCCTCTACACGCGGGAAGGGGCGCATTCGAAGCCGCGGATCCTGTATCACAAGGATATTACCGGAAAAGAGATCACCAGCAAGCTGCTGGAGCAGGTGAAGAGGCTGGAAAATGTGACGCTGTATGAGTATACCGCGATGACGGATATTCTTGTCGAGAACGGGGCATGTGTTGGGATACTGGCGGAACGTGTAAAGAACGACAGGCAGGGGGAAACGGATTCGGAAGCTGCAGATCTTAAAGAATGTCATGAGGAAGCTGGCATTTTGCAGGGAGAGGATGCGTGCAGAGAGCGGGATAAGGCAGAAGCCCCGG
Source organism: Lachnospiraceae bacterium (assembly GCA_910575475.1). Taxonomy (GTDB): domain Bacteria; phylum Bacillota; class Clostridia; order Lachnospirales; family Lachnospiraceae; genus Schaedlerella. Next base: position 133,695 of record CAJTGD010000001.1, on the reverse strand, counting down.
GAGAAACTGCGTGCAGGGAACAGATGGAGATCCGTGCCGGCTATACCATATTTGCCACAGGCGGGATCGGGGGACAGTATACCCATTCCACGAATTTTCCGCATTTGACGGGGGATGCGATTGAGATTTCAAAGAAGCACGGCATCCGGCTGGAGCATTTGGATTATGTGCAGTTTCATCCGACCACGCTGTATTCGAAAAAGCCGGGGAGACGGTTTTTGATCTCGGAATCTGTGCGCGGGGAAGGCGCGGTGCTGTATAATAAGAAGAAAGAGCGGTTTGTGGATGAACTGCTCCCCAGGGATGTGGTGGCGGCCGCGATCCGGGAACAGATGGAAAAGGACGGGACGGATTTTGTGTACCTGTCCATGGAGCATATTGAGAAAGAGACGATCCTGCGGCATTTTCCAAACATTTATCAGCGGTGCCTGGAAGAGGGATATGATGTATTGAAGGAATGCATTCCGGTGGTTCCGGCGCAGCATTATTTTATGGGCGGCGTGTGGGTGGATTCGGACAGCCGGACCTCTATGCCGCGTTTATTTGCGGTGGGAGAGACCAGCTGCAACGGGGTTCACGGGGCGAACCGGCTGGCAAGCAATTCCCTGCTGGAAAGCCTGGTGTTCGCGAAGCGGGCGGCGATGAAGATCCGGGAGGAAATAGAGGGCTGCGCGGAGGGCTGAAATTTATACTGAGAATATGGAACGGTCTGGATGAGACAGGATAGATGCTGTTTTGCCGGCAGGACACCGTGGAGACCGGGATTCGAAAAGCCCCCGCGGCGTCAGGCGTAAGGTACAGATTATAAGAGTTAAAAAAGGATTACGAGGAGAAGAACATGAATAAAATAACAGAAACATTACAGATGGATCATTTGATCATGGAAGCTTTACGGGAGGATATTTCCAGTGAGGACGTGACCACCAATTCGGTCATGAAGGAGGCTGTGGAAGGAGAGGTGGAGCTGATCTGCAAGCAGGACGGGGTCATTGCCGGGCTGCAGGTGTTCCGGAGAGTGTTTGAGCTGCTGGATGGGGAGACGAAGGCGGAGTTTTTCTGCAAGGACGGCGACGCGGTGAAGTCCGGCGAGCTGCTGGGAAGGGTGACCGGCGATATCCGGGTCCTGCTCTCCGGCGAGCGTGTGGCGCTGAATTATCTCCAGCGGATGAGCGGCATTGCCACCTATACCCGTTCGGTGGCGGATCTGCTTGCGGGCAGCAAAACGAAGCTTCTGGATACGAGGAAGACCACGCCGAATATGCGGATCTTTGAGAAATACGCGGTCCGGGTGGGAGGCGGCTACAACCATCGGTATAACCTTTCTGACGGGGTGCTTCTCAAGGATAATCACATCGGGGCGGCAGGAAGCGTGACAAAAGCAGTCCGGATGGCAAAGGAGTATGCGCCGTTTGTACGGAAGATCGAAGTGGAGGTGGAGAATCTGGATATGGTGAAGGAAGCGGTGGAAGCCGGGGCGGACATCATCATGCTGGATAACATGTCCGCGGAGGAAATGCAGGAGGCGATCCGCATCATTGACGGCAGGGCGGAGACGGAGTGCTCCGGAAATGTGACGAAAGAGAATATCGGGCGGCTGACGGCTCTGGGAGTGGATTATATTTCCAGCGGCGCGCTGACGCATTCTGCTCCGATACTTGACATTTCATTGAAAAACCTGCATGCTGTTTCATAGAAGGGCAGAAAGCGGATCCATGGTATGTGATGCTGAATTATGACAGAGAATATACCTTTGAAACGGCCGAATGGCCATAATGGGATGCCCTTCGGTATGAAAGTGCGGACCATGATAAATCGAAGATGGGGGCAGAAAGGAAGAATCGGGTATGATGACGGGAACAGAGCGCAGGGATAAAATCTTAGAAAAAATCAGGACCAGCAGGACCCCTGTTTCGGGCAGTTCACTGGCGGAGAGCTGCGAGGTGAGCCGGCAGGTGATCGTGCAGGATATTGCGTTGATCCGCGCCGCGGGATATGATATCATATCTACACACCGCGGGTATATTCTGAATGCTCCCCATACGGTGAACCGGACGTTCAAGGTGCGGCACACGGACGAGCGGATGGAGGAGGAACTGTGTTCCATCGTGGATCTGGGCGGCTGTGTGGTCAATGTGATGGTCAACCATCGGGTGTACGGGCGGATGAAGGCGGAGCTTGGGATCCGCTCCCGGAGAAATGTGACGGAATTTCTGCAGGATATCCAAAAGGGAAAATCGAGTCCGCTGAAAAATATTACTTCGGATTATCATTACCATATGGTGGAGGCGGACTGTGAAAAGACGCTGGATATGATCGAGGAAATGCTGCGGGAGAAGGAATTTCTGATTGAAGGTTAGGAACTGTAGAAAAGAACCTGTGAAGATGACGCATCATAAACTTTCCTATGGAAGTCAAACGCACAGATTCTTTTCGGACAGTTTCTTTGGATAAAATCAGCGGATTTGCGAATGCTATACCTTATGAAGGGGCTGAATGGTTTTCATGGGATGCTCTTTGAGGACTAATTTAAGAAGAATTTACGGAGAGGGAAAGAAGATATGATCAAACTGGACTGGAAAAGGCTGTGGTACGACCTTTTTATTGATGTATTCGGCGGGATCCTGATCGGGGCCGGAATTTATAATTTTGCGGCAAATGCGGAATTTCCGCTGGCCGGGGTGTCGGGTATCGCGTTGATCCTGTTCCGGCTGTGGGGAGTTCCCATCGGACTTGCCACCATGCTCCTGAATGTCCCGATCGCGGTCGGATGTTATCGGACGCTGGGGCGGGAGTTTTTTGTGCGTTCGGTGCGCTCGGTCATTATCACCTCTCTGATCACGGACTATATTGTACCGCTGTTTCCGGTGTATTCCGGGGAAAGGATGCTGGCGGCCATCTGCACCGGCATTTTTTCGGGGCTGGGCTATGCGCTGATCTTCATGAACAGCTCATCCACCGGGGGAATGGATTTTGTGTCCATGGCGATCCGGGTGAAGAAGCCGCATATTTCCCTGGGACGGATCGTGTTCGCCCTGGACTGCGCGATCGTACTGCTGGGCGGGGTGATCTTCCGGGATGTGGACGCGACCATCTACGGACTGATCATTTCCTATCTGCTGACAGTGGTCATCGATAAGATCATGTACGGTATTGACTCCGGAAAGATGACTCTGATCGTGACGGATAAGGGGCAGGAGGTTGCAGGTAAGATTGATGAATATATCGGCAGGGGCGCTACGATCCTGACCGGGAAGGGAAGCTATACCGGTGCGAAGAAGGAAGTGGTGATGTGCGCCTGCAACAATAAGCAGATGTATTCTATCCGGAAAATGGTGAAGGAGATCGACCCGAAGTGCTTTATTGTGATCATGGAATCCAATGAAGTGGTGGGAGAAGGATTTAAGGAAGCGTAAGGAACTGTCATGAAATAAACTTTCATGACAGTTCCTTACGCTATGCGTATGTTATGTGGTGAAGCTGTAAAAATTGAGACAGTCACTTTGATGGGGATCCTCAATTAAAAAAACGCATTTACATATACCAGTATTTTATCTAATAAATCTTTCGGCATCTTTTCCGCAAACTGAATATTTCTGCTGACAACATCCAGGCATTTTATGTGTTCGGTCAGGATGACACCTGTCGTTTTTGTACGGCCATCCAATGGAATATGCAACGGAAATTGATTGTTTGTGTTCGTAATGGGGCAGACGATGGCAAGCTTTGTCTTCAAATAAAATTGTTCATTGCTGATTACGACTCCGGGCCTTCTGCCAGCCTGTTCATGTCCGGATTGAGGACTAAAATCTAAATATACGATATCTCCCTGTTTGGGAATGTACATTACCATACTTCCTTTCCGACAGGAGCGCCCCAATCAAATTCCTCTGCGGTGCTTTCTCCTTCATAGTCTTTAAAAATCTGCTCTAATGTCAGTTTGCTTTCCTTTTTTGCTTTCTTTATTACAATATGATCGTCAACACGGCTTAATTCGACAAGATCGTTTTCCATCATGCCCAGTGCTTCAAGAAAGGCTTTAGGGATCCGTATTCCCTGTGAATTGCCCCATTTCTGGATTGTTGCCTGCATAAAATCATCTCCTTTTTTTTGGTTAGTATATACAATAGTATATACATTGTCAATATTTTTATAGAAATAAAAAATATAGAAAAGTAAGTCCTTTGGTGACGGCTGTACGTCCGTTGGACACGGAGAAATTCGGGATGATAGTTTTCAAAAAGAAAAAATGCCATGCAATTGAATAACTCCTTGCATAGCATTTTTTATTTCTGGTATTGGCGTATTTTAGTAATGCACAACCACTGGTGTCCCGATCTGCAGGATGGAATATAATTCCTGGGCATTGTAGTAGGGCATGTTGATACAGCCGTGGGAGCCGTTCCAGAGGTAGACGTCTCCGCCGAACGCGGGCTGCCAGGTGGCGTCGTGGAAGCCGATGCCGCTCCAGGTGACGCGCATCCAGAAATCTACGGGCGACCGGTATTCCGGCTCTTTTGTTACCGGATCGATATTCCCGATCAAAACGGTGGGCGACAGCTTTTCCAGGATGTTGTATACTCCGGGAGGAGTGGGCGTGCTGCCCTTTCCGGTGACCACATCGGACTCAAACACAACAGTCCCATTTTCCAGATACCACATATGCTGGGCGGTCAGATCCACTTCCGCGAATGTGCCGCCCCAGTCCTGGGGAGCATGGGAGGCGGCGGTCTGGTCGCAGGCGGGAGCTTTTGTTACAACCTCGCCGCTTCGGATGCTGTTTACCAGTGCGGGAAATTCCGCGTCCTCATTGATGATCCAGCCGTAGGTTCCGCCGGAAACCTCAGTGGCTTTTCCGGCTGGGGTGGTCAGCGGCCTGGTAGTGCCTACGGTGTCATAACGTTTGCCGAATTCAGTCATCCAGTTTCGGATCGCGGCCTCGTTCAGTGTAACATGGAAATTTTCGTCATAGGACAGCCAGGTGGAGATCAATGCCTTATCTACCACGACGGGCACATCCATCTCATAGGTGATGCTGGCCTTGCAGTATTGGTTCAGGGTCTGGCAGAGGTCTTTCAGCTCCTTGGATTCTGTGGTATATTTCGGGGCTTTGTAGAAGCCTTCCTCCTGGAGATCGATTCCTTCTTCCAATTGGGCTACCGATTGATGGATCTGCTTTTTCAGCTTTTCTGAGTCCAGGTCGGTTCCGTATACTTCCGGCTTGATCACATAGGCATTGCCGTCAAATTCCGGATAGGCGGACTGGGGCTGGATCGGTTCCGCAGTTACGGCATTCAAGGTGTCTACCTTCTTTTCCAGGGCGGATTTATCGTAGGAGATCTCAAAGACAACCTCTTCGGATGTTTCTTTGAAGTATGCAAAAGGCCAGGAAAATGCATTCTGGTCCTTCAGTATGTTCTCCAGCGCCTGATCGTCGTTCCAGGTCATGCGGATGTCGTTTCCGGTGATGTCCTCGGTCTTGCCGCCGCTCTCTGTGATCGTCAGAGAATAGGCGTTTGCTTCGCCTGCGAAAAAGGTATGGGCGTCGTCTGCGGTCTGGCAGGAAAAATCCTGTCCGTTGATGGCGGTGTGGAACAGGTAGTGGCTCCGGAAATAGATGGAGACACCCAGGTATGTAAGCAGCAGTACGGCGGCAACGGCAGCAGCGGTCCAGGCGGCAATCTTTTTCCAGGGCAGTGTTTTCGCAGGCTCAGGAGAAGCAGCTGGGGCTTCCGGCGAAGAATCCCTGGAGGGAGACTGGGGGGAAGCTGCGGGGGTGTTTGAAGAAACCTTCGGAGAAGGGTCCCTGGAGGAATCTAAAGCTGCGGGATTTTGTACAGAGTATTCCTGGGAGGAAGTCTGTGGGGTCTCCGCGGCACTGTGCAGGGAGTCTTCCTGGGAAGGACTCTGAGAGGAACCAGCGGAATCGTGCCCAGAGTTCTTGAGGGAAGGATCCTGAGAGGAACCAGCGGGATCGTGCCCAGAGTCCTTGAGGGAAGGATCCTGAGAGGAATTTGCGGAACTGCTCTGAGGACTCTTCTGTGGTTTGTCCTGCGGACTGTTTTGCAAAGTCTCCTGAGAAAGGTCCGCGGAATGATTCCGGGAATCTGTCTTTTGCGCTTCCTGCGTGCTGTTCTGTGCGTTGCCTGTGGTCGGGGTGTCTGTTGGGTTCATGGGTAGTTCTCCTTGTTAAAATATAATATAGTATAGCGGTAAACGGCTGCGGATGGTATTGCGTACTGCGCAGCGCGGTATAGTATATGATAAATGTCGGGCTTAGGAATTGCTGCTAAATATTCCTTAATATCCGTAATCCCGGCTGATAACGCTCCCGTCAGCCGCATTGATCGTCAGGAGGCTGATGGTAGGATCGTCCTGAGTACGGGATTCACCGTCAATGGTGAATTTAATTGTTCCGAAAAAATCCCAGACAGGAACCAGAAGCCCGACAGTGCTGTCCATACCCGGATCATAGATTCTTGCATAGCCCAGGGCGATCCTGTCGATGGTCAGTTTGTCAGTGTTCCCGGAAAGGTAAAGGGGCATTACCTTTCCGAAAATTTCCATGATTTCCGGAAAGGTCAGCAGTTCTATGTTGTCAGCCACGGTTTCCTCAATCTCGTATAGATTGCGGATCAAGGCTTTTTGCAGCCCGTCCTGGTTGACATAGAATTCGACTGATTCGTTCGCCCAGGTATTCAACGGAGATTGTCCGGACGGAATACCGCCTCCGGGATGCATCTCATATGTAATCGGAAATCCCTTGATATCGCGCGTATATACGACTCTGCAGCCGCCGTCTACAAAAATACGCTCTGCCCGAAGGTCTCCCGGCACACAGTAGCTGATACTTTCTTCCGTATACTTTGCGGAAAAATCAGTAAGCCCCAGATCTTCCATATACTGGTCGGCTGTTTCTATGGCCTGGGAAGGGGTGATCTCTTCGATACGCTCTGCTATTTCCGAAGAAGGAGCATGGTCATTGCCGGAAACGGAAGCATAAGGCCACCAGTCATAACCGAACCAGGTTTCGTCAGGATTTTTTCCGCTTTCCTGTAAGACACGGATTTCCATATGACTTGGGCCGCTTTTTTTGAAAAAGTAATCGAATACATTGCCGTCCATTTCGACGATTCCGGAAAAAGAGCTGAGCGCGGAAACATCACCCGCGGCATTGGCTTCAAACGCGGACGGATCAAAACCAGGGGACACCTTTACTTTTTGAACAGTCTCGGGAGCACTCTGATAAACCATCTCCCAATGCTCGATATCTTCTTCCAGGTTATATACAATCTCCGGATTTTTGCTGCCGCCGGCCCGGGAGGACTCGATATGGCCGTATGGATCCGTAATGCCCTGCGCCTGAAAAGCTTTAAGCCGCTGCAGCTTTTCGCGTGCCCATTCCTTTGTGGGCTGCTGATACCTGGCGGATTCGTAAACAGGCAGGTCACCAAAGAAAGCGTGTGTGACCCGGTCGATCCAATCCTGGTCGAAGGGCTTCTGGCTGACTTTGCAGACAGAGATCTGATCCGCATCAGGAAGGTCGATTTTGGCCCGGCAGGACAGCGAGACACTGCTGTTCGGAAATTCTCTGGAAAAGGTGTATGTCTCCGGAACCTGCAGCCGGCCTGCAAGGGCAGCTCTGCGGGCGGAATCTGAACCGTTGTCCGAATCCTCGAAGCCTTTGCCTTCCTCAGAGGGATCCGAAGCCTGTCGGTAGCTGTCTGTATTCAGTTCAGTCTTTTCCTGTACATGGATGTGCTTTTCGGACTCTTTGCTGCAGCCTGCGGCAATACAGACCGACAGCATTGTGAGGAAAAGCAGCATGGATATCCTTTTCATTGGTAGTCCTCCTCTATGTTATCTCAATATGCATTCCGATGCAAGTCCCTTTTTCGGGAGTGCTTCGGATTTCCAGGCGGCCGCCGTGGAGACGGGCGATCTGGAGGCACAGGGAAAGGCCGAGGCCGGCGCCGCCCTGCTTTCGGGAGCGGGATTTATTTACCATATAAAAGGGCTCTGTGATCCGGGTGATCTCATCCTGGGGGATGCCGATCCCTTCATCCTTTACAAAGATCCCGGAGGCTGTCCCGATCAGGCGGATGCGGGAACCGGGAGGGCTGGCTTTGCAGGCATTGTCGATGAGGTTGGTGATGAAGCTTTGCAGGAGGTCGGCATCCCCTTCGACGTGAAAATCCTGTTTCAGGTTGATCTGCAGGCGGAGATTCTTTTCTTTCAGGCGGTAGTGGGTGACCTCTTTTGCCTGGGAGAAAAGCGCGGCTACGGAACAGGGCTTCTTTTCAATCGTGTCCTCGCGGGACAGATCGGTGAGCAGGAGCATTTTCGCGGAAAGGCGGGAGAGGCGGATGCATTCCTCTTCTATATAATGCAGGGCGTCGGCCTGTTTGAGGGGAGGAAGCTGGACTCTCTGCAGCAGCTCCGCATAGCCCTGGATCCCGGTCATGGGAGTTTTCAGCTCGTGGGCAAGGGAGCCGATGAGCTGACGCTGGGTTTCGTTCATTTCCGCAAGGGTGCGGATGTGCTCTTCGATCCGCTCCGCCATTTGATTGAAGCTCCGGGAGACTTCGCCCACCTCATCGGTTCCCGGATGCTCCACACGCTTCTCATAATCCCCTTGTGCGATCACATTTGCCGCATCGCGCAGAAGGTAGAAGGGGGCCAGGATCCGCTGGAGAATGTATGTAAGCAGCAGAGCCAGAAGGACGGAAAGGAGCAGGGCCACGGCAATGCCCTGGAAAAAGAGCAGACGTTTGGACTCATAGACTGCGGTGATGTCGCGGTAGTGGAGGATGCGCAGGGTGCCCAGTGAATTTATGGAACCCTCTTTGTCATAGACTTCCACATCCCGAAAAAGGATCATCAGATGGCGGCCGTTTATCTCTTCCAGAAAGATGTCCTGCTGCGGGGCCTCTATGGTCACGGTCTCGAAACCAGAGGAAAGGGTATCCTTCTCCAGATCACCGGACAGCTCAGACATGTCGAAATGATAGGGACTGAGGTTGTACAGCTCTTCATTGTCATAATAGAGGACGGCGTTTTCGCTGTAGCCGGGGGTAAAAGTGGCCAGGGCGGCGTATTTGGCGCTGCGGACATCGCGGTACTCTTTTTGGACCAGTTCTTTGTCGAAACGGAATACCTCCGATGTCAGCCGGTCCTCCTCGTAGGAGCGGATATTTTCAATGATCTGCTCCTGGGTCTTTGCCAGGTTCCAGATGGAGAATGCCTGGGACAGGAAAAGGAGCAGGCTGACCGAGGCCAGGGTGATCTTGGTTCTCAGCTTCATGGCATTTCCTCCTCCGGGCGATCCTCCAGCCGGTATCCGATACGGGGGACGGTCTTTATGACATCCTGGAAGCCCAGTTTTTTGCGGATCCTTCCGACATGGACATCGATGGTCCGGGTCTCGCCGTCAAATTCCACGCCCCAGAGCATCTGCAGAAGCTGCTCCCGGCTGAGGGCAATATTTTTATACCGGATCAGGAGCAGAAGGCAGTCAAATTCCATGGGTTTGAAGGGGATGACGGTTCCGGCTCTGCGCACGATCCGCTCCTTCGGGAGGATTTCCACATCCCGGATGCAGTAGCAGTCCTCTTCTTTTTTCTGGAAACGGTCCAGGACCTTTTCGACCCGTACCAGGAGCTCCAGCATTTCAAAGGGCTTGACGATGTAGTCCTCGGCGCCGTCGGTGAGCCCCTTTACCTTGCTGTGCAGGTCGCCCCGGGCGGTCAGGAAAATGACCGGGATGCGGCGGGAGCGCAGCTCGGGGAGGAGTTCAAAGCCGTCCTTCCCGGGAAGCATCACGTCCAGGAGCGCCAGATCGTAGGAAACGGCGGGATTCTCCCGGAGATGGCTGCTGAGGGCGGCGCCGTCGAAAAAGGGGACAGGCTCGTAGCCTGCGGTTTCCAGGTTGAGGCAAATGAGTTCGTTGATGTGTTCTTCGTCTTCAATCACAAGTATTTTACAGGGCATGGTTGGATTCCTTTTTTGATCAGTTTATTTTCAGCGTCAAAATAGAAAAAATATGTTTGGCTATCATCCCGCATTTCATTTCAATTCAAACATTCTTTCCTTATTTTATAACATTTGCAGGGGATTTTCAATTTGAGGATGTAAACATATTGTAAAAGGTTTGGGGACGGGGACCGGATATGACAGTGAACATCCTGCAAGGTAATAAGAACTAATAATCATTCAATTCCAGGAATAATGATTATAATAAATAACAGCTTAAGCAAATCGGAGAAAAAGGAGCAGAGGAAGATGGGAAAGAGTGCCGGCAGATATTTTGGATTAGGGCAAGCAAAATGGTAAGATTATTTTTGCACAGTTCCTTAGGATAGTAGTTTCGGAGCGCGGGTCCGGCCGCCGGCCAAGTGCTGCCGGCAGGCGGATCTGCAGGCTGAATGCATAGAGCGGAGGAGCCTGGAAAGCATCAGTAGTCCAGGACCTTCCCGTTGAAGCTGCATTTTTGCCGGAATTCCCTGGGCGTCATACCGGTTTCTTTTTTAAAGGCTCTGGAAAACGCGAAGGGGTTCTGGTAGCCGCTGGAAAATGCGATATTCTCCACTGAAATACTGGTACGCAGCAGCAGTTCCTTGGCATTCGCCATCCTGGCGGTGATCAGGAAGGCCTGGGGCGAGGTGTTGAGATGTTTCTTGAACAGCTCGAACAGGTAGCTGCGGCTGATATGGAGGTACTCGGCGACATCGGACACCGTGATATCCAGGATGGTGCTTTTGTTGATGTAGTCGATGGCCCTGGAAATGTAAAAGTTGTCAAGGGAGTCCGTATCCCCGTAAGAGGCTTCGGTCTGCTGTCCGAGCATGGCAAGGATCCGATAAAGGATACTCTGGATGTAGCATTCGTCAGCCGGAGTCAGCGGGGCGTGTTCCATCATTTCAAATATGGCCTCCCGGTAGGGCTCTGCGTCGGCTACGGCAAGGAGCGGGGAGGATTCGGTAAAGCGGCAGTGCTGCAGCAGGGTTGGCGCAAGTGTTCCGTTAAAACAGATCCAGACATAGGTCCACGGGTCTGAGGGCTCGGCCTTGTAATAGGTGACAACATCAGGAGGCAAGAGAAAACACTGGTTCTTCCGGAGTACATAGTGGCGGTCATTGATGAAATAATGTCCCTGTCCTTCCAGAATGAAATGGATGATGTAATACCTTCGGATGGAGGGACCGAAAAACTGGGCAGGCTCACAGTTTTCGTACCCGCAGGAAACGAGAAACAGCTCTTCAGAGTTGGTTTTGCGGTGCATGACAAGCTTGTCATCCATGATCAGCCACCTCCTGTACTTCTTGTTCGAGATACGGCCTGAACATGCTCCAGGTGCCTTTGAACGCGGCGATCACAGGAAATACATAGAACGCCGTAATTGCCAGAAGGATCGCGGTTCCGCAGGTGAGCAGGAAAAAGATCTGTCCGGCAGGACTGCCGGTGTGTGCCAGAAACCGGAGATTGAAGGCAGTCATGATCAGAGCGGCGCACAGGGCCAGCCAGATCAGAAGCGACTGGATAAAATTCTGGCGGAAGGCGGTAAAAAATGTTTTTACCGTGAAGGTGTGATTGCCCTTGACCGTGCGGAGCATGCAGTGATACAGCGCGTTCAGCGCGGGGCCGATGGTGACCAGCGGGATGGAGCAGAGCAGAAACAGCAGATTCGCAATGACCACGTCTCCGACCTTATTTAATGCTGCATGTACGACATTATCCGGATTCATCCAATTCATAAATAACCCTTCTTTCTAAATGTAGTTGAACAGTATCAGGTATTCTATCATTTTTACAGTGAGAATGTAAAGTAAATACAGGAAGAAATAACATAAGTACAGTTTCATGCAACAATTGTCCATGCTTATCAAGCGTGAGGCATGGTTTGGTTTTGTCTGAAGCAGGCGGATGGTCTGCATTACTTTCGGCAAATTTTATTTGCAATAAATCTAACTGGTCGAGGAGGAAAAAACATGAAAATCAAAAGAATGGCAGCACTTTGTATGTGCGCGGCAATGACTGCATCCTTTGCAGCATGCGGAGGATCGGGAGACAGCGGGCCGTCAGAGGGCGGCAGCGACAAGGGCGGAAAGCTCTCTGTCATGATCTGGGACAACTACCAGGAGCCGGGGCTGAAGGAGATCAAGGAGCTGTGAAATAATATGTATAGATTGCGCAGGATAAATTTGCATACGTTGGTATGAAAAGGAGCGGGCTTTTCGGCCCGCTCACATTGCTTTAATGTAACTGTAAATGAATTTTTTGGAGATGGTCAGTTCCCTTTTATATGCATGTGAGAACTGCTGATAGATCTTCCAGGCATGCCTGGTCTCTTCTTTTGTGACAGTTCTTTGATAAAACATGGTTTCCAGGACGGCCTGATACAGCCATTCCATGTCTTCCGTAGCGATCAGCGGCAGGGAATCCCGCAGCCTCCGGGAGCCCTGAAAGCTTAGTATATCGATTTTTTCCATTCCTTGAAATACTGCCGTATCGTAGAGCGCCCGGTAGATACGACGGATTCCGGCGCCCCGGCGGGTGCTGCGGAACTTCTGATATCTGCGCTGTCTCCGAAGTGCTGCCTGGATGAACAGGAGCAGGGCGGCAGCCGTCAGGCAGAGGATGCCGACGGCACATGCTTTCAGGAACAAAAGCCGCCAGCCTGCGGCATTGCGGACCCAGGCATGCCGGCTGCTGGATACGGCAGGAATGCCGGGTTCCGGGCGGACGCCGTGATAGGGCAGGGTATGTTCCTTTGTGATCCATTCCCCATTTTCCAGAATCTGGCACCAGGCATGTCCCATTTCCCCTGTGACCTCGGCGGCGTAGCTGCCGTCCTCCTGGCGGTGGAAGGCGGAGGCGGGAATGGCGTAACCCTGGACATATCTGGCCGGGTATCCGCAGATGCGGTACATCAGGACCGCCGCTGTGGCAAAATGGACACAGAAGCCCTTTTGATTGTCAAAAAGGAAGTATTCTGCAAAATCTTTTCCGGAAGGGGTAGGCCCCGGCTCAAAATCGTAAACGGTGTATTCCTCAAATTCCCTTTGGATAAAATCGGATGTTTTTTCAAGTGTTGTGGGAGCATGCTGCTGGCAGAGCTTTTTCAGGCGCTTCAGCTCGTCTGGATAAGACAGATAGTCCTCCGGTGAGAGCTCGCAGCCGGAAGGCAGGTCATACCAATGGCTGTCCATATAGAATACGCCGTATGCAGAAGGGTGGTACACGGTTTCTTCCGGCCTGGAATCCAGGGTCAGGGTGAACAGGGCACCGGTGTCCGGCTGAAAATGGGACAGATTATTCAGATTCGGAAATCTGTCCGCACTGGCAGGATAGCTCCCGTTTTTGTTGTTGAAAAACACATCTGGGAGATTTCCCGCATCGTTTTCAGCGCTGGACTGTGAATCGTTCCCGCTGGCAGAATCTGCGGAAGGCCCGGCGGCAAAATCCGGCTGGATGTCTGTTTCTGGAGTGAGATCCGGGGCGGCAGGTTCCGGTTCCGGCTGGGGGAAAGCAGGATCTGGTTGTGCTTCACCTGAATCCGGTTGTGTTTCGTCTGCGTCCGGCTGCTCCGGTTCCTGTTCGGGATTCTGCCCTGGATTCTTCTCCTGGTTTTGCTCCTGCTTTGAGGAGGTCTCCCAGGCAAGCTGTTTCTTTTCCTCGCGCTCTGCCTTTGCCTGGTTGTAGGAATCCTGTAGGGGCTTGATCCATTCGGTTTCGATGGTCTCCCGGGTACGGGCATAGAGGCCGTCGGATGGCTCTTTATAGTCTTCCAGAGGGCGGCTCGTGAAGGAAGAAAGAAGGATGAGCAGGGCTAGGATGCATGCGGAAGAAAGCCCTTTAAACAGTGCGCCCCGCCCTTCCCGGCAGCCGCAGACCGAGCCGTAGATTCCGCCGGAGAGGAGCACAAGCCAGCAGGAGAGCTCGGAGGGAACCAAAGTTTCCGCCAGGATCCATGCAGCAGGAGCCAGGAGAAGGAGATACGCGAAAATCTTCCCTTTCCGGAGATGCAGGATCAGGCTCCAGATCAGCAGCAGGGGCAGCAGGAAAAGCGCAAACATGAATGCCATTTCCGGATCGGGGATCGGCTGGATGGGATAAGGATCAGCGTCTGGCCTGCGGACAGCCAGGTAGGCGTTGGCTGTAAGGTTGATCACATTCATTGCCGCTTCCAGATGCCGCCAGATCCAGGCGCCGGCAAGGCAGAAAAGCAGAAGCAGGATACTGCATTTCCAAAGTCTGCGCAGGGGACTGTTCCAGAGGACAGTCAGGATTGCAGTAAAAAGGAAACAAAAGAGATACAGCCGGGGGGCATCCGCATCCATGGGAAATGCACTGGTCAGGCTCTGCCACCAGGAAAACGCAAGAAACCAGACCGCCAGCAATTGTACCGCAGCCAGCAGGAACGGATGGGGCTCTCTTTTTGTGGTATATAATTTCGGTCCTTTTGGGGAATAGAATGCGATTCCGTCCCGTATATTCTTTCGTTCCTTCATAGTAGGGTAATCCTCCTGTATTTCACAGCTGTAGCAACTCCTGGGTCTCTCCGTTTACAGTCAGTGTCCCATCTGCATGCAGTACTACGATACTGCTGAAATTAACGCCCCGGAACGCCTCCTCCCTGCAGGTCTCCTCCAGTTTTTCATCCCGGAACGGCTCGGTGGACAAAAGCCGCCAGATCCATTCATAGACCGCCTCTGCCGTGCTGACTCTCCACTTGATGACCTGGCCGCTCTTTTCCTCAAACCATGCGGCCATGTGGATGCATTTTTCTTCCAGAAGCGTGATCGACAGGGAGGCGGCCCGCTCCAGCAGGCGGCTGAAGCCGGCGCTGTCCGTGTCCTTGAGGGGCAGACGGATCCAGAGCAGCACCACGCAGCCCATGGGAAATCCGTGCTCCTTGACCATCAGGTGATTCTCCTTGGCGCTCAGCTTCCAGTGGATCGAATGGATGGAATCCGGCGGGCGGTATTCCCGGATCTGGTAGATCTCGCTGGGGTCATCGCCCTTTTTTTCCGTGGAAAATTCGTCCGCATCCGCAAGAAATTCCCGTGTCCGCCGGGTGATCTCCAGAGGCATCAGCTCAAAGGGCGGCATGATCCGGATGGTTCGCCGCTCCCCCAGCGAAACCCTCCGGCAGAAGATTCCCGGCAGATCATAGAGGATCAGGGCTTCCAGCTGATACTCGACGATTCCCGCGTACCGGGAATCCAGCTCGACCTCCAGCCGCTGTTCCTCATTCGGGGAGAGCTCAGAAGGGGCATATTTGATCCGGTGGGAGGCCTGTCTGGAAAAATGATTTCTCACCTGTGCCCGGATCTTGTATTTGACACTCCAGATCCGGGAATGATTTTTCAGGACCAGGTTGCCGGAAAATCGTTTTTCCCGTTCGGCCATGGCCGGAAACCTGCCGAACCGGATCGTGACATGCCTGCCCATATACCAGAGGAAGAGGCCGGAGCAGACCGGGTAGAGGAGCTCCAGGATGAGAAGGCCGGTCCAGATAGTCCCGTCATACATAAAAAACAGATAGACGCTGACCAGAACGACCAGCAGGTATCCGATGCTGCGTGCGATCATGTGTGCTCCTTTCCTTTTGAGGATATGATTTAGGAACTGTAGGAAAATAGCCTGTGCAGATTGCGCAGGTTATTTTCCTACAATTCCTTACTTCTTGGACAGTGCCGGCGCCGCCGTGTGGTCCAGGATTTGCTGGATCAGGTCGTCCGCTAGGATGTGTCCCACTCGGGCCTTGGTGCTGAGCTGGATGCGGTGGGCAGCAACGGCGGGAAATACGGCTTTCACATCATCCGGGATTACATATTCCCTGCCGTTCAGATAAGCGCAGGCCTTTGCCATGGAGGTCAGTGCGATGGTTCCCCGGGGACTTAAGCCCAGAGCGATCATTTCCTGCTCCCGGGTGGCTTTGGACAGGCGCGCAATGTAAGTATAGATCACATCATGGACAAAGATATCACTTACCCGTTCCTGGGCTTCTAACAGGCCGTCGGCGGAAAAGACCCGCTCCGCCCGGGAATCCGCACGGCCAAACTGGTTCCGCTTTAAGATGTCCACTTCTTCCGTGACCGTGGGGTAGCCCATTTTCACGCAGATCATAAAACGGTCCAGCTGGGATTCGGGAAGAAGCTGGGTTCCCGCAGAGCCGGTGGGATTTTCTGTGGCAATGACGATGAACGGGTTTCCTACGCTGCGGGTGGTGCCGTCCACGGTGACATGGCGTTCCTCCATCACCTCCAGGAGCGCGGACTGGGTCTTCGGGGAGGTTCGGTTGATCTCATCCGCCAGCAGGAGGTTGCACATGACCGCGCCGGGCTGGTAGACAAATTGACCGGTCTCCTTCTGGTAAATGGTAAATCCGGTCAGGTCTGCCGGCAGTACATCCGGGGTGAACTGCACCCGGTTGGCCTTTAAGCCCATGGCATGGGAAAACGCCAGGGCCATGGTGGTCTTTCCGGTGCCAGGGATGTCTTCTACAAGGATATGTCCTTTGGCGAGAAATGCCATCATGATCTGTTCAATGATATCAAATTTTCCGACCACTGCCTTCTGAACCTGGGAAATGACGGCCCGGGGAGTGCCCCGGAGGTCGGTATCTTCTCTGTAGCTTATCATAATCTGTGTCCTCTCTTGTGTTGGAATATGTTCGGAAACACAGGTATATCATAGCATAATTTTTTGCGGGATACCATGATCATTTTCATGGAGGCGGAGTTTTGATGTGCTGCAAGTTACTATTCACGGTGCCTTGCACCTTGTTGCAAGGCATCCGGTCAGAAAGGATGTCAAAAATATACAATCAGAAAGTAAGGAATCTACATTACAACAGTGCAGATAAGGTATATCCTTATAACCAGAAGCAAGCAGTTGCAGAAAAAAGGAGAAGAAAAGGACATGGAAAACAATTATATTTTACCGTTTTTGTGGATGCGCGGCGAGGAGGAGGCAGTCCTCCGGGAAGAGATGGAGAAGATCTATGAGTGCGGGATCCGGGCAGTGTGCCTGGAGGCGCGCCCCCACGATGATTTCTGCGGGCCGGGCTGGTGGCATGATATGGACATCATTCTGGATGAGGCGAAAAAGAAGGACATGAAGCTCTGGATCCTGGATGACAAGCATTTCCCGACAGGTTATGCAAACGGTCTGATCGAGAAGAAGTACCCGGAGCGGAAAAAGCTGTATCTGGCGTGCACGACGGCGGATATCTTCGGGGGAGCATATGAACGGTCTCTGAATGTGAGCCGGATGCTGAAGCCGTCCATCGGATTCTGGCAGATCGGGGATCCTGTAGACTATGCAGAGCGGGAAAATAACCAATTGTATGCGATCCTGGCTGTGCGTTACGCGGAGGGAAATATTTTCCATGAGGAAGTGATCGACCTGACGGAAAATTATGACGGATGCTATGTAAAATTCACCCTGCCGAAGGGGAATTGGAGAGTGTTTGTACTCTATAAGACTCGGACAGACGGGGGAAATGATACCTATATCAATATGATCGACAAGGAGTCGGCGGCGATCCAGATCGAGGGGGTCTATGAGTCCCATTTCGCAAAATACGGCAGTGAGTTTGGAAAGACGATCGCGGGCTTTTTCTCGGACGAGCCGCAATTTGGAAATGTGGTTGTCTTTAATAATTACGACGTCCAGGTCGGAAGAGTCAAGATGCAGCTTCCCTGGAGCGACGAGCTGCAGGAAAACCTGACCGGGCTGTATGGAGAGGGGCTGGCAAAAGCGCTTCCGTTCCTCTTTGTGGAGTCCGAGGAGCAGGGGCTTCGGACCGGAATCCGCTATGACTATATGGATCAGGTGTCAAAGCTGTATAAGAAGAACTTCAGCGATGCCATCGGGATCTGGTGCGAGGACCACGGCGTGGAATATATCGGACATGTGGTGGAGGACAACGGGATCCACAGCCGGCTGGGCATGGGGCCGTCCCATTATTTCCGGGCCATGTCCGGACAGCATATGGCGGGCATTGACAGCATCGGCGGGCAGATCCTCTACGGGGCGCCGGTGGAGCAGCGCAACGCGATGACGGACTGCGACGGAGAATTTTTCCATTATACGCTCGGGAAGCTGGGGGCGTCCTGCGGGCATTTGGAGCCGAAGAAGCAGGGCAGGACCATGTGCGAGCTGTTCGGCGCCTATGGATGGAGCTTCGGGGTGCGGGATATGAAGTATCTTCTGGATCATTTGCTGGTGAAAGGGGTCAATCATCTGGTTCCTCATGCATTTTCCATGGCGGAATATCCGGATCCGGACTGCCCGCCCCACTTCTATGCGCGGGGCAATAACCCGGAATTTCCGTATTTTGCGCGGATGATGAAGTATGCCAACCGGATGTGCGGCCTGTTAAACGGCGGACAGCATGTGGCTTCCGTTGCGGTCCTCTATGACGGGGAGGCGGACTGGACCGGGAAAAATATGCCCATGCAGAAGGTGATCCGGCAGCTTTTGGAGCACCAGATCGATCTGGATATCGTATCCTTAGATATGCTGGATGACCTGGCGGCATACAACGGCAGGCTGGATGGAAAGAAGCTGTATATCAACGGGGTGGAATTCCAGGCGCTGATCATCGGGTATGCGAAGGAAATCCCGGAGCGGCTGGCGGCATTTGCGGAACAGGCAGGAGAGTTTCCGGTGATCTTTGTGGACGGAAAACCGGAGACGGTGATCGGAACTGGCGGCTGTATAGAGAGGATTGAGGAAACAGCCGGGGAAGGACGCAGGGCAGGCGCGGTCGGCGGAGAGGTTATCGCTCTGTCAGAACTGGCCGGGGAACTGAAGGCAAGAGGATTCTCGGATATTGCGGTGGATACGGAATTTAAGGATCTGAGTTTCTACCATTATAAGAAGGACCGTCAGATCTTTGTGTTCCAGAATGAATCCGCAGCGGATGTATTCTGCGGAAAAGTGACACTGCCGACATCGGAGCCGGTTGTATACTATGATGCCATGGAAGAGGTGTATGAGCTGGCGGATTTTCATGAGGTGGAAGGAAAACTGGAAGTTTCACTGGAATTGCATCCTGGAGAATGTGTCGTAATACTCGAACAAAAAAACATAGTATGCGATGCGAAACACAAAAGTTTCAGGGAACAGCTTGACGGATTGGAGAGCAGGGATATCTCTGCGGACTGGACGGTAAGTCTGGTGAAGGCGAAAGAATATCCGCAGTTCCCGGAAGGGAAGATGGTGCATGAGTTAAATCCTGTTTCTGATGAGAAACCCACGTTTTCTGGTATAGCATGCTATGAAAAAACGGTGTATCTGGATGCAGTGCCGGAGAGGGCGGTGCTGAAAGCGGAGCAGGTGTTTGAAATGATGAAGGTGACCGTAAACGGAAGCGAAGCAGGCGTGCGGATCTTCCCGCCGTACCAGGTGGAGATCAGCGGCGCTTTGAAAGCCGGGGAAAATAAGATCGTTGTGGAGGTGGCCGGCACACCGATGCGGGAAATGCTGGAGATCCCGCAGCCGCCTTTTGATTTTACCCATGAGGCGCTGGAGCCGATGGGAATGTTTGGGAAGATTGAGCTGTATTGCGGCTGACAGGAAGCGGCTGTTGGGAACATGGCTGTCGGGAAATCATTATTTTCCGACAGCCGTATGTGATTTTACTACAGATGTCCAAGGGCATCCGTTATGACCATTCAGTTGTTTTACAGAGTGCATTCCATTATGTCCATTCGGCCGTTTCACAAGATATTCCTTTTGAACAGAGAATAGGCAGCCTCATAGTATACCAAATAAATCATTGCAAAAACCGAAATCGTAATGAAACCATAGAAAGGAATGAGGCCTTTTTGCAAAATATAAGCTCCATACAGAGTTTGGGCTCCAACCATCAGAACGAATATCACAACTGACGGCAGGATCAGCGGTATCAAGAAAAAGGTAGATAATTCACGGTGAATGAGTTTTCTCTGCATTTCTTCTGAGACGCCGATCCTGTCCAGGCTCTGATAGCTCCGCCGATTATGATCAAGGGCAGATAACTGTTCAAAAGCCAGTACTGTGCAGGAAAGCAGGATAAATATAATACTCAGATAAAGGCCGCAGAACGAAATGGAAGTAAACCCAGTCAGGGAATTACTGATACCCCATGCCTGTACCGTTACACCCATGGTAACATGCTCCGGCAATACGGCGCCTGCCTGAAGCTTTGGGCGCCATTGTTCAGAATTAAGATACCCATGGATTTCAGAGCGCAGTTCCGGAATACCGCCGTTTTCTAATTGCATCACAAGACGTATTTTGTTCGCCGGAAGCTTTTTTGCAACGTGATCCGGAACTACAAGGACATATCCGTTTGTTCCGGCCATCCGATATTGCTCCATCGCTTCTTCATAAATTCTGCCCTGGGGATTTTCGAGAGAGACACCTGCAAGTGTGATCTTCGGCCGGGTTTTCAGGGCTGTTTTAATATCCTCTGTATAAGTCCATGTGTCGCAATGAACCAGGTATTGATCATCCGGCAATTCTGTTTTTTTAAATCCCAGTATGGAACGCAGTGTATTGTAGTCAGACAGGGCAAGTGCGTCAGCAGAATAGCCGTTTGCATCATAGAGATAATAAATAATTTCTTTTTGAACGGGGCACTTCTCATCCACAAAGGAAATCAGACCGTCAAAGCTGCTCCTGGTTAATGGCGCATCAATCGCAACGCCGGCGTCATAGGGATAAGAGGCTTTCATATTTGCCTTATAGCCAGCACCCATGACCAGCCCGATAAACATGGCTGCAAGGGAAAGCGTAAATAAGATTGCTGTAATTGCTATCACGCGTCCGCAGGATTGAATGCGATGTCCGATCTGCCCGAAGTAAAACAAATTGCACTTGGAATATAGAATCCTCTTTTTGCGCTTTGCAAAAGTAATCAACATGACAGGGAAGCAGCGGTAAATCTCATATACACCCGCCAGAAGCAATGCGGTTGCTCCAATCAGATATCCCCATGCTGTATTTGTCTGAATAGATAAACCCTTCCGGATCAAAAACATTCCTGCAATAATTGCCAATACAGAGCAAATGACAAGTACAAGCTGTAGGGAACTGTGTTTCTGCCTGGAAATGACTTCGTTTTTGCGGCTATCATAAAGCAGATCTACAATTTTTTCACGCCGGATGATATGGACGGCACGAACCATCCCGGTTCCGTACATCAACATGAAAAATAAAATGGTGAGTACCAAAGCCCGTATAGAAAAAGAAGCATGGTAGGAATGGGGTGCATCAAATATATTTTTTACGATCTGCGTCAGTATTCCGGCCAGTTCTGTCCCCAGAGAAATGCCCGCCAGAAATGCCGCCGTGCCGATCACCGTATTCTCGATCAAAAATAATTTCTGGATAGAGCCGATTTCCATGCCGAGTAATTCATAGGCGGCAAATTCTTTCTTGCGCTGCCCCAGTATGAATCGGACGGCATAGCTGACAATAAAAGAGGAAATCAGTGTCACAACAACAGAGAGTCCTGTAATCCCGGTTGTCAGTATCGACATATTTTCGGACATAGAAGTAATATCAGTTGAAAATGCCAATGCCAAAAAGGAATACATCAGCATCACGATAAGAACGATCGTAATGAAATAAATCACGTAATCTCTGGCAGAGCGTTTGACATTCCGCAAGGCTAATTTAAGATACATCGTCGGCCCCTCCTCACATCATGGTGAGAACATCCAAAATCTTTTCAAAAAATGCTCTGCGGGAATCCGAGCCTTTCAAAATCTCGGTGAAAATCCTCCCATCCCGAAGAAACAGGATACGGCCCGCATAGCTGGCGGAAAAAGCATCATGCGTCACCATCAGGATCGTTGCCCCTGACTGCTCATGGATGCTCTGTATGGTACGGAGGAGCATTTGGGCCGAATGGCTGTCCAGGGAACCGGTGGGTTCATCGGCCAGGAGCAGCTTCGGTTTGTTGATGATCGCCCTGGCGCAGGCGCAGCGCTGTTTTTGGCCGCCGGACACCTGATAGGGATATTTGTCCAGAATATCCGTGATGCTGAGGGTCTGCGCCATCTCCAGCACTTTTGCGTCGACCTGTTCTGCAGGCGTGTGATTGATGGTCAGGGCCAGCGCAATATTTTCAGAAACAGTGAGCGTGTCCAGAAGGTTGAAGTCCTGAAAGACAAAGCCGAGATTTTCCCGGCGGAACCGGGCCAGCGCCTGATCCCGGATTTCCGTGACATCCGTCCCGTCCAGGCAGATATGGCCGGCGCTGACCGTATCAATCGTGGAGATACAGTTCAGCAGCGTTGTCTTGCCGGAACCGGATGCCCCCATGATGGCGACAAACTCACCCTCGTTTACAGAAAAGCTGATGTCGTGGATCGCCCTGGTGAGATTGCCCTGGTTTCCATAGTATTTCTGGATATGGTCCAGTTTCAAAATTTCATTCATTGTGTTCACCTCCACTCCCATTGTAAATGAAACCGGCTTCTGTTTGTATCAGGTTTTCTTACAAAGTTCTAACAAAATTGTAAGAAGTGCAGGACAAGATCAGTCCTGCACTCCATGAACAAAATGATTGATCCGGAAGGTCAGGCAAAGAGACGTTCCGGCTTTACGCGAGTCTGCGGAAATGACAATCCCTATTTTATCGCAAAGCCTTTTGCAAAGATATAATCCGATGCCGGTTGAATTTTGCGTGGTACGCCCATTCTGTCCTGTGAACCCTTTTTCGAAAATACGGGGAAGATCACAGGCCGGAATGCCAATGCCGTTATCTGTCACATCAAGCATAACCTGATCTCCCTGCCGCCGGACATTAAAATCCAACTCCGGCTGTTCTGTCCGGTATTTTACTGCATTCACGATAAGCTGGTTCAAAATAAAGCGAACCCATTTGTCATCGGAAAATACGGTATGGTCTGCATCTGATATTTTTATCTTTACGTTGTTTTTCAGCAGAAGATATTTATTATCTGCTATGGCCTGGTGGATCACATCAGACAGGCAAATCTCCCGCACCGAATAATCTTTTTCTGTATATTCACTGCGGGCATAATAGAGGGCCTGCTCCGTGAAATGAGTTGTCTTTTCCAATTCCGTTAAAAATTCTTTTGTGAATTCGGAACGGTGATTTTCGCAGAGCAGTTTCATGGCCGTAATCGGCGTTTTTATCTCATGGATCCACTGCTCAATATACTCTTTATACTCGATTCTTTCCCGGCGGACGCTTCCAATCTGTTCCAGCATGGATTTTCCGGCCATTTTGATTAGCTGGTAATACACCTGGTCTTCAGCCTGTTCCGGCAGTTCCATGATTTCAGAGATCAGATAGCGTTCCGATAATTGATCCGCCATCGTCAGCAGCACCTGCATTTGCCGCTTGTGTTTCCAATAGGTACTTCCCATGCCGATTGCTAAAATGAATCCCCAAAGAATTAAAATCAGCGCAATACTTGAAACTGTATTGCCGCATATCATGAGAAAAAGGGTAAGGGCAAGCATACACACGAAATTTGTAAGCAGGAATGCCTGCCTGTTTTTCCAGTATAATTTTTTATTCATAGTGTGTACCCCTGCCGATGTTTCGTTCTGATAAAATTTTTCAAACCGATGGCGGCCAGTTTTTCTCGAATACGGTTGATATTTACACTCAGGGCATTGTCGTCCACATATAATTGGTTGTCCCACAAAAATTCTATTATATCCGGGCGGGAACAGATGTTTCCGGCATTTTTGAACAGGAAATATAAAATTTTCTGTTCGTTCCTTGTCAGGTCAGCCCGCCGTCCCTCATATTCCAAAACGCTGGCCTCCAAATGCAGAACCGCGCCGCCATAAGCCATCTGTCCCGCCTGCTGTGCCGGATATACGCGTCTTAACAAAGAGGCCGTCTTTGCAAGTAAAATTGCCGGATTATATGGCTTCGTAATAAAGGCATCTCCGCCCAGCATAATGCTGTTCAGTTCATCCATATCTGTGCTGCAGCCTGTCACAAAAATGATGGGAACATCTGAGAATATACGAATTTTCGAACACAAGGTAAATCCGCTTTCTCCGGGCAGCTTAATATCCAGCAAAATCAAGTGCGGTTTTTCCTTTTTGACAGTCTCTATCACGGAAGAAAAGCCTTCTGCTCCTGCGGTTACATATCCATTCCCTTCCAACAAGGCCCGCAATTCTCCTTGTATCACAGGATCGTCTTCAATTACCATGATTTTGTACCGGTTCATTTGTACTGCGCCTCCTGACTTACATTATAGTTCTATCTATCACTCGGCGCATGTGAGTGAAAAGAAAAGCAGAGAGGACAAAAAAACATGTGTATATTTTGCTCTCTTTGGATGGAAGGTAAAAAATTGGGCAAAAAGCTGGATGATTTTGGCTCAAAATCGGATAGGAAAACAAGTTTGGATTCTGTAGAATAAAACTGGGCGTATTGCAGGCTGCCGTTTCTGTGGGCACCCGGCCGGGGCGTGGACAGTCAACGACCGTTGGAACTTTCAGGATAGCGGCCATATTAGACTGCAGAAACGTAAAAAAGAATCTATAATGGCAGGAGGGCCAAAAAGATGGGAAAAGTAAATTTGCAGATGTATTCCTTTATGGATGGGACGATGAACGACAGCCGGGAGAATTTCCGGCGCGCGGCGGAGATGGGATATGACGGGGCGGAGCTGTTCGGGCCGGATTTTGAGATCCCGGCGGAGGAATTGAAAGCGCTGCTGGAGGAACTGAATTTGGAGCCGGTTTCCCTCCATGCGCCGAAGACAGAGATGGTGGAGGAGCTGATTCCCTTTGCGAATACACTGGGGATGAAGTTCATCGGGATCGGGATGGAGGTTTTGAAGGATGAGGAGTCTGTCCACAGATTTGCCAAAACCCTGAACCGGATCGGAAAAGCCTGCGCTGAAAAGGGGCTGATGCTTACGTACCATAATCATACCCAGGAATTTGCAGACTGCGGCCGGATCGGGAGTGTGCCTGGCGGGACAGAAACAGCTCTGGACGGCGCGCGCGGAACAAACAGGGTGATCGATGTGCTGATGCGGGAAACTGATCCGGAATATGTGAGCTTTGAGCTGGACGCAGGCTGGTGCGCCGCGGCAGGCTTTGATCCCATCGCATTTGTGGAGCAGTACAGCGGCAGGGTGAAGCTGATCCACATCAAGGAGAGCAGCCGGGTAGTAGGGCCTCAGCCGCCGATGGATTTTGGCAGTCTGCCAAGGGATGAGAACGGCGCTCCCATTTTTTCGGATGAACTGAAAAAGAACATGGAGGAGCTTGACCGGATCAACTGCAGGGCAGGAGAAGGACTGGTGGATTGGAAAGCTCTGAAAGAAGCGGCCGACCAAAACGGATGTCAGGCATATATTGTGGAGCGAGAGTATTCCGTTTCCGGAAACCGTCTGAATGACTTGAAGGCAGATCTGGAATACTACAGAACACAGATCTGAATGTAAAAATTCAACTGGTTGATCGCTGCGAAGCAACGGGCCAGGCAGCCATGCCTGCATGGATATTCGGCGGCTTGCCGCGGATGTTTTGGCTGGGGCAGGCGAGTTTTCATCTGAAAAAACAGGAGAAGATCTATGGATGATAATATAAGAAAAGAGAAAATGAAAATATCCGTGCTGAATACGACAGATGAGCCGGAGCATTTCCATCAGGATATTGAACTGCTGTACGTGCTCGAGGGCGCCATGGATGTGACAATCGGGGAGCAGGTGACCCATATGGAGCCGGAGGATGTACTGGTGGTGAACGCAAATAAACGGCATCAGCTGAAAGGCTCCGGAGACATTTTATACGTGCGGTTTTCTATCCTGTATCAGATGGTCAGCGATGTGTTCCGGAGTATGGATGTCATTTTCTGGTGCGATTCTACGAGAGGACAGAGCGAGCGGTACAACCAGCTTCGGGATACGCTGAAAATCCTTTTGAACCACTATCTGGAGACCCGGGGAAATTCGGCCAACTTCGGACATATCGGGCTGTGCTACCGTATCCTCGACATTTTGTCCATGTATTTTCTTGTGCAGGCGTCAGATAAGGAAAGCTTGGATGATAAGGAAAAATTTGAGGAGCGGATCCAGCAGATCAACAACTATATCCGGGCAAATTATAACCAGCCGATCAGCCTGAAAGAGCTGGCGGACAAGCTGTATCTCTCCAATGGCTATCTTTCCCGGTTTTTTAAACGGAATTATGGCATGAGCTTTGCGGAATACCTGACCAATATCCGGCTGTATCACG
Source organism: Lachnospiraceae bacterium (assembly GCA_910575475.1). GTDB lineage: Bacteria > Bacillota > Clostridia > Lachnospirales > Lachnospiraceae > Schaedlerella. Next base: position 107,451 of record CAJTGD010000001.1, on the reverse strand, counting down.
CGGTGGACGAGCTTTTGTATACCAGCACGCCGATCACACGGATCGCCTATGACAATGGATTTGCCAATGTGGCCATTTTTAACAAGGCATTTAAAAAGGCTTACGGGGAAACGCCCTCATCGCTGCGGAAACGATCCAAGGAGCAGGCCAGAGAGGAAGAGGTCCGGGAAACAGACACGGCTGTGGAGGAGCGGCTGGAGCACTATCTCCATGTGAACGATTCGGTACAGGAGGAGGGCATGGAGATTGGTTTCCGGAAGGATACATTTTCTGTTCAAAGGAGTGAAAAGCTGTGGGACGGCTGGGGCCGGACCATGAATATCGGGTCGGCGGCGTCGCTTTTACGGTCCGAGGTGCGGGAGCATGTGATGCTTTTGAAGGAAGCACTGGGCTTTACCTATGCCCGGTTCTGGAATATTTTCGCAAAGGAAATGCTCATCGACCTGGACATCCTGGACGGCAGCTATAATTTTACGCGGCTGGATTCCATCCTGGACTTTCTGCTGCAGTATGGGCTCAAACCGCATATCGAACTGGGAATGAAGCCGATCAGATTTATGAGAAATGTGCAGACGCTGTTTCAGGAAGAGGGAGACACAGGATATGCGGAGCCGGAAAAATGGGAGCGGGTACTGCATGCATTGATGCGGCATCTGGTACACCGCTACGGCAGAAGCGAATTGGACAGCTGGCGCATGGAGGTGTGGTTTCATGAGAGCAGGTGGGAACAGGAGAATGCGGTAAATGAATATTACGAGCTGTTCGGCAGAACCAGCAGGATCGTGAAGCATTACAGCGATAAGATGGAGGTGGGCGGCTGCGGACTCAGGCTGGATTTCCGGGAAAGCTGGCGCGCTGCGTTTCTGGAGGGCTGGGGCGCCCAGGACGTGAAGCCGGACTTTCTGTCCATCTGCTATTTTTCCTATGAGCGCGGGGAAATTGAAAAGGACCGGTATGCGAAACGCAGTACGGACAATGAATGTATGAAGCACCGCATTTTATATGAAAAGGGACTGATCGAACAGACCGGACTTCGGGACGTCAAGCTCTATATCACGGAATGGAACCTGACGGCTTCCGCGCGCAGCTTTATCAACGACACTTGCTTTAAGGGGGCCTATGTGATCAAAAATATACTGGATATTTACGGCGAGGTCGCGGATATGGCGTTTTTCCTGGGGAGCGACCGGATCTCGGAATATTATGATTCCAACCGGCTGCTCCACGGGGGCACCGGGGTGATGTCGAAGGACGGGATTCTCAAACCCACCGGATTCGCCTTTGAATTTTTGAAACGGCTTTATCCTTATTATATCGGCAGAGGGGAGAATTACCTGATTTCCACCGACCAGCATGATTCCTACGGGATCATCTGCCACAACCAGCGGAAGCTGGGATACAATTATTATTTTACCAAGGAGGATGAGATCGAGAAGGAACACCTCTGGAAATATTTTGAGGATCGGAACGGGCTGGAATTGTGCCTGACTCTGACGGATGTGACGGACGGGGTTTACCAGGTGAAGACGTACCGGATCAATGAGCAGAACGGGAGCGCGCTGAATATCTGGCAGGAGATGGATTATGAAAAGGAACTGTCCAGGAATGATATCAAATATTTCCGCAGGGTGTGCGAGCCCAAGCTGACGATACAGAAATGCGAATCCAGAGAAGGGGTTTTAAGTCTCCAGGTGCAGATGCAGCCCAATGAGATCGCGTTTGTGAGGATACGGCTGCTGGTGTAGGGGATATGGCATTACCGATGGAAGATCAGAAAAAAAGCCTGCCGGAAAAACGCGGTCAGTACACGAGGTCAAAATCCTACTATATGTTTTGCACATACCATGTGGGAAATAATAAAAATATGTAGGATTTTGGTCATTATAGACAGAAAACAGGAAGCTACAGGATAAGCGTATTTCCGCATTTGCTGATAAGATAAATACATCAAGAAAAGAAAAGAGAGGAAAAGAGAAATGAGTGAAAACGCAAATGCAGCCGTACAGGCAAACGAAGACGCAAACAAAAAGCTTTCGGTTCTCACGAAGATCGGATACAGCTTTGGTGAGATCGGCTCCCAGTGTTCCTGGACACTGATCAGCTCTTATCTGACCGTATTCTATACGGACGTGGTCGGATTGACCCCGGTGGCTATTTCGGCGATCATGCTGATCGCGCGGATCTGGGATGCGGTTAATGACCCGATGTTCGGGGCCATCGCGGAGAATACCCACACCAAATGGGGACGTTTCCGTCCATATATTCTGTGGGGCGCGCCGATATTGGCACTGTTTAACTGTCTTACTTTTTTGAATCTGGACGTTCCAAACAGCTGGAAGGCGATCTGGTGCGGATTTACATATATCGGCTGCGGGATGGCGTATACGGCTGTGAACATTTCCACACAGTGCGTGGCAAACTGTATGACTGCTCTGAACGAAGAGCGTGTGGCGCTGAATGCGTATAAAGGAATCGGTTCCGGACTGATCCAGATGGTGATCAGCGCGGTGACCATGCCGATGATCCTGTATTTCGGAGGCGGATCTGCTTCTTCTGAAAAGGGATATTTTATGGCGGCGCTGGTATTCTCTGTTGTATGTATTCCCTGTTTCTGGGTATGTTTTGCATCCACAAAGGAAATCCTGGGGAGCAGCGGAAAGAAGGAGAGTATCGGAGATACCATGAAAAACCTGGTCAATTCCTTCAAGTATACGTTTAAAGACCGGAACGCTGTATTTTTGATGCTGGCGATGCTTACATTTTTGACAGGTCTGTTTGGAAGAATCGGTATCATGGCATATTATTTCATCTATATCATGGGCAATCCGGTGCTCATTGCGGGCTTCGCGACAGCCATGTCCGCAGGGATGCTGGTAGTGAATTTTTACGCTCCGTTTTTGCTGAACCGCTTCAGTAAAAAATATATCGGCGCGGCGGGATGTATCTTACAGGCACTGTGCTGTGTATTCTTCTTCATTATCGGTGAGAATAATCTGGTGGGCATGGTGGTTCCTTCCGGATTCCTGTATGGTGTGACCAACCTGATCTCCATTTCCTGCTTTACCCTGAGCGCGGAGATCATCGACGATAACTGGCTGAGGACAGGCGTGCGTTCCGATGGTGTCATCGCGTCCTGCGTCTCCTTCTCTACCAAGCTGGGAAATGCCATCGGCGGTTCGATCGGAATCCTGGCGCTGAGTGCAGTGGGTTATGTGGCAAATGCGGAGAACCTTTCCGCGGAAGTGCTGACAAGGATGGATATGGTGATCAACTTCGCGCCGGCAGCGCTGTTCGTGCTTGGAGCAGTCCTGTTCCTGTGTGTCGGAATGACAAGGGATAAGGCGAAAGCGAATGAGGCGGAGATCGCAAGGAAAGTGGCATCCGGGGAATTGAAATAGGAAAGATTTTTGAATGAAAAAGGAGCAGCCTTCGGCTGCCCTTTTTATGTGCAGAAAAGCTGCCGACTGTGAACATGAAAAAAAATATCAATAGACTTCATCTGTGCCCTGTGCTATACTTTCATAAGAGGATCGGTCTGTCAGGGGCAGGCGACGGCTGATCAGAAAAGGCTATACGTAACAATGCAGGCGGAAATGGAATTGCTCGAAGGGAGGGGCATCATGACTGAGAATGAATTGTTGTTGGCTATATCTGATATGATGGACCATAAGTTAAAAGCTGAATTGTAGCCTATAAAAAATGATCTCCAGACAGTAAAGAATGACGTGCATCACATGAAGCTGTACCAGGAAAATATCATCATGCTGTGGCTGAATACGATCGAATCCTGTTACACGGATACATACGGCAGATACCGGAATTATTCCGATAAAATGGAGGCTGCGTTTGAGGACATGGAACTGCTGAAAAGGGTAGTATCGGAGCACAGCATGAAACGGCAGGCATTGGGATGAAGGACATCATGACCGGTATGGATCAGGCTCTTACCGTATATATACTTGCAGTCAGCCTTCTGACATGGATCCTGTTCGGATTGGACAAGTGGAAGGCCATTCACGGAAAATGGCGGATCAGGGAATCAACCCTGCTGGGTCTGTCGCTAATCGGCGGGGCAGCAGGCGGGCTCGCAGGGATGTATCTGTTCCGGCATAAGATCCGGAAAATGCGTTTCCGGATCGGAGTCCCATTGATGTTTCTTGTACAGGCAGCGCTTTGGCTGTATTTTAAAAGTGCTTAGGAAGTGTAGGAAAATAACCTGCCTTTTTGTACAGTTCGTTAGACGGCTTAAAATAGAAAAAAGAATAAAGCTTTGTAAAGAGTGCAAAAATCAATACCTCATTTTTGCACTCTTTTTTATATTTCCCCGTAAATCTCCAAAAGAACAATTTTTCCCTCTGTTTAGGATAAGGATCATCAGGCGGAGAAATCCTGCCGGAAATATAATATAGAAAATCAAACACAGAGAAAGGAATGAGAACATGGAGAAGAAAAAAGTAGTCGGCTTTTCCTTCGGAAGGAAGATGTCCAACACAGAGGTCATGATCAAGGAAGCGTTGCTGGTCTGTGAAAAGGCAGGTATGGAGATCCAGTTCATACGCTGCGACGACCTGAACATTCACATCTGCACAGGCTGCTGCTCCTGCGTGGCGGGACTGATGATGGGAAAGGGCCGGAGACACTGCATCCACAAGGATGATGATTTCCATATCATCGAGGAGGCATTGATGTCCGCAGACGGCGTGATCGTCGGTTCCCCTACCTATGAATTCGCGCCTACGGGAAACTTCAAGGTCGTATGCGACCGGATCGGACCGGCACACGATAAGACGTTCCGCGGACCGGCTATCGAGTAGGGGATCGCCGAAGGAAAGGATCCCGAAAGCTATCCGGATCCCAGGAGCACTAAGCCGCGCGTTGGTGCGCTGATTACGGTGGGAGGCGCAAGAACCGAGAACTGGCTGTCGTTGTCTCTGCCGAACATGTATGAATTTACATTTCCCATGGGGATCGACGTGATCGACAAGTACAAATATTTTGGAGCCATGAATATCAACCATGTGCTGGGCAGGCCCGACGTGATGGAACGGATGGCAAAGCTGGGACAGAATATTGTGGATGCCCTGCAGGCTGACACAGAGGAAGAGCGCACCCGCTACCGGGGAGACGACAGGGGCGTATGCCCGGTCTGTCATGAGAATATCCTGACCGTTGGATACGGCGGAAATAAAGTCGAGTGCCCGGTCTGCGGCATCGCATCGGATCTGGTCTGATAAAATACGAAGATTCTATAAAACAAATAGAAGAGGGACGCGGCAGCACATCGGATCCGCTCTGGCACAAGGACTGATGAAAAAGAGAGAATGACTGTAAGAAAAAACAACAAGCAACGAAGAAACTGAGAAGTAAGATGCGCGGGGATATTTCTGGGGCACGGTGATCTGCTCCATCGTGATGCTTCCCTGCTTCTGGCTGTGCGCATGGAGATGCAAAGAAACCGTTGTAGTAGAAGCGCCCGCGCAGGCGGCGGAGAAAAAACCGGTATAGAAGTCCCTGAAAGAAATGTGTAAAAACAAAATGCTGCTGATCACGGTATTCTGCGTATTTATGGGCGCGATCGCAATCATGAGCCGTATGTCTATGCTGACCTATTATGTGATCTATGTGGTAGGCTCCTTTACCATGATCGCGCCGATCTTCACATCCGTAACCGTCGGACAGCTGATCGGTTCGCTGTTATTGCCTGTGGGGACCAGAATCTTTGGAAAAAGAAATTTACTGCTGCTTATGAATGTAGTCATGGTGATCTGTTTTGTGATCATGTTCGTGATTCCGGCAAATAACAGTGCGTTCCTGATCATCATCAGCCTGATCATCGGAGTGACCGGCGCTTCTGCAAATGTATGTACCGGCATGCTTTCAGACTGTATCGAGTACGGCGACTGGAAATACGGCATCCGTGAGGAAGGCCTGACCTATTCCTACATGAGCTTTGGAGTGAAGCTGGCTACCGCTGTGGGCGGTTCCGTGACAGTTCTTCTGCTGGCAGCTTCCGGATATGTGCCCAACGCGGAGCAGACAGAGGCAGTAAAGTCAGGCATCAACGCGGTTGTAAACCTGGCGCCGGCGGTCTGCATCGTGATCTCCGCGATCCCGCTGTTCTGGTATAAGCTGGATAAGAAGATGATGGATCAGATACGCAAAGAGCTGGATGAAAGAAATGCGGCAAAAGCAAAATAAAAGAGATGGAAAAAAGGTTAAAATAGATATAGCCATGCGGACAGGATTCCGTTACAATTGACAACATGACAGACGTCAGGAGGGAAGAACAGATGCCGCATGAGATCATCAGATGCCAGTTTTCTACAAAGAAGGAACAGGGGATGCACCTGCATCAGGATATTGAGATCCTATATGTGCTGGACGGTTCGCTGGAGATCGAGTATGAGGAGGAGACCTATACTCTGGGCACCGATCAATTCATGCTGATCAATTCCAATGTGCGCCATGGGTATCATGCCGTGCTGAAAGGCGGGGGCGGACCGGACGGGAATGGAACGGGCGGGAGCGGCGGCGATATCCTGCTGGGCAGCCTGTTTATTGACAATAAGCTGCTGACGGAGATGTTCGGTGGAGAGCAGCAGTTTTTCTGGTGCAATTCGGCACAGGAACGGTCGGAGAGCTACGAAAAAATGCGCTACTTTATCCGGCAGGTCTTCAATTATAATCAGACCACGGAGGGACAGGGGATCGCCCTGAAAAACAGCATTTACTACCAGCTGATCTATCTGATCACCACGGATTTTATCGTGAAAAGGGGGATGCGCAAATACGAATCCCTGCGGGGGATCCGGGATGAACGGATGAATGAGATCCTAAGCTTCCTTATGATGAATTACCGGGAGCCGATTACCTTGAAGGAGCTGGCGGACCGCCTGTTTTTGTCCCATACCTATCTGTCCAAATATATCAAAAATAACTTCGGAATGAGTTTTTTAAAGCTTTTGAATAATATCCGGCTGGATCATGCGGTCAGCGACCTGCTGTATACAGACAAGACCATACTGAAGATCGCCATGGACAACGGATTTCCGAATCAGGCCGGCTTGAACCACGCGTTCCGGGAATGCTACCATACCACGCCGGCGGAATACCGGGAGCAGATGGCGGAAAAGCTGGACCGGGGAGAGCAGGAGGACAGCAGCCAGGTGCAGGAAAAGGTGGAGCAGTATCTGACCTCCAACCTGGTCAGAACCTCGGAAGCAGCCGACTCCATTGTGCAGGAGATGGAGATCGACACCTCCCGGAAGGAAGAGGTGAAAAGAAACTGGTGCCGGATCATCAATATCGGCCCGGCTTCCGATCTGCTCAGGTTTGACGTGAGGGAACAGCTCCGTTATATCAAGGAAAGGCTTCACTTTGAATATGTGCGCTTTTGGAACCTCCTCACCGATGACGTGATGATCGAGCTGAAAGAAAAAAATTCCCGGTATAATTTCAAGCTGATCGACCAGATCTTTGATTTTTTGATGGAGATCGGTGTGAAGCCCCATATCGAGCTGGGATTTAAAGGACGGGAGCTGTTTGTGAAAAAAGTGGGGCTGAATATGCTCAGCCAGGATCTGAAAAATCAGATCAGCCTGCTGGAAAAAAATAAAGTCCTCCTGGAGGAGCTGATCCGGCATCTGACAAAACGGTATGGGATCAGTAAGGTGGAGGAATGGTATTTTGAGCTGGAGCAGAACGCGGTGGTCCAGAAAAAGGTGCCCATCGAGCATTATTTTGAAACCTTTGATCTGATCGCGGGCATTTTCCGCAACTACGCCCCCGGCGTGAAGCTGGGAGGGGCAGGGTTCAGCATGAATTATATCGGGGAGGAATTTCCCGAGATCATTGCAAAGTGGGCGAAAAGGGAGCAGCGCCCGGATTTTATTTCCATTTATTCCTATCCTTATCTGGTCAAGGAGCATCTGCTGGACACGGGAAGAAATCCCTTTTCCCCGGATGAGGACTACCTGTATCACCAGATCCGGGTGGCGAAGCAGGTACTGGAAGAGGCGGATTTCCATGTTCCGGAATTTTTGGTGACGGAGTGGAGCTCTACGCTTTCCAACCGGAACTGCCTCAATGACGGCTGCTATAAGAGCGCCTATATTATGAAGAACCTGATCCAGAACTACGATGAGGCGGACGCGGTGGCATACTGGATCGCCACCGACATATTCGCCGAAAGGATCGACTCGGAAGATCTCTTGTTCGGAGGCTGCGGGCTGATCAGCAGGGACGGGATCCGCAAGCCGGCTTTTTTTGCCTTTGATCATCTGAACCATCTGGAAAAATATTTCATGGGAAAAAGCAGGAATGCCATTGTCTCCGGCGACGGAAAGGGACTTTTCTATATATGCTGCCACAATTACAAGCACTTTAATTTCCGGTATTATTCTCAGGATGAAAACCAGATCGAGGTCGAGCAGCAGTCCCGCCTGTTCGCGGACCGTGAAGCCATCCAGATGAATTTTAAGCTGCATCCGGTCAATAACGGGATGTATCAGGTAAAGGTTTTTTCCGTAAGTCAGGAGCATGGAAATGTACAGGATGAGTGGCGGAAGCTGGCCTATTTTAATTCCCTTTCCGTGATCGAGATCCAATACCTGCAGACCGCCTGCCAGCCCGCGCTGAACATTCATACGGCGGAGGCCTACGACCATACGCTGGTGGTGGAGACCCGGCTGAGCGCACAGGAGATCCAGGGGATCGTGATCGCGGAGATTTAAGGTCCCGGGAGGTCCGGGATCGTGACCGGAGAGTTCCGTAGCAGCGGTATGATCAAAACTGCCCTTAATCTGTTACTGTTCACGGTGCCTTGCGCCCTGCTGCAAGGCATCCGGTCAGGACAATAATCAGATATCATTTTTTAACCTTTGCTCGTTGAAAAAGGGAAATACAGCGGCAAAGGTTATTTTTTTAACTATAAATCATTAAAAACAGACAGGCTTTATTCCATTGGATTCATTAAAATAAAATTATGCATTCCCGCTCAAAACAGCAGGCCGCAGATTCGCCTGCTGTTCTGAGCGGGAACAGGGATTCAAAAAGAGAGGAGCAGGTGAGAGATGAAATTAACAGAGCAGCAGAAAAACCGGGTAGAGGAGTTATTATCCCGAATGACACTGGAGGAGAAAATCGGGCAGATGAACCTGGAATCCCCGTCTATTGTGGGCGGCTTCGATGTGCCCTTTGAGGAACTGATCGAAATGATGACAGACGGAAGGATTTCCCAGGAGGAATTCCAGAAGATCATGTCCACGGCGACCCGGGATTTCCACGAGGAGGACATCCGTGCCGGACTGGTGGGCGCTATGATGGGGGATAACCCGGTGAAGGCCAACGAGCTGCAGAAAATCGCGGTGGAGGAGAGCCGCCTGGGAATCCCGCTGATCATGGGCTTCGACGTGATCCACGGGCTTCGTACCGTGTATCCCATCGCCATCGCGGAGGCAGGGGCATTTGACGAGGACTTGTTTGAGCGGACCGCCCGGATCGCGGCAAAGGAGTCCAGGGCACACGGGATCGGGTGGAACTTTGCCCCCATGATCGACGTGGCAAGGGACTGCCGCTGGGGACGGGTTTCGGAAGGCCCGGGGGAAGATCCGTTCCTGGCCTCCAGCTTCGCGAAGGCAAAGATCCGCGGCCTGCAGAATGACCGGACTTCTCAGGAAAACTACGTGGCGGCCTGCTTAAAGCACTATGTGGCGTACAGTGCCTGCGAGTCCGGGAGGGACTACAACACCACCAGCATGTCCATTTCTCAGCTGCATAATGTGTATCTTCCTCCCTTTAAAGCGGCGGTGGAGGAGGGAGCGGCAAGCGCCATGGCGTCCTTCAACGACCTGAACGGCGTGCCCTGTACGGTGAACCTCTATACCCTTCGGGAACTTTTAAAGGGTGCATACGGGATGGACGGCTTTGTGGTCAGCGACGCCAACGGGATCAGGGAATGTGTGACCCACGGGATCGCAGAGGACGACAGAGACGCGGGGATCCAGTCGGCCAATGCGGGGCTGGACATGGACATGGGCACCCACATTTACAAGGATCATCTGAAAGAAGCGGTTGAAAGCGGCGCGGTTTCCATGGAGGTACTGGATGACGCGGTGCGCAGGATCCTTTCCGTGAAACTGTGGCTGGGCCTGTTTGAGCATCCCTACGTATCGGAGGAAGCCATTGCCAGATACGCGGGCAGGATCCCGGCGGAGCATGCAGAGACGGCCCTGGAAGCGGCGAAGAAGTCCATCGTCCTTTTGAAAAATGAGGGAAATGTGCTTCCGCTCTCGAAAAAGCAGAAGATCAGCCTGGTGGGTACGCTGGCCGCAAAGGAAGAGGAAGTAATCGGCGCCTGGGCCATGAGCTGGAAGAACGAGGACTGCGTGTCCATCCTGGACGGACTGAAAAACTGTGGCGCGGATGTGACGTATTATCCCTGTGGCGGGCCGGAGGATGAAGTGGATCCGGAGGAGATCAAAAAAGCCTGTGAGGAGGGCGACGTGGTGGTCGCGATCGTAGGCGAGCTGGTGAGCATGTCCGGGGAGGCTTCCTCCAAGGCGAATGTGGAGCTTCCCGGAAAACAGCGGGAAATGCTCTCCCTCCTGTTGGAACAGACTGCTGCGGCAGGAAAGCAGCTTGTCACGGTGCTGATGAACGGCCGGCCGCTGGCCCTGGGCTGGGAGGCGGAGCATCTTCCGGTGCTGGTGGAGGCATGGCATCTGGGCGTACAGATGGGAAATGCGGTGGCAGCGGTGCTCACCGGCGAGGAGAACCCCAGCGGAAAGCTGGCATCCTCCTTCCCCTCTGTAAACGGCCAGTGCCCCATTTACTACAACCATCCCAATACCGGAAGGCCGGGCAGCAGGAGCAAGTTTACCTCCCGCTATCTGGACGCGCCCTTTGACGCGCTGTTCCCCTTCGGCTATGGGCTGAGCTATACGACATTTGCATATTCGGACCTGAAGGTGGAGGAAGAGGAAGAAAAGCTCCGCGTCTCTGTCCGTGTGAAAAATACGGGGGACAGGAAGGGCACGGAGGTTGTCCAGCTCTATATGCAGGATGTGACCGCCAGCCTGGTGCGCCCGGTGAAGGAACTGAGAGGATTCCGGCGGGTGGAATTGGAAGCAGGAGAAGCGCAGACGGTGGAACTGGAATTGAAGAAGCAGGATATGGGATTCTACAACAACCAGGGCAAATATGTGCTGGAGGACGGATTGTTCCGGATCTATGCGGGCGGAAATTCCCGGGACTGTCTGTGTGAGGAAGTAAGGGTGGCTTTTTGAGACAGTTGGAAATTTTTCAGGTCTGTCCTGGAATCTCTTTGGACGGACTGTACTTTTTATATCAGTAGGAGGAATTAACGATGAAGAAAAAATTGATCAATCCAATCATCCCGGGCTTTTACCCGGATCCGTCCATCTGCAGGGTGGGTGGTGACTATTATCTGGCGTGCTCCAGCTTTGAACTCTGCCCCGGCGTGCCGATTTTTCACAGCCGGGATCTGGCCCACTGGGAGCAGATCTGCTATGCCATGACCCCGGAAAATGGATTCCATATGGAGCGGGACAGCGGTGTGGGCGGCGTCATGGCTCCCACGCTCCGCTATCATGACGGACTGTTTTATATTATCAATGCCAATTTCAGCGATAAAGGCAATTATATTGTAACAGCGGAAGATCCCGCGGGCCCCTGGTCAGAGCCCCACTGGCTGGACGATGTTCCGGGAATCGATGCTTCTCTCTTTTTTGACGATGACGGGCAGGCCTATATCATGGGAACCGGTGACGTGTGGGACAACGGAACCGGCGTGAAAGAGCGGGGGATCTGGCTGGCAAAATATGATGTGGAGCATTTTCATATGCTGGGAGAGCCGGTGACCATCTTCAACAGCGCCCTTCGGGTGGGAAGTTCCCCGGAGTCGCCCCATTTGTACCATATCGGGGAATATTATTATCTGATCATCGCGGAAGGAGGAACCGAGCATTATCATGCGGTCATGGCGGCAAGAAGCAAGGAGCTTTTCGGCTTTTATGAAGGCAATCCGGCCAACCCGGTGATGACCCACCGGCACATGGGCTTCAAGAGCCCCATCATCAACGTGGGACACGCGGATTTTGTGGAGCTGCCGGACGGAAGCTGGTACGCGGTGATGCTGGCCTCCCGGCTGATCGAGGGGAAATGCAAGAACCTGGGGAGGGAGACCTTCATCTGCCCTGTTGTGTGGGAGCGCGGCTGGCCCCTGTTCAGCCCGGAAACCGGGAAGGTGGAGTGGGAATACGACGCGCCGGAGTGCCTGCCGTGGGAAGCGGACGCCCATTCGGGAGAACTCGGTATGGTTCGGAAGGATTTTGAGGAAAAGGATGCCCATTCGGGAGGATTCGGCGTGGTTCACGAGGATTTTGACAAGGAAGAGCTGGATCTTTGCTGGTCATTCTGGGGAAGGCCATACCATGATTTTTATAAAATTGAAAATTCTGCGCTGCACCTGAAATGCATCCGCCAGTCTCTGATCGAAGAGCTGCGCCCCATGTCCTTTGGCGCGGAAAAATCCGAAGAATACGATACCGCGTTTCTGGCATGCAGGCAGTGCAGTATCAATACCACAGTCACCTGCGGCATGAAGTTTCTGCCAGAGGGACAGGAAAGCGCCGGCCTGGCGATCGTCCAGGCCATGAACCACCAGTACCACCTGGAGCGGGCGGTCAGCCAGGGCAGACAGGTGCTGCGTCTTATGTTGTATACGGCGGATTACAATGTGCCGCCTTATTTCCCGGGATTTACGAGTGAAACCCACCGGGAGGTGATCGCGGAAGTGCCCTGGGAGGCGGAGGAGATCGTGCTGCAGTTCGGGATCCAAGGCGAGCATTTTGCGGTCCGCTACGGTGAGACGAGAGAGGCGCTGAAAGAGCTCTGCGTCGCGGACGGGGAGCGGATCAATCCGGAAAAGGTGGGCTGCATGACAGGCACCATGATCGGGATGTACGCCACCGGCAATGGAGAGGACTGCGAAACCTATGCGGAATTCGGATGGTTTGAGATGCGGTGACAGGCTAGATGCCTGAAACCGGTACTTTACTGGCCGGATGTCTTGCAGCAAAGTGCAAGGCATCCGGCCTCTTGCCGTAAGTCATCTCAATATTGACATCAGCGGTTCTGTGAAGTAAAATTATCTTAACTAAATAAAACAGCTCATTGTAAAGGAGGGTGATGGTTTGGAAGATTATACGAAGTACAGACTCAAATCATCTGAGGAGCTTATCCAGACACTGGCCGGCACGGATCATATCTTTGTCGTCGCCTGTAACAAGTGCTTCAAGGAATTTACGTCCGTAGACGAGCCGGAATGCGACGAGTTTGCCGATCTTGCGAAGGCTGCCGGCAAGAATGTGACCGGTGCGGTCCGGGTCGATTTCCTGTGCAACAAGACTCAGACTCTTGGCAGGCTTCGTGATATGGTTCCGGCGGGAACCGAAAACGTGTTTGTCATTTCCTGCGGGCTGGGCATCCAGACTGTGGCCGATATGGTACAGCTTCCGGTGTTTGCTGCCAGTGACTCTATCCCCCGCCGGGGGCATCACGGCATGGCCCTCACCCCGAAGGCCTGCGATGCCTGCGCCCAGTGCTACCTGAACGTTACAGGCGGTATCTGCCCTGTCGTTGACTGCTCCAAAAGTCTGTTGAACGGTCAATGCGGCGGCGCAAAGGACGGCAGGTGCGAGGTGGATCCCGCGAAGGATTGTGCCTGGGAGAAGATCCAGCAGAGGCTGGCGAAGCTGGGCCGGCTGGAGGAGTTCCGAAATCAATCTGTTCAGCTGAGAGATTACTCGAAGGTCAATTCCAGACTCATAAGCGACTATGTACGTACCATTCGGGAAAAACGGTTTGAAGGGTATTACGGCGGTGTTCATCCTTCCGAGCGCAAGGAAATGAGCGGGCATGTGCAGCTGGTCCGCTTCCTGGAGCCCGATGTGGTGGTCATTCCTCTGTCCATGCACGCTGGCAAACCATCGGTGCCATTGGTGAAAGAGGGAGAGCGCGTCAGGGTCGGACAGAAGATCGGGGAACAGGCCGGCTTCATCGGCGCATCCATTCACTCCAGCGTCAGCGGCACCGTCCTGGCGGTAGAGGAACGGCGCCACCCCACGCTGGGGTCAGGTGTACTCTCAGTCGTGATACAGAATGACCGGCTTGGCACTGTTGACGAATCGGTTCGTCCTCACGGTGATATTGAAGAACTCTCTCCTGAGGAAATCGTTAAAATTGTAAAAGACAATGGGATTGTGGGCATGGGCGGCGCCGGCTTCCCTGCATATGTGAAGCTCCAGCCCGGAAAACCCATCGATGCTGTGCTGTTAAACGGCTGCGAGTGTGAGCCTATGCTCACCGCCGATCACAAGGTGCTGCTCCACTACGCCGACGATGTGGTCTATGGGCTGCGGGCCGTTATGAAGGCCGTAAGCGCGCCCCGGGGTGTCATCGTCATTGAAGACAACAAGCCGGACGCCATCGCCATGCTGCAGGAAAAGACGAAAGGCTATGAAAACATTGAGGTCATGGCTGCCCGCACAAAATATCCGCAAGGCGCGGAAAAGATGCTGATCAAGAAGGTCCTGGGGCGCTCGGTGCCCAGAGGCGGACTGCCGGCTGACGCCGGCGCTGTGGTAAGCAACGTCAGTTCCTCCAAAGCCATCGCGGATGCGATTCGGCTTGGTATGCCGCCAATCGAGCGGGTGGTGTGTGTGACCGGCGAGCGGATACGAAACCCCGGCAACTTCATCGTCAAGGTCGGCACTTCTGTTCAGGAGATTTTAGACTTCTGCGGCGGCATCGTGGGCGATGACGTCACGGTCAAGCTGGGCGGGCCTATGATGGGAATCCCCCAGACGGAACTGGATGTCCCTGTTATGAAGGCTACCAACGGCATTATCGCCTGTGAGACGGATCACACCGCCGCCGTAGAATGTATCAAATGCGGACGTTGTGCAGACGTGTGCCCCATGGAGCTGTTCCCGCTGTACTTTGCCAGATATGTGGAGACGGGGAACATTCAGGGCCTTAAGGAGCAAAACATCATGGATTGCATGGAATGCCGCTGCTGCGAGTATATCTGCTCGTCCAAGATCCCGCTGGTCACGAAGATACGGGAAGGCAAAGCGGCTGTAAGGGGGATGAAGTGAAATGCTTATAACGAAACAAAAATCCAGGGAAGATTTACAGTCCCTGCTGCCGGAAAAGGTTTTTGTCCTGCTGTGTCATGGATGCAAAGAGGTTTCTTTCCCCGAGCAGGAGATCGAGCAGCTGATCAGCGAATTCCTGGCCGCGGATCAGGTCACCGGCGTCCTCACAACGGATTATATCTGTAACCCTGAGAACCTGTCGCTGCGCCTGGAACGCCGCCGCGCAATGATCGACGAGGCCGACGGGGTGCTGGTGTTCTCCTGCGGCGTGGGCGTGCAGACGGTGTCAGAGCTGTTGGACTACACGGCCGTTTATGCCGGCTGCGACACCATCCGGCTGCCCGGATTTCAGGGCGTGACGCCGCTGGAATATGATTGCGGCCAGTGCGGCGAGTGCTATCTGAACCTCACCGGCGGTATCTGTCCGATCACCGCTTGTTCCAAAAGCCTGGTCAACGGCCAGTGCGGCGGAGCTCAGAACGGAAGATGCGAGGCGGATCCGGATATGGAGTGCGGTTGGGAGCGCATCTATCGCCGGCTGGAGGCTGTGGGACGTCTTGACGCGCTCAAGTGTCCGACGCAGATCCGCAATTTCGCAATCGACGCAGACAAATCCCGCTGAGGGAACCTTCAAAAAATCTCCAGCTGCAGGTTGGAGGCTCCAAGGAACATCCAACCCACAGCTGGAAAAATCTGGATGATGAGGAGGAAAGGACAATGAAGATTACGGAATTATTCGACCGCGGTGAATTTGTGGTATCGGCGGAGGTTGGCCCTCCCAAGGGCATACATATCGACGGCCTGATAGAAGAGGCCAAAAAGTATCTGGGCGGCATTACGGCGGTCAATGTCACGGATAACCAGTCCTCTGTCATGCGCCTGGGCAGCCTGGCGACGTGCAGGCAGCTGCTGGATGCCGGTCTTACGCCGATTTATCAGCTGACTTGCCGGGATCGGAACAGGATTGCGCTCCAGTCTGATCTTTTGAGCGCTGCCATGTTCGGGATTGAAAATATTCTATGTCTTACGGGCGACCATACCAGTTTGGGCGATCACCCTGGCGCAAAGCCTGTGTTTGATCTGGATTCCGTCTCACTGCTTCACACCGTATGTCAATTGGAGTCAGGCGTGGATCTGGGCGGCAACCCGCTGGTCGGCGATCCCCCGAAGTTCGCCAAGGGCGCGGTGGTGTCTCCCTGCAGTGATTCTATAGACGCGCAGCTGGCAAAAATGGAACGAAAGGTGCTGGCCGGCTGCGACTACTTCCAGACCCAGGCTGTGTTCGAGCCGGAGAAGTTCATCTCCTTTATGGAACGGGCCAGACAATTTGGAAAGCCGGTGCAGCTTGGCATCATTATTCCGAAGAGTGCGGGGATGTGCCGGTACATGAACAACAATGTGGCCGGCGTCCACGTACCTGACGATATGCTGGACGAGCTTGCGGCAGATAAGGAACGGGCCAAGGCGGGAATCACCGGCGTGGAAATTGCCGCCCGGGTAATCCGTGAATGCCGCCCTTACTGCCAGGGTATCCATATCATGGCGTTGGGTTGGGAATCCAAGGTTCCTGCACTGTTGGAGCAGGCCGGTATCTAAGATTTTAAGAGGAGTGGCGCCGCCTGTGCGGCGCCACTCCGTTTTACATCCATATGAAGTTACTATTTAGTTCTTTGTCTGCCGGTACGTGGCTTTTTCGGTAAAAACCGCGTTCATAGGCTTGTCCCATACCTCCGCCGGGACCATGTCCGTCTTTTGCGCCTCGAAGGCAGCCGCCATGATATACGCATTTGGACAGCGCTCCAGAAAACGGTCATAAAAGCCCGCGCCGAAGCCCATACGATTGCAGCCTTCATCAAAGACTGTGCAGGGACACAGCACCAGTTCGATCTCTTCCGGAGTGATCACCTCTGATTTTTCAGGAATCGGCTCTTCGATACCGGCATAGCCGACTTCCCAGGAATGCTCACTGCGGGGAAGTAAGACGACCATTTCCGTTTTGCTTACGCACCGGGGATAGACGAGCCGCTTTCCCTGCGCCTGCGGGGAATTTTCGATTCCATCCAGACACACTTCACCGCGCGTAGCGCGATAGAGCATGACCGTTTTGGCATTTTGAAATTCGCGTGAGTTGAGGATTCTTTGTACGATCTGCGCCGATTTTTCCGCTCGCTCCTCTGGAGACAGGCTGTCCCGCGCCCGAATTTTGGCTTTGCGAAGCCACTGACGGCGGGCGGGAGCAAAAGCGGTCCGTACCGCTCCGGCCAGATACAGTGAGCCGAAGGCAATCACTGCGCCGTCCGTTCCGGCGGCGGTAAGAGCCAGGCGTATGCCTTCCGGAATGCTGCTGCAGGCTCTTGCCTCTGCACCGCACCGCTTCAGGTAGTCTGCCAGCGCGTCCGCACTCAGAGCCCGGTCGTTTGCGGGGGTCAGGCACACAAATTCCTGCGCCAGGGGCATCACAAGTTCCACGATCTGACGGTAGTCCTTGTCTGCCAGAACGTCGGTGAGAAATACGGCCCGCTTTCCTGGGAGAAGCTCGCCTATGCTGCCTGCCATCGCCTCGGCGCACTGTGAGTTGTGAGCGACGTCCAGAATAAACAGCGGCTTTCGGCACAGTATCTCAAGGCGCGCAGGCCGCGTGACCTCCCGCAGACCGGCTGTGACAGCCTCTTCCGGAATCTTCCGGCCCCGCCCCCGAAGGGCCTCCACCGTCTCCGGCACAACAATATCACAGCTCTGCTCACAGAAATGTTTTGTTTTCATAATAAAAACTCCTTTTATGACAGAATCTGCCACAAAAGGAGTTCGAAACTGTGCTCTCCCGTGGCAGCGGAAGCGGGTACGGCACCGCGGATTGCTCCTTCGTTTACAGGCAACCTCCCATCCTGTAACACTTAAGGAACTGTATGGAAATATCCCGTGCAATCTGTACAGATTATTTTCCCGCAGCTCCTAACGCGCCGTCCCTACTCTGACATGGAAACATATTCAGCGTCAGATCAATCTGCCGCTCATTTTTGTATCTTTTCGGCCGCTTCGATTACATGCTTGGCCAAAACGGCGGTGGTCACAGAGCCCACTCCGCGGGGTACCGGGGTAATCGCCGCCACGGCAGGCTCCACCTCGTCAAAGCTGACATCACCGCAGAGCTTCCCGTTTTCGTCCACATTGATTCCAACATCCACCACTACCTGCCCCGGCGCAACAAAGGACTTGTCCACGATGCCGGCTTTGCCCGCGGCAGCGATCACGATCTCCGCTTCCCTGCATACGCCAGGCATATCCACGGTACGGGTGTGGCACATGGTGATGGTGGCGTTCCTCTTCTGGAGCATCATGGCCACAGGCTTTCCGATGACGAGACTCCGGCCGATGACAACTGCCCGCTTTCCCGTAAGTGTGACGCCGTAGTGGTCCAGCAGCTCGATACAAGCCTGAGCCGTACAAGGGGGAAAGCCCGCGCCTTTTCCGCTGAACACGCTGGCCAGAGAACCGGCCGTCATGCCGTCCACGTCTTTTTCCGATGCCAAAAGGGCACAGGCCGCGTCCTCCATCGCCTTGTCCGGCAAAGGACGGAACATCAGGCAGCCGTGAATGGAACTGTCACCGTTGATCTCACAGATGGTATCAAGGAGCTGCTGCTTCGTACAGTCCCCGGGGAGCAGGAAGCGCTTTACGGCGACGCCGATCTTGTCGCAGCGCTTCATGGCGCCGTTCTCATAGGATATATCATCCGGGCGCTCGCCCACACGCAGGATAGCCAGCGTGGGGACGGTTCCGGCTTCTTTCAGCTTTTCAGCTCTTGTTTTCAGTTCCTCGCTCAGTGCGGCGGCCACAGGCCCGCCTTTCAAAATATCTGCCATTACCCAAACCTCCCGTATACGTCCTGATAAACCTGTTCCGCGATGGGCCGGTATTTCGCCATCTGTGCGTCTACATGGGCGTTGATCTTTTCGGCGTAATCCCTGTCCTTCATGGACTTGGTGTTCACCTTTACATTCACTGCCGCACCGTACATGGCGCTTAAGGAAAACACGACGCCGGTGGCAGCGTCTGAGATGGCCAGCACACTGCCCTTGGCCGCGAACTCCCTTTGCAGCTCAATGGCCTCGCAGCAGAGATCGAGAATCTCCAGCGGTGCGCCCGCGGCATCCCTGAGACACTTTTCCATCACCTCGTCCCGGGTGGGATCGTCCTTTGGGATCCCATAGGCACGGCTGAGCGGCTCAAAGGCTTTAGCGTCCTTGTTCACGCACGAAAGCAGCTTTACACGAAGCTCCTGTGCCCGCACCATCAGGGCCCTGACGTCTTCTTCCACATCCGCATACTTCTTTTTTCCTACGGTCAGCTCGCCCACCATGTCGCCCAGGGCGATGCCGATCGCTCCCACCAGGGCGCTGGCCCCGCCGCCTCCGGGAACGGCGGACTTGGAAGCCAGGGCCTCGGTAAATTCAGTCACGTTTTTGTTCAACATAAGCCTACCTCATCAGAACAGTCCGGAAATCTTGCCGTTTTCGTCCACATCGATCTTCTCCGCGGCGGGAACCTTGGGCAGGCCGGGCATGGTCATGATATCGCCGGTCAGCGCCACAATGAAGCCCGCGCCGGCAGAGACCTTCAAGTTACGCACCGTAACGGTGAAGCCTTCCGGCGCACCCAGAAGGGCGGGGTCATCGGAGAAGGAGTACTGGGTTTTTGCCATGCAGATCGGCATATTGGCAAAGCCAAGCTCCGCAAGCGTCTTCGCCTGTTTTTTCGCGCCGTCGGTCAGCTGTACGCCGTCCGCGTGGTAAATACGCTTACAGATGGCCTCCAGCTTCTCTTCAATGGAGCTTTCCAGATCATAGGACTGGCGGAAACTGTTCGGCTGCTCGCACAGACGGACCACTTCCTCGGCAAGCGCAATGCCGCCTTCGCCGCCCTTGGCCCAGACTTCGCTCAGAGCCACGTTCACGCCCAGCTCTTTACACTTGGCTTCCACCAGGTCCAACTCCGCTTTTGTATCGGTAGGGAAGGCGTTGATAGCCACTACGCAGGGCAGGCCGAATACGTCTTTTATGTTTTTCACGTGCTGCAGCAGATTCGGCATCCCTTTTTCCAGAGCCGCCAGGTTTTCCTGGTTTAGATCAGCCTTTGCCACGCCGCCGTGATACTTCAGCGCACGCACTGTGGCCACCACCACGACCGCCGACGGTGTCAGGCCCGCCATACGGCACTTGATGTCCAGGAATTTTTCCGCGCCGAGATCAGCAGCGAAGCCCGCCTCCGTGACAGCGTAATCGCCCAGCTTCATGGCCATGCGTGTGGCAGTGACGGAGTTGCAGCCATGGGCGATGTTGGCGAAAGGACCGCCATGGATGAAAGCAGGCGTACCCTCCAGCGTCTGAACCAGATTCGGCTTGAGCGCATCTTTCAGCAGCGCCGTCATAGCGCCCTCGGCCTTCAGATCGTGGGCGGTGACAGGCTTGCCGTCATAGGTGTATCCGACGATGATACGTCCCAGACGGGCCTTCAGGTCAGGAATGTCGGAGGCCAGACAGAGTACCGCCATCACCTCGGAGGCAACCGTGATATCAAAACCGTCCTCTCTCGGTACACCCTGCATCCGTCCGCCGAGACCGTCAATGACATTGCGGAGCTGCCGGTCGTTCATGTCAACACAGCGCTTCCAGGTAATCCGTTTGACGTCAATGCCCAGCGCGTTGCCCTGCTGGATGTGGTTATCCAGCATCGCGGCCAGCAGATTGTTGGCTGCGCCGATCGCATGGAAGTCGCCGGTAAAGTGCAGGTTGATGTCCTCCATGGGAACCACCTGGGCATATCCGCCGCCGGCGGCGCCGCCCTTGATGCCGAACACCGGACCCAGGGAAGGCTCACGCAGAGCGACGATGACGTTTTTGCCGATCTTCTTCATGCCGTCCGCCAGGCCGACGGAGGTGGTAGTCTTGCCTTCCCCGGCAGGGGTGGGAGTGATGGCGGTGACCAGGATCAGCTTGCCGTCCGGCTTGTCTGCCAGGTCTTTTAACATACGGTAATCCACCTTGGCCTTGTAACTGCCGTATTGCTCCAGATACTTTTCATCGACACCGGCCGCGGCCGCAATCTCGCGGATGTGCTTCGGGGTGCATTCCTGAGCTATTTCAATGTCAGTTTTAACTTCCATTTGCGTTTCCTCCTTAGATATGTTATATTATTATCAAAGCTATATTTATTATAGCATGTCCGGCAGATAGAGACAAGGGAAGAATCCATCATTTGCGAAAAAATTCCAGCTGTACAGGTGGGATTTTTCGGCCTGTCCGTCAAGTCGGAATACGTGTGATACTGCTGCCGCACAACAAAAGAATCCATATGTTCGCTTCCCTGTCCTGCAAAACAGCGGAGCAAAGCGGCGGAGCAAAACTGTAAAAGCGAGGTGAGATTTCATGCATGAACAAGAACACCACCATGATCACGCACACGGCGCCACGCCCATGGAGGAGCTGACAGCTATGTTGCGCTATATGGTCGGACACAATGCCGCTCACACCAGGGAACTGGCAGAGCTTGCCGGGCAGCTGGATACGGCTGGCAGGCACGAGCAGTACGGGCAGGTGATGCAGGCAGTGAAGGAATACCAGCAGGCGAATGAACGATTGCAGGGCGTTCTGGAAAATTTGGAGTAAGGGAGGGCTGGCCGATGTGTCTTTCTACAGTCTATCGCGACAGTGTGAAGCAGGACAACATGGTGATGAAGAATGTCAGAATGATCGAGTACCAAAACGGCAACATCGTGCTGACGGATCTGATGGAGCGGCAGATGTCCATTGAGGGAGATCTGGTCATGGCGAACCTGGTGGACGGCGTGGCTGTGATCCGCGAAAATAACCATACAGGAAATGCGGATCAAAAGATGAAAACGTATGAAGTGGTGCGGGAGATCCCCAATTCCTGCAAGAACAATCAGATGCGCGACGTGTTTATTGAGGAGGTATCCTGCGGTGATCCCGAGCAGTATATCCGCGATATGTTCTCCGGTCAGCGGTGCGAGTTTGATACACAGCATACGGAAAACGGGGACACGACCATTTTCGTCAGAGCCGGCGATCTATATCAGAAGTTTCTGTTCACCCTGATAGACGACTGACAGTTCAGCTTTCAGCCAGACAATATGAAGAACTGGCGCGGGAGGAATCAAAATGACTCATACCATTGCCATCGCCGGAAAAGGCGGCGTTGGAAAAACAACTATCTGCGGCATGATCGTGGACTATCTGTGCCGCAGCGGAAAAGCACCGATCCTTGTGGTCGATGCCGATGCCAATTCAAATCTCAATGAGGTTCTGGGCGTGGAGGTGGATACCACTCTGGGCGACATCCGTGAGGAGATGGCGCAGGCAGAAAAGAGAGGCGACACGATCCCAGGCGGCATGACAAAGGCAGATTATGCCGAGTTCCGCTTCGGCTCAGCATTGATCGAGGAGGATGACTTCGACATGCTGGTGATGGGGCGCACACAGGGAAAGGGCTGCTACTGCTTTGTCAACGGGATCCTCCAGACTCAGCTGGAAAAGTATGCGGGGAACTACCGCTATATGGTGATCGACAACGAGGCCGGTATGGAGTATATCGCCCGGGGCACGCTTCCCCATATTGACACGCTGCTGCTGGTATCTGACAGCTCCCGCCGCGGCGTTCAGGCGGTGGGACGGATTGCGGAAATGGTCAAAGATCTGGGCCTCACCCCCGGACGGATGAAGCTGATCGTCAACCGGGCGCCGGATGGAATGCTTGGCGCCGGCGTTGCGGAGGAGATTGAGAAGCAGGGTCTGGAGCTTGCCGGGGTACTGCCTCAGGATCAGGCGGTGTATGAGGCTGACTGTGACGGAAAGCCAAGCGCCTATGTTCCGGAGAGCTCGCCTGTCAAGCAGGCGCTGGCCAAAATTATAAAGGAACTGGAATTGTAAAAAATATATCAAATGTTTTAGGGAGGGAATGCAAATGCCATTTGAACCAAAAACACAGGCGTTTAACGCCAAAATCAACACCATCGTCCTGGGAACCGGAGACAAAGCGGTCCAGATCGGCGGAAATAACGTGCTTCCGTTTTACAGCTTCGATGCACCCATGGAAAATGCACCGAGAATCGGCGTGGAGATCACCGATGAGGCATTGGAGGAGTATGTGCAGCCGAAGCTGAAGGCTTTTTATGACGGCTGCGGCACCCTGGCGGAGATGGCCGCGCGGGCACAGGACATCCAGGGCGTGTCGTTTCTGGTGCTGCACTTAAAGGGCGCAGATCCTAACGGCAGGAACAGGTCGGTGGAAGAGTGTGTGGAGCTGGCCGGATCGATCGCGGACGCGGTGGAGCTGCCGCTCGTGATTATGGGCTGCAAGGATATCGAGAAGGACGCGGAGCTGTTTGCGAAGATTTCCGAAAAGCTGAGCGGGAAGAACATCCTCGTACTGTCGGCCAGAGAGGAAAACTACAAGACGGTGGGCGCTTCTGCAGCTTTGGCCTATGGCCAGAAGGTTGGCGCCGAATCGGCGGTAGATATTAACCTGGCGAAGCAGCTCAATACGGTGATGACCCAGATGGGTGTGAATCCTGCCTCAATCGTGATGCAGGCGGGTTCTGCCGCGGCCGGTTACGGCTTTGAGTACCTGGCTTCTACGCTCGAGCGCATCAAGCTGGCGGCTCTGGGACAGGGTGACGCGCAGCTTCAGATGCCGATCATGACTCCGGTCTCCCCGGAGACCTGGGGCGTCAAGGAAGCAATCATGCCGGAAGCGGAAATGCCCGAGTGGGGAGACGCGGAAGAGCGCGGCATCGAGATGGAGATTGCAACGGCTTCAGCGTGTCTGGCCAGTGGCTCCGATGCGATCATTATGCGTCATCCGGACGCCATCAAAGCGATCGCCCGGATGATTGATGAGTTGGTTTAAGGAAGGAGGAACACACAATGGCTGTAAAAGGTCTGGATATTTTTAAACTGTCCCCGAAGAAAAACTGCAAAGAGTGCGGTGTCCCCACCTGCATGGCGTTCTGTATGAAGGTCGCGCAGGGAGCACTTCCGATCACGAAGTGCCCGTATATGTCCGAGGAGGCGATCGCACTGCTGTCTGAGGCCACGGCACCTCCGATGAAGTCCCTGGAAGTCGCCGGCCATAAGCTGGGCGGCGAAACGGTTCTGTTCCGTCATGACAAGACGTTTGTTTCCCGCAACCTGTACGCTGTCAGCGTTGGCTCCGGTATGGAGGATGAGACGCTTTCCGCCAGGCTTGCCGATATTCAGAAGGTGGACTATGACCGTATCGGCGAGCGGGAATATGTGGAGTTCGTGTTTGTCCTGGACGAGGGCAAAGGCGCGGACAAGCTGGCAAGCACGGTACAGAAGGCCGCTGCCACAGGCCGCGGCGTGATCGTTGAGACCAAAGATCCTGAGGCTGCGGGGGCGGTTCTGGACTCTGCCACGGATCTGATCATCAACGGCGCGGACGCGTCCAACTGGGAGCAGATGAATGCGGCCGTTCAGGGCAAGGCTGTCTTAGGCGTGGGCGGCAGCAGCATACAGGAGATCTACGACACCCTCCAGAAACTGGAAAAAGCCGGCAACAAGAATCTGATCATTGACGTAACGGCAGGCTCCATCAAGGAGACTTTTGCCAACGCGGTGCAGATCCGGCGCGGGGCCATCAAGGACAGCGTGCGGACACTGGGCTATCCTTCCCTTGTGAACATGACAAAGCTTGCTGCGGGAGACATTCATCTGCAGACAGCGCTGGCTGCTCTGTTTACGCTCAAATACGGTTCCATCCTGGTGATGGAGAAGATGAGCTACGCGGAGTCCCTGCCGCTGCACAGCCTGCGCCAGAACATCTACACCGATCCGCAGAAGCCGATGAAGATGGAGCCGGGCATCTACCCGCTCAACGGCGCAACGCCGGACGACCCGTGTATGCTTACGGTAGACTTCGCGCTGACCTACTTCCTGGTATCCGGGGAGATCGAGCGCTCCAAGGTTCCGATCAACCTGCTGATCACCGATGCCTCCGGTATGTCTGTCCTGACGGCCTGGGCCGCAGGAAAATTCTCCTCCAGCTCGGTCAAAAAGTTCTTTGACGAGCACCAGATCTCGGAGAAGATCAGATCCCGTACCCTGGTGATCCCTGGCAAGGCCGCCGTACTGAAGGGCGAGATCCAGGAAAAACTGCCCGACTGGAACGTGGTTGTGGGCACCCGGGAGGCGGTGGAGATCGTCCACTACCTGAAAGACGGTGAGCACGAGAAAGCAGCAGCGGCCGTAGCGGCGTCCAAGCAGCCCGCCGCGGCGAAAAAGGCGCAAGTTTCCCCTGACGCGCCGTTTGATTTTGACAAGATTGTCATTCCGGACATCAAGGTCGTGGATATGGGCGTTACATACCGCCAGCGCGATCCGGAATCAAAGAAGTTTGTGGTCATCGGCGAGAGGATCCACTGCATCTCTCCGGTCATTCGCGCGGCCATGGAACAGATGGATCCGGAGCCCATTCTGAAGCGGGCGGCCGAGCAGATCCGCGCCGGCGCGACCTATCTGGACGTGAACATCGGCCCTGCGGAATCCAACGGGCCTGAGCTTATGACCTGGGCAGTCAGACTTTTGCAGGAGAACTTCAACAATGTGCCATTGGCGCTGGACACCGCCAACAAGCGGGCCATTGAGGCAGGTATCCGCGTTTATAACCGCGCCAACGGCAAGCCGATCGTGAACTCTGCCGATGCCGGCTCTCGAATGAGCTACATCGATCTGGCTGCGGCAAATGATGCCATCGTTGTGGCGCTGTGTTCTGCCGACGGCATCGCCAAAGACAATGAGGAGCGCATGATGCACTGCCACAATATGCTTGAGCATGGCCTGAGTCTGGGCATGGATCCGAAGGACATGTGGTTTGACCCGCTGTTTTTGGTGGTCAAGGGTATGCAGGACAAGCAGATGGATGTTCTGGAAGCCATCCGGATGTTTGCCAATGAGGGCCTGAATACGACCGGCGGCCTTTCCAACAATTCCAATGGCGCGCCGAAGGCTGTTCGTCCTGTTATGGACTCTGCCCTGGTGGCCATGGCAATGATGCAGGGCCTGACCTCTGCCATTGTCAACCCGAATGACCGCCGCCTGATGGAGACGATCAAGTCCTGCGACATTTTCAAGAATAACGAGCTGTACTCCGACTCCTACCTGGAGTTTTAAGGAACTGTAGAAAAATTACTTAACAGATTGCGCAGGATAGATCCATATAGTTCCTGACAAATAAATGATTTCAAAAAATTTAATAGGAGGATTTGTAATGAGTGCTTTAACTGATCTTATCTACGGCGGATCCAATGCAGTTGCCGGCCTGACTGAGGGCGCGGTAAATGATGCCATTGCCAAATACGGCGCTGACAAAGAGATCGCTTTCCCTGATACGGCATATTTTTTCCCGACCATTTACGCTGCTACCGGCGTTAAAGTCAGGACTCTGGGTGATCTGCCTGCCTGTGTTGATGTCCTGAAAAGCCTGATCACAAACCAGGAGGATCTGGGACAGGCGCTGAACGCGGGCCTTGCCACAGCGGTCGGCGCAGAGATCATTGAGGGCCTGAAATATGTGGATGGGGCGGATCCCTATGCCGATGAATCTGGTATCGGATTTGTTCCCGATCCCATCATCCGCTCTCTGGGCGTTCCGCTGGTCACCGGTGATATTCCCGGCGTAGCTGTCGTGCTGGGCAAGGCAGATGATGCCGGCGCCGTTGCAGGCATTGTCAAGGATTACCAGTCCAAGGGCATTTTGACGTGTCTGGTGGGCGATGTGATCGAGCAGTGTGCGGAAGGCGGCGTAAAGATGGGGCTGGACTTTCGTGTAGTACCTTTGGGCCATGACGTGACGAGCGTGATTCACGTTGTCACCATCGCGGTTCGTGCGGCGCTGATCTTCGGCAGCCTGAAAGGCGGCGACCTGCCCGGTCTGCTGGACTACACCAAGAACCGTGTTCCCGCATTTGTCAACACCTTTGGCCCGCTCGACCAGGTGGTCGTATCCGCCGGCGCCGGCGCCATTGCACTTGGCTTCCCTGTGATCGCAGATATTGATCTGGGAGAAAATCAGGTTCCCGGCGCACTGGAGTCTGTGTGTGACCACGCTGAGACGGTCAAGAAATCTCTGGAGTTGCGAAATATCAAGATCAAGGTCAAGGAACTGCCGATCCCTGTAGCGTTTGCCTCCGCGTTTGAAGGTGAGATCATTCGCAAGAACGACATGAAGTGCGAGTTTTGGTCCGTCAAGAATCCGACCTGTGAACTGGTGTCCATGCGGGATATGTCTGAGGTGGAGGATCATAAGATCACCATCGTCGGCGATGACATCGACTCCGGAGAGCAGCAGTTTGCCCTGGCTACCTATGTGGAAGTGGCCGGGAAGAAGATGCAGCCCGACTTTGAATCCGTCATTGAGCGTAAGATCCATGCATGGTTCAACTATATGGAAGGCGTGATGCACACCGGCCAGAGAAACCAGATCCGGATCCGCATTTCCAACGATGCCTATGACAAGGGCCTGCGCCTGAACCATTTTGCCGAAGTCCTTTACAATATGATCATTGATGAGTTTGACGCCGTTGTGGATAAGTGCCAGATCACTCTGGTCACTGACAAAGCAAAGGTGCAGGAAATCCTGGAAAATGAAGCGATGCCGCGTTACAGACAGCGTGACGACCGTCTGAGCTCCATGACGGACGAGGCGGTGGACCGCTTCTATACCTGTATCCTCTGCCAGTCCTTCGCCCCGGCTCACTGCTGCGTGGTCACACCGGAGCGTCTGGGCCTGTGCGGCGCTGTGTCCTGGCTTGATGCCAAGGCTACATATGAGCTGAATCAGAACGGTCCATGCCAGCCGATCATGAAGGAAGGCTGCATTGACGAGCGGGCCGGCCGCTACGAGACGGTCGATAAGATGGTGAATGAAGCGACCCATGGTGCGGTGGAGTCGGTTACGCTGTATTCCATTCTGGAGGATCCTATGACCTCCTGCGGCTGCTTTGAATGTATCTGCGGCATTGAGCCCGTATCCAACGGCTTTATCGTTGTGAACCGCGAGTTCGCCGGCATGACGCCCGCCGGCATGACCTTCGGCGAGCTGGCTTCCTGCACCGGCGGCGGCGTGCAGACCCCGGGCTATATGGGCCATGGCCGTCATTTCATTTCATCGAAGAAGTTCATTTATGCTGAGGGCGGCATTGAGCGTATTGTCTGGATGCCGAAGGAACTGAAGGATGACGTAGCGGAAAGGCTCAACAAGACTGCGAAGGAGCTGTATGACATTGACAATTTCACCGACTACATTGCCGACGAAACCATCTGCACCGAATGCGACCAGCTGATGGAATTTCTGACCGAGAAGAACCACCCGGTTCTGGCCATGGAGCCGCTGATGTAACAGATTAACAAGTGTTTCGGGGGAGGGAGTCATTCCCTCCCCCGACAATGTTATACTGCGCGCCATGCTGAAAGCGAGGAGAAACAAATGTTCGAGATTATATTTCAAATAGAAAATGGTGAGCCAGTCTCTGCTTCCGCGAATACGGGCGATAATCTGCTGGAGGTCGCCAGAAGCTCAAATGTGGCAATTGACGCGCCCTGTTCGGGAAATGCTTCCTGCGGAAAATGCCGGGTGAAGCTGCTTGAGGGCGATCTGGATTCGCTTCAGACGGTTCATATTTCCCAGGAGGACTATGATGCCGGCTGGCGGCTGAGCTGCTGCAGCAGGGTAACGGGCGATGCGACGGTGTTCGTGCCGGACATTGCTTTTGCCTATCAGCAGAGAATGAAAACAGCGGATCTGTCCACCGGTGAAGAGGTGGCAATTTTTGAAGAACTCCAGGCTGAGATCCGGAACACCGGTATATCCTTTGATAACAAATTTACCGCTGTGGACATTCAGCTAAGCGAGCCTACATTGGACGACACCATACCGGATAATGAAAGGCTGGAACGGGAGCTGCTGAAAAAGACCGGCTCCAGCCGGTGTGAGATCAGTCTCCCGGCTATGCAGAATCTGGCTGCGGCGCTGCGGGACAGTGCATTCCATGTCCGTGTGATGGGCGAGCAGAAGGAGGACAGCTTCCTGGTCTATGCGATCTCACCGGCCGCGGATCAGACACCGCTGTGTGCCATCGCCATCGATATCGGTACGACGACCGTTTCTGCTGTCCTGACCGATCTGAAAACGGGCAGGCTGCTTTCCAAGGCATCAGCCGGGAACGGCCAGATCCGCTACGGTGCAGACGTCATCAACCGCATCGTGGAGCAGACAAAGCCCGGCGGACGTGAGCGTCTGCAAAAGGTCATTCTGGACGAGACATTATTTCCGCTGATCCGGCTTCTGTGTAAAACGGCGAAGGTCACGCCCGACCATGTGATGCGGGTGTGTATTGCGTCAAATACCACGATGAACCATCTCCTGCTGGGGGTGGATGCCGGTCCGGTGCGTATGGAGCCGTATATCCCCAGCTTCTTCCATTATGAGGATCTGTATGCAGCCCACTTGTCCCTGCCTGTCCACCCATGGGCCAGGGTATTCCTTGCGCCGAATGTGGGTTCCTATGTGGGCGGTGATATCACGGCCGGCGCTTTTGCCAGCCTGATCTGGAACAAGGAAGAGTTTTCGCTGTTCATCGACCTGGGAACGAACGGCGAGATTGTATTCGGCAACAGCGAATTTTTGATGTGCTGTGCCTGCAGCGCCGGCCCCGCCTTTGAGGGCGGCGACATTTCCTGCGGTATGCGTGCTACGGACGGCGCCATCGAGGCCGTCACGATTGACAAAGAGACCATGGATCCTGTGCTCACCGTGATTGGAGAGCAAAAGCCGGTGGGACTGTGCGGCAGCGGCATCATTGATGTGATCGCTGAACTCTACCGGACCTCCATCCTGGGCGCAAACGGGAAGTTTATCCGCGAAGGCAGGCGGATTGCCTGGGACAAACATGGTATGGGGCGGTATATTCTGGCCTTCGCGCCTGAGTCCGAGACCGGGCGGGAGATTGCCATCACGGAAGTGGACATTGACTCGTTCATCCGGGCCAAGGGTGCGATCTTTTCCGCTGTTGACACGATGCTGGCTGCACTGGAGTTTGAGACGGATATGATCGACCGTGTCTATGTTGCCGGCGGAATCGGCAGCGGGATCAATATGAAAAATGCTGTGCGTATCGGTATGTTCCCTGATGTGGAATTGGAGAAATTCTTCTATATCGGCAATTCCTCACTGTCCGGCGCCTATGCCATGGCGCTGTCTGACGAGGCGCGGCAGAAGGTCGCCGAGATCGCAGGCAACATGACCTATATGGAACTTTCAACCCACCCGGGGTATATGGACCGGTTTGTGGCGGCCTGCTTCCTGCCGCATACGGATGCCGGACGTTTCCCCTCCAGTTTTCAGGAGTAACGTTATGGAGATAAAGAATAATAAAGAAGAGGTTCCCTTCCAGCACTATCTGCGGGAATTTCAGCAGATGGATCCTGAGGATTCCGTCAGACGGCTGGAAATCCCCTTTGACAGGAATGCGTTTGCGATCCGTTTCCTGGATCAAACCTATACGATCACCTGGCCGGACTACACAATCTCGTGTGACGATCCACATGCATTTGCACTTGACAGACTTCAGGCCCAGACCTTTCTTCTGCGTTATCTGCTGACGGGAAAGCGCCTGCCGGCTGCGGGCGCATGGAAAACCTTCCGGCAGCTTCCCTGGGGCGAGGTGTACATACAGCCTTTTACCGGCAGATGTATCCGGCGCAGTGCATTCACCTTCGGCAAGTCTCTGGATCAGTTTGCCGCTGCAAGCCATAAGCTGGGCGGTGTGGAGATCGGCCAGGGCGATCAGGGGTTTGAGTTCACCGTAGTGCAGGACTACCGGATCCGGATCATCGTCTGGGAGGCGGCCGAGGAGTTCCCACCCAATGCCCAGATTCTGTTTTCCGACAATTTTGCGGCCGGCTTCCTTGCTGACGAAAGCGTGGCAGCGGCGGAGCTTTTGATCGGAGCGATCTGTGCAGCCATGACATGACAGATGAAATCCATGCAAGTAATAGAAATAGGAAAAATAAAAAGGAGGGCTTTACATTGAAACGACTCAAAACCTTTGTCTATGGCATCCTGGCCGGGGTCAGCATCGCGATCGGCGGGACGGTATTCCTCTCGGTGGAAAACAAGGCGCTGGGCGCGCTTTTGTTCACCGTTGGGCTGTTTGCGGTTTGTACGTTCGGCTTCAACCTGTTTACGGGCAAGGTCTGCTACGTTTTTGAGCGGGACAAAGACTATGCCGTTGATCTGCCTGTCATCTGGCTGGGCAACCTTTGCGGTACATGGCTGACCGCATTTCTGGAAAGACAGACAAGGGCAGGGGCGGCGCTGTCTGAGAAAGCCCAGACGCTGTGCCAGGTGAAGCTGGACGACAGCCTCTTAAGCATCTTCATTCTGGCAATATTTTGCAACATTCTCATCTTCATCGCAGTGGACGGCTACAACAAAAATCCCCATGAGCTGGGCAAGTATCTCTCGTTGTTTTTCGGCGTGATCGTATTCATCCTTTGCGGCTTTGAGCATTGTGTTGCCAATATGTACTATTTTTCGATCGCGGGCGCATGGAGTATGAAAACCCTCGGCTATGTACTTGTCATGACCTTCGGCAATTCTGCAGGCGGCGTACTGATTCCTCTGCTGCGCGGCAGATTTGCCGGCTTAGGAAACTGAAGGAAAATAGCTGACACATGAGGATTCAGATGAAGTGCAGGCTGCTTTTTGCCGTTATGGACGAAGAGCGTCCTGCACTTTTTCAACATGCCGATCACATTATAGCCAATGGATTTTACGTCCTGTACGGTCTTGGGGAATTGTATTTTACTCTTGACACACCTCATGATCCATTGCTATAATGCCCTTACATATCAGGGAAAACAATGTCTTTATATCTCCATTTATTCAATGAAACATTTCTTGATTTTATCAATTGAGTTCCCCGTATGGACGTCACAATCAAATAAGGAACTGACCGTATAAAAGGTACACAGGGCTTATCTTAATAGTTATATGTGTAACTTATTCCGGCGCAGTTTCTGAGGCGTTGCAGAAAAATAAGCGATACAGATCGCGCAGGATGTGTCAGTTATTTATCTGCAACTCCTGAGCATTCCGTATCACATTGGAAGAAATGCCGGCTGCCGTAATGCGGGGCAGACCATAGCACAGAATATTTCTCTGATAAATTCTACGGATTTGTGTCAGAAAGCACTTGCATTTTCTACCCAATGTCATACAATTGAAAGGAGAACAAATGAAAAGAAAACTGGAAGAATTGAACTAAGGAACAGTCCCGAAATAATATGTACATCTAGCTTGTCTAAATTTGCATAGCCGTCGTTGTCATCAGTCGCCGTAGCCCACTACGGCTCCTTCTTCCGCCTAGCCTATACAAATTTATCCTGCGCGATCTGTACATATTATTTCGGGACTGTTCCTTACTGGACGATTTTTTGTTCGGCAGCGTACTTTCTTATCCGGACATCGGAGAAGAGTTCTGCAGGAAGATTTTGAAGATCCTGCTCCATGTGGAGATGTACAGGGTACATATCGTTCCGCAGAAGGTCTATTACGGTTCGGACACCGACAAGCACGGTACAAGGCTCGACGTCTTTATCGAAGAGGACGGAGGGACAGGAACCATCTACGATGTGGAGCCGGACAAAAATGACGACAGCGAACTAAAGCATGCATTGCCCAGGCGGGTCCGATTTTACCATTCCAAGATTGACGGCCGGAGCTTAAAATCAGGGGATGATTACTCCAAATTAAAGCAGGTGATCGTGTTGATGATCATGCCTTATGATCCTTTCGGGAAGAATCGGATACTGTATACGATCCGGAGCAAGTGCGAGGAGGAGCCGGATATGGACTACGATGACGGTGCGGCGACCTGCTTCTTTTACACAAAGGGAAAGATTGGGGAATTATCGGAGGAAGCACGTCAGCTTCTCTGCTATATGGAAGATTCCTGCGAGGGCAATGCGAAAAGCGGATTGCTGAAAGACATTCACCGCATGGTGGAGACAGTCCGGTAAGATGAGGAGGTGTCTTTAAAGTATATGAAGGTTTATGAACGAGAGCGGATGATTGAACGCCGTGGGGAGGCAAGGGGAGAGGCAAGAGACGAAACAAAAGGCGAGATGAAAGGAGAGGTGAAGATTGTCAGGAATATGTCGAAGTCTATGAAGCAGGATCAGATATCGGTGTCTTCGGGACTGGAGCCGGAATATATCGAAGAGATTCTCACATATATCCGGAACTACCCGAAGGAAACGGATAAGGAGATTGCAGCCAGGATACTTGCCGCCAGGAAAAAAGAAGAGTAAAAAGTTTATTTCAGAGGGACTCTGGGATTTGCATGGAAAGAAAGGTCAAAATAAAATATGCGAAAATGACCTCCTGCAGATTAAATTCAGATTTTTTCACGGGGAGGTCAATTTTGCTCCAGCAAAAAAAGCAGAATTTGGAAAGTCAAAAGTCCTCCATTCTTGTATAATAGGTATTACACTGATGCACAAGCAGGCCATCAATTTTCTGCGAAAATTGGTGACAAAGTATAATGATATCAGAACAAAGGAACTGAAAGGATGGAAAATCATATGAGAGTTTTAGGTTTATCATTTGGCAAGAAAAACGCGAACAGCGACATTCTGACAAAGGAAGCATTGTTCGGGGCGAAGGAAGCGTATCCGGACGCGGAGATCAAGTTCATCAATACCCAGAGGCTGACCATTGACCGGTGTATCGGCTGCGGCGCCTGCTCCATGGCGCTGGAAAGGGGAAAGGACAACAACTGTGTGATCAAGGACGACTTCCAGATGGTAGAGGAAGAGATCCGGAAGGCGGACGCAATCATTGTAGCGGCTCCGGTATACGTGCTGCAGCCGGTAGGCCAGTTCAAGAACCTGGTGGACCGCTTCTCCTGCCGTCATGACGTGTCCGCCATCAACTGGGTACTGGACAAGAGGAGAAGCGGCGAGATGCCCGGTGACCCGGACGCATTTCCCCAGGAGCGTTTCAAACGCCGTACCGTATCCTACATATCCGTAGGCGGCGCCAGCACAGAAAACTGGACTTCCATGGGAACCGCAACACTGCATCTTTTCGGCTTCCCGGTGATGATGCAGGTGATAGCAAATTACAATGCCAACAGCATGGGAACGATCGGCAATCCCTATCTGGACGAAGAGCTGATCGGACATATGCATGAGATCGGAAAACGGACTGCGGCAGCATTGGAAATGGATCCGAAGGATGTGGAATTCTACGGACCGAAAGGAAACGGCGCCTGTCCGGTTTGCCACCAGAACCTGCTGACAGTCAACGGAACGACGACCGTAGAATGTCCGATCTGCGGCATCGAAGGCAAGATTTCTATTGACGGCGACAAGCTCCATGTAGAATTTTCCGAGGCGCAGCAGGCACGGGCAAGAGGAACCTTTGCAGGGCTTCGGGAGCATACCACAGAGATCCAGGGCTTCGGCGCGATCTGCGGACCGAAGATCATGGCAAATAAAGAGCTGCTGGACAGGCAGATGGACCGGATCAAGAATTTTGACAAGTATATCAACGAATAATTGACAATGAAAAGGGTGTAAAAATCAATATTTCATTTTTACACCCTTTTTTATAGTTCAACCGGATAGAACAACTTTTAAACCTGCTTTGGATAAGGAATGCAGAGAACCAGGCATTTTGGTGATATAATATAAAGACATGGCTGGCTTTTCTCAACCTGGAGAGCAGGAGCAGGCGAAGCCGGCTTTTTGAAACAGTGTCAATTTTACCGGTTCAGAGACCAAGGAGGAGAACTATGATCATAGAAACAAAGTATGGAAAAATGGAAGGCGTTGACAAGGGCAGCTACATCGAATACCGGGGCGTGCCCTACGCAAAGCCGCCGGTGGGAGACCTGCGCTGGCGGGCGCCCCAGGAGCCGGATGCCTGGGAAGGCATTTACCAGGCCGTGGACTTTAAAAACCGCTGTGTCCAGGAGGATCATCTGGCTCCGCCTTATGATCGGGATTTTTACAGCAACCCGGATTTTGCCCGGCCCGACGATGAGGACTGCCTGTATCTGCAGATCTGGGTGCCAAAGTCCGGACCAAAGCATGTGGAAGGAACTGTATCAGGAACTCATAAAAAGGAAGCGGTTTCCCCGGAAACGGCAGAGCGCCCCAGGCAGAAAAAGCTCCCGGTCGCATTCTGGATCCACGGCGGCGCATTCCTGGGCGGCTTTTCCAGCGAGCTGGAATTTGACGGAAAGGCATACTGCGACCGGGGCGTGATCCTGGTCAGCGTGGAATACCGCTGCAACATCTTCGGATTCTTTGCGCATCCCTGGCTGAGTGCTGAAAATGAACGCGGCATCTCCGGAAATTACGGCATCCTGGATCAGATCGCCGCACTGAAATGGGTCTACGAAAATATCGGAGCATTCGGCGGCGACCGTGACAACATCACGATCTTTGGGCAGAGCGCGGGAGCCATGAGCGTACAGACCCTTGTCTCCACGGAGCTGACCGGCGGCATGATCGCAAAAGCCATCCTGCAGAGCGGCGGTTCCTACGGCGGCGGGCTGCACCGGGACATTCCGCTGAAAGAACAGGAGCAGTACG
Source organism: Lachnospiraceae bacterium (assembly GCA_910575475.1). Classification (GTDB taxonomy): domain Bacteria; phylum Bacillota; class Clostridia; order Lachnospirales; family Lachnospiraceae; genus Schaedlerella. The sequence goes on along the minus strand of CAJTGD010000001.1, from coordinate 71,573 downwards.
GAGAGCTCTTTGCTGAAATTCTGCACGCTGACAGCCTGGAAGAACTGCGCGCAAAGACAATGGAGGAAATCCAGTCGGCAACGGGAAAGCTTATGGAAAAGGCAATGCCCATCGCAAAGGGCCTGTTCCTCACGCCCACCCTGGACGGGCATGTGCTGGACGGCGGCTATTACGAGCTGATGGACGCAGGGAAGATCAAGGACATTCCCTATCTGCTGGGAACCACCAGGGATGATATCCTGGTCACACCGGAAATGAAGGAGAAAGGGGAATTTTCCGAGCTGTACCAAGGCTGCATCGCTTTCAGCCAGAAGCTGGAGGAGCTGGGAAGAAACCCGGCTTATGTCTATTACTTTACAAGAAATCTGCCGGGAGACGATTTCGGAGCATGGCATTCCAGCGAGCTGTGGTACATGTTCGGCACACTGGATCGCTGCTGGCGCCCGTGGGAGGAACGGGACCGGGAGCTGAGCGCCCGGATGCTGGATTACTGGACGGATTTCATGAAGACCGGCGATCCAAACGGCGCAGGGAAGAAGGTCTGGAAGCCGTGTACCAGGGAGGATCCGGAAGTATTCGAGCTGTGCTGACATGAAAAAGGCAAATGAAGTGATAAAGAACTGTCTGAAAATATCCTGCGCAATCCGCGCAAGTGATTTCCAGACAGCTCCCGGTCACAGAACTTAAAAAAACAGCAGGAACCGAAGATCATTTTTCGTGTCCCTGCTGTCTTTTTTTGATATCATCGTATGCGGAAAGGCTGCCGGCGGCAGGCTTTCTGTAGTCCTTGCCATTACCGTCCATGAGATTATTTCCTCGAAGACGGCACATAATACTGTCCGCTCATTGCCGCCAGTCCCGCGCAGATCATTTCCGCGTTCTCTGCCCAATATTTCTTGAATGCGCGGATGATTGCGTTCCCGATATTTGCATTTGCCTCAAACATATAATTGATCTGTTCTGCTGTCATATTCATATACATAATCATTCTCTCCTTTTTGGTTGATGTTGTTTGTATCCTTGCTACGTGTATTATCATATCACTGTCAGAAACAAGTTTTTAGATGACTTTTTGACAAATGATTAGGTCAAAATTGACATTGTTTGTTATACATTTCCGGGACATTTTTCTGCTACAACTACTCTTGTGTAAGTCCTGCGCTTTTCCGTGCGGATTTTAATTTTTCACCTAATGTCATTTTTGTTTTATCATTTTTTACCATTTTATAATCCTCCCAAAATTAAGTCAGCTTTTCGCTGCCGATTTCATGATAATACCTATAACAATTCGTTACAAGAAACGCTCATTTTCACAAAGGCAACGCTCCGTAGCAAGGTTGATTTGTTGTATAAATATCCATTCGGATTACTTTTATCATCTATTATTTCCACGGTCTGGTTTTCCCAAACAATATCGCTCATCAATGCACCAGTGAAGATTCCGATTTTAGAAACTCCCCACCAAGATAAGCTGTGCTTGATATCCTTTGCCGCAGATTTTGCTCCTGCGCCTAAACACTGCGTAATAATCACTGCCCGCTTTTCAAACATTTCGGAAGCGGGACGGTGTGATAGCCAACGGTAGGCAAAATGGTCGAGAAAAGCTTTCATCGCTCCCGTAGAGTGGAACACATATGCAGGAGAGGTCATTACAACTAAATCTGCATCCAATAGAGATTTGTCAATTTTTCCGATGTATTCTGCGTCTTTACAGGTGTTTTCGCCTTTTGTTATACAGCTTATACAGCCATTGCAGAAATTGGGACAATCTTTCGGAAGATAATATTCTGTAATATTTGCATTATCCTTAAAAGCAGTTAAAAACATTTCTTTCAGACGATAAGTTACACCGTATTTTTCTGTTCCATTTATAACTGTTATATTCATCATGAAACCTCCAAAACATCATGTAAAATTTGTGTGTGCCATGCCCTGCGGTTTTCCCTTTTATTCAAATCAACATCAAGTATCATTGATGCCGTTTCATACCGAAGAAAAGCCTGCTGCATAACCGAAATCAGGCAAAAAGTCTTTCTTTTTACAGTATGTTCATCCCAATCGGGACGGCAAGCGGCGACAAGAGGAAGATATGCAGCATAAGTTCTGTGAGTGTTGTCGTCTATCTTCGGATTTTTCATATCGGTAAGCACTGAAATTCTGGAAACCGCATAATGCTCGAACAGAAAATCAAAAGTCATGTTGCCAAGGTATTCTAATTTCTCAAAAGGTGTAAGAACCTCTGTTTCCTCTCGAATATTTTGAAATTGTTCAACAATCCTGTTTATGATACGCTCAACGCATAGTTCCATAAGTTTATCTTTGTTACCAAAATGATAATTCACAAGACCTAACCCAACGCCTGCCTTTTTAGATATTTCACGGACGGTAATTTTATCTAAATCTTCGCCTTTTTCCTCAATGAGTGCAATCGTCGTCTGTATGATTGTTTCTTTATTATCCATATCCCTATGCCTCCTGAACATTGTTCAATATATATTATACTGAACGATGTTCAAAAAGTCAAGGCAATACAGATATATTAAAAAGGTCACGTTTTGGATATTGGAAATACCTGTTTAAACCTTTCGTAAAGCAAAAAATACGGTGAGTAAGGGAATACCCATACCTATTCAGCAGTCTGAATATCTCATATGCTGCGGAAATAAACCTTTACAGGATAAAAACTCAGGGCTATACTGGAATTATAAAGAAATGATTGTAAATTATTTGAAGAAGTTAAGGAGTGACGAGTCATGACAATATCAGAAAGAATTGCCAGATTGCCGGCAGCAGTGAACATTGCGGAACCATTTCAGGCACAACTGACCCAGGCAAAGCCGGAAAAAGGCCGGACGTCCGGTGTGACAGGCCATACAGGGCAATCGGCATCATCGACAGAAACGTATTCTTCTCTGACAAAATCTCTATATGCCGCCGACAACTCCGATTATACAAAAGCGGATGCGGTCAATAAGCAATGGCGGAAGATGAACACAGTGAACCTGTTCGATGTCTTAAATGGTACGGCGGATACTTCGAACAGGACCTTAAGTGCCGGGGATGTGGAAAAAATGCTCCAGCAGGGCGGTCTGCTTGACGAAGTGAGCGATACGGATTTCAGCATGCTCAAATTCGAGCTTTCCGGACTTGGGTTCGAATCCGGAGCATCTTACCGATCTGTCGCTTCCGGAGAATTTCGCAAAAATTTAGAGTACCTTGCTTCGCGTTACGCGGCCATGGAGGATAAGATCAAAACAACCTATACGGGAACAGAGCAAAAAGAGCGGCTGGACCGATTGAATGAGATGTATGAGACGACCCTGGAAAGAGCGGCGAAAAGCTATTCTGAGATCGTAGGAGGTATTCTGGAAGACTATGGTGTTTCCGGAGAAAAGGAAAAGATCTATCAATCCTTCAAGAGCGGTGTGGATCAGAAGGCCGCGGAGTACAGGTCATTTCTGGAGCAGAACAAAGGCTTTACAGGATTAGAGGGCACAGAGGACGAATGGCTTTTGAAGGATGATGAATACATTGCGGCCAGGCTGCGTGCCCAGGGGAATATTTCCGGGGCAAATGCTTTAAAAAGTGGAGAGTATTCCCTCCAGGAACTGGATGCGCTGGGGCAATATGCTTCCAGCCTTTCCGAAATGGCGGCAAAGGCAAATCACTATGAGACGAATGAGGAAAGAATCGGCCTGGATTTTGCCATGCTTGCAATGAAAACGGATGTATTAGGGAAAGAAGGAAACAGAAGCTCTGCGTTTCAGGCAACCCTGCAGAAAGCGCTGGGCGGATATCTGAATGCCTTTTTAGAACAGTTCAGCCGTAAGCTGGAAAATAACCGGAAGAATGCAAGGACGACATATGATATTCAGGGAAATGCCGGGCTGGATGCGGATGCTGTGTGGAGAGTATATGATAAAACAATGGAGCAGTACCGCCTTTCCGGCAATGCGATGGAAGCATTGATCAAAGGGGTGGAATCTGGAAGGGCACAGTATGCAGAAAAAATGGAATCAAGCCATATGAAGGAAATCTACAGATATAAGAACAGCGGATCTTATTGGAATGACTTTTTCGGAAATTCATCAGACCGAAAAACAGGTTCCTATCATCAAAGCGGAAGCATCTATGAGCAGTATATGATGGGGTGGCTGGATTTCAAAAATAGCCTGGGAGATGGGGAAAGTGTGAGGATGAACTTATCACTGAAACCGATTGGTTCCTATCCGATCAACCAAAGCGGGAATTGGGTAAGTACAAATGGGTAAAAGTTAGCTGTTACACTCCACAGACAAATATCACGAGATGGATCTGATGCAGTTTGTTTCCGCGATGGATGAAAAGCTTGCGGCCTGTTATAAAGAAACGAATCTGAAACGCCTCAGGAAGTATGCCGGTTTATCCCAGAGCGAGCTGGCGGAGCTGTCGAAGGTTCCCCTCAGACAGATCCAGCTTTTCGAACAGCGCCAGAGAAATATCAATCATACAACAGCAGTTACGGTGCTGATGCTGGCCCGCGCGCTGGGCTGCGGCTGCGAAGCTCTGCTGGAAATATAATAAGGAACTGAAAGCCCCTGCCTGTACGGTTGAAGGCTCCAGAAGAAAGGAAACAAAAGAGATGGAAACAATCGGCATTATCGAAGACGATGAACTGCTCGCGCAGGCGCTGGCTATCGCGCTCCGAAAGGAGGGCTACCAGACTTTGTCCGCCGTGAACTGCAGGGAGGGCAGGCATTTGCTGGAAAAAAATCCGGACCTGCTGCTGATCGACATCAACCTGCCCGACGGCGACGGGATCAGCTTCTGCCGGGACATGCGCAGATATCAGGAGATCCCGGCCATCTTCCTGACCGGGCAGGACGAAGAGGAGGACATGCTGGGGGCATTCACCGCAGGAGCAGACGACTATGTGGTGAAACCATTTCCCATGCGGGTTCTGATCAAACGGATCCAGGCCGTTCTGTTCCGGTGCGGAGAGAAAAAAGAGGCGTTTCTGTACCGGGGGCTTGCAATCGAATTTGCCCGCAAGCGGGTCACCCGAGGCGGAGAGGAGATCCCGCTGACGATGAAGGAATACCGCCTGCTGGAATATCTGGCCAGGAACAAGGGACAGCTCCTCACCAAAAATCAGATCCTGGAGCAGGTGTGGGATGTGGACGGCACGTTCGTAGGAGAAAACACGGTCAGCATGACGGTCACCCGCCTGCGCAGGAAGATCGAGCCGGATGCCGCGAATCCGGTGTATATCAAAAATGTATTCGGACAGGGATATGTCTTTGGGGAATAAAACAGGTGAGTATCAGCGATTCAGAATGGCAGATGCCGCTATTAGGAACAGGCCGTAATTATGAAAAAATTCCACCTGCAACCGTACAGGCGGGAAAGAATGAAGAAAAAAGGACGGAAATAAAAAATGGCAGTATGGTGTATGATTACGGCGGCGCTGGTAGCTTTAAGTACCGGCGCCGTCTGGTACGGACAGGGAAAATACAGGGAGCGGGAGCTGGCGGAGATCTCTTCCATGCTGGAATGCGTTCTGGACGGCAGGGAGTTTCCGGAGTATGTGCCCTGCCGGGAAACGCTCTCCTCCAAGATACAGCATCAGCTCTCCCGCCTGCAGCGCATGACGAAGGGATATCATGCGCGTCTGGAACAGGATCGGGATTCCATCAAAAATCTGATCACGGAGATCGCGCACCAGATGCGGACGCCCCTTGCCAATATCGAGACCTATCTGGACTTTTTACAGGATCCGGATCTGAGCAGGACCGAACGGGAAAGCTATCTGAAAGCGGCGTCGCTTTCGGAAAAGAAGATCCATTTCCTTGCGGAGAGCTTTATCCGGATGTCCAGGCTGGAGCACCGGATCATCCGCATCCGCCCCGGTGACACCGATCTATTGCTGACCCTTGAGGAAGCGGCGGACCAGGTACGGAGAAAGGCTCAGGAGCAGGGCCTTCGGATCCGCACTGATTTTCCGGAACAGCTGCTCCACACCCATGACGCGGACTGGCTGGGGGAGGCTGTCTTCAACCTGCTGGACAATGCGGTAAAGTACTCCCTTCCGGCGGCCGACAAGGCAGCCGGGGAGAACTGCCAGGAAGCGGGAAGCCGGACCGGGGAAAGGAATGAGATCCTGCTGGGCGCCCGGCAGAATGAAATGTTTGTGCGGATCTGGGTCAGCGATCATGGAACCGGGATCGAAGAGGGGGACGAGGCAAAGGTTTTCCAGCGCTTTTACAGAGGAAGCAACGCGAAGAAAACAGAAGGCTTTGGACTGGGGCTCTACCTGGCAAGAGAGATCGTCCTTCTTCACAACGGATTTGTAAAGCTGAAACGGCAGAAGGACGGAACCTGCGTGGAGATCTATCTGGAAAGATCCTCGACAGCTTCCCGATGAAAGATTTTCCAGCTGTGCGGTTGGAATATTTTTTATTTTGTTAGTAATTTGTTAGATTTCCCTTTTATACTAAAAGCAGTGTACAGAGCAAGGCAGCTTACACGGATAACTGCAGACAGGAGGGATTTCAAGCGATGGAGATCGTAAGAACAGAGGGACTGAAAAAATATTTTGTGAACGGAGACTATGAGGTCCGGGCCTTGGACGGCGTGGACATTTCCATTGAGGAAGGGGAATTTGTGGCGCTGGTAGGCAGCTCCGGCTCGGGAAAGAGCACGCTTTTAAACATGCTGGGCGGCCTGGATACGCCCACAAAAGGGGACGTACTGATCCGCGGGCAGAGCCTGAAAACGATGAAGAGGGATGAAAAGACCATCTTCCGGAGACGCAATATCGGGTTTGTATTCCAGCAGTTCAACCTGGTGCCGGTGTTAAATGTCTATGAAAACATCATCCTGCCCCTGCGTCTGGACGGCTTGACGCCTGATGAAGCATTTTTAAGGCAGATCGTGCAGACCTTGAAGATCGAGGAAAAAATGGGGCAGATGCCTTCCACACTTTCCGGCGGCCAGCAGCAGAGGGCGGCCATTGCAAGGGCCCTGAGTGTAAAGCCCGCCATCATCCTGGCCGACGAACCCACCGGAAACCTGGACTCCCGGGCCAGCATGGAGGTGGCAGGACTTCTGAAAACCTGCGCGGTCCATTTCAACCAGACGGTCATCCTGGTGACTCACGACGAGGAAGTGGCCCAGATGGCGGACCGGATCCTTCCCATTGAGGACGGGAAGATCGTAATGCGGGAAGGGAGGGGTTGAGATGCGGATTTTCGGAAAAAACACTCCCAACAACAACCAGAGTGCGGTCAGGCTTTTGGCAAAGGCATGCCGGCGGTTCAGCAAAGGAAGAAACCGGATCCTGGCAGGAGCCTCCGCACTTGGAATCATTGTATTGTGTACGGTATTCAGTATTGCTTACGGGAAAATGGAAGCGGATTATCTGCAGGCGGCCAGGGGAAACGGGACCGTGGCAGCGTCTTTCCTGGAACGGGGGACGATGGAACAGTACCATGCCATCCAGGAGCTGGACTATGTGGACTGCGTGGGCAGACAGGTAGAGGCTGGTCTGCTCTTCAACGGAACAGAGTACATTTCTGGTTTGGAGGCAGTGGATCCGACAGCCTGGGAGAAGATGCAGGTGCCCGCCTATACCCACATCCATGGAAAATATCCTCAGGAGGAAGGGGAACTGATGCTTTCCGTCAGGGCATTGGAGGAACTCCATATCTCGGAGCCCAAAGAGGGGATGGCTCTGAAATTGTCCGTAAAGCTTGCGTCAGGGCAGCAGGAGGAAATGGATTTTACACTGTGCGGCTGGTTCAGGGAATATTTGGATCCGGGAACTTCTCTGCCTGCGGGATATACCAGTGAGGCGCAGGTGCAGAAGTGGGGGATGAGCCTGGAGGAGCCGGACCTGCTGATGATCTGCCAGAAAAGCACCATCGACGGATACAGCATCGAAGACCGTTTATATCAGGATATCCCGGTGAGGGACCGGACACAGCGTTTCCTTGGAGGAAATCGGTACAGCTATACTGTGGTAAATGATTTCGTGGGGGGATACGGGATGGCAGTTTTTTGCGCGGTTCTCGTCCTGGCGGGTGTATTTTTCCTGATCTACAATATATTCGGCATTTCCATGCAGAAGGAGATCCGCCAGATCGGACTTCTGGATATCCTGGGGACGACGCAGAGACAGATTCGCCAAATCTATCTGAGACAGACTGTGTTTACGATATGCCAGGGAACCGTACTGGGAGCTGCGGGAGCAGCCGCCGTGATCCTGTTTTTGGTCCCCTGGATTCTGGGAAACCTCTATCTCTACAATTTCGGAAAATCCGCGGATCTTATGGTATTCCGTCCGGAGCTGCTCATAGCGTCCGCAGGTTTTACAGCCATCGTCGTATTCGGAGCGGCCGCCTGTACGATTTACCAGGCGGCAAGTCTGACACCGCTGGACGCGCTGCATTACAGGGGCGCTTTGGAGAAAAATACGGGAAAAAAGCGTGGCGGTATCCGGAAGCATACACGCTTTGCACGGCAAAATCCGGTTCTCTATATGGCATGGCAGAATCTGATCCGATATAAAAAACGATGTGTCCTGACAATCGCGTCTCTGTTCCTGGGCGTTGTCACGGCTCTGGGGGCGGTGGTCCTGACGACCGGGATAGATGATACACATTCCATTGAAAAAGACGCGGATTTTTCTATTATCGGGGGTATCGTGTATACTTCCGAGCAGGATTCGGAAGGAAACACGGTGCAAGTCAATGAAAATGACGATTTTTCTCCGATCACAGAGGAGGCAGAGAAGAAGCTGCTTTCGATTCAGGGGATAGAAAAGGAACAGGCGGTCGTGGTGAGAGGCGCCTATCTGTATATGGACCGCCGGGCAGAGGCCCTTGCGCCTTTGATGGAGACGCTTAAGAGCCAGGAAGAAACGGAGGAGACCGAGACTTGGGAAGAAGGACGGGGACTGCCGGCTTCCTGGGATATTGCCACCGTCCAGATCGTGGATGAGGAATACATCGGGAAACTGGAAGAATACGCGGACAGGAACCGGCTTTGTGTTGATATAGACAGCCTGCGGGATGGAAGGGGAGCCGTCCTGCTCCATCATCATGAATTATCACAGATTTTGAGTGAAGAAGCAGAAGAGACGACGGGACTTCCGGTCACATTCTGGCAGCTTCCTTCCAAAGAAGAAAGGACGGCTTCCTGGGAACAGATGACGGAACCGGAGTTTGAGAGCTGGCGGGAGGAAAACTGCCGTATGGCAGAGCTGGAACTGGCCGGTTATCTGGACACCCAGGCGAAAGGATTTCCAAAACTGAGAAGGACATGGTTCGGCCCGGGGATCAAGTATTTTCTTGTCAGTGAACAGGGATTTGCAAAGCTGGGGACAAAAGAAAAATGTTTCGTGATGGATCTGAATGTGGAACCGGAGTTGGAACCCACAGCCAAGGCGGCGGTCTGGAAAATCCAGCAGGACGAGAACCGCAGGGATGCGAACCAGGGGCTCGCAGTGAATTGTAAATCGGATACTCTGGCAAGCGCGCAGGGGTATATCCAGACGAACCGCATCATCCTTGGAGCGCTGAGCCTAGTATTGATTCTGATGGGGATTCTCAATTACCTGAATGTGATCGCAACCGGCATTCTTTCCAGGCAGAGAGAGCTGGCGGTGATGGAATGCGTGGGTATGACCGGGAAACAGGTCAGGTGGATGCTTGCTTTGGAGGGAGGCATTTACTGTATGATCGTCGGAGGACTGGTATTGACTGTGGGAAGCGGGCTCCTGCAGACGATCCGGTTATATATGGAAAGCCGGATCGCGTATTTTAAGTTTATTTATCCGGGAATGGAAACCGGCTGCATTCTTGCAGCGCTTTTTGCCGCCTGCCTCAGCGTTCCCCTGATCATGTACGGGCATCTGGAAAAAAGAAGCCTGACCCGGAGGACGGCGGAGGAGTGAGCGGCAGATCATATCACTGCCGCGCTGCCGTTAACCGACCGTATGCGCGATATAGGTCAGATGGTCGCCCAGCCGTTCCAGATTGGACACCAGATTGATATACACGCTGCTGCATTCCGGCCTGCATTCCCCGGAATGCAGCCGTTCCATGTGCCGGTTCAGAAGCTTTTTCCGGAAGGCGTCGATCTCCTGCTCCGTCTGGTCGATCTGCGCGAGCAGCTCTAAGTCCTTTTCCAGGATCAGCCGTTTGGTCAGCTCATACATCTGCTCGACCCGGAGCACCATGGCGCCGATCTCCTCCTTGACCGTGCCGGAAAAATGAAGGTCATGCCGGATGGTCCTCTGGGTATATTTTGTAAAATTATCCGCGATCTCCGCAATCCTCATGATATCTCCCACATTATTGTGGAGAGTCGAGATATTTTCCTCATCAGACAGCTTGCTCTGGGCGGACAGGCGGATCAGGTAATTCACAATGGTATGGTAAATGCTGCCCGCCTGGTTGATCTTTTCCAGGCTGGGTTCGATCAGGCTCTTATCCTTTTTCTCAAAGGAACGGTATGCGGTCCGGAAGGCGTCCATCGCGGTATCCGACAGCAGGACCATTTCCTTTTCCAGCTGGGAAATGGCGATGGAAGCGGAGGAGAGCATCCTTTCGTCCAGGTAGGTTACCGCGGTTTCGGTCTTCTTTTCCTGGATCAATAATTCCGATATTTTTACAAATATATTGCAGAACGGCAGAAACAGCATGGTACACGTCACATTGAAAAAGGTGTGGAACATGGCGATCTCTGTGGCTGCGGATCCGAACCAGGCGCGGAAGGTGGTATTCATAAAGTCCGGCCAGCACATCAGCAGGATGAAAAAGATGACCGAGCCGAAGGTGTTGAACATCAGGTGGATCAGCCCCGCCCGCTTCGCATTTGCCCCGGATGTAAGGGAGGACATCAGGGCGGTCACGCAGGAGCCGATATTGGTACCCAGGATAATATACAGGACTTCATTTCCTCCGGTTCCGATCGTCAGCCCGGCTACCGACATGGCGATGATCACCGAGGTCGTTGCGGAACTGGACTGGACCAGAGCCGTGAGGAAGATTCCGATCCCAAACAGCAGGAACGGGTTCGTCACCGTCTCAAATATCGTCTGTATGGCGTCCCGGTTGACCTTCATCGCGTCCGACATCAGGGACAGGCCGATGAAGATCAATCCCAGGCCGGATAATATAAATCCGGTCTTCTGCAGGCTGTCACTTTTGCAGACCATGGTCATCATCATACCGATAAATACGCAGAGCTGTATATATGTAGTAACAGGAAACGCGCTCAGCGCGGCAATCTGAGCCGTGATGGTGGTTCCGATGTTGGCGCCCATGATCATGGCCGCGGCCTGGTGCAGGTTCATGATCCCCACATTGACAAACCCCACGATCAGCACGGTCGTTACGCCGGAGCTCTGGATCAGGGCCGTAGTGGCGGCTCCGATCCCTACATTGACAAGCCGCCTGTCGGCCGTCTTTTCGAACAGATCCTTGATCTTTCCTGTGGCAAGCTGTTCGATATTGGCCGTGAGCAGGTGTACCCCGACCAAAAATACGCCTGTACCGGCCAGCAGCCGGACTGCAAACATGATCAATTCTCCAAATGTCATCTTCATTTCCTCCGCATATATGTAACCAATTTGCGCAGCAAATGGAGTTACATATAGTTCTCTAACCGCCCAAACCGTACAACGGAATGGCCGGTCCCTCTTTTAGATACCTGTCATATCCAGAAAGGCTGCCGGCAGCAGTTCTCTGGACATTTTCCCGGCAAAGCGCAAAAAAAGCGAGACAATGCCGTATTGATACAGCAAAGTCTCGCTATTTCATCACAGAGCCGGATTCGGAAATCGTATTGACGGCTAAGTAAACACAGGATCCTGTGCAAGCTACTCCCTTTGATGCGTATAGTATATAAGCTTTCGGCGGGGTTGTCAATCTGTCTTTTGCCATTTTTTCTCTTTTTTGTTTTGCAGGACTATCCTTCTGTAAAATATACAGACTAAGATATAGATGAGAAAAATGATAGAATCTATAAAAACATAAGTTGCAACTTAGAAAAATGAATGATAATATAAAAAAACAAACTGCAGTTTAGAACAATGAATCCCTGACCGTTTTAGAGGAAAGTACATTGGAACGGGAGCTTGTTCCTCTGGAAAGTATCCGCGGCCCCAATCCGATCAAACAGTGGAATGTGCTGGAGTGGCTGAGGAAGGAATGAGACTGACGACTTTTAGTATATGATGATACAAAAGGAGGAGATGAAACAATGCCGGCATTTTTAAAGGATTTATCAAAATTTTACGGAACCGGGGAGCGCAACCGGGCGGGACAGACGCTGGAGGAATTTTTAGAGGGCTACGACCCTTATAAATACCGGACTCCAAGCTGCACGGCGGATGCCGTGATCTTTTCCTGCGCAGAACCCCTGACCAGGGAGCTTCGGGGCATCCGGCTGCTGCTGGTGAAACGGAGCAATCATCCAAGCATCGGATATTGGGCGCTGCCCGGCGGTTTTGTGGATATGGAGGAGAACCTGGAGGAATCCGCAAAACGGGAACTGCTGGAAGAGACGGGGATCAGTGGCCTGCCCATGGAGCAGATCGCATCCTACGGGAATTATGACCGGGATCCCCGGACCCGCGTGATCACTACGGCATACATGGCGCTCGTGCAGGGGAAGGAGTTAAAAGCCCGGGCCGGGGATGACGCGGCAGACGCAGTGTGGTGCGAATTAGAGCTGGAAAAAATAGCGGACGGCGGGGCGGCTGGCTGGGAAGCAAAGCCGGAACAGGAGACCGAGATCACGACCTACCGGCTTTCCGTGAAAAACCAGGAAAAGGGTCTGGATACCTGCGCGCTGGTGGAACGCAGGAGGCGCCCGGGGCTGATCCGGGAAGAGTCATTTACGGTTAAGGACTGCGGACTGATCGCGGTGGACCATGCGGCGATCATTGTCCAGGCGCTGACGATCCTGCAGGAGCGGTGCGGGTGATAGGATCAACAGGGAGGGGGCGGCTGCATCATTTCATATCCGGCGTTACTGTCCTCGGTGATCACATATTTTGTCGTATAGATATCGGACGTCTTCATCCACAAACATGATGCAGTTATGCGCCTGTTCCAGCTCCTGATGCCAGTCCGTCCTGTTTTCCAATATTTTGATATCATAATCGCTGCTTTTACGAATATGGACTCCGGAGTCTTTTCCCAGCTCCACATAATCAGAAAGGATTCGGATCATAGAAGTTTTCCCGGTACCGCTGTTCCCCTTTATAACAGTGGCTTTTCTTTCCAGGCTTAACTGGTAGATGACCCTTCTTGATTCAATTTCCAAAGAAAATCTACCTTTCATGGTCACCTCCCACATATCTGCACATTTTCAGGATCCAATCTTTTGAACTGTGGATTTCGGAGCCGTCATTGAGACATCTTGCCCGAATGCCTGTATCTTCAAAATCCAGATCATATCCGCTCATGGAAGCCCGAAAGTCCTTCTTCTCCGCAATTTCAGCAATCCATTTTTCGCAGTTCTTTCCGCATACGATCAGATCCACATAAAAATCGTCCAGCTCATACATGCAGATCAGCGCCTTGACTCCGCCGGAAAGCTTTTCCGGAGGAATCTGCCCCAAAACCGGACTTTGAATACAATATTTATCCAGTACCTCGGAATGGTCGATATCCAGCACCATCTCTTTGACAAAAGGATCATCCAGCCAGTCCTCATCATAAGTGTTGTTAAAATATTTATCAATACTGAGGATTGCTTCCGTATCATATCCGAAATCCAGCTCTTCCTTGGCGCTGGAAGACTGCTTTTTGGATGTGGCGATCTGCTTCTGGGCGTCCTGTATGGCTTCGATCCCATTTCCGGCCGTTCCGGCTACCTGGCAGTCCAGGGAATCCCAGTCTATAAAATTGGCAATGCCTTTGCGCATGATGGCCTCATCGTCAACAACCAGCAGTTTGAATGTCATGGTCTCCCTCCTCGTGTTCAGTGCGGATCGGAATTCGGAAAGAAATGGTGGTGCATGTTTCCGGAACACTGCCGATGCGCAGACAGGCATCCGGCCCGAAAAGCAGCTCCAGCCGTTTGTCAAGGTTGCAAAGCCCTACATGGGCGTGAGAATCCTCCCCGGGGGGCCGGATATTCCGGACATCCGGAATACTCTCAAAGCCGATCCCGTTGTCAATGATGGAAATCTCCATCATCCGGTTGTCGGACGGGATGACCTGGACGATCAGCTTTCCCTTCCCGTCCTTCGGTTCCAGGCCGTGTACGATGGCGTTTTCTACCAGCGGCTGGATGCAGAACGTGGGGACCATACAGTCCATCAGCGCGTCCGGAACCTGGAATACGCAGGAGATCTTATCCTCAAAACGCATCTGCTGCAGGTAGACATAAAACTTCACATACTCGATCTCCTGGGCAAGGCGCACATAGTCCTTCTCCCTGGACAGCGTATTTTTTTTTGAGAAGCTCCCCCAGGGAAATGATCATCTGGTAGATCTCCTCATTGTCGCTGATCTGGGCCTTCCATGCGATCGTGTTGAGGACATTAAATAAGAAATGCGGGTTCATCTGCGACTGCAGCGCCCGGATTTCCGAGCTTTTCAGCAATAATTGTTTTTGAAAATTATCGTTGCAGTAGATATCCAGCTGTTTCAGCATCCGGTTAAAGGCATCCGCCCAGACGCGGAACTCCCGGTACATCTTCATAGGCGGAAGGCTGTCCGATTCCCTGGCGGAGATCTGGTTGATGTGGCAGATCATCCGGTCGATCGGCCGCGTGACCGCCCGGCTGATGATAACGGCCGCAAGCAGTCCGGCCAGCACGGTACATGCCAGCATCAGGATGTAGGTCTTTAAGGTATCGTTCAGATCCTGGAACAGGACCTTCTTCGGCGCGGCCACGGCAGCGGTGAGCCGGATCCTGTCCAGCCTCTGCGCCGCAGTAAAATACGCGTCGGAACACAGCGTGAGCTCCCGGAAGGAGACAAAGGCCGTGCTGCTTTTTTCCAATTCGGCCTGGAGCTCCAGACTTGTCTGCGCCATCCTGGGATCGGAGCAAAGATTGATCTCCTCGTCATACAGGCAGATGAACCAGGAAGGATCCAGCCCCTTGACACAGTAGTCGAGCCATTTTTCCAGATCCACCGCGATGATGAAGATCCCGTGATAGCGCCCCGTATTGCTGTTAAAAAGGTTCCGGATAAAGTAAATATTGGCCTCATCCGACGGCAGCATCCGGCAGGTCAGCCGATGTTCCTTCTGATCCAGATCCTGGAGGAGCTCGCGGCTATAGAGGGGGATGATGGAGTCGATGGAGTCCACCTGGTCGCTGATCTTCTGGTTGACCTGGCTGAACTGGCCGGTGACAGAATTTTCATAGCGGGTTGTAAGGCTCCGGTCTGTCCTTACACTGCTTTTAAATCCCACCTTCGGGGTCGTGAAGCCGTTTCTGGAAAAGATCGGACTGGAGGTCAGCCAGGTGCCCAATCTGTTCGGCAATTCCAAATACGCGTTCTGGACCGTGACCGCCACATGGATTTTCATCCGCTGTTTATCATGAGGCACAGGATGTCCAAGCAGGCGGATGCCGTATTGGGGCTGTACCTGCACAGCGACTGCTTCACGGAGGAAGAGATCCGGCGCAACTATGACTTTTATCAGGAAGTGACCCTTCACCATTCGTCGCTTTCCACCTGCATTTTGGGGATCGTTGCCTGCGATATCGGCTATGAGGAAGAGGCATACAGATATTTTTCCCAGTCCGCGAGAATGGATCTGGACGACCACCACAATAATTTTTACGCAGGGATCCATGCGGCCAATATGGCCGGGACCTGGCAGGCGGTGGTAAACGGCTTTGGGGGCCTGCGGTGCCAGAAATCGAAGCTGCGGCTGAAACCGGCCATTCCCAAAGAGTGGGAGAGCTATTCCTTCCAGATCCGATACAGAGGGGCGCTCCTGAAAACCGTGGTCTCACAGGGACAGGCGGAATTTATCCTGAAGGAAGGAGAGCGGATCACCTTTTATATCGGAGAGAAGGAGATCAGCATTTTGGAGAAGGGAGGGAGACATGTTGAAGCAATATAAGGCGGTCTTTTTTGACTGGGACGGGACTGCGGTGACCTCCAGGACGGCGCCGGCGGAGGCGGCGGTATCTGCAATGAGGCCGCTGCTGGAGAAGGGCGTGAAGCTGGCCATCGTCAGCGGGACCACCCTGGAAAATATCGCGGGAGGACGGCATCCGGGCCGGGGACTGTGCCTTCTGGGGAGACGAATATGTGGAGATCGAAGAAACGATTTTCGGAAGCGACAGTTATATGTATACGGAGCAGACCTCGGCAGGGGACTTCTTTGATGTATCGGAAGTAAGCGGGCTGCGGCCGGAAGGGGTGGAGATCGTGGGGGGAGGTGTGAAACGGTTTTTGAATTTTCTGGCAGAGCAGGAGAATCAGTAGCCAAAAGCGGCGGTTTGTGTTATACTCGAATCACAGTTTCTTAGGAACGCTCTGGTTCAGCCCGATTGGAGACTGTTACGAGAGACAACCGTATATTCTGATTTGAAAAGCAGGAGGTCAGATTGCCATGGAATCGAACGAAGATTCTATTAAAATTTTGGAAATGCGGATCCGGCAGCAAATGAATGATTCCTTACAGAAGAACATGAAACCGGAAAATATAAAATACTATATGCCATCAGCTGTGCTTCCGAAGCCGGATATTCTGCAGGATCCCCAAAGTGCCGATGCAGCGGGAACCGTTAATCCGGCCGGAGACGTGCTGGAGCCCGGTTCGGCGGCGGATGTTCTGAAGAGGAGCATGCCGCTGTCCGATGGTCCGAAGCCTGTCACGCTGATATCCGATGTGCCGGAGCCTGCATCGCAGGCAGCGGATGCGAACCTGCCTGCCGGTGCGGAGTACATAGACAGGGCAGCCGGGGTGCCGCCCATGGCGGAATTCGAACATATAGAAATCCCGGAGTCAAAAGAGATTCAGCATGCGAAGGCATTGACCGGCTATGAGACATCCCGGTCACTGGACCGGAAGGGAACCTTTCGCATGGAAGACATGCATTTTCTGGATGCGAAGGGATAGGAAGACTAAAAAAGGCGGCTGGTTTCACTTCCCCAGCCGCCTTCGAAATTCTTCATAATTCCGGGTATCTCTCGGACTGCAGTATACCGCAAACTCGATGGTCTTAAAATCACATTCAAATTCCTTTACCACCCTTGCCATGGCTTCTGCCACCACCCTTGGGGAATTGCAGAAGGCACCGCATCCGAAGGCACCCAGGATCAGGACTTCTTCCTCTTCGTTTTTCGCGATTCCCAGAATCCGCCTCATCCGTTTGATATGAAGTTCCAGAAGCTCACGCTCAGACAAGCGGAGGGGCTTTTTCCCGCTGTTCGGATTCATGGCATTGCTGGGCTGTTCCCGCAGATTGGGGGCTGCGCAGGTGATCACATCGACCTGGTACCAGTCCGTTTCCGGCATTCTTTCCGGCTGTGCCGTATCGGTTTTGAACACCGTAACTCCCGGGGTGAAAATGCAGTCGTCGTTATAGCGGGCATCCATCTGTTCCGTGCGGAGCATCTGCCGGTGCTGTTCATGGAAACTTTTTACCATATCCTTTTCCGAGATGTGAAAATACAGGCTGCTGCACCTGCAGAGGGCCTCTTCCTGGGCATTGGAGCCTCTGGCCACCCCGCCGCCGGGATTGGTGGCGGAGGCAAAATTGTGGATGCAGACCCTTTGGCCCCGGTATGCGCCTGCCGCTTCCAGAGTTCTCTTTTTTGACACCACGATCCGGCAGGGACGGTCATACCGGCTCCCGGAGCTGATTTCCAGCTTGTCCTCCCCGGCCAGCATATATTGTCCGGCATTGGAGCGTTGGATGGCATCCAGCAGGCGCGGATTGGTTCTGCACAGGTTTTCCGTGTCCTGGAAAATTTCAATATTTTGGTTTTTTTTGCTATTCATAGATTCTCCTCCTGTTTATATTCAAGTTACGGGCGAATTGCACGCAATTCATCTGTGCCGGTAGACCATCCATCTCTTTTAGAAGGTATATCATAACGGCCAGCGGTCATTTTATAATGTATCTGATATTTTTCGATTTCCCGCAGTATCTCCAACCGCCGCGTCAGCATTTGATAATCGGTTTCACGTCCTCGGAACCAGAAGGGATCAATCTTACGGATCTGGTTCAGCCTGATCTTCGATACCGCCTGTATGGCCGCTTCTCTCTGCGTCAAATGTTTTGGCAGGACGCTCAGGCAGTTCGCGCCGTCCGTCTGGTCATAGCACTGAAACGCCTGGTTAAAATCCATCAGAGGATGCAGCGAGACCGGCTGATTGGTCTCATTGTCCACGAGAAATCCCCAGTTCCCCCAGTGCCGGTCCGTATTGCCGACCAGGTAGTCCAGAATATTCATCATATAGTAAGAATGGCTGTTCAGCTCCAGGATATAAGCGGCCGGATTGATTCCCTGATTGACCGCGTAGATCTCAAATGCCTCTCTGGATACGATGGAATACTGCCTGGAGGTCATCAGCTCCCCGGTAGCCCCTGTGTGTCAATCCTCGCCGCGGCCTGCTCGCCGTGCATGATTTCATAAATGTTTTTTGAGTGCTTCATTTTGGTTCCAACTTTCACGTATGCTGTTATTTGATGCTTCTGCCTCGTGTATCCAACAGTTTTATTGTACCAAGCCGCAGGCATAATAGCTACCCCCAATTTTCAGATGTGCGCGGCAACGGAATACATCTCCCCCACCATCTCGCGGAACAGGGAGAGCAGATACGCAAGGGGCGCATGCAGGTAGCTGCTTCTGCGGCTGACGAGACATAACTGCCTGGTATCGTGGAACTGCTGGATGGGGAAATAAGAAACAGCCGGGGAGAACTTCTTTCGTTTTGCCAGAACCTCCGGGACAAATGTAATGCCAAGCTGCCGGCCCGCCAGTGTCAGAGCAGTCTCCACACTTTCACAGACCAGCCGGATATTTGGACAAAAAGAAGCCGATTCACACATTTTCCGGCTCATACTGCCCAGCACCTGATACGACGAAAGCAGGATGAACGGGTAGGAAGCCAGATCAGATAAAACAACAATCCCCTGTTCCTGCTTCGGAAACGCTTTGTCCCGGCAGAAACTGGAAGGAACTGCAAGTACGATGCGTTCCTCCGCCAGAAGCTCGCTCCGGTAATTGATTGCATCCGGGTGCGGCACGTCGACCATAAAATCAATCTCATGATTTTCCAGAAGCTGTTTTAAAATATACGTAGGTTTTTCCACGACATGGATCTCACATTCCGGATAACGGGCATAGAACCGTTCCAGAATGCCGGGGAGCATGATGAGTGAACGGTGGGCGCTGAGACCAATACGGATCAGCCGGCGGCGCTCATTAGCAATATCCCCCAGCTTCATCCGCATCTGATCCTGGGAATGCAGTGCGGACACGGCCCAGTCGTAAAACAGCGTTCCGGCATAGGTGAGGGTGAGGTTCCCGCGGCTTCTTTGAAAAAGCGGAGTACCGATCTCCCGTTCCAGTGACTGTATGCTCAGAGAAAGGGACGGCTGGGAGATGAACAGCTTTTTTGCGGCTCTTGTAATATTCTTTTCATCAGCGACAGTTACGACATATTGCAACTGGTTCCAATTCATAAAACGCCTCCTGTATAGGAAAAAACTATGATTTCTATATTAAAACATATATTTTACAAATGTCAAGACGGATGATACATTTTAAAAAAGAAATGAAGACGAGCAGACCCGACAGACAATTTGCCGGCTGTTCTTGTACATGTGAATAATAAAAAGAAAGGAGCGGCGGGATATGAATCAGCAAAACAGAAAAACAGCCTTTGAGCTGTTTACTTTTTTCTTCCGGATCGGATGCTTTACATTTGGCGGCGGATGGAGCATCCTGGCGCAGATGGAGCAGGAATTTGTGGAAAAGGAGCAGGTACTCACAAAAGAAGAACTGGTGGAACTGGCAGCGGTGGGGAAGTCGATTCCCGGGATTATGATCTCCAACATCGCAGTGTTATTCGGATGCCGGATGTGCGGATGGATCGGCGGTGTGGCGGCCATGCTTGGGATCACATGCCCGGCGGTGCTGATCCTGTCCGCAGTTGTATACGGATATGACATGCTGAGAGACAACTTCTGGTGCCATTGCGCGCTGAAAGGAATCCAGTCGGCGGTAATCCCGATCATCGGGAGCGTTGCGTGTAGCTTGGGACGGGAGGTGTTTTCCAACGTGAAGGGAAAGACCATTGGGGTTATCGTTTTTTTGCTGTGCGTGTTTACCGGGATCAGCAATATTGCACTGGTGCTCTCCGGCGCTGCAGCGGCTCTGGCCTGGAGAGGAGTGAAAAAGCATGGTATATTTTGAATTATTTTTTTCCTTTATGAAAATAGGATTTACCAGCTTCGGAGGCATGTCCATGATCCCTCTGATCCTGGAGGAAATGCAGGCGCATCACTGGATGAGCGCACAGGAGCTGGCAGACCTGGTGGCCATTGCAGAGATGACACCGGGGCCGCTGGGGATCAATTGCGCCACCCTCGAGGGGACACAGGCAGCAGGCATATCGGGCGGGCTGGCCGCCGTGGCGGATCTGTTTGGGATGGGGATTGGGGCGCTCATGTTTGTTCTTCTGACTAGGCGGAAATGGAGTGTGCCGAAAGTCATTGCGGCATCTGCCGCCTGCGGGATCCTGGTTTATGGACTGCCTGTCCGTGAATGGTTATGCGTCCAATCCATTTTTCCTTAAAATGTTGTAAGAATGCTTGTATTATATAAGAATTTTGCTTATAATCGCAAAAAAAGCAGGCAGGAGGAATCAGAAAGATGATAGAAGAAATATTGGCGTATAACAGGAAATTTGTAGAAGAGGGCGGATATGAGCCCTACCAGACAAGCAAATATCCGGAGAAAAAACTGGCGGTGCTGACATGCATGGATACCAGGCTGACAGCACTCCTTCCGGCGGCCCTTGGTTTGAAAAACGGAGATGCCAAGATCATAAAAAATGCGGGCGGAGTCATCACCCATCCATATGGAAGTGTGGTGAGAAGTCTTCTTGTGGCAATCCTGGAGCTGGGTGTAGAGGAGATCATGGTGATAGGACATACGGACTGCGGAGTCCAGGGAATGGATGGAGGAGAAATGCTTCAGAAGCTGGTGAAACGCGGCATCCCCAAAGAACATATTGATATCGTAGAGGGCAGCGGAATCCCTCTGCAGGAGTGGCTGGGAGGATTTGAGTCAGCGGAGGAGTCGGTAAAAATGACGGTGCAAACGTTGAAAAAGCATACACTGATTCCGAAGGATGTACGGATATTCGGCTTTATGATGGATTCCGCGACAGGAGAACTAAAGAACATCTGCTGATGAAACTGCAACAGGAGCATCAAACAGATAAACAAGAAGGATCTGCCATTTGCGGCAGATCCTTAATAAATATTAAGGTAAATGCCCTTTTTGCTGTAAGGTTTCTCCTTTAAGATCATAGCATGGAACGAAAAAAGGAAGAAAGCAAGGAGGAGCATAGCATGGAAATCATAAGACCTGCAATGGCGGGAACCCTGGAATCCAGCGACTGCCAGGTGACTCTGGAAGCGGGGGAAGGTAAGATCGAACTGGAACTGGACAGCGTGGTCATCAACCAGTTCGGCAATCAGATCCGAAAGGTGGCTCTGGAAACTCTGGAAAGACTGGGAGTAAAGGATGTAAAGATTTCAATCGTAGATAAAGGCGCGCTGGACTGCACGATCAAAGCCCGGATCGAAGGGGCGGTATACCGCTCACAGGGACAGACAGATCATTTGCCGTGGGGAGGTGTGATTCGATGAATCCGAATAAGAAAAGACTGAGAAGAACTATGATGTTTTTGAACGCGCAGAAAACGGGGCTGATCAAGGATCCTTATATTTATAAGCCCGATTCGATCATGTCTTTTATGTGGAAGGGACGCCAAAGTCTGCGGACGAAACCGGATCCACAGTGTAGAAGAGCTGCAGAGGAAGGTGCGGGAAATTCTGGTACAGTGGAAAGCGGGGCAAAAGTAATGTCAGTAACACAGATCTGTAATGCGGTATCCGGAAAAATCGCAGTCCATATAGGCACAAAGGCATGGCAGGCGCTGTTGGAAGAAGTCTATACCACGCCGAAGCCGGGGCTGGTGGACCTGTATTCCAGCGGGGCGCACCAGGATATGGATGTGCGTACCTTTGAAAAAAGCGCGCATGCATTGCGGCCGTATTTTATTCGGATGGCATATCAGGGATATCTCCTGAACTGCTCTTATGAAGAACTGTTCCGGCAGATCCGCCGAACGGGCATGGCGGCCGAACAGGCCATGTTTCGGGCGACCGGACACGTAAATACGCATAAAGGGCTGATCTTTACATTGGGCATTTATTGCGCGGCAGCAGGACGCTGTGCGGCAGAGAGGGGACAGGTCATAGAAGAAGGGCTTCGGATCATACAGCAGAGGATGACGGTGCGGATTCTGGAGCGGGAGATCGCGGATATGCAGGAAAAAGCAGCGGTCAGCCATGGGGAAATGAATTTTCAGAAATATGGCGCCGCCGGAATCCGGGGTGAGGCCATCCAGGGCTATCGGCCGTTATGGGAAGATGCGCTGCCGGTATTGCGGGAAGGAATCCGTCAAAAAAAGGATGATAATGCCGTGAAGCTGCAGACTCTGTTTGCTTTGATGAGACGGATTGAGGATTCCAATATCCTGGCAAGGGGCGGTCCTGTGACATTGAGAAAAGTCCGGGAAGAGTCCGCAGCCTTTCTGCTATTGTTCTGCTGCTGCGCAATGTAACGGTGCCGGCGCTGGCTTTTATCGGGGTGTCCACGGTGACTGCGGCGCTTCTGGTGGCCACCGGGACATTTACCATCAGTGAGATGGGGGAATTTATTCAGGCCGGTGTTGCCGGCGTGCATTCTACGGCCGCGCTGTTTATTTTTTCTGTATTGTTCTTTGGGATTATGACCGATGCGGGAATGTTTGACAGGATCATTAACGCGCTGATGAAAAAAGTAGGAAGCAATGTGGTGGGAGTAGCGATGATGACCTGCATTATCGCAATGATCGGCCATCTGGACGGAGGGGGAGCATCTACATTTTTGATCACGATCCCGGCAATGCTTCCGGTCTACAAACGGCTGAACATGCGTCCCACAACGCTTCTGCTGATCTGTGTAACCGCAATGGGCGTCATGAACCTGCTTCCCTGGGGCGGTCCGACGATGCGTTCCGCTACCGTGCTGGGAATTGAGCCGAATGAACTCTGGATGAAGATCCTGCCCATGCAGATCGTGGGGGTGGTGATCGCCCTGGCAACGGCATTTATCTGGGGAAATATTGAGAAGAAACGGGGTGCGGGAATTGCAGCGGCGGTATCTGCAGGTGACGCTGTGCTGAAAACTGGGGCAGGCGCGTCTGCATTTGGTAAATCCGCAGAGACTGAAAAGAACGGGGAAACTACGGAGGAAGATTCTGAAGAAAATGCGGAGTCAAAGGAATTAGCCAGACCTGGGCTGTTTGTGTTCAATGCCGTCCTGACATTGATCGTCATAGTCTGCCTGATCTTTCTGGATGTGCCGTCCTACTATATCTTTATGATCGGATGTGCGGTTGCACTGCTGGTCAATTATCCGGGTGCGAAGCTGCAGAATAAGATCATCAAGTCTCATTCCGGACCGGCGCTTATGATGGCATCTACCATTCTGGCGGCAGGAGTATTTCTGGGGGTTCTGGAGGAGAGCGAGATCATGGTGCATATGGCAAATGTGCTTGCGGCCTTTATACCGCATTCTATGGGACGGTTCCTGCCTCTGATCATCGGGGTGCTGTCTGTGCCGCTGACACTTCTGTTCTGTACGGATTCGTATTTCTTCGGGCTGCTTCCGGTGCTGATCGGAATCGGGAATGAGTTCGGAGTAGATCCGGCGCATACGGCGATCGCAATGGTGGTGTGCAGAAACTGCGCAACCTTTATCAGCCCTGTCGTACCCGCCACATTCCTGGGAACCGGACTGGCAGGCGTGGAGATCAAGGATCATATCAAGGCTTCCTTCTTCTGGATCTGGGGTGTCAGCCTGGTCTGCCTGATCGCAGGAATCGTACTGGGTGTGCTTCATTTTTAATCACAAAATAGTCACGGTATGGAATTAGGCTGTCGGTCATCGTTTTGATCATGACAAAAATACGAAGAAACAACAAGAATCTCCCAAAGAATATCAGGTATTTCAAACACCGGTTTCGATGGGAGATTCTTATTTTGAGACAGGCCATATTCCTTACAGAGAGATCTCAGCCCGCACCCCCATTTCCGTATTCTGTACGGTCAGAGACAGATGATGCAGGGCACAGATTTTCCGGGAGAGATACAGGCCCATCCCTAAGTGCTTTTCCTCATCCTCCAAATGTCTCTGCCCGCTGTAGAACATTTCAAACACATGGGGCAGATCCGCTTCCGGAATATGCTCCCCGGTATTTTCCATACTGCACCGGTCCTTGCCGATGATGATCCGGATCGTTCCGCTTTCCGTATTGTAGGAAATTGCGTTGGACAGCAGATTCCAGATTACCTTTTCCAGATATTTCCGGTCGCCGGTTACATGAAATTCCTCCTCCGCCTGATACCATACCAGAAGCTTTTTGCCGGAAATGACATCATCCAGCTTTTCCAGCTGTGTCTGGATCAGATCATTGAGGCAGACCGGTTCTTTTTTCAGAACCAGCTTTTCCGAATCCAGACGGGACACATAGATCATTTCCGCGGCCAGGCCGTCCATCTCTTCTGTCTTAAGGATGATCTGATCCAGATAATGATCCCGCTTTTCCTGTACCGTGTCCTCCTTTAAGTTTTCCGCATAGCCGCGGATCGCACACAGGGGCGTTTTCAGCTCATGGGCGATGGCATTGGTGAAATCCCGGCGGTTTTCTTCCAGGGCATCCCGCCGGAGGTTGGTCCGGTGGATCGCAAAGGCTAAGACACCTGCGCATACCAACATACAGGCAAAGCCCAGCAGATAGAAGTATCTCATATAGTCCATGGCGGCAAGCCAGGGATGGCAGTCCACAGCCGCAACCAGATAATATCTGCCCGCAAGCCTGTCATCCTGGGGAATGAAGATTTCAGAGACCTTTTTTGTCTGCGGCTGGAAAGGCGGGAGCGAGTCAGCAGACGCATAGTACTGGGGCAGTGTATAGAACAGGTCTTTGTCCAGCTTCAGGTTCTGCAGAAAGGAATTTTCCTGCCAGGAAAGCCAGCGGTCATATCCGGAGGAGAGATAAGGAAAAAGGTAGTTAGGGTAACACTCCAGCTCAAAAAAGTAATTTTGTGGGATCCCGGAAATATCAATATCCGGATTTGTCCATGACCAGACGATCATGCTGTGATCCCAGATGTCGTTTGAAAAAAGGATTAATTCATCCTGTTCCGGGTGTGTCTGGCTGTCAGCAGATACTTCGGAGCTGTTTTTTTCTTTCTGCTCTTTGTTCCAGTTCATTTCCTGCACTATGATCTGAACCGGCACGTCGCTTCCTCTCTCGAATGCCATAGTGATACGATAGTCTATAGAGTTATATTCAGGCGGGGATCCTCCTCTTTTAGGAGAAATATTCCATTTGGCTTGAAGGCTTGTGAGCTGCTGTTTTCCATAATATGCCAGTTCCTTGAGTGCTTCCTGACTGAGATAATTCTCTATAGGAGAATAGCTCTGGGCCAGATTGGTATCCGGATACACAAGGCCGACCAGATTCTGGCTTTGTGAAAGTAAGGCCTTCTCCTCGTTAAACAGTGCGAAGGAGCACTGGAAATGGACATTGTTCGTCGTTGTCATAGAGCATAGAACATAGTCATAGCGTTGGATGGCTGCTTTCATGTTTCCATTTGCCAGCCATGCGTTGTCTCTTTCAGCCCCAAGTATCGTTTCTTCCGTTTCATGGATTACGGCGTTAAAATCTGTTTCAAATAGTTCCATAAATGTTCCTTTGATCAGAAATGTAGCGATTCCCATCAGCGCCAGATACAAGGCCAGAAATCCTGCCAGCACCGGCAGAAGCGTATGGATCCATTTTTTCTTTCGTTTCATTCCGTCACCTCCAGACAATACCCGGACTTTCGGAAGGTCCGGATGCTGCATTTGCTGCGTTCCATTGCTTTTCGAAGCATCTTGATGTGGTTGTCCACGACCCGCTCATTTCCCTCAAAATCATATCCCCAGAACCGGATCAGGAGCTGCTCCCGGCTAAAGACCCGGTTAGGATTCTCCATAAAGAAAAGGAGCATCTCATATTCCCTGGGCGCCAGCGGCAGAGCGGCTCCCTGCGCCAGGATCTGCCGTTTCCTAAAATCCGCCTCCAGATCGCCCCGGCGAAGGCTTTGGAAGGGGGCCTCCCCCCGGACGCGGCTCATCAGGGACATGGATTTGGCATACAGCACCGGCAGGGAAAAAGGCTTGGTCACATAATCGTCGGCGCCCAAAGAATAGCCGTTCAGTTCGTCCTCCTCCATGACCCGGGCCGTGATGAAAATGACCGGTACGTCGCTGCGCTCCCGGATCCGCCGGCATACGGCAAATCCATTCAGCTTCGGGAGCATGACGTCCAGCAGGATCAGCTGGAAGGAGGCTTTAGTTACTTTTTCCAGGGCATCCTCCCCATTTGCGGCTTCGGCGATCTGCCAGCCCTTGCTTCCAAAATAGTCGGAAATGGTTTCGCGCAGAGCAGGATCGTCCTCTACGATCAATACATGCATTGCCATGTTTTTCACCTCGTTTCTTTCCGTTTCATTATCCTGTATACTGCGGATGACTGCAGGCCACGTCCCGGCAGGGTGTGCTCTGCAGCGCAGGCAGTTTCGGTGTTATAAAAAAATAAGTGATATTGGAAAATACTGTTACAGATACTATACCATGGAAATATATACTTATTGTATACTGATACAAAGAAGTTTTTTTCTGTGCGTTTTTGACGAATGGATGAGCAGGCTGGAGGCTCTTTAGAGCATCCAACCGTACAGGTGGAATTTTTCCAACTGGATAAGCGGGATAGATGAACCGGCTTTTCCCAGCGGCGGATCCGCCAGAAGGAAAAGCCGGTTCAAAAGAGATTCCGAAAGATGATCATTCCCACGGATTTCCGTCCGGGGAGACACTCTGCTGTTCCCTCAGCCATTCCCGGAGGAAATACCGGAAGGATCCCTCCTCCTCCCGGGCGTGGTAGAGGTCGCCCGTCTCGCGGGTATAGCTCTGCATCAGAAAAGCGACCTCATAGGTCCGGCGGTCTTCCAGCTCAGCGCCGCCCTTTGTCACCAGGATATAGGGATAGGGTCTTCCGTCTCCGCCCAGATCATAGCCCTCCTCTGCCAGCTCTTTGGCTTCGGCTCCGGTCATGGTCAGGATAGAATATGTTCCGTCGTGTCCCGGGGAAATGGTGCTGGCCGTCTCGGCAGTGACCGTGCCCTTGTAGAGCTTTCCGCTGATGCCGGCCCCTAGCTCCCGCTCCTTATAAAAGGTAGCGGCAGGGATCATGGCCGCGTCCGCGCCCACGCTGCTTCCCAGAGCCTTTCCGGCCAGCGCCGCGGTTTCCTCAATGGTAAAGTCCGCGGTGCACTCGCACAGATTTTTGATGTCCTCATTGCCGAGCTCCCGGGCTTCCAGTTTGTCCAGGATAGTGACGCATTTCTCGGTGTCCAGTCCTTCCTCCCGGCTGAACCACCGTTTACAGACCTTTCCCATGTCATAGAGAATATTTTCCCAGTGGGTAAAAGTGACCGGGAAAATCCGGCCGTCACGCTGGGCCAGCAGCGCGTCATAAATCAGGGAATCCTCCTCGGCTGTTGCGCTTGCCAGTACGCTCAGCCTGCAGAGCGTCTGATCGGTAATGAAGGTGTCCTGCCCCTCGGGGGAGTAGAGCAGGGACAGCATCTTGAGCGCGTCCTCCAATTTTTTCTCATTGCCAGGTTCTGTCAACCGGCTGCTGATGCCGATATAGCTGACCGGCTGATAAATATAGATATTATTACTGCCGTCCTCGCTGATATAAGGCATCATTCCCAGCTGATCGCCGTCAGGCAGCGCGGTTTTGCTGACCTCCAGCATGGAGGTGCAGAACATGGCCTGCCGGTCTCCCAGCGCCTCTGTGATCAGATCCTGAGCGCTCCGCTCCTTCGGGTCTGCGGAGTACATTCCGATATCGATGTACTGCTGGACGTAGTCCATGGTATCTTCCCATGTTCCTGCGGCGGATGCATTGCCGTACAGAAAATCCTGCTCCCACCGGATCCCGTCCGGAGTCGAGAACCAGCCGGTCTTGGCCAGGTTGAAAACCGCGGAAAAAGAGTCGTCATTGAACCGGGTCCCCACCAGTCCGGGCGCCATCCCGGCTTTTTGGATCTGGCCGCACAGCGCCTCCAGCTCGTCAAAATCAGCAGGCACCGTCCAGCCGTTCTCCTCCATCAGCGTTTGATTGTAGTAGATCCCATGCAGGGAGGTACTGACAGGCAGAAGATAGACCCCGCCGTCCACGGAGGCATCTTCCACAAACGCCGGACAGATCTCATCTATGAAATCAAAGCCGGACAGGTCTGCCAGCCGTTCACTCGCAAGCGCGGGGTCCAGGATCTGGGAAGTGACAAAAATGTCCGGGATATCGTTTCCGCGCATCTGAGCCCATTCATAGCTGGTAGGGCTGGTACCCGCATAGGTGGAAAAACCAAGATGGATCTCAGGATAAGCTTTGTCCGCCAGCTTTAGAAAGCTTTCATAGCCGGTCCGTGTGCCCCAGGTCAGATCCGGCTCACCGGTATCGTCTTTCTCGTTGGTACAGGCAGTTAACAGGAATATCGCGGCCGCGGACAGAACCGAGACGCGGCGCAGCAGTTTTGCGTTCATGAAAAAAACTCCTTTCGTGTGTCATGATAATGCCTTCAGCGGAGATTTTCATTGACTTTCCGCAAAGGAATACTATGGCAGATTTATGATTTTATCATATCATATCTGAAAGTGATTTTCAATTTTTGAAACGATTCTGAACGAAAGCAATAGAAAAGTTACTGTTCACACGGTCCCTCTGGATCATTCCTGTGTATAATGACAGTATGGAATTAGAAAGCGATTTGTATTATGAAAAATAGCTATATAAATATATAAAACTGATAAAGGCAGCAGGAATCGAGTATCTCTATGATTCCTACTGCCTATTTTTCAGTTAATGTGTAAATATTGTCCATGGCATTATTTTCTGCCGGACGGTACGTAGAACTGCCCGCTCATCATAGCCAGTCCTCCGCAGATGACTTCCGCGTTCTCTTCCCAATACTTTTTGAATCCCGCGATCATCCTCTCTACCAGGTTCGCATTTGCTTCAAGCATGTATCTTGCGTCTTCCGCTGTCATATTTGTATACATAATCTGTTTCTCCTTTTCTGATTTATATTCTGTCTTACTGTCTGTTTCCCTGTGACGTGTATTATCTTATCACGGTGGGAAACAAATTTTTAGATAAATTATTGATGAAAAATTAGGGCAATATTGACATTTTTACTGGGCGGTTCCGGTAATTCACAGTATGAAACAAGCCCGGGAGGGAAATCGGCAAAAGGGCTATGGGCTGTTTTCTAACTTCTTTCTGATTTGAAATATAATGCAATGCCGGCTAAAGCGACAAAACATTCCGTAATTGGAAAGGACAGCCATACCCCCGTCATTTTTAATAGAAATGACAGGAAAAACGCCATAGGGATTATAATTAAAAGACCTCTTGACAGTGAAACAATTTGTGCGGGCAGGGCTTTTTCTATGGATGTAAAATATGAGGATATAATGATATTAAATCCCACAAATGGAATCGCTGTAAAATACAATTTTAACCCGGTTTCTGCAATCTGCTGCAGCTGTATATTCTGCTCACTGTTAAATATGCTGACGATTGGATTGGCAGATAATAAAAAAATAAAATAAATGCCGCAAGATATAACCAGCATTGTTATTAAGGCATATTTCAAAATCTGTTTCTGACTTTCACGCTCACCATATCCATATACCCTGCTTAAAATGGGCTGCGTTCCCTGTGCTATCCCTGTATAAATGGAAATGACCACAAGCGACAGGTTTGCAACCACGCCATAAGCAGCCACACCAATATTTCCCTGCAGGTGCAGAATAATAGCGTTAAAAGCGATTATTACAATTCCAGAAGCCATTTCTGTGATGAAAGACGGAACACCTAAAGAAAGGATATCTCTTGTCAATCGAAATGACAGATTTATTCGTACGAAATGAAACTGGTTTTGCTTTGTGAGCCAATGCCTGGATAAAACAGTCAAACTAATAACGGGTGCTAAACTTGTAGCGAATACTGCGCCGAATATTCCCATATGAAGGGGGAATATAAATATATAATCTAAGATTATGTTTGAGAAGCTTCCAGTCAGCATACCAATCATCGATAATTTAGGATTTCCGTCATTTCTGACAAAGCAGGTCATTGTGTCATTCGCCATAAATGCCGGAGCGAATAGCAGAATAACCTGTAAATATGTTTTTGTCATATGAAAAACCTCTTTGTCAGCACCTAATAGTTTTGTCAGGTTTTTAGAAAAGAAAATGCCTGTCAGCACGAAAATGACAGCCAATACAGCCATCATACATACTGTGTTTGAAAAAGCCTTATCCGCGTTTTTATATTTTTTTTGTCCTCTGTAAATGGAATATTTTGTTGCGCCTCCCATTCCAAACATCAGACCGCTTCCATGAATAAGGCTATAAACAGGAATGGCCAGGTTAAGCGCAGTCAGACCATTTGCGCCCAAACCGTTTGAAATAAAAAAGGTATCGGCAAGTATGTAACATGATAAGCCAATCATACCACATATATTTAGGATTACATATTGAAAAAATTCTCTTAAAAGTGTTTCTGCTTTCATAGATATCTCCTTTAAAAACAAAAGGCGCCAGAACATTCTATCTTCTATGACCTAACGATAGAATGTCTGACGCAAAATCTCTTTACCCGGTGGCAAAAGAGCAACGTTGTTTCCAGTATTTTTATTTCTGTTCTTCTACTTCAATCTTACGGATCTGCTTTGTGCGGATCTCTTCACAGATTTCACGGATAAAGGTATCCAGCGGCTTCTGGCCTTCATCTCCCAGATAACGGCTGCGTACCGATACCACACCTTCCTCCTGCTCTTTGGCGCCCACGACCAGCATAAACGGAACCCGGTTCAGGCGGGCGTCACGGATCTTGTAGCCCATTTTCTCGGAGCGCTGGTCCACGGAGCAGCGGATGCGGGCCTCTTTCAGCTTTTGCTCCACCTGGGCCGCGTAATCGTGGTATTTATCCGAGATCGGGATGATGCGCACCTGCTCCGGACAGAGCCAGGTCGGGAACAGGCCGGCATATTTCTCGATCAGCCATGCCAGAGTCCGCTCGTAGCAGCCCATGGAGGTTCTGTGGATGATGTAGGGGCGTTTCTTGTCGCCGTTTTCATCAATAAAATACATATCAAACTGTTCCGCCAGCAGGGCATCCCACTGAATGGTGATCATGGTATCTTCCTTGCCGTATACGTTTTTGGCATTGATATCCACCTTGGGGCCGTAGAACGCGGCTTCGCCCACGTCCTCTACAAACGGGATGTTCAGCTCCTGGAGCATGGTGCGGATATGGCCTTCGGTTTCCTCCCAGACTTCCGGCGAGCCGATGTATTTTTCACTGTTTTCCGGATCCCATTTGGACAGGTGGTAGGTCACATCCTCCTCCACGCCCAGAACCTGCAGGATATGCTGTGCCAGGGCGATACAGTCTTTGAACTCCTTCACCATCTGGTCCGGCCTTACAACCAGATGCCCCTCGGAAATGGTAAACTGGCGAACCCGTGTGAGACCGTGCATCTCGCCGGAATCCTCGTTGCGGAAGAGGGTCGAGGTCTCGCCGTAGCGCAGGGGCAGATCCCGGTAGCTGTGCTGCTCGGCCTTATATACATAGTACTGGAAGGGGCAGGTCATGGGGCGCAGGGCAAAGACTTCTTTGTCCTTGTCTTCATCCCCCAGCACAAACATTCCGTCTTTGTAGTGATCCCAGTGTCCGGAGATCTTGTACAGGTCGCTCTTTGCCATCAGCGGGGTTTTGGTGCGGATGTATCCCCACTCGTTGTCCTCCAGATCCTCGATCCAGCGCTGCAGCTCTTTGAGCATGATCACGCCGTTGGGCATGAGAAGGGGCAGCCCCTGCCCGATCACGTCCACGGTGGTGAACAGCTTCATTTCCCGGCCCAGCTTGTTGTGGTCGCGTTTTTTCGCCTCTTCCAACATGGTGAGATGCTCCTGCAGCTCGTCCTTTGTGCCGTAGGCGGTTCCGTAGATCCTGGCCAGCATCTGATTTTTTTCATTGCCTCTCCAGTAAGCGCCGGAGGAGGAGATCAGCTTGAACGCCTTGACGCCCTTGGTGCTCATCAGGTGGGGGCCTGCGCACAGATCGACCCAATCTCCCTGGGAATAGAAGGAAATCTCCGCGTCCTCGGGAAGATCCTGGATCAGCTCTACTTTATAGGGTTCATTTTTCTCCTTGAAAAACGCGATGGCGTCCTCACGGGATTTGGTGAAACGTTCGATCTTTGCGCCCTTCTTGATGATCTTTTTCATTTCCTTCTCAATGGCGTCCAGATCCTCCCTGGAAAACGGGGCGCTTTCAAAGTCATAATAGAATCCGGTATCAATAGACGGACCGATGGCGACCCTGGCTTCCGGGAACAGGTGCTGCACAGCCTCGGCCAGTACGTGGGACGCGGTATGCCGCAGCGCCGCCAGTCCCTTTTCATCCCTGGCGGTGAGGATGTTCAGGCTGCAGTCACTGTCCAGGACAGTACGCAGGTCACAAACCTCGCCGTTGACCTCCCCGGCACACGCGGCCCGGGCCAGGCCTTCGCTGATATCATAGGCGATATCAATGATGGATTTTGATTCGGAGTATTCTTTTGTTGAACCGTCTTTTAATGTGATGATCATAGTGTGTTCGTTCCTTTCTGTAAAATGTAGAGAAAAGTGTCAGAAAAAAATATAGCCCGCCCCCTGTGACTGGTTGAGATCACAAGGGACGAGCTGAAATTCTTAGCCGCGGTTCCACCCTTCTTGCTGATTGCGTACGCAATCAGCCGCTTTGTAGAAGCTGTTGAAAAAAACGGATACAGCTTCTTATGATGATAACGGAATCACCGGACCGGATTGGGGCCACTCGGAGGTGGTTTTCAAATGCTTCTGCAGTAAGATGCTTCCAGCACCGGACACAAATCCCTGCCCGGGCATCTCTCTCTGGAAAGTTCCGCACTCTACTCGTTTCGTCTAAGTGTTATTTTTTTCAGTTCTTTAGTTCTGCTTTTGCTGTTCTCTTATATTATATGCAAGAAGAAGAGATTTTTCAAGTAAAATATCGAAATTGGATCAATTTCAATGTTACTATTCACAGTCAAATAAAAAATGGCAGTCGGATTCTTCAAGCGAAGCTTGTAAGAAGCCGATTGACAGTTTTTATTTGACTCAGGGTTATTGCTCACACACTTACCGGATGCTCATAGTAACGTCAGTTTTCAGCCGAATCCAGTCCCGCGAAGAAATCATCGTAGCTACACCCATAGATTTTCCGAAGCTCGATCAGCACGCTGATCCGTATATTCAGTTCCCCTCTCTCGTACTTCTCATAGGTGCTCCTGCCGATATCACATGCATGATGCTGCAGTCTGGCACAGAGCTTTTCCTGTGAAAGCCCATGCGCCAGACGAAGCTTTTTCAGATTTGCCCCCATGTCTCGATCACGCCTTAATTTCTGTTCCCGTTCCATATTTTTCCCTCCTGAGCTTTTTTCCCTTTTCCTCATATCCCATCATACCCTTAATTCATAGGAAATATTGCCTTTGGCGGCGGATCCATGGATTTCCATGGCCTCCGCTGAGGTCGGTCACTTGACCTTATGCGGCTCATCCGGATCCAGGCCTGCAAAGAAATCATCATATGCACATCCATAGATCTTCCGGAGCTGAATGAGTACGCTGATCCGGATATTCAATTCCCCGGTTTCATATTTTTCATAAGTACTCCGGCCAATGTCACAGGAACGGCGCTGTAATTCCGCACACAGCTTCTCTTGTGACAACCCGCTCGTTTTCCGCAGTTTTCTAAGGTTTTCCCCCATGTTGCAGTCGCGCCTTAACTTTTGCTCCATTTTTACACCTCATTTGAATTTTCAGTTTTTGACCAGTATTGGTTGCAACTTCTTGTTATTTTATGGTATGCTGACTGAAAATATTGACCTCTATACTGGTCAAAAAGTAAAGAGAGAGAAAGATCATGAAGGAAATACTGGATAAAACACAGAAACGTTCTATAGATGACAGGAAAAGGATTGTGAATAAAAAGTTCAGCAGGATCGTATATCTGGCGGTTCTCCTGGTGATCCCGATTTTGGGATACCTGCAATGGGGACGTGATGTGGCGGTGTGCAGCAGCAATCCAAATATATTTTCGAATGGGAGTCTGGAAGAGATATCGATCATAGCGAATAAGCTGTATATATTTGATCGGGAAAAATTTGCAAAATATGTATTGCAGAGATGTGCGGACAATTCTTTCAGGGAGGTTCGGTTTTCTTATGATCTGAGCGGATATCCGAATGAAGTGCATATCACCGTATATATGAATCGGGCTGCATGGAAATGGAGGAAAAAGGCTTTTGAGATCCGTTGGATTTCAGAGGAGGATAAGCATTACAATATAGTAGAAAATCCGGAGAAATATAGAATAGAGATTTTTTAGACGCAGACGCAGAAAGCCGCCTGTGGTTCGATCACATATTGAAAATCCGAGCCTGTTTTGCTATATTTTAGGTATACAACTCCAAACAGAGAAAGGCGCATACTAATGAAAGCAAACAGTATTTTTAACGCGATCCGGCATGGGATCTTAATCTGCAACGCAGACGGATGTATTGTATTTTTTAACCGTGTTTATGGGGAATTCATTGGCCGGGAGCTCCGGGATGTGAGGAACAGGCCCATCACGGAGCTCCGTCCGGGTTCTCATGTCCCAGAAGTCCTGAGATTCCGCCGTCCCATAGAG
Organism: Lachnospiraceae bacterium; assembly: GCA_910575475.1. Classification (GTDB taxonomy): domain Bacteria; phylum Bacillota; class Clostridia; order Lachnospirales; family Lachnospiraceae; genus Schaedlerella. The sequence goes on along the minus strand of CAJTGD010000001.1, from coordinate 36,435 downwards.
AATATTCTGAGAAATGAAAACGGGCAGGAATATTTTGCCAGTATCTATCCGCTTGTTGAAAGTGAGATGTTCAATGGAACCATATCTCTGGTCACGACGATCGGGCAGATTGAAGAGCATGTATCCAGGGATACGCGTACCCTGTATGAGCGCACCCGTGAATTTGAAAAGCAGGAGATCCTGCGCGCCGTCGCCCTGTACGGCAACACTCTGGAGGGAAAGAAGATGGCCGCGAAAAGCCTCGGTATCTCTCTGGCCTCTCTTTATAACAAATTAAAAGATTAAGGATCATTATCCTGGCAGATTCTATTTATTCTAAATCTTTAGAATATCCTTGTACCCTCCTTTCAATTCTCTATAATAAGAATCACAGATTGAAAGGAGGATCTATATGAAAACAATTCGTATCGGAAGCGGCGCCGGATATGCCGGCGACCGTATCGAACCGGCCGTAGAGCTGATGGAGAAAGGCAATCTGGATTATATCATCTTTGAATGCCTTGCGGAACGCACCGTCGCCCTCGGTCAGAAGGACAAACAATCCAACCCGGAACTTGGCTACAATCAAAGACTCAAAGAACGCATGGTAAAAATCCTGCCCCTGGCTCAAAAAAACCATATCAGGGTAGTGACCAATATGGGGGCGGCAAATCCGAAAGCTGCGGCAGAGGAAATCTGCGGTCTGGCCAGGGAGCTTGGAGTCGGAGGGCTGAGGATCGCCTGCGTGACAGGGGATGACATCGGAGACCGCCTGAACCGATATGCGGAACATGACATCCTTGAAAATGGAAAAAAGTTAAAGGATATCCAGGACTCGCTGATCTCGGCCAATGCCTATATGGGGGCGGAAGGGATCATAGAAGCCCTTGCGCGGGACGCGGACATCGTGGTCACAGGCCGGGTGTCGGATCCGGCCCTTACCATCGGCCCTCTGGTGCATGAATTCGGATGGACCCTAGAGGAATGCCCGGATCAGATGGGACAGGCCGTGCTTGCCGGACATCTGCTGGAATGCGCGGGGCAGGTCACCGGAGGATACTATGCAGATCCCGGATATAAGGAAGTGCCGGATCTCGACCGGCTGGGCTTCCCGCTGCTGGAAGTATCTGAGGACGGGAGTTTTATCGTGACAAAGGTGGAGGGCTCCGGCGGACTGGTCTGTGTGGATACCTGCAAGGAGCAGACGATCTATGAGATCCATAACCCAAAAGCCTATATGACCCCGGACGCGATCGCCGATTTTTCACAGGTCCGCTATGAGCAGGCGGGAAACAACCGTGTCAGGGCGGCAGGAGCCGCAACGCATGGAAAACCGGAAAATCTGAAAGTTACGATTGGCTATCAGGACTGTTTTATCGGGGAAGGCGAGATATCTTACGGCGGCAAAAACTGTCTGGAGCGCGCGAAAATGGCGGGAAAGATCGTGGAAAGCCGTTTTCAGCAGATGGGGCTTGCCATTGAGGAGCTACGTATCGATTATATCGGTTACAATTCCCTGTATCTGTCTGCGATTTCAGATCAGCTGACGCAAAGTGAACCGGCAGAAGTCCGGCTTCATGTCAGTGCAAGGACACAGGATGCACAAACGGCCTGCGCCGTGGCAGACGAAGTAGAGACCTTGTATACAAACGGCCCGGCGGGCGGCGGCGGCGCGCGGAAATATGTGGAGGAAGTCTTTTCCGTCTGCTCCATATTTATCCCACGGGAAGACGTCCATGCTGAAGTAACATATATGGTGACGGAAGGAGGCTCCTTATGAAGTTAAGAGAAATTGCCCATTCACGTACTGGCGATAAGGGAGAAATCTCCAATATTTCCCTGATCCCTTACGATGAAAAGGATTATGAACTGTTAAAAGAAAAGGTCACGGCAGAAAAGGTGAAAGCGTATTTTTCAGAAATCTGCCATGGTGAAGTCATCCGGTATGAACTGGACGGCCTGAAAGCCTTCAATTTTGTCCTGGACAAAACACTTGGCGGCGGTGTCACCCGTTCACTTGCCATTGACAAACACGGCAAAGCGCTGGGAATGGCTTTGCTGGAGATGGAAATATCATAAGAAAGAAAGGATCAGTCTATGGAAGATTTTACGCAAATACGGATCAAACAATTAAAAATGGAAGACTTTACGCAAATACGAATCAAACAATTAAAAGAAGATTATGAAAACTGCGGCTTTCCCAGGACAAACTCCGAATATACCGTAGAGGAACAGATGCTCCCCATGCGGGACGGCAGGCGGATGAAAACCGTGATCTACAGACCCGTCGGATCAGAAAGATATCCGGTGCTTTTGAGGCGTACCTGCTATCCCTCCGATAAAGGCCTGATCCAGGTGGACGCGGAAAACTGCGCTCTGCGGGGGTATGCGTTTGTCTACCAGTTCTGCCGCGGGACAGGAGGCTCGGAGGGAGAGTGGTTTCCCAATATAAATGAGCGGGACGATGGGATCGATACGGTCAACTGGATTTGTGAACAGCCATGGTGTGAAGCAGTCGGCTGCTGGGGAGCTTCTTACACCGCCCTGACGGGATGGGCTTTTGCTGATGCGGCAAAGGGAAAAGTAAGCTCAATGTTTTTAGTGCATTATGGTACGGATCGCTTTGCTTCCGCTTATCATAAAGGCCTGTTCCATCATGACATATTGACCTCCTGGTCGATGCAGAATGCCGGACGCCCGGTCGACGCGGATTATATTTCCTCCTGCCGGTATCTGCCGCACATTGAGGTAGATGAAGCGCTCTGGGGAGGGAAGCTTTCCTGGTACCGGGATTATATTTCCAACGAATATCCGGAAGACGCGTACTGGCAGCAGGGATGGTGGAAACAGCTCCGGGAGATCCCTTCAAAAGTGGAGATTCCTCTGTACATTTTAAGCGGGTGGTATGACCACCATCATGAGAGCACTATGAAGACCTGGAGCCGCCTGAGACGTGAAACCCGGAAAATGAGCTGGCTGGAAATCGGCGGATGGAACCACGGCCTGCAGCCGGTGCTCCAGGATAAAAAGGTAGAGAATATAGAGAATGTGGAAGCCGTCAAGGCGCTTACCTGGTTTGAACTGACATTGAAAAAGAAGCAGGTGCCCGAACAGAAAATCCGGTATTATGTTCCGGGAAAGGACTGCTGGATGGAGGCAGACTCCTGGGAGAAAATCCCGCGTCAGAATCAGACCCTTTATCTGGACGCCGATCATCAGTCGCTTTGTCAGGACGTGTCCGGTCTGCCGACAAGTACATGCGGCTATACATATGATCCGGATGATCCCGTTCCCACAAATGGCGGTGACTGCACGCTGGCAAGCTGGCTGAAGACCGGAAGTCTTCTGCAGGAAAAGCCAGGATGGAGGGAAGATGTAGTTTCTTTCCTGTCGGAACCTCTGGAAAAAGAACGGATCATCAACGGACAGATCGAGGTGGAGCTGTGGGTCAGGACGGATCGGGAAAATACGGCCTTTTTCGCCAGCATCGATGAAATGACCCCGGAAGGAAACTCTTATCATATCCGTACATCCGGTACGACCATCCGTCATGAATTGCCACGGGGAGAGCGGTATGTACCGGGAACTCCAGTGAAGGTGACGTTGGATATGAGCGATATCTGTTATGCCCTTCCCGCAGGCTCCCGCATACGCATTGATGTGACCTCCTCAGATTTTCCGCAGTACCATGCCCACAGTAACCAGCCGGGAGATTGGGCAGAGGCAAAGGAAAATGTCATTGCCCATCAGACGATCCTGACCGGAAAGGATTATCCGAGCTGTGTGAAAATGCCTTGTCAAAAGACATGATCAGGGGCATCCCATTATGGCCAAACGGCTGTTTTACAAAACATTAATTTATGAGAATGGAGAATAACAAATGAATCAGCAATTAACAAATACTCCCGAAAAAAAAGAGAAACTCAGTAAATCATTTGTCTGGTTTCATGCCACATCACTGAACGGCGGTGCTATGGCTATCGCAGCTACGATCTCAAGTTATTTTTCTCTGTATGTTCAGCAGACGATTGGAATTACTGCGGCACAGCTGTCGGTCATTCTTTTGATCTGTACGCTGTGGGATGCCATCAATGACCCGCTGATGGGTGTCATCTGTGAGACCGTAAAGCCGAGATGGGGACGTTACCGCACTTGGTTTACATTCACTCCGATTTTCCTGCTGGTGGATATGTTCCTGCTGTTCAGCAATCCGGGATTTATCCAGGGGAGTCCGATGGCAAAATGTGTCTACGTATGTATTACTTATATGTTCTATGGGATGATCGTGACATCATATACCATGCCATGGTCTTCCATTCTGCCTGCTATGACACTGGATACTCAGGAACGGAATGACGTCATCGCCAAGGGCGCAGGCGTGTGTGCATTGATGTTTACCATCGCATCCACATTTTCCACACAGTTGGTAGGGATTTTCGGCAGTTACCGAAATCTGATGTGTACATATGCTGTTTTTGCCATCATTTCTTTTTGGGGACTGTATAAAACATCAGAAGAACGATATGTGATACCCAGGGAAAAGGGAGATGGGGGCCTGAAGCAGCTGGTCTATATATTCAGACATAAAGAAGTTTATCCTGTGATATTAACATGGTGCCTCTCGTCCATGTCCTATGGCTTTATGTTTACCTCTTCTGTTTACTATGCACAGTATATTCTGGCTGGTCAGAGGGTAGACTTCGCATCAATGGATGAAGCGGCGATCAGAGCTACGATTGGCGGAACCATTACCACTTATATGGGCTTCATTTCTGTCGGCGCATTGATCTCCATGATGGTACTTATGCCGTTGTTCCTGAAAAAGCTAAAAGCAGGTTATAAAGCGATGATACTTTCACAGTCTTTGACGATCGTGTGCTATCTGATCCTGTATTTCACAGGGCGGATGAATTTTATGTACTGCTGTATCCTGTCTCTCATTGCAGCGGCTGCAGGCTCTATGTGCAACGCGCTGGTAGGCGTACTTTTAAATGATACCATTGACTTTATTATGCTGAAAGAAGGAAAGCAGCTGAACGCCGTTGTTTCGTCTGTGAAAGGATTTGCGTCGAAATGCGGTACTACGGTAGTAAATTCGGGTCTTCTGGCAGTTTGTAATCATGATCTTCTATCCGTTGAAGAAATTTTTCCCGGAAATCGCTGAGATGAAAGCAAAGATGGCTACAGAGCGTGACAAAAGTACGGCACAATAACAGAATTGAAAAACAGGTGAAAGCTGAGATAGGCAGACTGCAAAATTGCGGTGTGCCTATTTCTAAATATGACGAGTGAGGGCTTACTTACGAGCAGCTCCTTGCGGCATTGAGTTAAGCGGATATGATACTGGGAGCCAGATGAGTTTAAAAGAGTGGCGTTTGGAAGGAAGTAAAAAGCCGGACAGGAACTATCGCTGTATCTTCCGGATCCCATACGAAGCGGGAGAATTAAAGGCAGCGAACTGGCAGCGACAGAATTTATGTGGCCGCAGATTCCGGTAGACATTGCAGGGTATTCTTACAAATGGAATATCCTGGGATACGATATCGCCAGAAATGCTGCCGGTGAGATAGTGATCGGAGGCGGGCTGGGATATTTTCTCAGCTACGAGATTGGTTCTTTCCTGGCTCAGTGTATCAATTTTCCTTTGCAGAGGAACATTACATTTAAAAGCCATGGTAATATCCTGTATCAAGCCATCTGGTATCTGATCGCATGGGTGCTGATCTCCTTGTTCTGCAATGGAATCAACGGATTGTGGCTGCCGATCGCACAGGCATATTTCAGCCCGGCCGTGTACAATCTGCTGGTGACTTTTATTACCAGCGGGGTGTCTATGGTGATATATTTTTTCGCTTATAAAATTATTCCAGCTGTGCGGTTGAATGCTCCAAGGAGCATCCAACCCACTTATCCATTCACAAAAACCGTGCTGACGCATTCTTACGTCTGCTAACGCAGCCGCTTTTTGCTCATTAATAAATGGGTTGCAATTGTGGATAATGAACAGGAGGTACGCGGAAGTCTGGAAGAATATTTCGGACGGCACGGACAGGAACTGAAATTGAATCTGAAAGTATGGACGTTTTTCTCCGGCAGTCAATTTCTGGCAGAGAGGATGCCCTTTGATCTGGTCTGCCTGGATATTGAGATGCCGGAGATGAATGGTCTGGAGCTTGCCGCGAAGATACGATTTCTGAGGAGAAATCCATGCCGCTTACGGCTGTTCAATGGATGCTATTTGGGGAAGTTCCGATCTGGATCAGGAGGAGGGGCTTTCTGCAAAATGCAAGGCATGGATGATAAGCATGATGATTTCAGGTATGTTCCGAAAAAGCAGGCTGCCGGACGCAGACGTTACCTGTTTGGATTATTCCCCGGATAAAGAGGCGGCTTACGGTGAGGTTTTCCGCGTCCTGAAACCGGGTGGCATACGGCGGATGGTATAAGCTGTCCTATGCGGAGATCGATAACCGAAAGGTGCTGTTAAAGGATGGGCAGGGACAGTCCGGCTGGAAAAGGCGCTGCCTGATCCGCCAGTATAACATGGCGTGGGAGATCAGGCATTATCTGAAAAAACATCCCCGCGCCGCAGTCGTGGAGCTGGGCGCAGGGCTTAGTGGACGTTCCATATGAGCTTTATGGTTCATGCGGAGTTCCGGAAAAGGCAGCAGTAAAGCCGTTCCGGGTGGAGATTGTGCTGCATTCAGGCGAACAGACAGCAGTGGGTTGTGCATATTATACAAATATAAAGGATGCGTTTTTTGTGTAAAATCTCCTTTGATTTTCATCCATATGATGATGTATAATAAATAGGAACGTGTTGCAGAAACTGCGTAAATCCAGTTAGATGCAGCGCGTTTTTTTATTGACTGGCCGGAAACCAGAATAAAGATAGGGTCTTATTTAATGAAAAGAAAATTACAGGGAAAATGTTATACGAATTCAGCGCGTAGCCTTTGGCGTAAATCCAGCAGCCGGGGTTATGCGCTGATTTTGCGTGAAATGCTGTATGATATGACCCTATGCCCTGAAAATCAGGGCAGGTTTATGGAAAGGAGACTAGACATGGAATCAAAAAGTAATTCATTTCTTGCAAAGGAGCCGATTCCCCGGCTGATGGGGAAATACGCAGTCCCCTGTATCATCTCGCTCCTGGTGGGCGCGCTGTATAATATCGTTGACCAGATATTCATTGCCAATGCCTCATATCTCGGCTCTTATGGGAATGCTGCAAATACCGTGGTATTCCCGCTGACTGTAATCGCCCTTGCCATCGCTGTTATGGTGGGCGATGGCTGCTGTGCCCTTGTGAGCCTGAGCCTTGGGAAAGATAAGCCGCAGGATGCAGGAAGGAGCATGGGAAACGCAATCCTTCTTACCGTGGCCTTTAGCCTGGCCCTGTGTGCGGTTTATCTGATATGGGACAGCCAGATCATTGCCATGTTTGGAGGGACAGTGAATGAAGAAACCTTCCGCCATTCCAGGGAGTATTTTTTCTGGATCACCCTTGGCATTCCGTTTTATATGTTTGGGCAGGCAATGAACCCGGTCATCCGTGCCGACGGCAGCCCGAATTTTGCCATGGCTTCCACGCTTGCGGGAGCGGCCGTCAATATTGTCCTTGACCCGGTTCTTATCTTTGTGTTCCGGTGGGGGATGATGGGAGCTGCCGTGGCAACGGTAATAGGTCAGATCGTGACGGCGGCTCTGGCGGTGTGGTATCTCGCGCGCACAAAGGCCATAAAATTAGGCAGGGCAGATTTTAAACTAAAAGGGGAGATTGTGCGCCGAATGCTAGTCCTTGGCATGTGTAGTTTCCTGTCACAGATATCCCTTGTAGCTGCAATGGCTGCCATCAATAACATGATTCGCCGGTATGGGGCGGCGGACTCTGTGTTCGGGCAGGCGCAGTATGCACAGATTCCGATGGCAGTCGTGGGGATCGTAATGAAATTCTTCCAGATTGTGATTTCCATTGTGGTCGGAATGGCGGCAGGTTGTATTCCCATCGTTGGGTATAACATGGGCGCAGAGGCTGTGGAGAGGGTAAAAGAGCTCTTTACGAGGCTGCTTATTGCGGAAACTGCCGTGGGGATACTGGCCCTTGTCATTGTGGAGCTCTTCCCGGGCAGGCTTGTGGGAATTTTTGGCGCTGCGAATGAGAGCATCTATTATACGGAGTTTGCAGTACGGGCATTCCGCGTCTATCTCTGCATGGTTGTGTTCGCCTGCGTGAACAAAGCGGCGTTCATCTTCCTGCAGGCTATGGGGAAGGCGGCTGCGTCCACCATACTCTCCATGGTCAGGGAAATCGTGTTCGGCGTTGGGTTCGCGCTCCTTCTTCCGCGTTTTTATGGGCTGGACGGAGTCCTGTACTCCATGCCGGTATCCGACATTTTGACATTTTTCATTTCCGCTTCTGTCATTGCGTCAACTTATAGGCAGCTGAACGGAAAAAGCCGACAGCAGTCAAAGACTGAGCGCAGCGAAACAAAGAAATCGGTATTTTCTGATAAAATTTAGGTACCTTGACAAATTCTTTTCTGTTGTGCTATAATCAAGGTACCTAAAGAAAAGGAGGAACAATTTATGCAGGAAAATACCATTTGCCCCGGCTGCGGACGGCACTGTGATCTGGAAAGGCCGCGCTGCGGCAGAGGGGAGGAATACCGCCGCACCGGGAAAATGCCGGAGCGGCAGGGAAAACATCGGGATCAGGAAATGCGCGCGGCCAATGATCCAGCGGCGGATATCAATGACAATCTGATTACCAGTCTACGGGATTTGCATCATACCATGCGCTTGCTATATGAGGGGAAGGCCAGCCAGAAACGCATTCTAATCATACTGAACGGGCTGGAAGCAATCACCCAGAGGGATTTGACGAAGCGTTTGGGAATCCAGCCGGGTTCAGCCAGTGAGATTCTGTCCAAGCTGGAGGAATCGGGCTGGATCGTCCGGACACAGAATGAGGCTGACCGCAGGACGACGGACATCTCCCTGACGGACAGCGGCAGGGAAATTGCGGAAGAAGCGCTAAGGCAGCGCAGGAAACGGCACGAGGAGATGTTTTCCTGTCTTTCGGGAGAGGAAAAGCAGGAACTGCTGTCACTTCTGGATAAAGTCCGCTGTGACTGGATAAAACGATACAAGGAAAATGAGAATACATTTAAATATGGGCACCGGCATGGATGCCGGGATGAAGGCGGACATCATGAAGGATATAGGCACCGGGATGAAGGCGGACACCATGAGGGATACGGGCGCCGGGATGACGGTGGGTACCATGACGGTCACGGACACCATGGAGGCTCAAATGGGCATGGAGGACGCTGACCATGTGGAAATATATCAGAAAGTATCTGCTCTTTGCCATTATCGCGGGCCTGTTTATGATTGGCGAGGTGATGATGGATTTGGTGCAGCTGGGATTCATGAGCCGAATCGTGGATGACGGTGTCCTTGGCGTCCACAACGGGGGCAGGGCCGACCTGCACCTGATATGGATGCTGGGGCTGCAGATGATTGGCCTTGTCCTGGTGGGAGGGCTTTGCGGCTCCCTCAACAATGTGTTCGTACACATATCCAGCCAGAATATTGGAAATGAGATTCGAAAGGACTGCTTTCGCAGGATCATGGATTTTTCTTTCCCGCAAATGGACCGCTTCGGCACAGGCTCTCTGGTGACAAGGGTGACTAATGATATCACCCAGGTACAGAACTTCGTCTCGCTGTTTGTCAGGGGGCTGATCCGGACCATGCTTCTCACCTTCGGAAGCATGTATTTCATGTTTCGGCTGAATGCTGGCTTCGGGTTTATCGTACTGTGCGCTTTTCCGTTTCTGGTGGGCGTGATCGGGTTGTGCCTGTGGAGGGCAAATCCCCTGTTTTCCAGGCTGCAGGCGCATCTGGATGCCATCAATGAAATCATGCAGGAAGACGTGTCCGGCATCCGCATCATGAAAGCCTGCGTCCGGGAAGCCTATGAAAAAACACGGTTTGGGAAGGCGAACGGCGAACTGGTGAGGACGCAGCTGAAGACCCTTGTGATCTTTGCTTTTATGAATCCCCTTACGAATGCGATTATGTATATAGCTGTCACGGTCATTCTTCTGGCAGGCTCTTTTTCAGTGAGAAACGGCAGCGCCACACCGGGAAATGTCATGGCGGCGCTGACCTATACCACCCAGCTTCTGAACGGTATTCTGATGCTGGTCATGCTGTTCCAGAATATTTCCAGGGGGATCACCTCATGGAAACGGGTAAAAGAAGTGCTGGAAAGCGTGCCGGAACTGAAGGAAGGCTCTTTCGACGAGGCGGCCCGGGCACAGGGTGAGATTGAATTCCGAGATGTATCCTTTACCTACCCGAAAAGCACCCGGAGCGTGCTTTCCCATATCAATCTAAAGGTACACAGAGGAGAGACCGTGGCTGTCATTGGGGCCACAGGATGCGGAAAGACTACTTTGGCAGGACTGATGACGCGATTTTATGATGTGGATTCCGGCGCGGTTTATGTGGACGGGGTTGATGTCAGAAAATACCGGCAGCGGGCGCTCCGGGAGAAAATAGCTATAGCCATGCAGAAAAGCGAGCTGTTTGGCATGACAGTGGGGGAAAATATTGCCTGGGGGCTGCCGGGAGCGGATAGGGCGTCACTAACATCTGCGGCATCCATCGCCCAGGCGGACTGTTTTATTTCCTCCCTGGCAGACGGGTACGATACGATGGTGGCAGAGCGGGGCATGAGCCTGTCCGGAGGCCAGAAGCAGCGGATTTCCGTTGCCAGGGCTGTCTTAAAGCCTGCAGAAATCTACATTTTTGACGATTCCACCAGTGCGCTTGACCTGAAAACGGAAGCGGCTTTGTATCGGGCGTTAAAAGAGTCACACCCGGACAGTACCAAAATCATCATAGCCCAAAGGATTGCCACTGTGCGCTCAGCGGACAGGATAGTCGTATTGGAAAACGGCGGTATCCTGGCCTGCGGCACGCATGAGGAACTGATGGGGTCCTGCCGGGCTTATCAGGATATCTGGCATTCCCAGATGGGAGAGGAGGCGAAAGGGGCATGAGCGGAGAACAGGATTCCAGACTTGCCGAGCGCAACATTCCGGGGATGATGAACCGGCGGGAACGCTTTGCGGAGCCGGAACACGTCGATGATATCAAAGCCACGGTCAGGCGGATTGCGGCATATTTTGTGGAGGAAAAGAGGCTGGTTGCCGGCATGCTGGCGGTTGTGCTGTCCGGTACCCTGTGCGGCATTCTGGCGCCCAGCCTGCAGAGCGGGGCCGTGGACATCATTGCGGGGGAGAAGCAGGGAATCCTATCCCATATGCTGACGCTGATGCTTTCCGTGTACTTGCTCTACAGCATCTGCGGGCTGCTTCAGGGATTGTGCAGCGCCAGGCTCAGCCAGAATGTGGTCAGGCGGATGCGGGAGGAGCTGTTCGGAAAAATAGTGGAGCTGCCGGTACGCTACCTGGACACCCATTCCCACGGCGATGTGATGAGCCGTATGACCAACGACATTGAAAATATCTCCACCACTGTTTCCCAGTCCCTGCCATCGCTGTTCTCGGGAGTGCTTACGGTCATCGGCACTATGGCGGTCATGCTGTGGTTCTGCTGGCAGCTGGCACTGCTCAGCTTTGTAACGGTACTTCTGACCTTTCTTGCGACCAAGATTCTTTCCGGAAGGGTGCGCAGGTTTTCCCGGAAACGCCAGCAGCTTCTGGGCCAGCTGAATGGGACCGTGGAGGAGATGGTTGCCGGGTACCGCACGGTGGCAGCATACAACCATCAGGATATCACAGTGGCAGATTTTGGCGCCACGGCTGATTCCCTCACAAAAGCAGGGATCAAAACGGATATCTTCAGCGGCGTTATGGGGCCGGTGATGAACTGTATCGGGAATATCGGTTTTGTCATCATTGCCGTTTTCGGGGGATATTTTTCGATGAAAGGGCTGATTTCGGTGGGCGTGGTCTCCGCGTTCATCGTATATGCGAAGCAGTTTAGCCGGCCCATCAATGAAATCGCCCAGATTTACGGGCAGCTCCAGACTGCGGTTGCCGGCGCGGAGAGGGTCTTTGCCGTGCTGGACGAGGAAACAGAGGATAAAAATGGCGGGATGCTGGAGACGGACGAAAAGGCTGCCGTGACCTTTCAAAACGTATGCTTCGCCTATGAACCTGGAACTCCTGTAATCCGGGATTTTACACTGGCTGTCCCGAATGGCAGAAAGGTGGCGCTGGTGGGCGCTACCGGAAGCGGGAAGACCACCATCGTCAACCTGCTCATGCGGTTCTATGACATAGAAAGCGGGGAAATCCGCATAAACGGGCAGGACATAAGCGATGTGTCCAGGGAGAGCCTGCGGCGGAACATTGCGATTGTCCTGCAGGACACTGTCCTGTTTTCCGATACGGTCCGGAATAATCTGAAATACGGAAACGACAGCGCTGCGGAGGATCAGCTTACGGCGGCGGTGGAAATGAGCCAGTGCCGGGATATGATCGGGCTTCTCCCACAGGGGTATGACACGGTGCTGACCGGATCCGGCGCGAATATCAGCCAGGGGCAGAGACAGCTTTTAGCCATCGCCCGCGCTTTTGTGGCGAATCCCAAAATCCTGATTCTGGATGAAGCCACGTCCAATGTGGATACCCGCACGGAAAAAGCCATACAGGACGCCATGCACAGCATTATGCAGGGACGCACCAGTATCGTAATCGCCCACCGCCTTTCGACCATACGGGATTCCGATTTGATTGTGGTCATGGAGCGCGGCGAGATCGCGGAGTGCGGCAGCCATGAGGAACTGCTTGCGAAAAAGGGCAGATATTATGAACTTTACATGACTCAGTATGCCGGATTTGCGACATAAGGGATTGGTTGACGGCACAGGACTGCCGTGTGCAGACTTTGTATATTTGTGACATATAACGGGCAGTTGTTTTTTGTGGAAAATGTCCTTTGCGTTTGAAAGGCAAAAAAAGTATAATATCACTTGGAAATTAAATCATGCAAAATCAACGACACATGTGGCGCGCCGCGCGTAAATCTGATTACGGTACGGATGCTACAGGTGTCGTTTTTTGTGTAAAAAGGAGGACTATTATGGAAAACAGTAACTATCTTGGTACGGAAAAAGTAGGGAAGCTGCTGCAAAAGTTTGCAATTCCCTGCATCTTTTCCCTTATCATTTCGTGCCTCTACAACATTGTAGACCAGATATTTGTGGGCAACGGCGTAGGCTATCTGGGCAATGCCGCTACCGGCGTAATCTTTCCGATCACGGTAGTAGGGTGGGGGTTAAGCCTGTTCTTTGGTGACGGAGCGGCCGCCGCACTGAGCGTTTCTCTGGGGCGCGGGGAAACAAAGGATATCCACAGGAGCGTCGGCAGTGCAGCCCTTGGATCGTTTTTCTCCGGTGTAATGGTGATTGCCATTGCCTACCTGTGGGGTGACGGCCTGCTGCGCCTGATTGGCGCGACGGATGCAAACATACAGATGGCGCACGAGTATGGCGTGATCATCTTTGCCATGATGCCCCTTGCCATGACGCAGAATACGCTTGCCTCCATCATCAGGGCGGACGGAAGCCCCAGATACGCCATGATGGCCATGCTTACCGGTGCGGTCATCAATATCATCGGCGATCCGGTTGCCATCTTTGCGCTCGATATGGGAATCAGGGGCGCGGCATGGGCTACCATTGTGGGACAGTTTGTCAGTTTTCTGATCTGCGCGGCTTATCTAAGGCATCCGAAAACGTTCCGGATGAGCGCGGGCAGCTTCAGACCGAGCATGGCGCTCCTGAAGCCGGTAATGGCCCTGGGGACTTCCAGCCTTCTGACACAGCTTTCTATCGTGGTCATTACGGTTGTCAACAATATCCTGCTGGTGAAGTATGGCGCAGGCTCCGTTTATGGCGCGGATATCCCGCTGGCGGCATTTGTGGTCATTATGAAACTCTTCCAGATCGTGCTGAATGTCGCCATAGGCATTGCTGCCGGCGCACAGCCAATCGTGGGCTATAACTATGGCGCAAAAAATTACGACCGGGTACGGGAACTGCTGAAGCTAATAGTGAAATGGACGTCTATTGTCGGACTGGTCTGCATCGTATTGTTTGAGGCTGTTCCCGGCGTGTTCATCCGGATGTTCGGCTCGGCAGACGACCCCGTGTATTTTGATTTTTCCGTACTCTGTCTGCGGATTTACCTTTCCCTTATCCTCGTGACCTGCGTCCAGAAGGTCTGCGCCATCTTCCTGCAGTCCATCGGCAAGGCAAAGGCAGCCGCGCCGTTGTCCGTCCTGCGGGATGTGCTGCTGATTGTTTTTTCCCTTCTGATTCCTGTTTTCATGGGCGTTACCGGTATTTTCTGGGCAGCCCCGGCAGCGGATGTGCTTGCCATTTTCGTTACGGCAGCAGTCATGATACGGGTATGGAAGGAATTAGGTCAGGAGAAGAAAACGCGGGAGCCTGATGCGGCAGCAATCCGGCCGTCCCGCCAGGGAGCGGTCATCACGATTGCCAGGGAGCATGGTTCCGCTGGGAAACGGATCGGGCAGATGGTGGCGGAAAAACTGGATATCCCCTGCTATTATAAAGAACTGATGGCGGTCGCCGCCCAGGAAAGCGGTCTGGCGCAGGAATTTATTTCCGGCATCAATTCCGATGAAAATGCCGTTATGAGGGAACTGTACCTCACAGCCGATCCGGTAAAGCGCGCTGTCGCGGCGCAGGAAAAGGCCATCCGCCATATTGCGGACGCGGGCTCCTGCGTCATCATAGGGCGATCGGCGGATTATGTGCTGCGGGGTTATCCGGATGTAGTCCGTATCTTTATCTATGCCCCGGAAAGCTACCGTGAGAAAAAGGTAATGGAGATGTACGGGGACAGTGCGGAGGCTGCAAAAAAGAGCATTGCAAGGTCGGATGCCGCAAGGGGCGCATATTATAAAAATGTTTCCGGACAGGAGTGGGGGAACCCCCACGGCTATGAATTGTGCATTGACTCATCCGTGGGTGAGGAGGAAACAGCCGACATGATCTGCAGCTATATCGGACGGATGGGCAGGCAGTAAGTCAGGAGAGGGTTCTGTATGTGATATCGCTTTGAAGAAAATTCAGGGGGACTCTGGATGAGAAGATGATTGCGGAAAAGACAGATCTTCCGTTGAAAACAGTACTGGAATTAAAGAAGAAAGCAGCCATCCCTATGGCGTAAGTAACCTTTTAAACTTTACGCTGTTTATTATGAAATGGAATAGAAGAACAAAATTGCAAATGAAAAGATGTAAAAGACAGGAAGTTAAAAAAACAAAGAGGGAGAGCGTATTTTAAGCGTTCTCCCTGGAATTGTAATATACTTTTGTGGCGGATTGTGGTATAATGAAACCGACAAATTGAAGCTTGGGAGGTATTTATTTTGAAAAAAATCGGAATTACAGTCATAAAGTCCCTAGGCTTTTTTCTGGGATGGGCAATATTGGTTTCTTTATTGCCGTTATCATCTTCAAAGGAACCGGCTATATGGAGATTATGGGTAGAAATTACACCGCTATTGGCAATAGTAGCTTTTACTCTCGGCTTTTGGCTTGCTGAAAAGAAAGATGTAAAATTGCATTTGTTCGATAATCCAGCAAAAGGAGTGGTATTGGGAGTAATCACAGGGATTGTATGGTTAGCTATTCCTGTTTTCGTAATGTATGCAGCAAAAATTATCCATTTTGACGGAACTAATTTCATTAACTTATTTCCTGTCTGGATGTTGGCAGTATTTCTAAATACAATTATGCAGGAGCTTCTTGTTCGTGGTTATTTGTATCAAATGCTGAAGCAAAAGCACAATATAATTGTTGCTGCGATTGTGACAACAATACTTTTCACAGCATTGCATGGAGGAGCATTTGAAGCGGGTGTTATTCCTGTTTTAAATGTACTTACTATGAGCTTGCTTATGACAGTAGTCCTTGAATATAGCGGCTCTATTATAGCGCCAATTATTATGCACTTTTTATGGAATGGAATTGGTGCATTAGTTTTAGGCGGTGTGTCGCTTGCTGATGACTATCCCAATCTGTTTGTTACGACTTTTACTGGGAGTGATATTTTATCCGGCGGATTTTGCAAAATCGAAGGAAGCATTATAGTTCTAATTGTCAACGTGGTTTTGATTGCCATTTTTATATTCTTACAAAAGAAAAAAATAAAGTCATAAAATTCGAATTTGTAAAAATGGAAAATTATAAGAGGAGGCCTGGCTGCTTTTTTTTATTCTCGTCACAGGTGTGATTGGGGGAGGCCTCCTGTCCGGCAATAACCAGAGTACGGAGCCGCTGAGCCAGGAAGTGATGGATTATGCCCCTGTGATTCATTTCATATGGTCATTCAGTGTTTATTATTCCAAAGTGAATGTGGTGATATACTGGAAAATTAGAAGTAGCTGAACCTTTGTGCCAGTTTTTGTAATGGATGCCATCTATCAGAGCTTTGAAAAATAAAGGATAAAAGAGCGGCGTCCTTTTCACGGCACGGGATGCGGCATGACTGGCTTGCGTCTTTTATGATGAGCAGCGTGCTGTTAAATCCGCAGCTTCTTAATTTGTAGTATGGCGCTGGGGGAACGACAGCGGCAATGCATTTGGTGTCGTGCATGATATGTGGCATTGCAGCCGGACTGGCGGCTAATATAGCGGTCTGAAAAAGAATCAGGATGAGAAGGCATGAAAACGTTTGCCGTTCTCCTTTTTGTATACAACATAGTAAGTCACATGAAATTCCGGGTCCGCGATCGGTACACGAACTCGTTCCATTCCTGAGTTTTCATGCCCGGAGGGCGCTTCCGGCTTCGTCTCATTGAGGGATGGGCTGGCCGTGTCCGGCGGCGTGTCAGGATATGCGTCGGTGGTAAAGACCGATATCGTAGAGTTGGCGATCAATTCCTGGAATGGATAAGTTTCCGCTTGTATGAAAAATCTGGAATCCGGCATTTTTTCGGTGACCAGGTCGTGCCAGAACCCGATATCCCGGAGCAATAACATATTTTCACCATTCATTTCCCGGACATGCAGGGATTTCCGTCCGGCAAACCGATGATTCTTGTGTAAGTAGAAAAAAAGCTGTTCTTCACATAATTTCTGAAAGGACAACTGGTCATTTTCCGGGGGAAAGGGTAAAATGATCAATTGATATGTATCGTCTTCCAGTCCGTATAACAGCTGGGGGATTTTTTTTAATTCAGTAGAAATAGAAGTATCAGGACAAGCTACGGTGATACGCTGAACAAGTACGGAGATTGGAACCGGCGCGCAGGAACCGATCGAAACAGTGCGTTTTTTTCGGTCAAAATCCTGAACATGCCGCAGCATGCCTGCGTATTGGCGCAGGAAGACCTCGGCTTCCGCAGCCGCAAGCGTTCCCGCTTCTGTCAGAGAAAGGCTGTTCTTTGTCCTGATAAATAAACAAACACCAAACTCAGATTCCAGTTTCTGCATCCCACGGGTCAGAGTAGACTGGGAAATGTGGAGTTTCTTCGCAGTTTCGCAGAGAGTTCCTGTATGAGAAAATATCACAAGCTGTTCCAATGTCTTTAAATCAATCATGGCCGTTCCTCCTGTCATTTTCAGTTTAACATGCTCGAAGGCAGGTGTAAATACACAGATGTTGCTACAGGTCATATTGTTACAGGTCATATCTTGACCGGGCATGCTCCGTAACCAGGTTTCGTTTTATGCAATCTGGATTTCATAATCCGCATTGTACTTTTGGGGAAATTCTTATTATACTGAATAAAAGTAGAAGGGAGATGCATTTATGAAACGAATCGTAAAATGGATTGCGATCGTGGCGGGTGTCTTGTTGGTCATTGCAGGGATCGGAGGATTTTTCCTTATTAGAAATATGCAGAGCATGATGGGCGGGGAGGTGGAACTGAGCTATACCCATGAGCAGCATGAGCAGGAGAATAAGGGCAGTACCGTGTATATGACTGCAGAGATCACCCCGAAAGCCCTGATGGAGATCTATACCGCGTTGGGCACAGGGCTGGAAGGCAATCAGACCGCAGTCAAGCTGTCCACCGGAGAACCTCCGGCCAGCAACTATCTGGATCCGAATCTGATCAAAGAACTGGTACAATCTGTAAACGGCACTATTGTGGAATGTAATACAGCCTATGGCGGCTCACGGTCAGAAACAGCCATGCATTATCAGGTGGCGGAGGATCATGGTTTTACGGAAATTGCGGATGTGGTGATCATGGATGAGGACGGTTCGGCAACGATTCCGGTAGAAGGCGGAACCCGTCTGAAAGAAAAGCGTCCGCTGATCCTGTAGCATTGGATCAGGCCTGCGTGGATCTGATCTATCAGGCAGAGGGGAGAGAAGCTCTGTTCAGCCGCATGGAGAGCCGCAATGCGGAGCTTGTTCTTGAGCATGGGGAGGAGATCGGACTGGGAAGCCGCTCTTATCAGCTAAAGAGGATTGACGGCTGATTTTTGTAACGCATCCAGCCCATTGAAAAGCCGCCTGACGGCAATGGATGCCTGAAACCGCTGTTTTACTGGAAGGATGCCTTGCAGCAAGGCGCAAGGCATTCTTGAATAACAGATCCTACCTTATGAAACGGCCGGATGGCCATAACGGGACGCCCTTTGGGTATAGGAATTAGAAGAGGAGAGATGTCTGCATGATGTATAACCCCCAGCTTGAAACATTTATCTGTGTGGTCGATTCCGGGAGTTTTAGCAAGGCTGTGGAAAAGCTGTATATCACAGCTCCTGCGGTCATCAAACAGATCAATTCCCTGGAAAGCAGCCTGGATCTGCATTTATTTGAGAGGACACACAGGGGGCTGATCGTGACGGAAGCAGGGAAGTCTCTGTATCAGGACGCAAAATACCTGATCCAATATTGTAAGGATTCCGTATCACGGGCCCGGAACGCGCAGAACAATCAGGAGGGAGTGATCCGGATCGGTGTGTCGCCCATGACCCCATCCCAGGTGTTTATGACTTTATGGCCGAGAATCCAGAAGTATTGCCCGGATCTGAAGTTTAAACTGGTTCCTTTTGAAAATACGCCGGAAAACGCGCGGGAGATCCTGGGAAATCTGGAGCAGAATATCGATGTGATCGCAGGTATCTTTGACGATACCATGCTGAGTCTTAGAAAATGCAGCGGCATGCAGATCAGTAAAGAGCCGTTTTGCTGCGCTGTAGCGCTGCATCACAGACTGGCCGGGAAAGAAACGCTGACGATGGAAGATCTGTATGGGGAGAATATGCTGTTGATACAGCGTGGGTGGAGTAAATATGTGGATATTCTCCGGGATGATCTAAGGGAACGTCATCCGCAGATCCAAGTGATAGATTTTGAGTTCTATAATCTGGAGGTATTTAACCGCTGTGAGAACAGCAATGATGTTCTGCTGGCAATTAAAAACTGGGAAAGTGTGCATCCGCTTATGAAGATCATACCGGTGGAATGGAACTACAGTATCCCATACGGCCTGCTGTACTCCATGGAACCCTCCGAAAAAGTAAAGAAGCTGTTATCCGCTGCCGAAAAAGCGATTGCGGAGGGCGGAATGTCCTGAATCAAAACATATAACCGGCAGGTTTATACTATGTGTCTGTGGATACAAAAGGAGAGATCGGATGGGAATCCGGTACATGGAAAGCGTCAGGAAGGCCCGATGCCCATGTGATCGAAGTGCTGACAGAATCTACTTTGCCGGCATATAAAGCGTATCTGCGCAGGGTGGGTGTCTCCTATATGATCCGTGGAAAAGAGAATCTGGACTGCGGGGCTGCGGCGGAAAAGCTGGCTCAGCATTTTGGGATTGAAAAGGTATTGGTCTGCGGGGGAGGAATGGTGAACGGGCCATTTCTGCAGGCAGGGATTATTGAACCATTGGGAGCAGGGGGATTGTATTTGAATTATCGGACAAGAGGATGAAAAAAATATGGTTTGCGGCCCTGACCTTGCTGACATGGTATTTTGCCGCAATGTTCAGGGCAGACATGCTTATGATATCGGCAGTCTTACAGCTGCTGACTCTCTTAAGCATGCCGGTATGTGTACGTTACCTGAAAAGAAACATGAAAATTCAATCAGATTCCACTCCGAAATGCCGGGGGTGTATGCCAATGGAAAATCGGAAGAACAGATTGCGGCAGAGAGACTTTCCAGCATGGAAAGCTGGATGAGGGAGTTGGGGCTTGCGATGTACCTGCGGGAACTGGGAGCGACAGAGGAGATACTTGAGGGTATCGCAGACAGAACTGTTATTATGGATGGCGGTTATAAAGTGCTGAACCGTGATGAGGTGCTTGAGATTCTAAAAGCAAGTCTGTAGAGATTTTTATCAAAACAAATGAATATAGAAAGTAAGAGGATTTTGTGGGAAAGAGCTGTCTTCTTGAAAAACTCCGGGCTGGCGGTAATCAGTGTATCCACAAACCGTCCCGCCTAATCAGTCTGATACGGATTTACTTTCAAGACGCGGCGGCAAAGGGTATCATGGCACGCAACCAACTGATTGAGCAAGTAAACAATTGAACGGGGCTATATTATTGAAATACTGAAAGATAACTGCATTTCTGTTTATCATATTGGGAGTACATCGGTTCCGGGATTGGCTGCTAAACCAATTATTGATATTACGGTGGTCGTTAGAAGCCTTGAGAAGGTAGATACCGTTGCAGAAAAGTTTCCAGACATAGGCTATGAATATCTCGGCGAATTTGGAATAGCGGGTAGACGCTATCTTCGCAAAGGCGGTGATGAACGAACTCATCAAATTTATATTTTCCAAGCAGATGATTGGAATAATAGCAGGCGGCATCTTGCGTTCCGGGACTATATGCGTACCTATGAAAAAGAGCGAGGCGAATATGCAAAAATCAAAAAAGACCTTGCGCAAAAGTTTCCCCATGAAATGCGATTGCAAATATGATAACAAACGGCGAAAACAAATTCACAAAAGATAATAAAAGTTTCAACATTTCTGATAAGTTTTTCTACATTATCTCCTAATATAATGATAAAATCATAATAGAAATATAGCTGCGGGGATAAAGCGATGTTTGAACGGTTCTTTATGAACAGATCATTAAAATCCAGAATTACATTTCTATATATTTTATTTGCGGTGGAGGTAGTGGGCATCATTACTTTTTATGCGTATTATTATACGGTCGGCCTGCTGAAAGTAAAAGAGGAGTCAATTCTGGAAGATTCCATTGAATATCTGGAAAGTGTAAATGAAACGAGAGATATGAAAAAGCCGTTTATCGCAGGATGTATTTCCGGCGCTGTCGGCGCATTGATCCGTGGCATTCTTTGACGCGAGAAATTATGTGTATGCAGTCATTCCCGGCATCCTGACCACCGTAAATGTCATCAGCAGTGAGAACCCGATGTCTTTCCCGGGAATAATGATCGGCTGTGCGGCTGCGGCAGCGTCTGGAAACGCATCTGTAGCAGCTTCCGTTCCGGCTAAAGCAGAGGAAGTGACGATCTATGCTCCGATGAACGGAACCGTGAAAGCATTGGAAGATGTAGAAGATCCGGTATTTTCATCCGGTGGGATGGGGCAGGGCGCCGCAATCATTCCGGATGAAGGGAAACTTTATGCACCCTTTGACGGGACCGTAAGTATGGTGTTTGAAACACTTATGATAAGATGCAGCCTATATATCAGTCTTTGTAAAAATAACCACTCACTGTTCATATCAATTTATAAATATTTTGCTCCATAAGAGTTTAAATAAACCGGCAGGAAAGCAAAATTGTCCCTGCCGGTTTATTTTTTAGTACCATCTGACTTGTGGGAGATTGTTATTGATTCCATTTGTTAATAAAATCTGGTGCAGGTCAATGATCCCGTTATGGAAAGTAGCGGCACAGGACGATAAATATAAATCCCACATCCTCACAAACCTTTCATCAAACAATTCCCGCACTTCGTCTATATGCTCCCTGTAATTCTTTTCCCAACACAACAGTGTCCGGTTATAATGCAAACGAAGATCCTCTATATCTATTGTGTGAAATCCGTCCTCCGCCGCACAGGAGAGCATTTCCCGCAGGCTCGGAACAACACCGCCGGGAAAGATATATTTCTTAATCCATGGATCGCCGGGATGCTCCTTTAATGCACTGATAAAATGGAGCAGGAACAGGCCGCCCGGTTTTAATGCGGCTTTCGCGCAATCCATGAAAAGCTGGTAATTGTCACGCCCAACATGTTCCACCATGCCGACGCTCACAATCCGGTCAAAGGTCTGCCCGCGCTTTGGAATATCCCTGTAATCCATCAGTTTAACCGTAAGAAGCTGCTCTAAATGTTCTTCGGTAATCCGCCGCTGGAATTCTTTGTACTGTTCCTGGCTCAACGTTATTCCCATGCCGTGTACGCCATATTTTTTTGCTGCCTCTATCAGCAGGAATCCCCACCCGCAGCCAATATCCAACAGTGACATTCCTTCCTTCAGGTACAGCTTTTTCAAAATATAATCAACTTTGTTTAACTGTGCCTGATAAAGAGAATCGTCCTCATGTAGAAAATAACCACAGGAATAGCTCATGGTTTCGTCCAGCCAGAGCTTATAAAAATCGTTCCCAATGTCATAGTGGCTCTGAACTTCTTTCTGTTGGTTTTTCTTTGCTGTTGAAGTAAACATCAGTTTTTTTAATGCGGATTCATCCGTGGAAAACCTGTCCATCTGCCCTAAAAAATGGTCTAAGGCATAGTATAGATTGCCTTCAATCTCCAAATCCCCATCCATATATGCCTCCCCCAAAGCGAGGGAGGTACTTGTCATAAGAATATTCAAAGGAATCGGCTTTTTTAAATTTATGGTAAACTCCGGCGCGCCATTTCCAATGTTATACTCATTTTCACTTATTCTTACACAAAATGGATATTGGTCAAATTTCCTCAAAAAATGGATCAAAGTATTTTCTTCTATCATTTCGTTCCTTTCCCTTTTTCACATAGAACTTTGATTAACAATTATATTTCCAATGAAAAGAGACGACATTTAATTATATCTGTTGATTCAAATAATCTCCAACAGGGCTGGAATTATACTGTTTAATCACTTTTATGATAATTGAACCATCCGGCTGATTTGTCTGTTCCGTAATTTTGTACTGTGTGTGATTCCGTTCCAGATTTTTTTTGTAGTGCTCAAGCTCTTGTTCTACCTGTTTTACCGCATAATCATGCCCAACATCTTCTTTCAGCATAAAGTGTAGAGTTTGGCAAATACAAGCTGCTTTTACTCGTTTCATGTGTTTTCCTCCATTTTCAAAAATAAAAGTGTAGCTTATACGCAACCGGAATTACGCTGAAAAGCTTCACGTTATAAATATATTTTAGTGAAAAACAAAATTTTTTTCAAAGGACTTTTTAACCAAAAAAGAGAGGCCTGTTTGTTATCATTGTTTATAAAAATAAAGAGAAGGAGGAACAATTTTGAAAATTTTCCACCTTTTTGAAAGATAGGTATCTGTTTTTCTCCCTGAATGGATGCTAAAATTTAAGCATCAATAAAACAAACCAAAAACACGGCACAAGTATCGCATGAAAAAGATGCGTTGCATTATTACATGTTTTTCAAAATATCAATCCTAAAATACACATAACGGGAAAATATTTACAAAATTGGCAGACACATTTCCGGCGATTTCTTATGAAGAGGCAGAACGGATCACGGGTAGTGGTTCTAACCATAAGGTTTACACTGAATAACAAAATGAGACTTCTTATGAGGCCTCATTTTGCTTATAATGTGTCTATGAAAAATAAGAAGGAGAGAAGCAAGATGAAAGTATTGTTAGTCAACGGAGGCCCGCATAAAACCGGGTGTACTTATACCGCTCTCTGTGAGGTGGCTGAGACTTTGAATAAGGAAGGGATTGAGACGTTTCGTCCCGTTACTGGAATATGGTACACAGCGCCGCCCCGGAACAGGTCAGGCAGGATGCGGAAGGGCTGTATACCATGCGAGTGCTGGGAAGAAATATGGCTTATCTGCTGAAATGTCAGGAAGCCGCAAGAAAAGCAGGGGTACCGATGCCGGAGAAAGAACCTGCAGTCTTTACCAATTTTATCCGTTAAGGAAGTGTAGGAAAATATGAGAGCAGCGAAAGGAAAGCGAAGAAGATGGAAACAGATGCTGCCGCTGCTTCTGGCAGTTGTCTGCATGTCAGAAGGATGCGGGGGGCGGACAGAAGAGAACGGGCAGACGGAGATTTTGGAGAACTCTGTAAGTGAGGCTGCGCAGGACAGCGGCGGGGAGGAAAGGATGGATGCAGGAAAGAAAAGTACGGCTGGGGATTATACATTGGATACCACGGCGTCAGAAGTGATGGGGAATCCTGTTTTTGAAGACTACGGCCGTCTGATCTTTCCGGCGAATGTGAACATTGACGCGGATCTGAAATTGAAAGATGTGAGCAGCATCCTGACATGGTACAGCAATGTGAAGCCGGAGCGTACCGTTGAAATCGTGAATTATATGAAAGAACAGGCATCAGGGGGCAGACAGATTTTCTATGATATCTATACGGAGGAAGAAAAGGCTGAGGATCCTGCAAAAGAAAATACGGGACTGTTTTTCTTCCGGGGAAATCCAGGGGAAAAATTTGCCGTAGTTAATGCAGGCGGAGGGTTTATGTATGTCGCGGCTATGCACGACAGCTTTCCACATGCGCTGGAGCTGTCAAAAAAGGGATATAACGCATTTGCACTGATCTACCGCCCCGGGGCACAGACAGCCTGTGAAGATCTGGCAAGAGCCATTGCGTTTATCTATGAACATGCAGAAGAACTGGAAGTAGACGCGGCCGATTATTCTCTGTGGGGCGGCTCTGCGGGAGCGCGAATGGCCGCATGGCTTGGCTCCTATGGGACAGAGAGCTTTGGAGTGGATGTATATCCCCGGCCGGCGGCCGTGATCATGCAATATACAGGGTTGTCCGAGGTGACAGGAGAAGAGCCGCCTACTTATAATTGTGTCGGAACAAGGGATGGGATCGCGCCTTACCGGACAATGGAGGCAAGGATCCGAAGCATCCAAAGTCAGGGAACAGACGCAGAGATTGAAGTGTATGACGGTTTGTCCCATGGATTTGGTCTGGGAGAGGGAACCGTGGCGGAAGGGTGGATCGATCATGCGGCAGCTTTCTGGGAACGGCAGTGGAGTGAAGAGAGATGAACAAAAAAATAAAAATCAAACTGGCTGTAGATATTTTGATGACAGGAGCGTTGCTCTTTCTGATGCCTTATGAGCTGATCGGAAGGATGGCGCATGAATGGATCGGGACGGGGATGCTGCTCTTGTTTCTACTCCATCATTTTCTGAACAGGAGATGGACAGGGAGCCTCCTGAAAGGAAAATATTCACCCGTGCGGATACTGCAGACAGCGCTGGTGTTTTTGGCATTGCTGTCGATACTGGGATCTATTGTCAGCGGAATCCTTCTTTCCCGCTATGTATTTGCTTTTTTGAAATGGAACGGGGCAGCCTCCCTTGCCAGGACGCTCCATATGGCCTGCGCGTACTGGGGATTTGTCTGGATGTCCCTGCATCTGGGGACACATTGGGGAATGGTTACGGGGATGGCGGCAAAAGGATTCCAAACAGAGATTGTGGGAGGCATTTCCCCCGGAGGTAAATGGACCGCGCGTGCCGTGGGGGCAGTGATCGCGGGATATGGAGCCTATGCCTTTGTAAAACGTGAGATCGGGAGTTATCTGCTGATGCGGATCCAATTTGTATTTTTTGACTATGAAGAACCGGTTTTCTTCTTTATTCTGGATTACATGGCAGTGATGGGATTATTTGTATTTCTGGGACACTATCTTTCCAAAGGGCTGAAAAAGGCGGGGGCAGTGAAAAAATGAAGAAACGGCTTTATCGAAGTCTCTGCTTCCTGGCTCTGGGGGCGGCCATGGGCGGGCTGTGCGCCTGCGGCGGGAATGATTCCGGCAGCGGCATAGATCAGAAGGAGGAAAATACTGCAAAAGCGGAATTTTTTGGTATGGACACCTACATGACATTTACCGCATATGGAAGCGGGGCCGAAGACGCATTGGAAGAAGCGAAAGAGCTCATGCAGGAGCTGGAGGGCCTATGGGCTGTCACTGACGAAGGCAGCGAAATCTACCAGGTAAATCATGGGAATGGAGAGCCGGTGCCGGTCAGTGAACGGACAGCGGAAATTGTAGATTTTGCATTGGATATGGCGGCGGAGACACAAGGGGCGTTGGAACCCACCATTTATCCGGTATTATCGGCCTGGGGATTTACCACGGGAGAGAACCGGATCCCGGAGACGGAGGAACTGGAAGGGCTTCTCAGGTATGTAGGCTATGAACAGGCAGAGGTTGCCGGGAACCGGATCCGGCTGCCAGAGGGCATGGAACTGGATCTTGGGGCAGTGGGAAAGGGGTATGCCGGAGACCTTGTGACAGAACTGCTGAAGGAGCGGGGGATTCGGTCGGCCCTCTTAGATCTCGGAGGTAATATCCAGATGCTTGGCAGCAGGCCGGACGGCAGCGAATGGAGGCTTGGAATACGGAATCCGTTCGGCGAGGGATCCATAGGCGTCCTTTCCGTATCAGACTGCGCGGTGGTCACGTCCGGAAACTATGAGCGGTATTTTACAGGGGAGGACGGAAAGGAATATGGGCATATTATCGATCCGGATACGGGATATCCGGCGGAAAATGAACTGGCCGCTGTCACCATTATCGCAGAGGAAGGAAAAAAGGCGGATGCCCTGTCAACCGCCATGCTCGTAAAGGGGCCGGAAGGGGCAAAGGAGTATTGGAGCGCGCATCAGGACTTTGAAATGATCGCCGTGACGGACAGCGGGACGATATATCTGACGGATGGGATCCGGGATCAGTTTTCCCTGTCCGGGGCGTTTGCGAATATGAAAATTTCCGTATGGGAACAGTAAGGAACTAGTCTGCCGTTCTGAACCGTTACAATAAAGAGTACTCAATAAATGAAAAGAAGGTGAAGGTTATGAGAGACAGGATTTTAGGAAAGGACCTGAAGGTTTCGGCCGTCGGACTGGGATGCATGGGAATGAGCCATGCGTATGGGGCGCCGCTGGAAAAGAAGGAAGCCGTCCGTCTGATCCGTCAGGCAGCGGACATGGGATATACTTTTTTTGACACAGCAGAGGTGTACGGCACGTCAGAAAATCCCCATGAGAATGAAGAACTGGTCGGAGCCGCATTGAAAGAATGCAGGGATCAGGTGGTGGTTGCGACGAAGTTCGGAATCCATTTTGACATGACGAGCCCGGAGGTGAATAAACCGCTGGTGCCGGATTCCCGGCCAGAGGTGATCCGCGCGTCTGTGGAAGCGTCGTTAAAAAGGCTGGATACCGACCATATCGACTTATATTACCAGCACAGGGGAGACCCCAATGTCCCTGTGGAAGAGGTGGCGGGAGTGATGTCCGAGCTGATCCAGGAGGGAAAGATCACGCACTGGGGGCTTTCGGAGACAACAGAGGAACAGCTCCGCCGGGCTCATAAGGTCTGCCCGGTAACCGCCATTCAGAACCGCTATTCGATGATGGCGAGGTGGTATGAGGAACTTTTCCCGGTGTTAGAAGAGCTGGGAATCGGATTTGTAGCATTTTCCCCGTTGGCAAACGGTCTGCTGACGGCAAAATATGACCAGAATACCGTATTTGACAGGACATATGATTACAGAAGCGTTATGCCGCAGTTCCAGGCGGAGGCCATGGAGAAAAACAGGGAGCTGATTACGCTCCTGCAGGACATGGCGGCCGGGAAAAATGCAGCGCCCGCCCAGATCTCATTGGCCTGGATGCTCTGCAAAAAGCCCTGGATCGTTCCCATTCCGGGAACACGAAAAACGGAGAGGATGCAGGAAAATGCCGGCGCCGCGGATATCATGCTGACAGAGGCGCAGGTGCAGGCATTGGATCAGGCGCTGGATTCCATGAAGATGTCCGAGGTGTTCGGCGGCACAAGGATGGCAGATAGAGAAAGGGAAAGAGAAAGAGGTTCGGGTCGTTCGGTCAAACAGGGATGACAGAAAAGGAAACGTGAGAAACGCATGTTCCAAGTGCGTTTTCATAAAAAACAGGAAGGAGAACAAACAATGAATGATTTTATTTATTCTTACCCGGTAAAAGTGTATTTTGGAGAAAAGGCGGCGGCAAAGGCGCTGCCCGCAGAGCTTGCGAAAGCAGGGAAGACCGTGATGGTCGCATACGGCGGAGGCTCTGTAAAACGCAGCGGGGTCTATGATGAGATCTGCGGCTATTTGAAAGAGGCAGGAAAGGAAGTGGTTGACTTTTCCGGCATCATGCCTAATCCAACCTATAAAAAGGTACAGGAAGGGGCGGCGCTTGTAAAAGAAAAGGGCGTAGATTTTATCCTGGCGGTCGGAGGCGGCTCTGTGATCGACTGCTGTAAGATCATTGCGGCGCAGGCTGTCACAGAGAAGGACATCTGGGAAATGGAATTCAAGGATCATGTATATCCGGCAGAATTTCTTCCTATGGGAGCAATCGTTACGGCGTCCGGAACCGGCGCGGAGATGAACAACGGCGCGGTGATCACCAATGAGGAAACAAAAGAAAAGGCGGGAGTTCTGGGCGCGTACGCGAATTTTGCTGTTTTGGATCCGGAATATACGATGTCGCTTCCCGACAGGCAGGTGATTTCCGGGGCGTTTGATACATTAAGCCACAGCATGGAAACCTACTTGGGGTCTCCCCGCGACGTGACCCTCTCCGATGAGATCGCAGAGGCGGTGATGCGCAATGTCATCCGCAATATCCGTGTGCTTTTAAAGGATATGAAGGATAAAAAAGCAAGGACAGAATTGATGTGGGCATCGGCCATGGCAGAAAACGGGATTTTGAAGATCGGGAAAGTTACGGATTTTCAGGCCCATCAGATCGAGCACCAGTTAGGCGCGTATACGGACTGCAACCATGGACAGGGGCTGGCGGTCATCCATCCGGTTCTTTACCGCCATATGTACAAAGACGGCGTAGAGCAGTTTGCCCGCATGGCAGAGCAGGTATGGGGAATCCCATCAGACGGGAAAACACCGGAGGAACTGGCGGAAGCCGGAATCCGGGCGCTTACGGAGTTCATCCAAGAGATCGGGCTGCCGTCCACATTTACGGAAATGGGGCTTACTGATAAGAGCGTGTTAAAGAAGGTTGCCGACACCTGCAATCTTACGGCAGGATGCTGTAAGAAACTCACCAGAGAGGAAGTTCTGGAAATTCTGGAAGAGTGCTGGTAAGGAGATGGCCGGCATGAGTTATGTATCGGAAAAAGAGAGGAAGACATGAAAAGAAAAATGATACTGCTCCTGTTTCTTGCCCTTGCCCTGTGCGGCGGATGTTACGGCCGGCCGGAACATCACGCGGGGGATGACAGCGCTGCTGCCGGAGGAAGGGCAGGAGATCAGATGGACAGAAAATCAGATACAAAAAACATTCCGGAAAATCTGGAACAGGTGCCGGACGGATATTACAGGCCCGCCGAGAGGGGAGGAACCATTGAAAAGCTGACATACAACACCTATGAGTCTATGACTTACGAACAGAAATCGAAGCAGCTTACCAAAACGGCTTATGTCTATCTGCCCTATGGCTATTCAGAGGATCAGCAATACAACATATTTTATCTGATGCACGGCGGTTGGAGCAATGAAACGACCATGCTCGGCACGGATCAGGAGTCACATCCCCTGAAAAACATTGTGGATCATGCGATCCAGGATGGGAAGATGCAGCCCATGATCATTGTCTGCCCTACTTATAATAATGAAAGTCCGGAGGACAGCGGAAATTACAGTCTTGCGCTGCGGCTGACGGACAATTACCATAATGAGCTGGTGAATGACCTGATACCTGCCGTGGAGGGGAAATATCGGACCTTCGCAGAAGGAACCGCGCCGGAGGAGCTTATGGCTTCCCGTGACCATCGCGGTTTCGGAGGGTTTTCCATGGGTTCGGTCACAACCTGGCATACATTCCAGTATTGTCTGGATTATTTCCGCTATTTTATGCCAATGAGCGGAAACCTGACCGGCGATGGACAATTTATGGATCAGATCGTGAGGGACGCAGGTTATGGGTGGGAGGACTTTTTTATCTATGCCATGTCCGGTACAGATGATTTTGCGTATTCTGCGTTCGCGGATCAGATTGAGGCTATGCTGGCGGTTCCGGGCGGCAGCTTCATTGAGGCGGACAACGAAGCGGAAGGAAATGTCGCTTTCCGGGTACAGGAGGGCGGAACCCACAGCGGGGAATATGCGAACCAGTATTTTTATAATGGGTTATGCTGGCTGTGGAATGAAGGGGGTGTAATATCTGGTCAGAGAAATCAGAGTGCATCTATTACTGAGGGAACGGAAGAATACAGGGGATTTCGCCTGGACAATGTACTCCATTCCGAGACGGAAGGGGAGATCCATTATAATGCCTATATTCCTGACGGCTATGACGGCAGCACCCCCTATGCTCTGTTTTTTACGCTGCCCGGATATGAAGGATTGTATTTTCAAGGAGTGGGTGTGAATCTGCGGGCGGAAGAATTCGGGTTTACGGCGCAGGAGTATTATCAGGATATGATCATAGCAGCGCCCCAACTGGACGACTGGGGTGAGACTTCCGCAAGGCAGACGATCACTCTGGCGGAATATTTTCTTTCCAACTATAACATCGATACGGACAGGGTATACGCAAACGGATATTCCGGGGGCGGGGAGACCATGTCGCTGGTCATGGGGATGCGCCCGGAGCTGTTTACGGCGTACATGCACTGCAGCTCCCAGTGGGACGGCAGTTATGAACCGGTTGTGAAGAGCCGGACGCCGGTCTATCTGGTGATTGGGGAAGGGGATGAGTATTATGGCCCGGAACCTTCACAGGAA
This sequence comes from Lachnospiraceae bacterium, assembly GCA_910575475.1. Lineage (GTDB taxonomy): Bacteria > Bacillota > Clostridia > Lachnospirales > Lachnospiraceae > Schaedlerella. Next base: position 5,475 of record CAJTGD010000001.1, on the reverse strand, counting down.
GCCTATGACCGGCTTTATGAATTATATGAGCGGGAAGGACTCGGAAATGAAGAAATTGACCGGCTCTTAGTTCTGGATATCAAGGACCGCTCTTATTTTGAGCGCCAGGGGATCACGAACCAGCATGGCGGAGGCGGAGCTCTGTTTTCAAAGGATGGGCAGATCATGGGGTGGCTGTTTGGGCAGCATAAAAAGTGAGCAGGATAATCGCAGGCCGGATCATAAACCATTTGGTATAGACTGAGAAACAAAACGAGACTTCTAAAAAGGTCTCGTTTTGTTTATGCTATGGATACAAGATATTTTATCAACGGCCCGATGGAAATCCAAAGGTGAGGGCGGCGCATGAAATCAGGAGGAGAGAAGGATGGAATATGTAACATTAAACAATGGGATCAAGATGCCGGTTCTCGGCTACGGAGTGTTTCAGGTAATAGGAGAGGAATGTGAGCGCGGCGTATCGGAGGCCATCGGCGCCGGATACCGCCTGATCGACACCGCCAATGCATATGTCAACGATGTGATATGTTGTGAACTGTAGATGTAAACTTTTCCGTAAAATGCTGTATTTTAGCGGAAATGCGCATCTGCTAAAATACAACATATGCGGCTGGCTCATTTGTGGTGAATGGAAACTTGCAAATGTTGTGGTAAAGGAAGAAGGTGATATTTTATTCGTATCTGTAAACAGTTTAGCACAAAGAAAGGCGGTTGTATATGGAAATCACATATCATCAGGAAGGCGCCTATCTGATTCCAGACCTCAAACTTTCGGACACAACGGAGTACCATATCGGGAAGTATGGACGGATGAGAAAGCGGTTTTTAGAAGAAAACCACAGGGGCATTTATTCGCATATGCTTTTGTCGGAAACTTTATGGAAGCACCTTGCGGAGATTGATGAAGAATCCAATGAGATGATGGACAGGCTTGTAAGGCAGATGGCTAAAAAAGAGGGAGTAACGGAACAGCTTAAATCCGCTGACTGGCTCTGCTGGCTGCAAAAGATGAACAGCATCCAGAGCAGGGCGGAGGAAGTAGTGCTGCACGATCTGATATATTCCCTTTAGTGTTGCCTTGCCTCATGCTATGGAGTGGTTAAGGGGGAACAAAGTTCCCCCATTGCATTTAAAATGCCAATGGCGGTATTCTGAAAAAATCAAAATTGGGGATTGACAGGAATTGAAAAATGGCTTATTATTGAAAATAAGAAATGGGTTTTCACCGTACATCTTGTTACGGCTTGCTCGTTTCTTTTTTTACTGCCAAAATATCATACAGATATTTCCTGCCATTTTCAGCATGGTTAATCAAAAGCCGGGCATGGAAGATATTGTATCTTACAAGCGTATTTTCCTCATAAACCGGGAGGGCAAAACGGACATCATACCTGTACCAGCCGTATTTTGCGTTTTTATTGTGTTTTTCCTTGCGGTTTTCTTCAAAAGCCGGGTTAGATGATATCTGGATCAGCTCCGGTATCGCAGTAGCGGCATTTGCCTTCGCTTTTGCATTTGCACCCATAAGGCTTTTTCGGCTTTCTGATTCCGTATATTCTTCGGGAAGTTCATTTCCGATATAAATGCGTTCCGCATTTTCCTCAATCTCGTAATAGTCCCCGACATATCCTTCGAGATACTGCTTTACATCATCCCAGTCAATCTGACGTTTGCCCTTGAAACGGATATCATTAATCAAGACCAGCTTTTTACCGTCCGCATCGATTATGATATTTACATTCCTGTTTTCAATCATCTCTTTTGTTTCCTTTCTTCTTTTCCCTTGATTTGTAGACATTAAACTGGTTCTTGCACTTCTGGCTGCAAAACTCATTTCCCTTCCTGCTTGCGACAAAGGCTTTTTTACAGTGTTTGCACATACGCATATCACTGTCCTTATCCGTGAGCATGAAAGAAAAACACATCTGCACCATGACGAGCAGGGAATGGAAGTCCCATACGATAACGGGCGAATCCTTTTCAAGCGCGATCTGGTAAGTCGGGGATATGCCGCCGAAAGCGGAAATGCCCTGACGGTACAGGCTGCGTGTTTGTTCGTCAATCGTATCATAATCCATGTAATAAAGGAAACTTGTCATAAAAGTAAACGCCCAGTCGGTAAATTCCTTTACAAGCCAGTCGTACCTTTCCGCATATTCCTTCTGCAATCCCATCGCCACAGCCTGTGGCGCATTCCCCATAGCCATCGTGATCGCAATACCCTCACGGTCAGTCACAGACCATCCCGATTCTACGCCGTTCTTTTTGAAATCAGGCTTGTCAAAAGGATAAAAATAGGTGAGATAGTCCTCTGTAGGGAGGGATTCTTCCTTTATAAAGTGATTTTTGGGTAGATATACCGATTCATAGGTTATGAAATCCGCTGTTGTCGGCAGGGCGGTCATAAAGCCGAGAAAACCATATTTTTTGATAAAGTCAAGCACAACTTCCCTCAATTCTTCTTCCGGTATTTTGTGCATGGCGGCAAGCCCGACATTTATGGCATCAATGACGAGCTGTTCTGCTTCCTGCATGGGATGGTACATTTCCGGTCTGGCATCTTTGGAAACCGTTATGTAGAGGTTGTTGTCACTGTCTGTCTTATATTCATAGCTGCTGTACCGAATCCACGGCGCACTGGTATGTTCAAATAAATTCTTCATAAAAAATCTGCTCCAATCCAATCAATCCTGCCATATCATCTGATGTAATATTTCTTACATTATAAACAGTTACTCATTGTTGGTCAAGCTGTTTGTGGCTTTCAGTCAGAATACACTTATCTTCCCTTTTTCTTTCGCACTCCGTTTTCCAAGAAATATTTTTCGTCAATCGTCATCGGCAGACTGTTTTCTTTCCTGTATGTGAGTATGCCGCCATAGAGCTTCCGTATCTTTTTCAGAGCAGTTTCCCGAATACCCCTGATATTCCGGTCAGTCTGGCCGATACTCTCCGCATATTCTGCTGTGGAATAATCACGCAGGAATAGATAATAGAGCATATTTTTGAGATGTGGTTTTAGTTCCTGCAATATTTCCGATAAATCTATATCCGTGACAAGTTCGTGTAGTGTTTCCGGGCTGTCAAATATGAAATCAAGAAAATCGCCCGCAAGCATGAGCCTTCTTAGAATCATATCATAGGAAGGTCTGGTGGAAAGGTACCATTCATCTGCGCCCCATTCCAAAGGAACAGTGGATCGCCCTATTTCATGGTCTCTTTCTTTCCGTTCCCTGTTTGCGTCCAGTTTATCCCACCAGTACAGCACATTTTCAAAGTCGGCTTCTGTCCTTGCGCTTTCCTCAATACGCTGGATCGCAAGGGCGCGGGCTTCACGGTGGAGCATATCCCCGTCCGCTTCCGTTATGAAATTCTGCTCCCTGAATGCTGGGATTTCAGCGTATTTTGGCATTTATGGTCAGTCCATTGCAAAAAAATAAAATTTTGTAGCTGTTTTTTCAAAAACACTTCCGTTTTTATAGCCGTTTTTCTCCTATTAGTGAAAGAGTAATTCTTTTTGACTGGAAATCAGTTACACGAAAGGAGGGGCAGGCTATGAGGTACGGATAAAATGGGAATCCGGTTACTAAGTACGGAAGTCGGAGACTTAACGGTTCCCCGAACAATTATAAGGGAAATGCGTATGAAGCGCAAGAAAGGATTGCATAATGGAGGCAGTAAAATTGAATAATGATATGGCAAAAACCAGTCCTTCTGCGGCTGGCTTTTTTTACCGCAGGATAGGCGTGAGCATTGTAAGGATGCTGGAAAAACCGGAATATATGGGCGATACCGTAAATTCCCGTAGCCACAAGGAATCCTACAAGGATAAAAAGGCGGTTAAAAACAGCAGCGATGAAATCCTTGTTTTCCGGAATACCCATGAACCGATCATAGACCGCAGGACATGGTATATGGTGCAGGAATTAAGAAAGACGGTGCGCAGGATTGACACAAGCGGAGAGGGAAGCCCGCTGACGGGAAAGCTGTTCTGCGCTGACTGCGGCAGTAAAATGTATTACCGCAGGACAGGGGAGCGCGCCGGAAGGGACTGGCGGGGGATGCCCGACGGAACGGTCAGAAAAACGCCTGCGTCTTTTAACTGCGGCACTTATAACAGCAGCCGCAAGCAGAATGATAAAAAATGCAGTTCCCATTGTATTCAGGAGGATGCCGTGAGGCAGATCCTTCTTGAAACAATCCGGTATGCCTTAAAAAGCGTCCGCATGGACGAAGCGGCATTTATACAGAATATGCGGAGCGCATCAGAAGTCAGGGATAAAAGTGAGGTAAAAAAGCTGAAAACAGACCTCTCCAAAAAAGAGAAACGCTTCGCAGACCTTGACCTGCTGATAAAAAAGGTGTATGAGGACAACGCAATGGGAAAGCTGCCGGACAGACGGTATGAGATGCTTTCTTCCGATTATGAGAAGGAACAGCAGGAGCTTGAAATTTCCATGAAAGAGATCAGGGAAAAACTCATACAGTTTGAAGATGATACGGACAGGACAGAGGAATTTCTCTCACTTGTCAGTTAGACCAGCCGGAAGAAAAGACCGCCGCTCGGAATATGTTCTATGACGAGCAGGGGCGTCATGTGCGGACAAAGAAAGAGATTCTTGACGGGGATGGGAATATCCGCAAGGGCTGCAAAATCGTCAAAAAAGGCGAAGTGTATGAGCGTAAGATTTTTACCATAAAAGACGGACGATTTAAGCAGGAATCTTTTCTGAACGAGGCAAAAGTATTTTATACGGATCTGATCAACCAGATGGTGATTGACGATAAGGACAAGCTCAGTATCTTTGATAAAAACGGTCCGTATCTTGCGACAAAGAAAGTTGGTAAAAATAATCCGAAGGCGGAGGCGATAAAAGCAAACAATGAAATCCGCATGGAATGGAACAGAGCAGTTGACCGAGCGATTGTCAGCGGCGTATCCGAGACGGAGATTTTGGAACTGAAAAAGACAGAAATCATGGACAGGGTAAAGGAATCTGTGGAGCAGAACGGCAGCAAGCCAGAGCTGCTCGGGGAGATTGATCCCCGTCTGAAAGAGATTGACAGCAGACTCAAAGACCAGAACAGGGCAATTTTTGAGCGTGAGAAAAAGCGGGATAAGCTGAAAAAAGAATTGTCTGAATGTACGGGTATCTTTAAGAATGGCAGGCATCATTGGACAAGGCAAAAAGATAAAGGGGCGAGGTAAGCGTGGGAAAAGGCTTTCTTAAAAGCATGCCTTGCTGAGAAAAAGGCGCAGGTGGCAAGACTGGGCAGGGAACAGGAAGAAAACCAGAAAAATAATCAGAGGGAGATATAAAGTATGAAAACAATGTTTACAGTGGAAGAAAGCAATTTAATCCGTAACTTCCTTAGTTTAGGTATTACCCTCTTATTCCATATTCATAAAGGTATTATAGGATTCCGACAAGCATTGGATTTCCTTGCTTTTCGGTATTTTCTATGATATAATAC